>NZ_JBWKPS010000008.1:0-192338 GCF_059418365.1 Acidovorax sp. GW821-FHT09A11
ACCCCATCATCACCCAAACCTCCAGCGCCCCGCATCTCTGCAGCACCGCCTCAGTAGCGAAGCCCTCGACTATAGCACCAATTTCAGAGAGGCAGAAGAAAGTCCGTGAAATTTCAGAATTCGCAGCCCTCTCTACACACGCCACTTCTCAAGCAACTTGTGGGGGCTCAGGCTGTCATAGCCTTCAAAGGGTTGATGAATCCAGGGGTTTGTCGGCAGAAACTCCACAGAGTAGTCCGCAGAGAACGTAGACAGACCCTTCGTCCAGATCACCGCACTGCGCAGTTCGGTGATCGGAGCATAGTTGGTCTTCAACATATTGATCACGGCATGCAGAGTGTGGCCGGAGTCCGCAAGATCATCGACCAGCAGCACCTTACCAGCGATCTCACCCTTGGGAGTTGTGATGAAGCGAGCGATATCCAGATGCCCCTGCACGGTGCCGGCTTCGGCACGGTAGGAGCTGGTGGACATGATGGCCAGGGGCTTGTCGAAGATACGACTCAGGATATCGCCGGGACGCAACCCGCCCCGTGCAAGACACAGGATCGTGTCGAACTTCCATCCCGACTGATGCACCTTGAGGGCCAGCTTCTCGATGAGGCTGTGATACTCGTCATAACTGACATAGAGGTGTTTGCCGTCTTCGGTCAACATGAAATGGCTCCTGGATGTATAGCTGTAGAGACGAGGGTCAAAGGCAATCAGCCAGCGACATAGGGATGGCGCATCATGATGGTGTGATCCCGATCCGGACTAGTAGAAATCATGTCGATCGGCACACCTGTCACCTGTTCGATGCGCTCCAGGTAGCGCCGGGCACTTTCCGGGAGCTTGGCATAGTCGGTCACACCAACGGTGGAGTCACTCCACCCTGGCAATGTCTCGTAGATAGGGGTGCAGCGGGCGATGTCTTCAGCCCCCATGGGCAACAGATCAATGCGTTCGCCATCGAGCTCATATCCCGTGCAAAGCAACAATTCTTCGAGGCCATCCAGAACGTCCAGCTTGGTGATGCACAAGCCAGAGAGGCCATTGACCTGCGCACTGCGCTTGAGCAATGCGGCATCAAACCAGCCGCAGCGGCGGCTGCGTCCAGTAGTCACGCCCTTTTCAGCACCCACCGTGCTCATGTGGTAACCCGGCGTACCTGGCACTTCCCAGTCCAGCTCGGTGGGAAATGGTCCCCCGCCTACGCGGGTGCAATACGCTTTGGTGATGCCAAGGATGTAATGCAGCATGCCAGGCCCCACGCCGGATCCCGCCGCTGCGTTGCCGGCCACGCAGTTGCTGGAGGTGACATAGGGATAGGTGCCATGGTCCACATCCAGCAACGTACCTTGTGCACCTTCGAACAGGAGATTGGCGCCTTCGCGGTGGGCATCGTTCAATTCACGTGACACATCGGCCATCATGGGCTTGAGCAATTCGGCATGGCGCATCGCCTCTGCATAGACCACGTCAAACTGAACCTTGCCATCCTGGATGTACGGCTTGAGCGCATCACCAAACACGAACGAGCCGGAGCGGAGGTACGTCGTGAGGGTATGGTTGTGCAGGTCCAGCAACTCACGCAGCTTGGCTGCAAACCGCTCTGGGTATTTCAGGTCCTGCACCCGCAGTGCGCGGCGGGCAATCTTGTCTTCGTACGCGGGACCAATACCCCGGCCTGTTGTTCCAATCTTCTCCGTACCGCCCTGCTCGCGCGCGGCTTCACGCGCCACGTCAATGGCAGCATGGAAAGGAAGGATCAAGGGACAGGCCTCGCTGATGCGCAGGCGTGACCGCACTTCAACACCCGCCTTCTCAAGGCCTTCGATTTCCTCGAACAGTTTGGCTGCCGACAGCACGACGCCGTTGCCGATGTAGCACTTCACCCCGGGTCGCATGATGCCGCTGGGAATCAAGTGCAACGCAGTCTTGACCCCATTGATCACCAGCGTATGGCCAGCGTTGTGCCCGCCTTGAAAACGGACCACGCCTTGGGCACTCTCTGTCAGCCAATCAACCAGTTTGCCCTTGCCTTCGTCACCCCACTGGGTCCCGACCACCACTACATTGCGACCTTTGGTTGCTTTCATCTCAAACCCAATTCAATTTTCAATTGCTCAAACAGCCTGCACGACCCACCGGCCCGCAACCTGCACCAGTTCCCGGTCGCAGTGGAACTCGTCCACTTCGCTCTCATGCCCCGGCAGAACGCAGACCACCGTCTCACCCGCCTTGCGGAGTTTGGCGATGGCCGCATTGACCTCATCGGACTCCTCCCATGGGGCCCGGATCGCCGCCTTCAACGCACGCGGCGACACTACGCCGACCACTTGCTTGAGATCCAAGCTGAACCCTGCCGCGGGGCGGTTTCTGCCGAACACGGCCCCCACTTCGTCATAGCGCCCGCCTCGGACCAACGCATCGCTTGCACCCGGTGCATAGATCGCGAAACGTGCACCGCTGTAATACGCATAGCCACGCAAATCGGCCAGATCAAACGTCACGGTAGCCCCCTCCAACCGGGTAGCAAGCCATTTCAAATTTGATAGCAGCAGGGGAATGTCGGGAAAGTGCTTGAGCGCTTTTTCAGCCTCATCCAACACAGCCTGATCTCCATACAGCTGCAGCAGCACCAGCAAACCTTTGCGAGACTTCTCGGGGAAAGCGCGGGTCAAAGACACCAATTCGCCAGCGTCCTTGGCAGCCAGCGCGGCATGGATGGCACTCAACACCTGGGCATTCAGCGGCACGCCAGCCAGCAGGCTGCGCACAATCCGCACGTCCCCCAGGTCGATCGTCGTGCCACGAACGTCCGCAACCCGCAGGCACTCCCGGGCCAACTGCAAAGCCTCGAGGTCCGCCTCCAGCCCGGCATGCCCGTATATCTCCGCGCCGAACTGCAGGGGCTCGCGTGTGGCATGGGGACGGTCAGGCCGGGTGTGCAGTACGGGGCCGCAATAGCACAGCCGAGCAACCCCCTTGCGATTGAGCAGGTGCGCATCGATGCGGGCCACTTGGGGGGTGGTGTCCGCCCGCAGCCCCATGGAACGCCCGGAGAGCTGATCCACCAGCTTGAAGGTCTGGAGGTCAAGCGCCTCGCCAGTACCTGTCAGCAAAGATTCGAGATGCTCCAGCAAAGGAGGCATCACCAACTCATAGCCATAACAACGGGCTGTATCAAGCAGCCCGCGACGCAATTCTTCGATGTGCCGCGCTTCGGACGGCAAGACATCGGCAATGTGATCCGGAAGGACCCAAGCAGACATGGAGAAAAGGGGAGGCTGTTAAAACCGTGATTCTACCGGGAGGAGAGCGAAGGCCCGAGAGACTCCACCGCCAGGACTCCAAGCCCAGGTCAGAACCACAGCATGGCAACACCGGCAACGATGGCCAGCAATGCGAAAAAACGTATCTGGCCATCCTGCAGCAGTGCAATCTGGGAGACCGCACGCCGCCAGCCCTGTGGCGATAGGAAGGGCAATAGCCCTTCAATCACCAGCACGAGGGCCAGAGCCGCCCAAAGGCTGTCAAAAGTCACTGCGGCAAGCTACCAACAGCCAGGGCGGGGAAACTCACTTGCGTGCCGCGGCGGCAGGCGCCGTGGCCGAGGTTCCGCCTCGGAAAGTCTTGAAGAATTCCGAAGACGAGGGATCGAGGACCATCACGTCGGTCTTCTTGTTGAAGCTGGACTTGTATGCCTCCAGGCTGCGGTAAAACTGGGCAAACTGTGGGTCCCGGCCAAAAGCCTCGGCGTAGATGCGCGCTGCTTCAGCATCGCCTTCACCCTTGATCTTCTGGGCATCGCGGTAGGCATTGGCAATCGCTATCTCACGCTGACGATCTGCATCCGCCCGAATTTTTTCGCCCTCGGCCGCCCCTGTGGAGCGCAGTTCATTGGCGACACGCTTACGCTCAGCCTCCATGCGCCGGTAGACCGATTCCGTGATGGCTTCCACGTAGTCGACGCGGGTAATGCGCACATCCACCACGTCCACACCCCAGGGCTTGGCCCCGCGAACGGTCTCGAGCACTTCGCGCTTGACATCTGCCATCAGCGCCTCGCGTTTGAGAGACAGCAGTTCCTTGACAGTGCGCTTGTTGATTTCCTCCTGAAAGGCATTGCGCACCACCCGATTGAGCTGCATGGCCCCGGCGCTTTCGTCCAACCCCACATTGCGGATGTACTCCGTGGGTTCAGAGATGCGCCAGCGCACATACCAGTCGATGACCACACGCTGTTTTTCAGCCGTCAGCATGGGTTCTGTATCGCTGCTGTCCAGCGTCAGAAGACGCTTGTCGATATACGACACGTTCTGGAAAGGCGGCGGCAGCTTGAAATTCAACCCCGGCTCGGTAATCACTTCCTTGATCTGCCCCAGCGCGTAGAGCACGCCAAACTGGCGCTGGTCCACCACGAAAAGCATGGAACTCATGAGGGCCAGCACCACCAGGAGGGTAGATGCAATAAATCCGACTCTGTTCACGAGCAGCTCCTAGCGAGATTCACGATCGCGTGTGCGACTGCTGTCACGCGCTCGGGGGTCATTCGAAAAAGTGGACGAAGGCACGGCAGGCACCACCGCCGGCGCGGGCGCAGCGGCAGCCGGAGCATCCAGAGGCCCTGCTCCGCTCGCCACGCCTTGCATGATCTTGTCCAGGGGCAGATACAGCAGATTGGAGCCCTGGCGCGACTCGACCAGCACTTTGGTCACATTGCCGTAAATCTGCTGCATGGCCTCCAGGTACATGCGGTCACGGGTCACCTGAGGCGATTTTTGGTATTCCGCCAGAATGGAAGAGAAGCGTTGCGCATCGCCTTGCGCCTGCGCAACAATCCGCGCCTTGTAAGCTGCCGCCTCCTCATTCAAGCGCGACGCAGAGCCCACTGCACGCGGGATGACATCATTGGCGTATGCCTGCGCTTCGTTCTTGGCCCGCTCGCGCTCCTGCCCTGCTTTCAGCACATCGTCAAACGACGCCTGCACCTGTTCAGGTGGACGCACCCCCCCCTGCTGCAGGTTGATTCCAACAACTTCGACACCGACCTTGTAGCGGTCAAGAATGGTTTGCATGAGCGCACGGACCCGCGGTGCAATCTGGTCACGCTCTTCGGCCAAGGCCGTATCCATGCGCATCTTTCCTACCACTTCGCGAACCGCCGTTTCGGCGGCCTGTACGACTGCATCCGACGGATTCTTGCTTTCAAACAGCCAGGCGCGTGCATCACTCAAGCGGTACTGCACGGCAAACTTGATCTCGACGATGTTCTCGTCTTCGGTGAGCATGGCCGACTCGCGCAGGCCGGTGCTCTTGATGACGCTGTCCCGGCCCACGTCGGCGGAGCGAATCTGGGTCACGAAAACAAGCTCGTGGCGCTCGATGGGGTATGGCAATCGCCAGTTGAAACCCGCGCCCACCGTACTCTTGTATTTGCCAAACTGAGTGATCACGGCCTGCTGGCCTTCCTGGACGATGAAGAACCCTGTCCCCATCCAGATGACAAACACAATCCCGGCGATCAGCCCCACACCAACGCCTGCGCTCTTCATGTCGGGTTGGAACCCGCCGCCCGAACCGCCACCGTTGCCCGGCCCGCGCCCGCCACCGTTCTTGGATCCGAACAATCCGCCCAGCTTACGGTTCAGGTCGCGCCACAGTTCGTCGAGATCCGGCGGCTGCCCATTGCCCGGGCGCTGGTCACCCCCCCGGTTTCCCGAAGGCGGGGGAGCGGGGCGGTCCTCTGGGCGTGCGCCATCATCGGACTTGTTGTCTTCGCCGCGTCCCCACCGGGGATCGTTCAGGTTGAACATGCCCCGAATACGTGCTGGCAGCGAAGTCCAGCGTAGGGTGCGATTTTGGAAATTCATGCGCAAAGTCTCTGGTTCTCTGGATGGCATCGGTAATGCTGGCATTGTGCCCAATCAGGGCTCGGACCCTGGCAATTCAATGGCGGCACCAGGGGTCATGCCTTCTTGAGCCGCGATCACCACCCTGGATGCAAGCGCCTGACGAAGCGTGTCCAGCCCTTCGCCGGAGCGCGCGCTCACGAACAGGCGCTGGAACAATTGCCCATCCACATCGTACTGATCCTCCAGAAGCGGGGGACGTTGCTCCGCCTGCAGAGCATCCAGCTTGTTGAACACCAATATCTGAGGAATATCCGCAGCCCCGATCTCATGCAGCACCTTCTGGACCTGCGCCATCTGCTCCGGAAAGCCCGGATTGGAGGCATCCACCACATGAAGCAGCAGATCCGCATCAATGGCCTCCTGCAGCGTCGCCTGGAATGCATCCACCAGGCCATGGGGCAGGTCGCGAATGAATCCCACCGTATCGGAGAGGGACACCGATCGTCCTGCATCGCCCAGATACAGTTGGCGCGTTGTCGTGTCCAGCGTGGCAAACAGTTGGTCTGCGGCATAGGCACGGGCCTTCACCAACGCATTGAACAAGGTGGACTTGCCCGCATTGGTGTAGCCGACCAATGAAATATTGAAGGTGTCGCGCCGCTCCCGTTGCCGCCTCTGGGTGGACCGCTGCCGCTTGACCTTGACAAGACGCTCGCGGGTGCGCTTGACGGCGTCGCCAATCATCCGGCGGTCGAGTTCAATCTGCTTCTCGCCAGGGCCACCACGTGCGCCAATCCCACCCGTCTGACGCTCCAGGTGAGACCATCGACGCACGAGGCGGGTGCTGAGGTACTGCAGTCGCGCGAGCTCCACCTGAAGCTTGCCCTCATGGCTGCGGGCGCGCTGGGCAAAAATCTCCAGAATCAGCAGCGTGCGGTCGTTGACTGGAAGCTCAAGGTGACGCTCCAGGTTACGTTGCTGGGCCGGGCTGAGCGATTGATCGAACAGCACCTCTACCGCACCGTGCATCTGTGCCGCAGTGCGAATTTCGTCTGCCTTGCCACTTCCGACAAACAAGGCCGCGTCCGGGGCCTTGCGTTTGCATGTCAGGCGGCCAACCGGGTTCATGCCCGCCGTCTGTGCGAGCAAGCCCAATTCCTCGAGATCGCCATCAAAATGGGGAAAACCAAAGTCCACCCCCACCAGCAGCACCGGGGTGCCGTCCACGCGCGAAGATGTCATCGCATGCAAATCAGATGGCCTTCTCGCACCATCCGTGCAAGAAGCGAAGACCGGTTCAGAAACAACAACTCAAGCGTTGCTGCTATCTGCATCAGGGGTGTCGGCGGTGGAAAAATTGACGGCGCGACCTGGCACGATGGTGGAAATAGCGTGCTTGTAAACCATCTGGGTCACTGTATTGCGCAGCAACACCACATACTGGTCGAATGACTCGATCTGCCCCTGCAGCTTGATTCCATTCACCAGATAGATGGAAACAGGAACATGCTCCCGACGCAGCGCGTTGAGGAAGGGATCTTGCAAAAGCTGGCCTTTATTGCTCACGATATTCTCCGTGTTCAAAATGTTGTTGTAAACCAGCACCTTACCACAGCCCGAAGGGCAAATCGGGCTGGTAGTGCATGGCCCTTCAGGGCTCCAGCCTTTGGATCAGGCCTCGTCCTTGTCGGCAAAAGGATTGTGGGAGGTTTTCATTTCTATCCGCAGCGGCGTGCCCACCAGATCAAACTCTTTGCGGAAGCGTCCTTCCAGGAAGCGCTTGTAGGCATCGGTGACATGTTCGAGCGAATTGCCATGGATCACGATCACCGGCGGGTTCATGCCCCCCTGGTGTGCATACCGCATCTTGGGGCGGAACATGCCTGCCCGCTTGGGACTTTGGAACTGCACAGCCTCCAGGAGCAGGCGTGTAAGCACCGGCGTGGACATTTTGCAGGTTGCCGCCTTGTGCGCCTGGGCGATCGACGTCCACAGCGGCCCCAGCCCCTGCCGCTTCTTGGCGGAAATGAAATGCATCGAGGCAAACTTCAGAAAGGCGAGCCGGGTCTCGATGGACCGTTCCAGCAACTGGCGCTGGTAGTCGTCCACGGCATCCCATTTGTTGACAGCCACCACCACGGCCCTGCCGCTTTCAAGGATGTAGCCTGCGATGTGCGCATCCTGATCCGTGACCCCCTGGGTCGCGTCCAGCAGCAGCAGAACCACGTTGGCCGATTCAATGGCCTGGAGAGTCTTCACGACCGAAAATTTCTCGATCGCCTCAAACACCTTGCCCTTGCGGCGCAACCCCGCCGTATCGACCAGCTCGAAGCGTTGGCCATTGCGCTCGAATGGCACGGTGATGGCATCCCGGGTCGTGCCCGGCATGTCAAACGCGACAAGGCGCTCCTCGCCAAGCCAGGTGTTGATCAGCGTCGATTTACCGACATTGGGCCGCCCTGCGACGGCAAGCTTGATGATGCTCTTGTCGGAGCCGGCCTCGGAGTCGTCCGGCTCAGGAAGCTGCAGGGGTTCCAGGGCGATATCAACCAGACTGCGGATACCCTGCCCATGCGCCGCGGACACGGGATACACCTCGCCCAGCCCCAGCTCATAAAACTCTGCCAGCTGCACGCCTTCCAGCATGCCCTCCGCCTTGTTGGCGACCAGCACACAGGGTTTGCCAAGGCGGCGCAGGTAGTTTGCAATGTCATGGTCCTGCGCAGAAACGCCGGCACGTGCATCGACCACGAAGATGACCACATCCGCCTCGGCAACGGCCTGCTGCGTCTGCTTGGCCATCTCCTTGTAGATGCCACTCGATGCATCAGGCTCGAAGCCCCCTGTATCGATGACGATGTACTCGTGCTTGCCTTGCTTGCCATTGCCGTAATGCCGGTCTCGCGTCAGCCCGGCGAAATCCGCCACGATGGCGTCGCGAGACTTGGTCAGACGGTTGAAAAGCGTGGACTTGCCGACATTCGGACGCCCGACGAGGGCGATAACTGGCTTCATTGAATAAGATCCATCAATCAGGACGGAATCCGTAGACGCCACCGTTTCGCGTGACCACCACCAGCGTATCGGCAGCGACAGCAGGCGCCGCAGCTATGCCGGATGCATCGGTGGCAATGCGGTTAAGCGGAGAACCGTCCGCACGGGAAAGCAGATGAACGAGGCCTGCATCGTCCCCGACCACCACCGAGCGCCCCAGCAGCAAAGGCGCTGTCAGTTTGCGGTGCTTGAGCCTGTCCGTCGCCCACAGGCGTGAGCCGTCGCTGCGGCGCCACGCAATCACCGTGCCATTGCTCTCGGCCCCGAACAGCGCTTCGCCATCGCCGTGCACTCCATCGGCTCCACTGGCCGGCTGCGTCCAGGCCACCGCGCCTCTGGCCGTATTGACGCAACCCACAGCCGACTGGAAGGCCCGTGCACAGACGGAGTCCCCTACCCGACTGGTACGGCCGACCAGTTCCACCAGGCGTTCGACATCATTGGTACCGCGCGAGCTGGCCAGCGGCGCCTCCCAGCGAACGCTGCCGTTGTCCGGGTTCAAGCCCACAAGGCGGCCGGCAAAACCCGCCACCAAGGTATCTCCCACAGCCAGGAGTACGCCGGCTTGGCGCAAGACCAAGGGGTCTCCAGGGCGCTGCTGGCTCCAGAGCTTGCGCCCCGTCACAGCATCGTAGGCGGCCAGCGACCGATCCGTCGACAGCACAAAGACACGCCCGCCAGCGACCAGGGGGGGCGTGAATACCTGCGCAGCCAAGGATTGCCGCCAACGCTCACGGCCGGCATCCAGAACAATCAACGTGTTGCTGCGGGACACGACAGCCGCAGACTTTCCATCGCTTCCCACACCCGCGGACAAGGGCTCGGCCAGTGCGGTGCGCCATACGTCTCCACCGGTGCGCGCATCGATCGCAGCCACCACACCGTCAGCGGATGCCACGGTCACCACATTGCCTACGGAGTGGACCTCCAGCGGAAATCCTCCAACATTGCCGATGCGCGCTGTCCATGCCTGCCGCACACCCAGGACAGCGACATTGGCCCCCAGATCGGCAGGTACGGGTTTGGAGCTGCTGCCACTCCACAGCGAACACCCGGCCAACATGGCGACCAGCACCGCGGACGAAACGCCACGCAGCAGCATCCGCCCGCCCGGCGTGTTGTTTGCACAAATGAACGCCATGGTTATTTCACCCCTTCCACAGGAGCAGCCGCAGCCACCGCGATACCCTGCGGCGAGACCCCCAGGGCACCAAGCTTGATTTCCACGAGGCGCCGATACTCCACACTCTCCTCGAAGGCCTTGTATGCCTTCGCATACTCCGCGATCGCCTCTGTGCGCTTGCCCTGCAGGGAATAGATATCACCCTTGCGATCTGCGAACACCGCTTCAAACTCAAGGGGAGTGCTGCCAGACACCTGCTTGAGCGCCTCATCGTAGTTTTTCTGGTCCATCAGCACGCTGGCCAAGCGCAACCTGGACAGCGCCTTGAGGCCATCATCCCCGGACTGGGCGGCCACCCAGGCCAGCGCTTCTTTCGCGCCATCGGCATTGCCGGCATCCACCATCGTCTTGGCGAGCGCGAGGCCGGCCTGGCTGGCCTGCGTAGTGCCCGAATACTTGGCCTTGAGGTCGGCAAACGCTTGCGCCATGCGCGCTTGATCCCCCGTCCGGGCAGCCACGTCCACGGCATCAAAGAGCGCCGCGGCCTGGCTCGCCTGGCGGTTTTGCCAATACTGGTATCCGTTCCACGCAACCAGGGAGCCCGCCACCAGAATCAGTACCGAACTGATGAGCGTGCCCCAGGTGTTCCAGAAATGCTTGAGCTGGTCAAGCTGTTCTTGTTCTTCGAGATCTAGGTGATTTGCCATGGAATATGTTCTGTTTAGCGGTTGGATTGTAGGTGGGACACCCATTCGACCAGTGAGCCCAGCGGTTGCTCGGCCTGCGCTCCGACACCATCGCGCAAGGACTTGACAACAACCATCCCTCGGGAGAGCTCATCGTCGCCAAAGACCAGTGCATGCAGCGCGCCGCTCGCATCTGCCTTCTTGAACTGGGACTTCATGCTGCCCATTCCTTCACCGCCTGCGGGCGCAGCATGCATCTGCACACTGACGCCGAGCTGCCGCAGGCGCTCGATGGCCGCAACCGCCACCGGCAACGCCGCCGCCGAGGGAATCACCGCATACACATCGGGAGCCAGCGCCGGCAATGCGCTGGCCTGCTCCTTGAGGAGTTCGAGCACACGCTCAACCCCCAGCGCCCAGCCCACCGCTGGCGCAGCCTTGCCACCAATCTGACCGATCAGGTAGTCGTAGCGGCCGCCGCCACAAATCGTGCCCTGCGAGCCCAATTGGTCGGTGACGAACTCGAACACGGTCAGGTTGTAGTAGTCCATGCCCCTGACAAGGCGCGGATTGACGGTCCATGCGACGCCATTGGCACTCAGGATGGACTTCACTGCGTCGAAATGCGCGAGCGACTCTGGCCCCAGGAAATCGATCAACCGAGGTGCGGCCTCCACGATGGCCTGCATGGCGGGGTTCTTGGTATCCAGAATGCGCAGGGGGTTGCTGTGCAAGCGCCGGCGTGCTTCTTCGTCCAGCACATCGGCATGCTGCTCGAGGTACGAGATCAGCGCAGCACGATGGGCCTTGCGTTCATGGGGCTCGCCCAGGCTGTTGAGCTCCAGCCGCACATTCTGAAGCCCCAGTTCACGCCACAGCGCCTGGGCCAGCAAAATCAGTTCCGCGTCGACTTCGGCGCCCGGAAAACCCAGCGCCTCGGCGCCAATCTGATGGAACTGGCGATACCGCCCGCGCTGCGGACGCTCGTGGCGGAACATGGGCCCCATGTAGTACAGGCGCTTGCCCCCGTCGTACAGCATGGAATGCTCGGCCACGGCGCGCACGACGCCTGCCGTCGCCTCGGGGCGCAGGGTCAGGTGCTCGCCATTGAGACGGTCCTCGAACGAGTACATCTCTTTTTCAACAATATCGGTCACCTCGCCGAGCCCCCGCACAAAAAGCGGCGTGGGCTCGACGATCGGCGTACGGATATTGCGGTAGGCGTAGCGCGCCATCAGGCCCCGGACCTTGGCCTCCAGCCACTCCCAGCGGGCAGATTCCGGAGGCAGGATGTCATTCATGCCTTTCACGGCCACCAGCTTTTCCGGCTTGGGCGAGGTGGCGCTTTTTTCGTTACTCACAGCTGTTCTTTTCTTATCCAATTATTTTGAGAGAGCTTCCTTGCGGCCCCACTGCGGGGGCCGAGCAAGGGCTGTCGGCGCGGATGCAGCGGGTCAGGCGGCGGGAACCGCGGCACCGAAACGCTTTTCAATGTACTGCTCGACGATCTGATGGAACTCATTGGCAATGTTCTCGCCGCGCAGAGTCAGGGCCTTTTCGCCATCAATGAACACAGGGGCCGCAGGCGCCTCACCCGTACCGGGCAGGCTGATGCCGATGTCTGCGTGCTTGCTTTCGCCAGGACCGTTGACGATGCACCCCATCACGGCGACGCGCAGATTCTCGACGCCGGGATAACGAACCCGCCATACGGGCATCTGGGCACGCAGAAAATCGTCGATCTGCTTGGCCAGGTCCTGAAAGGTCGTGCTTGTGGTGCGGCCACAGCCCGGGCATGCCGTGACGCTGGGGACAAACATACGCAGACCCAACGCCTGCAATATCTCGGAGGCGACCACCACCTCCTGCGTGCGCGCCTCCCCGGGCTGGGGCGTCAGGGACACGCGAATGGTATCGCCGATGCCTTCTTGCAGCAGAACCGACAGCGCAGCTGCCGACGCCACCGTGCCCTTGGTTCCCATGCCCGCTTCCGTCAGCCCCAGATGCAGCGCATAGTCGCAGCGGCGTGCGAGCTCACGATAGACGGAAATCAGATCCTGCACCCCACTGACCTTGCACGACAGGATGATCTGATTGCCATCCAGCCCCATCTGCTCGGCCCGGCGAGCGGACTCGATGGCCGACGTGATGAGCGCCTCATACATGACCTGGCGCGCCTCCCAGGGCGAGGCCCGGCGGCTGTTGGCGTCCATCAGGTCCACCAGCAGATCCTGATCGAGACTGCCCCAATTCACCCCGATGCGCACCGCCTTGTTCCACCGCATGGCGGCATCGATCATCTGGCCAAACTGCCGGTCCCTCTTGTCACCCTTGCCGACATTGCCCGGATTGATGCGGTACTTGGACAGCGCCTGTGCGCAATCGGGAAAATCCGTGAGCAGCCGGTGCCCGTTGTAGTGAAAGTCCCCCACGAGCGGCACACTTTCTCCCATCCGGTCCAGTTGTTCCCGGATATAGGGCACCGCCGCCGCGGCCTCGGGGGTATTCACGGTAATCCGCACGAACTCCGAACCCGCCTGCGCCAGCTCCTTGACCTGTATGGCCGTGCCGATGGCATCCACCGTATCGGTATTTGTCATGGATTGCACGCGCACGGGCGCATCGCCGCCCACCGTCACGACACGGGATCCCCACACGATCCTGGCTTGGCGTGAGCGCCGAGGCAAAGGGGATGCAATCGCAATGGGCCCCATATCACCAGATACCTGTTCCACTATTTCACCTCGAAGCGAGCAACGTTTTCACGCGACACAGTCGTCAGGTCGAAAGGCTTTCCGCGCACGAAGACCTCCGTCACGTCCGCGCGTCCGATGACAACCGCCAAAGGCATCGACCCGGCGACCGACACCGACTCGCCCGCGACCAGATTGCGCTGCAGCACTACCGCGCCTGCGGAGTCCCGCACCTGCACCCAGGATTCACTGCGCGCGCGCAGCACCAGCGCACCTGCGGGGGGTGCGGCTGCGCTGGCGGCCGCCACCGGGGCCGATGCAACACCATTGGCAGCCGCGGGCGCGGCTGCATCGGGGCGCCCCGCCGCAACTGGCGCGGGGCTCTCCGGCTTGCGCTCGGCAACGCCGGTCGCGGCACTCGATACTTCTGTGGGTGCGGGGCTGGCCTGAGGTTCCGCGATGACCGAAGGAGCGGCCGTCACCGGGGCAGGTGCCTGCACTGCGCCTGTCGTGCTCGTCGTCCCGTCCTGCTGGCGGGGAAAGAAAACAAGCACGAGAGCTCCCACCAGCAGCGCCAGCACCACCAAGGTGACGGACCGCGAAGTGGATCCCGAAAAGGACGCCGAAGACGAAGACGACTTGCCAGAACCGCCCTTCACGGGTGCATTGAGACCGGCACTGTCCGTGGCCAGACGCGGACTCTTGCTTTGCGGCAACAGCGACAGGACGGGCGCAGGATCGAGCTTGAGTGTCCTGCAGATGCTGGATGCCAGCGCCCGCACAAACACCGTATCAGGCAGCGCCTCGTAGTTGTCGGCCTCCAGCGCCTCCAGCTTGCTGACCGGCACCTTCAGCGCCACGGCCAAGGCGGCTATGTGCATGCCGGATGCCTGCCGCGCTTCCCTGAGCAATCCACCCGCCGTCATTCCACCACTCTCCAGAACCTCACTCATTGAAAGCCCCACGCTCGTATGCCCCCAGTTCCCGCGAATCCGGGAAACGCTTGCGCAACTGTTCCGCCAGCTGCTTCATGGCCACGGAGTCACCCAGGCCACGCTCCACCTTGATTCCGAGCCACAGCGACTCGGAGTTGGCAAACTGGCTGTTGTTCAGCCGCCGGATATAGAACTGGGCGCGGGTCAGCTCGTTGCGCCGCAACAAAAGCGCAGCCAGGTGGTAGCCCACCACGGGGTTGGCGGCATCCAGTTCATAGGCCTTGAGCAGTGACTGCTCGGCTTCGGCGAACTGACCGGCCCCCGACTGGCAAAGCCCGCGTGCCATGAGTGTCTTGCTGCGCGCGGTGTAGGAAGGATTGGCCAGCGCCCGCCCGAATTGCTGGTCGGCTTCTGCGTACTTTTGCTGCTGGCAAAGCAACCAGCCGTAGTTGTGCAACAGGTTGGGATCGTTCCCCCTGAGCGCCAGCGCCCTGCGAAAACTGTCGTCCGCCTGCGCAAAATCGTTCAGCCGCATGTAGATGAGGCCGCGCAGGTTGAAGGCGTCGGAATACGTGGGATCGGCCGCCAGCGCCTGCTTGACTTCATCAAGCGCCACGGCGGTCTGGCCGTTCTCGAAATAGTTGGATGCAAGCTCCAGGCGGATGCGGGCACGGCGCCGCGTTTCAGGCTCATCGGACGGAGTGACCAATCCCGCATTGGTATCCACGGTGGACATGCTGTTGTTGGTCGCACACCCCTGCAGTACGGACATGCATGCGAGCACGCCACATGCCGTGAGTGTCCAGCGGCCAAGTTGCTGCCAGCTTCCAACCAATCCCACCATGTAGAGCCTCCTTGAAGTATGCCGATTGCTTGCTGATCAAGTCACCGGTTTGAGCACGATTGTCCGCTGCTTTGCCATGCGCTCGGCGGCCCGTGTGCGATCCTTGACATCTCCCGCGAGCTGGCCACAGGCCGCGTCGATATCATCTCCCCGGGTCTTGCGCACCGTTGTGACAATACCTGCATCGCTCAGGACCTTCGCAAATGCAACCACCTGATTTTGCGCAGATCGCAACAGCCCCGATGCGGGAAATGGATTGAAGGGAATGAGATTGAATTTGCAGCGCACCCCTGCGCCGCGGGCGGGCTTGACCAGTTCGATCAGCTGCTGCGCATGCTCCAGCTGGTCATTGACACCATCGAGCATGCAGTATTCAAAAGTGATGAAATCACGCGGTGCGTGCGCCAGATAGCGGTTGCAGGCCTCCAGCAGCTCTTCGATCGGATACTTGCGATTGAGCGGTACCAGATTGTCCCGCAGCGGATCGTTGGGCGCATGCAAAGACACGGCCAGGGCCACCGGGCAATCCTGCGAGAGGCGGTCCATCATGGGGACCACGCCCGACGTGGATACCGTCACCCGCCGCCGCGACAGACCATACCCATGGTCATCGAGCATGACACGCAAGGCGGGCACGAGCGCCGAGTAGTTCTGCAGCGGCTCGCCCATCCCCATCATCACGACGTTCGAGATCACCCGATCTTCGGACTTGAGGCGTTTGCGCAAGGAATGCTCTGCAAACCACAACTGCGCGACGATCTCGCCCGTGGTCAGATTCCTGCTGAAACCCTGATGCCCCGTGGAGCAAAAGCGGCACCCCACGGCACAGCCGGCCTGGGAGGAAATACACAGCGTTCCGCGGTCATCCTCAGGAATGAAGACGGCTTCCACCGCATTGCCATCCCCCACGTCGAACAGCCACTTCACCGTGCCGTCCGAGGAAACATGCTCTGAGATGACCGGCAAGGCCTCGACGCGGGCGCAACCCCTGAGCTTGTCGCGCAGGGCCTTGGCCAGATCGCTCATGGCGTCAAAGTCACTGGCGCCGCGCTGGTGGATCCAGCGAAACAGCTGGGTGGCGCGAAACCGCTTTTCACCCAGTTGCTGGCAGAAAGCAGCCAGGCCGTCGAGGTCAAATTCCAGCAGGTTGGTGGTGGTCATCGCGCCCTCCCAGTGACGGGCCGAGCGCGGTCGTCCCCATGGCGCAGGTGTCCCACGATTGCGGGAACAGGCATGGGGAGCACCATATCAGCGCGAGTAGATGTTCAGGCCGGGGAAGAAGAAGGCCACTTCTGCCTGGGCGGTTTCAGCTGCGTCGGAACCATGCACTGCATTGGCATCGATGCTGTCAGCGAAGTCGGCGCGGATGGTGCCGGCTTCTGCCTTCTTGGGGTCCGTGGCGCCCATGAGTTCGCGGTTCTTCAGAATCGCGTTTTCACCTTCCAGGGCCTGGATCATCACGGGGCCGGAGATCATGAAGTCCACCAGGTCCTTGAAGAAAGGACGCTCCTTGTGCACGGCGTAGAACTGCTCGGCTTCCAGGCGCGACAGGTGGGCCATGCGTGCAGCCACGACCTTGAGGCCGGCAGCTTCAAAGCGTGCATAGATCTGACCGATGACATTCTTGGCCACTGCGTCGGGCTTGATGATGGAGAGGGTGCGTTCGATTGCCATGTTGATTTCCTGAATGGATGATGTTGCTGTAATTCGTTTGCCCACTGGACAAAGCCCTCGATTCTAACCGGGCAGACCGGCGCAGCGTGCGCTCAGCGCCCGCCGCCCCCGCGGCGAGGGCCGCCTCCGCCGGGGCGCCGCTTGTCCTGGCGGTGCCGCGAGAGGCTGTCCATGCCGATATAGCCCACCGAGGTCTTCATCGGATCCGGCTGTGCCGCCCCGCGCTGGCGATCACCGCCGCCGGCATTGTTGCCGCGGGCCTGACCTTGTTGTCCATTGTCACGGCGGGGTTTCTGGCCGCGGGGGCCGCCCGGCGCCCCCTGCGACATGTCGCGGCGCGGGCCGTCGCCCACGCGGGGCCCGTTGCGCCCCCGGTTGCGCTTGTTGCCGCCGCGCCCGCCCGCACCCGGCCCCTCTTCCAACCGGCCTTCGGCCGGAGCCTCCGGCCGTCCGGCACCGGCGGCCTGGACCAGGGCGCGGATGTCACTCTCATCGAGTTCCAGCCAGGCGCCGCGCTTGAGCCCGCGCGGCAGCACCATGGCGCCGTACCGGATACGGATCAGCCGGCTGACCGCATGTCCCACAGACTCCAGCATCCGGCGCACCTCGCGGTTGCGCCCTTCGGAAATGGTGACCCGGTACCAGCAGTTGGAGCCTTCGCCACCGCCATCCTCGATCGATCCAAAGGATGCCATGCCATCGTCCAGGCGCACGCCATCCAGCAGCTTCTGCTTTTCTTCGTTGCTCAAGGCGCCCAGCACCCGCACGGCGTACTCGCGCTCCAAGCCAAAACGCGGGTGCATGAGCTTGTTGGCAAGTTCGCCGGAACTGGTGAACAGCAGCAGGCCTTCGGTGTTCAGATCCAGGCGCCCGACAGACTGCCACTTGCCCTGCATGAGCCGGGGCAGCTTGCGAAAGACAGTGGGCCGGTTCTGGGGGTCGTCATGGGTCACCACTTCGCCCACCGGCTTGTGGTACGCGATCACGCGCGCGGGCGGCGGGTCGATCCGGTAGCGGATGGGCTTGCCGTTGACCTTGACCTGGTCTCCGAACTGGATGCGCTGTCCGATATGGGCAGGCTCGTTGTTCACGGAGATGCGCCCTTCCAGGATGAGCTGCTCCATCTCGAGCCGCGACCCCAGCCCCGCCTGGGCCAGCACCTTGTGAAGCTTGGGCGTTTCCACCTGGGGCAGCAATACGCGCTTGGCGGGAACGGCGTCGGCCGACGCATCATCCTCATCGAAGCGGCCCGACACCACATCCTCGAACTGATAGCCATCCACCGCCGGCGCCGCCTTGCGCCTGTCGCGCCCGGCACCTTCGGGGCGTTGGGGCGGCCTGCCGCCGGGCTGGCCCTGGTTCCTGCGGCCGCCCTGCCCTGGCTGGCCCGCGGACTCAGAGCCTTCCGCATGCGCCGCCGCAGCCTCGGCCTCGGGCCCTGCAACCACCTGCGACGAGGAGGGCGCCTCGGGCGGCAACTCCGCAGCTGTCACGGGCTCCACCTCAGAAACTGCCTCGGGGGCCGCCGAAGCGATGGCGTCGCCAGCAGCACTTTGCTCCTCGGCAACCACAGCCACCGGCACCGCCTTCTTGCGCGGAGCGCGCTTGGCAGCAGGTTTCTTCGGCGCCGCAGCCGCCTGCGCAGGCGCAGCCTCCGGCAGATCAGCCGGCATTTCGGGGGTCGAATCGTTCATCAAGTATTTCCCTGGATACCACCCGGGGTATCGGCATCGTCGTCGCGGAGATCCGTCTCCGCATTCTGAAAAAAGTCTTCCACGGGCAGCACCGCATCCGGCGCCGCGCCCGGTTCTGGCGGCTGTTGGCCCGGGCCGGGCTCCGATGGCGCAGCGACCAGCTCCGCTGCCGGTTCGGGCTCCGGCTCTATCACCCCTTGGGCGGCAGCGGCCATGGCCTCCAGGACATTGGCATTGCCGGTGGGGTCATCCAGCACCGGCAACTGGTCCAGCGACTGCAGCCCCATGTCATCCAGAAACTGCCGCGTGGTCGCAAACAGCGCCGGACGCCCCACCGTTTCCCGGTGGCCGATGACCTCGACCCAGCCCCTGTCTTCCAGCTGCTTGACGATCAGGCTGTTGACCGTCACCCCCCGGATGTCCTCGATATCACCCCGCGTCACAGGCTGGCGATACGCAATGATCGCCAAGGTTTCCATGGTGGCCCTCGAATAGCGCGGCGGCTTTTCGGGGTGCAGCCGGTCGAGGTACTCGCGCATCTCGGGCCGGCTCTGGAAACGCCAGCCCGTGGCCACCTGAACCAGCTCCACGCCACGCTGCGTCCATTCCAGCTGCAGCTCCTGCAGCAATACCTTGAGCGTGTCCGACCCCAGCGCGTCATGGAACAGCACCCGCAGCTCGCGCAAAGGCACAGGCTGCTGCGCGCAGATCAACGCAGTTTCGAGGACCCTTTTGGCATCCACCGTGTTCATGGTTCAGCGATTCCTGGAAAAGTGCCACGCGTTGCAACGGGTGTCACATCAACAGCAGGGGGCAATCAATGGCGCGCTGTGCAAGGGTGCTGGCGCGACGCAAGAGCCCGGCGGGATTCCGTCTTCGGGCTGGGGCCAGTCTGGCCGTCAGGGCGCATTGTAGCCCAGCCCCCATGACGAGAGGGCCTGGCAGATGTCCTGCGGCACCGGCGCCCGGAATTCCAGCGCCTCGCCGGTCATAGGGTGCGAGAAGGCCAGGCGGTAGGCATGCAGCGCCTGCCGCTGCAGGCTGCCGACCGGCGCGCCGCCATACAGGCCATCCCCCACCAACGGATGCCGCAAGGACGCCATGTGCACGCGGATCTGGTGCGTGCGGCCCGTATGCAGGGTGCATTGCACCCAGCAGCCCTCGTCCGCGCCAGCGAGCCACCGGATGTCGGTGCGCGCAAGCTTGCCCGCATGGGTCGCCAGGTCGACGACCGCCATGCGAAGGCGGTTGCGCGGATCCCGGCCAATGGGAGCGTCCACCGTGCGGATCTTGGGACCCGACCATGCGCCGTGGGCCATGGCCACGTACTGCCGCTGCACCTTGCGCTCGGCAATCAATGCGACCAGCGCGTCCATGGTGGCGCGGTCGCGGGCAACGACCATCAGCCCGCTGGTGTCCTTGTCGAGCCGGTGCACGATGCCCGCGCGCGGCACGGTCAGCGCCTTTTCGTCGCGGGCGAGCAGGCCGTTGAGCAAGGTGCCGCTCCAGTTCCCCGGCGCGGGGTGCACCACCAGGCCGGCGGGCTTGTTCACCACCAGCAGATGTGCATCCTCGAACACCACGTCGATGGACATGGACTCAGGCCGGAAGGCCTGGCTCTGCAGCGTGGGCCGCATTTCCAGCACCACCTGATCGCCCGCCTTCACGCGCGCCGCCGCCTTGGGAAGCGGCTTGCCATTGAGGCTTACCAGCCCCTGCGCCAGCAGTTGCTGCAGGTAGCTGCGGGAAAACTCGGGCACCAGATCGACCAGCGCCCGGTCCAGCCGCACGCCATGCTGTCCGGCCCCGATGTGCATGGAGCGAAGCTCGCCCCCAGACTCGTCCGCCAGCCCTTCCGACTCGTCGGCCAGCAGCTCATCCGCTGCCCCGGCCGGTTCGCGCGCCATGCCCGTTGCGCCCATTGGCGGCGAAGCCACGGCGGAAATCAACGTGCAGGCAGGTAGCGCGACGGGTCGACGGGCTTGCCTTGCCGGCGGATTTCAAAGTGCAGCTTGACGCGGTCGGCGTCGGTGCTGCCCATCTCGGCAATTTTCTGCCCCTTGCGCACGGACTGGTCCTCCTTGACGAGCAGGGTCTGGTTGTGCGCGTACGCCGTCAGAAAGGTGTTGTTGTGCTTGAGGATGACGAGGTTGCCGTATCCGCGCAGCCCCGCGCCCGCATACACCACGCGGCCGTCGGCGGCGGCCAGGACCGGGTCTCCCGCCTTGCCAGCAATGTCGTATCCCTTGTTGCGCGCCTCGTCGAACCCGGCGATCAGCGAGCCCGGAGCGGGCCAGATGAATGCCATGTCGTCTTCCCCGGCACCCGACGACGGTGTCGGCGTTGCCGGCGCGACGGCCACCACGGGGCCGGAGGCCGCCGAGGTGGCGGGCTTGGCCGCGCTGGCCGGGGGCACGGCCGCACTGGCGGGGTTGGCGGGCGTCACCGTCGAGGAGGTCACCGGGCGGGTGACCACGCCGCTGTCGGCGGCCACGGCCTGCGAGGCGGGCGCGGGCGGCGCCACGCGCAGCACCTGGCCCACTTCGATCAGATTCGCGTTCTCGAGGTTGTTCCAGCGCGCAATGTCTTTCCAGCTCTGGCCCGACTCCAGGCCGATGCGAATGAGGGTATCTCCCGGCTTGACCGTGTAGTAGCCTGGTTTTCCGGCATTTTCCGCGCCGGGCAGCGGCTTGAGGGGTGTCCCCACCACCACGCCGGGCTGGGCCGCTGGCGGAGGCGCGGAGGACGAGGAGGATGTGCCCCGGTCTTCCACAGGAGCCTTGTTCAGCCGGGTGCCGCAACCGGTGAGCGCAAGCCCCGCCAGCGCCACGGTAAACCCAACCACAAGACCACGCGATACGAACATAAGCATTTCCCTTCAGGCAATCCCCGATTTTAGGGGGACAAAATGTACGGGCTCGAGCACGTTTTGTTTCAATCCGTGCGGGGTTTTGTCGATCACCAGCAACATCTGCTGCCCGCCTGCCACCGCCATGGGCGCCACCAGCCGCCCTCCGACCGCCAGCTGGTCGCACCACGCCTGCGGCACGGCATCCCCGCCCGCGGCGGCGATGATGGCCGCGTAAGGCGCGCCCTTGGCGTAGCCCAGCATGCCGTCCCCGAACAGCAAGTGGACATTGGCCAGGCGAAACGGGCGCAGGTTGTGGCGCGCCTTGTCGTGCAGGCCCCGCAGGCGCTCCAGGGTATAGACCTCGCGCGCCAGGTGGCTCAGCACGGCCGCCTGGTAGCCGCAGCCCGTGCCGATCTCCAGCACACGTCCCAATCCGCCCGGGCGCGCGCCTTCGGCGCCCAGCAGCAGCTCGCACATGCGGGCCACGACGTTCGGCTTGGAAATGGTCTGCCCAAGGCCAATCGGCAGGCTGGTGTCCTCATACGCCTGGTTGACCAGCGCGCTGTCGACAAAACGATGGCGCTGCACGGTGCCCATGGCGTGCAGCACCGCCGGCGACGTGATGCCTCCGGCCGCCAGCTTGTGCACCATGCGCGCGCGCACCGCCGCCGAATCCAGCCCCACCCCCACCGGCGCCGCCGCCGGCTGGCGCGCGGGCGGAGCGACCGGGGCGGGCCTGGCGGGAGAAGGTCCAGATCCTGGCAACCTGGCAGGGAATCCGGGGCGGCGCTGCATCACGGTCCCGGCGCCCCGGCCACGCCTGCCACAAGGCGGGACGCGGTCTGTGCCCAGTAGCCCAGGTTGTCGTGGTCCGTCAGGTCCACCTTCAGCGGAGTGATCGACACGTGGCCTTGCGCCGTGGCATGAAAATCCGTGCCTTCCGCATCGTCCTTGGCGGCCCCCGCGCTGCCGATCCAGTACATCGCCTCGCCCCGGGGGCTTTCCTGCACGATCACCCGCTCGGCCGCGTGGCGGCGCCCCAACCGGCACAGCTTGAGGGGCTGCAGCGCCTCCAGCGGCATGTTGGGAATGTTCACATTCAGCAGCCATGGGGTCTCTGTCACGAGACGCTGGGCCCGCATCTGCGCGACGATCTCGCGCGCCTTGGCCGCGGCCGCCTCGATCTCGCCCCAGCCCTTGTCCACCTGCGAGAAGGCAATGGCGGGGATGCCGAACAGATACCCCTCCATCGCCGCGCCCACGGTGCCGGAATAGATGGTGTCATCGCCCATGTTGGCGCCGTTGTTGATGCCCGACACCACCAGGTCGGGCCGGTAGCCCAGCAGGCCGGTGAGGGCGATGTGCACACAGTCGGCGGGCGTGCCGTTCACGTAGCGGAAGCCGTTGTGCGCCTGGTGCACGTACAGCGGCGAATGCAGGGTGAGCGCATTGGACTTAGCGCTGTTGTTGTGCTCTGGCGCGACCACCTCGACCTCCACCCCGTCGAGGGTCTTGAGCGCATCGTGCAGCGCCACGATGCCGGGAGCCTGGTAGCCGTCGTCGTTGGAAATCAGAATTTTCATGGTTGCAGAAGGGGTTGCAACGGATTGTAGGTGGCGTGCCCCGGGCCCTGCCTTGCACAACGCAGGCGCAGGCCGTCGCTCGTGGGACATCGCGCCCCGGCAGGCCCCGCCTATCATGCGTCCCACATTGACAGGAGACTTTTCCCATGCACGCTTGGCTTTGCACCAACCCCGTCGGCGTCGACGCCCTGGCCTGGACCGAACTGCCCACGCCCACGCCCAAGGCGGGCGAGGTGCTCATCGAGATCAAGGCAGCCAGCCTGAACTTCCCCGACCTGCTCATCGTGCAGAACAAATACCAGATGAAGCCGCCACTGCCCTTCGTGCCCGGCTCTGAATACGCGGGCGTCGTGGCCGCCGTGGGCGACGGCGTGACGCATCTGAAAGTGGGCCAGAACGTGGCCTGCCTGTCGGGCACGGGCGGTTTCGGCACCCACACGATCGCGCCCGCGGCGCTGTGCATGCCCCTGCCCGACGGCTTCTCGCACGTGGATGCTGCAGCCTTCATCATGATCTACGCCACGTCGTACCACGCGCTGGTGGACCGCGCCCAGCTCAAGGCCGGCGAAACGGTGCTGGTGCTCGGCGCCGCCGGCGGCGTGGGCACCTCGGCCATCCAGATCGCCAAGGCCATGGGCGCACGCGTGATCGCTGCCGCCTCCACCGACGAGAAATGCACGCTGTGCACCTCCATCGGGGCGGACGCCACCATCAACTACAGCAAGGACAACCTGCGCGAATCCATCAAGGCGCTCACCGACGGCAAGGGCCCGGACGTGATCTACGACCCGGTGGGCGGCGATTTCGCCGAGCCCGCGTTCCGCTCCATCGCCTGGCGCGGCCGCTACCTGGTGGTGGGGTTTGCGTCCGGCCCCATCCCGGCCCTGCCCTTCAACCTCGCGCTGCTCAAGGGTGCCTCCATCGTGGGCGTGTTCTGGGGCGACTTCGCCAAGCGCGAACCCAAGGCCAATGCCGCCATGATGGGCGAGCTGGCGCAGTGGTATGCCCAGGGCAAGATCAAGCCCGTGATCGACCGCACCATGCCCATGGCCGAGCTGCCCGCCGCCTATGCGCACATGGGTTCGCGGGGCGTGATGGGCAAGCTGGTGATGGTGAACTGAGCCTGTGGCCCGCCGGGCGCGCCGCCCGGCTTCATCCAGGCCCCGGGAATCCGGCCGCTGTGTCACACTCGCGCATCCTGCTTCTCCCTGACACTGGTGTCCGCACATGGCCGACCGACCACCTTCCGAAATCGCGCGCGAGACGCTCAAGCAGCTGGCCACCCGGCGCCTTCCCCCGACGCCCGACAACTATCTGGCGCTGTATGACGAGATCGCAGGAGTCCGCAGCCCGCAGCCATTTCCCGAAGGCCCCCTGCAGCACATCCTGAGGGTGCTGCCGGGGCAGACGCCCACACAGAAGCGCCTGCTGGGCCAATTCGAACGCGCCGTCAACAACAAAGACTGGACTTCGCTACAAAGTGTGCTGGTGGGCTACGCCAACCTGGGCCTGAACCCCGCCAC
This sequence comes from Acidovorax sp. GW821-FHT09A11, assembly GCF_059418365.1. NCBI lineage: Bacteria > Pseudomonadati > Pseudomonadota > Betaproteobacteria > Burkholderiales > Comamonadaceae > Acidovorax > Acidovorax sp. GW821-FHT09A11. The sequence goes on from NZ_JBWKPS010000008.1 coordinate 24,501, forward strand.
GGCGGCATCGGCGCCGGTGGAGCCGGCCCCCGGGGCCGCGGCCACTGCCTCGCCAGGCATCCTGCCGGACGAGTTTGCGCAGATGCTGGCGCGCCTCATCGACAACACGCTGCCCGCGCTTGGTGAAGACGATGCCCGCGTGATCGACATGGCGCAGCAGCTCATCACCTTCCTGAAGGAGCCCGCGCCCCCCATCTCCACGGTGCAGCTCATGCTGGGCAACTTCACCTACAGGCTGTCGTTCGCCACCGAGGAGCAGGCCTCCATCCGCGCCAGCCTGCTGGAGCTGCTGCACATGGTGTTCGAGAACATCGCCGTGCTCAGCCTGGAAGACCGCTGGCTGCACGGCCAGGCCGAGGCGCTCATGGCCGCGTCCACGCCGCCGCTCACGCTGCGCCGGCTGGACGACGTGCAGCGCCGACTCAAGGACGTGATCTTCAAGCAGGCCGAGGCCAAGGCCCGCACGGTCGAGGCCCAGGAGCAGATGAAGGACATGCTGGCCACGTTCATCGAACGGCTGGCCCGGATCACGGCGTCCAGCACCACCTACCAGGGCACGATGGCACGGTGCGCCGACCTGATCGGCAAGGCCAACACGCTGGAGGAGATCGCCCCCGTGCTGCACGAGGTGATGACCGCCACCCGCGCGATGGCGCTGGACAGCCGCGTCACGCACGACGAGCTCCATGAGCTGCGCGAGCGCACCGAAGCCAAGCGCGCCGAAGTGGCCAAGCTGCAGGAAGAGCTCGACCGCGCCAGCCAGCAGGCCCGGCACGACCCGCTCACCGGCTCGCTCAACCGCAAGGGCCTGGACGAGGCCATCGAGCGCGAAATCGCGCGTGCGCGCCGCCTGGGGTCTCCGCTGTGCCTCTCGCTGCTCGACGTGGACAACTTCAAGACCATCAACGACCGACTGGGGCATTCCGGCGGCGATGCGGCGCTGGTGCACCTGGCGCAGGTCACCCGCGAGGTCATGCGCCCCCAGGATCTGCTGGCACGCTACGGCGGCGAGGAATTCGTGCTGGTGCTGCCGGACACCCCCGTGGAAAGCGGCGTGGCCGCCATGACGCGGCTGCAGCGGGAGCTCACGACACGCTTCTTCCTGCAGGGCTCCGAGAAGGTGCTCATCACCTTCAGCGCCGGGGTCGCCCAGCTGCACGACAGCGAAGACAGCGCGGACACCATCCGCCGCGCCGACCAGGCCATGTACCTGGCCAAGCGCTCGGGCAAGAACCGCGTGATGGCGGCATGAAAGGAAGCCCCCCTGTGTCGCCTTCGGCGCCTTCCCCCGGAGGGGGACGCCGCCAGCGCACGCAAGCGAAGCGCCGCATCCGCAGCTTGGCGGCCCTTGCGCGGTGGCCGCTGGCCTGGGCTGCGCCAGTTTTGAGCGCAGCGCACTAAGGCGCACCCTGCAGTGCCCCCAGAGCAAAGACGGTCCTTTCTGCGGCGCGCAGCCATGGCTGCCGCTGCCACCAGCCTGCCCCATTGGGCTTGGAGCAACCCGCCGTCGCTGCACGCCAATCCGTTCGCGCTGGGCGTGGCCAGTGGAGACCCGGCGCCCGACGGCGTGGTGCTGTGGACGCGGCTGGTGCTGGCCGATGCGGCGCAGGTGCAGGCCGCCCACACCGTGCGGTGGGAGGTGGCGCACGATGCGCGCTTCGCGAAGATCGTGCAAAAGGGCGAGGCGCCTGCCCTGCCGCAGCTCGGCCACAGCGTGCATGTGGAGCTGCGCGGCCTGGCCCCGGACCGCTGGTACCACTACCGCTTCCTGCTGGGCGATGCGGTGAGCACGGTGGGCCGCACGCGCACGGCCCCCGCACCGGGCGACCTGCCTGGCGCGTTGCGCGTGGGATTTGCCTCCTGCCAGCGCTGGGAGCACGGCCACTACGCCGCATGGCGCCACCTGGCGGCCGACCAGCCCGACCTGGTGCTGTTCCTGGGCGACTACATCTACGAATACGCCACGCCCAGGAACACGGCCGACCTGGCGCGCACCCACAGCCTCCAGCTGGCCACCACGCTGGCCGACTACCGAGACCGGTACGCGCTGCACAAGAGCGACCCGGCCCTGCAGGCCGCCCACGCCGCCTGCCCCTGGGCCGTGACCTGGGACGACCACGAGGTGCAGAACGACTACGCCGCCGGCGCAGGCCGGGGCGACGCCACCGGCTTTGCGGCGATGCGTGGCGCCGCATGGCAGGCCTTCTACGAGAACATGCCGCTGCGCGCGGCCAGCCTGAACCGGCCCTTCCCCGACACCCGGTGGGACGCGCTGCAGGTCTATCGCCGCCTGCGCTGGGGCCGGCTGGCCCACATCCACCTGCTGGACGGCCGCCAGTACCGCACCTGGCAGGCCTGCCGCACACCGGAATCCGCCAGCGCAGGCGCAGTGCGCGGCGGCCAGTGCGCCGACCTGGGCGACCCCGCCCGCAGCTTTCTGGGCGCGGCGCAGGAGCAGTGGCTCGACGCCGGCCTGGCCAGCGACGCGGCCACCCGCGACACCACACACTGGAGCGTGGTCGCGCAGCAGACGCTGTTCTCGCCGCGCCACTACCCCTCGGGCATGGTGTCCACCGACAGCTGGGACGGCTACCCCGCAGGCCGCGCACGCCTGCTGCAATCGGTGGCCCGCCACGCGCCCCGCAACACCGTGCTGCTGGGCGGCGACATCCACCAGAACTACGTGTGCCGCGTGCACGCCGACGCGGACCGCCCCGGCTCGCCCGTCATCGCCAGCGAGTTCTGCGGCACCTCCATCAGCTCGCGCTCGGGCACCACGCAGGACAAGGTGGACGCCGTGGCGCGGCACAACCCCCACGTGCTGCTGGCCCGCTGCGACCTGCGCGGCTACGGCCTGGCGGACATCACGCCCGAGCGCTGGACCACCACCCTGCGCGCGGTGGACGACCCGATGCGCGCGGACAGCGGCGCCAGCACCCTGGCCCGGTTCGTGGTTCAGGACGGCCGCGCGGGGCCCGTGCCGGCGTGAACGCTCATTTTTTGATAGCTGTCAGCGCTTATCCAGAAAGCGACAGGGCCGCAAAAGACCTCAAACCGTGCGCCTGTAGCGCAATGTAACGCCGAGCCCCCGCGCAGGCTGGGCACCGTACGATGGCCGCTTCTTGCTTGCCACGAAGGAGAAGCCCATGTCCCCCATCGTCTCGCCGGCCCCGGCATCCCCCCGCAGCTTGCGCCCTGGCCTGATCACCTGCGCCGCGCTCGCCGCACTGCTGGCCGGCTGCGCCAGCGCCCCCTCGCAGTTCGCCTACACCGTGCCGGCCCAGCCCGAAGGCTCCTCGGGCTACACCGAAAAACCCGGCTGGGCCACCGAGAAATTCGCCGTAGCCGCCGCCAACCCGCTGGCCACCGACGCGGGCTACCAGATCCTCAAGGCCGGGGGCTCGGCCGTGGACGCGGCCATTGCCGTGCAGATGGTGCTGACCCTGGTCGAGCCGCAGTCCAGCGGCATCGGCGGCGGCGCCTTCCTGCTGCACAGCAGCGGCAAGGTGGTGGAGGCCTATGACGGGCGCGAGACTGCGCCCGCCGCCGCCGACGAAAAACTCTTCCTCGGCGCCGACGACAAACCCGTGCCGTTTTACGACGGCGTGGTGGGCGGCCGCTCGGTCGGCGTGCCCGGCACCGTGCGCATGCTGGAGCTGGCACACAAGCAGCACGGCAAACTGCCCTGGGCCACACTGTTCCAGCCCGCCATCACCCTGGCCGAGGGCGGCTTCAAGATCAGCGCACGGCTTAACACCCTGGTGGCGGCGGACCCGCACCTCAAAAAGGACCCGGTGGCCGCCGCCTACTTCTACAACGCCGATGGCGATGCCCGCGATGTGGGCGTGAACCTGCGCAACCCCGAACTGGCCGCGGTGCTGCGCCGCATCGCCGCCGAAGGCAGCAAGGCCCTGCACGAGGGCGAGATCGCCCAGGCCATCGTCGACAAGGTGCAAAAGCACCCCACCAACCCCGGCAAGCTCAGCCTGGCCGACCTGGCCGGCTACCAGCCCAAAAAGCGCGAGGCGCTGTGCCACGACTACCAGGTCGCCAGCAAGGACTTCCGCGTCTGCGGCTTTCCGCCGCCGAGCTCGGGCGCCATCGCCATCGGGCAGATCCTGGGCATCCTCAAGAACACCGACGCGGCCGCCAAGCCGCTGCAGGACGGTATCCCCTCGGCCGACTGGCTGCACCTGTACACCGAGGCCGCGCGCCTGGCCTTTGCCGACCGCGCGCAGTACGTGGCCGACCCGGACTTCGTGCAGCCTCCCGCCGGCAGCTGGAGCAGCCTGCTCGCCCCCGCCTACCTGGCCGAACGCGCCAAGCTCATCGGCGCACAGAGCATGAAGGTCGCGCAGCCCGGCAACCCCGGCGCGGTGAAGGCCAGCTACGCGCCCATGCCCGACCAGCCCGAGTACGGCACCAGCCACATCAGCATCGTCGACGCGTTCGGCAACGCGGTGGCCATGACGACGACCATCGAAGACCAGTTCGGCGCGCGGCAAATGGTCAAGGGCTTTTTGCTCAACAACGAGCTCACCGACTTCAGCTTCGCGCCCGCCGATGCCCAGGGCCAGCCCATCGCCAACCGCGTGCAGCCCGGCAAGCGCCCGCGCTCGTCCATGGCGCCCACGCTGGTGTTCGACAAGGCCACCGGCGAGTTGCTGATGAGCGGCGGCAGCCCCGGCGGCGCGGCCATCATCCACTACACGGCCAAGACGCTCTACGGCGTCTTCCACTGGGGCCTGATGCCCCAGCAGGCCATCAACCTGCCCAACTTCGGCTCCATGAACGGGCCCACGCTGCTGGAGGAAAAGCGCTTCCCGCCCGCCACGGTGGAGGCCCTGCGCGCACGCGGCGCCGAGGTGCGCGAGATGAACATGACCAGCGGCCTGCAGGCCATCACCCTGGGCAACGCCCACGGCAAGAAGCTCTGGATGGGCGGCGCCGACCCGCGGCGCGAGGGCGTGGTGATGGGGGACTGAGCCCCGCGCTCACCGTGCCGCGCGCCGCCGGCCGGCCCCCGCCAGGGCCGCCACACCGGCCGCCAGCAGCAGCAGGGCCCAGGGCGACAGCGTGGGCACGGCCGTCGCGCCGGACACCATGGGCACGCCGGGGCCTCCCGCATCCCGCACCGCACCGTTGGGCCCCAGGGCAAAGTCATCGTCGCCCAGGCCCCCATCAGTGATGCTGAACCGCACCGTGTTTCCGCTGATGGTGGCGGGCAGCTCGTACCAGTGCGCAGCCGCGTTGCCGGGCGTGGGGCCCCACTTCCAATAGCGCGTGCCGGGCGGCAGCGGCGCGGGATAGGTGATGGTGAAGTGCAGCGTGGCCCCTGCCGCGCACCCGGCGGTGGCGAAATCGAACAGCCCGTGCGGAAAGGCCACGCCCGTGGGCGCCGCCGGCGCCACGCTGGCGGCGGGAACGAACCTGCTGGCGGCAAAGCCGCAGCCGGCCCCGCCGCCCGAAAAACCCGCCGTGACGGCGCCGCCCGGCCCCTCGCCCGTGAACTGGGTGGCGGCGGCCGGACGCACCACGCGCACCACGTACGACAGCGTGGCACCGCTCTGCGCCGTGACCAGCACCGTGACCGGGTTGTCGCCCACGGCCAGCGCGATGGGCGCCGACGCGCTGCCGCGCGCCACCAGCGCGCCGTTGACCCGCACGCTGGCCGTGGCCTCGGCCGCCAGGGGCGTCAGCGTGATGGACGCCACCGCGTGGTCCACGCTCGCCGTGTACTGCAGGGTGCCGGCATCGAACGCCGGGCCCAGGCTGCCCGCGGACAGCGTGAGCGCGCCCAGCAGGGCATTCGCGCTGGGCACGGGGCGCGTGGCGGAGAAGGTGTAGGTGGCCGTGCCGCCATCGCGCGCCAGCACGCTCACCGTGACGACCGCGCTGCCGCCGGCGGGCACCGCGACGGGCGCCGATGCGCTGCCGCTGGCCACCGGCACGCCGTTGACGCGCACCTCGGCGGTGCCGAAGGCCAGCCAGGGCGTGAGCGTGAAGTCCGGGCCGCCCACGGGCAACTGCACGGCATAGGCGGTGACGGCGCCCGAGAACGCCGGGCTCAGCGTGCCGCTGGACGGCACCACCTGGGCCAGGTCGGGCGCGGTGTTGCGCAGCACCCTCAGCCCCTCCCCCCGGTTCGACAGCGCGTTCATCACCAGGTCGGGCTTGCCGTCGCCGTCGAAGTCGGCCATCGCCATGCGCGAGGGCAGCCACGGAACGTAATGCAGCTGCGGCGCCGCCAGGCTGCCATCGCCCTGCCCCGCCAGGATGGCGACATTGAAGGCGCCGCCGTTGCCGTTGAGCACGGCGACGTCGGGATGGCCGTCGCCGTTGAAGTCGCCCACCACCACGTCCTGCGGCACCTCCTGGCCGATCATGGGCCCCAGGCCGCTGGCGAAGCGCACGGGGTTCTCGAGGCTGCCGTCCGGGCGGCCCCGCAGCACGAACACCGTGCTCACGCCGTTCACCGACACGGCGACGACGAGGTCATCGCGCCCGTCGCCGTCGAGGTCGCCCACGCGCGGAACCGCCCCGCCCATGGGCACGCCCAGCGTCCCGTCGAAAGGCGCGCCGAAACCGCCCAGGGGCAGGCCCGGCAGCAGTTGCAGCGCACCGTCACCGCTGGCCAGCACCAGGTCGATCCGCCCATCGCCATTGAAGTCCCCGCCGACGACGTACCGCACCCAGCCCAGGCTCCCCACCGGCTGCGCGTCCGCGAAGCGGCCGCCGCCCAGGCCGCGCTGCACGGCAGCGCCGTTCGCGCCGGGCGACACGAGATCGGGGCGGCCATCGCCGTCCACGTCCAGCGTCGCGACGCCCGCGGCCGCCGCGGGCGGCCAGGCCAGCGGGGGCGACAGCGCACTGAAGCGCCCATCGCCCAGGCCCGAGGCCAGCTGGGCGTGGCTGCCATCCACCGCCATCGCGTCCAGCCAGCCGTCGCCCTGGAAGTCGCCCAGTGCCAGCAGGAAACCGTCGCCCAACCCCACCGGCGACCACTGCGCGGCGGCGAAGGTGCCATCGCCCCGGCCCGCGAGAAGCGCGATGTCCCGCCGGACCAGGCTCACCGCGGCGATGTCCACATGCCCATCGCCATCCACGTCGCCCACCGCGAGCGTCACGGCCTGCGTGCCCTCCAGCGGCAACGACAGCGGCGCGGCGAAGGCCGTCGGGTTGTGCGCGAGCGGCACCGCCTGCGGCGCCTGGCGCGTGATGGAAACCAGGTAGGTGCGCTGCACCATGCCGTCGCTGGACGTGACCTGCACCGGCACGGTGTTGGGCCCCGGCGCCAGCGCCACGGTGGCGGCATGGCCGCTGCGCAGCATCTGCCCGCCGACGCGGGCCGTGGCCTCGGCATCGGGCAGCGCCAGCCCCACCCGCACGGAGGCCATCACGAAAGGCACGCTGGCGCTGTAGGCCAGCACGTCCGGGTCGAACGCGGGGCTGAGGCTGCCGCCCGACAGCGTCAGCCCGGCCAGCGCCGCGTCGGTGCGTCCGCGCAGCACATCCAGCGTGTAGCTGCCGGTCTGCAGGCCGTCGGTGCTGGTGACCTGGATGGTGATGGCGTTGTGGCCGGGCTGCAGGGGAATCGGCGCCGAGGCCTCTCCCGGCACCACCGGACCACCATGGACGAGGATGGTGGCCGTCGCATCCTCCGCCGTGGGCGTGACCGTGAGCGTGGAGGCATCGCTGGCGGCCCGCACGGTGTAGGCGGCGATTGCGGGATGGAACGACGGCCAGGGCGTGCCGCTGGACAGCGCCAGCCCCAGCAGCCTGGCGCTGTTCACGAGGCTGGCACGCACCACGCGCAGCGTGTACGTGCGCTGCGTGGCGCCGTCCTGCGCCGTGGCCCGCACGGCGATGGTGTTGGTGCCGGGCGCGAGCGGCACGCTCACGCCGCCCCCGGCCGCCACGGGCGCGCCGTTGACCGTGACCGACGCCCCGGCGAAGGCGGGGGTGGGCGTGACGGTCACCGCGCTGACGGTGCCGGCCACCGATGCGGTGTAGAGCATTACGTCCGGATCGAACGCCGGGCTCGGTGTGCCCGCCGACAGGGCCAGCGCCGCCAGCCGGGCGTTGGTGTCGGGCGCGGCGCGGGCCACGGTCACGGTGTAGGTCCTGGTGGCCAAGCCGTCCTCCGACTGCACGCCGACGGCGATCGCCGTGGCGGCCCCCGCCTGCAGCGCCACGGAATGCGGCACGCCCGCCGCCAAGGACGCCCCGTTGACGGTGAGGGTGGCGGTGGATGCAGCTGGCGACGCCGTGAGCGACACCGCCGTGGTGGCATAGGGCACCGTGGCGCTGTAGCCCGTCACGGCGCTGTCGAAGGCCGGACTGAGCGCGGCGCCGGACAGGGCGAGGCTGTCCAGGTCGGCGCTGGCGCTGGCCAGCCGCGTGATGGCCAGATCGAAGGTGCGGGTGGTGCCGTCCTGAGCCACGGACTGCACCGTCACCGTGTTCGCGCCCAGGGCCAGCGGGATGGCCGGCGATGCGCTGCCGCTGGCCACCGGCTGGCCGTTGACCGTGAGGCCGGGGCAGTCCGCCGCCGTGGCGACCACCGCCACGGACCGGTCGCGCACGGTGGCGCTGTAGCTGTGCGTGGCCGGATCGAACGGCGGGGACAGCATGCCCGCCGACAGCGCCAGGGCGGCCAGCTCGGCGTTGGCGCCCGGCCCCTCGCGCTCGATCTGCAGCGTGTAGAAGGCCCTGGCGGTGTAGTCGAACGACAGGGGCCGCTCCACCGCCAGCTCCACCGTGTTGGCGCCAAACGCCAGGGGGACGGACAGCGCGCCCTCCGTCTCGCCGCCGAACAGGTGGAGCGTCTGCCCCAGGGCCCGCACGGTATAGGGCTGGTAGTTGGGCTGCCAGGCCCGCACCGCGATGCTCTGCGGCGCGCAATGGCCGATGCGGATGCCCGGCACCGCCACCCGCAGCGGGTCGTCGGTAAGATCCCCCAGCGGGTAAACCGCGGCGACACCGCCCACCGCTATGGAGGCCAGCTGCGCGTAATTGGTGAAGCCGGGTTCCGGGTCATCGGCCACCGCCCCTCCGCAGGCACACGCCAGCAGACAACCCAGCACCCACCGGCGCATCCGCAACCCCGCCTTCCAACCGCCCATATCCCCTCCCCCTTCAGCCGCTGCACGGCACCGTGTTGGGCCGCGATTGTTCGCAGGCAGCGTTGACGCAGCGTTGAACGCCCGCCGCCCTGGCGGGTGCACGCGGGAGCGCAGGCACCGGTCCGTGCATTTTTTGCTATATTTTTAATAGCTTCCAGCGCTTTGCGGTAAAGCGCTGCAGCCCAAAATGGCATCAATCCTTGCGCTGACGGCGGCGTGCGGTGGCCGCGCCCCCGGCCATCAGCAGCGCCAGCAACGTGCCCGCCCACGGGCCGCCCAGCGGTACGGCGACCGGGGTCGCGGGCCCCCCTGGACCGGGCGCGGCGGCCACCGAGAACACATAGGTCACCGTGGCCGTCTGCGCCGCGGCGTCCGTGACCTGCACCGAAAAGCCGTAGTGGCCCGCTGCCGTGGGGGCGCCCGACAGCAGGCCCCCCGCGGACAGGGACATGCCCGCCGGCAGGCTGCTTCCGGCCGCCAGGGCGTAGGTGTAGGGCGGCGTGCCCCCCGTGGCCGACAGGCTCTGGCTGTAGGCCACGCCCGCCACGCCCCCGGGCAGGCTGCCCCCCGTGAGCACAGGCGTGCTGGCCAGAGGAATGACGGCGCCGCTGTGCAGCACCACGCCGCCGCCCGACGACAGGCCCGCCACGGCCTGCCCCGCGATGGCGCCGGCCTGGGCCGCTGCGGGCGGCGCCCCCAGGGCGCCAGCCAGCAGGGCGAACGCAGCAGCCGCGCGGCCCGAGGAGAGAAGAAAGGATGGCATGCCGCGCTCCCTGCCCGCTAGTTCCGCGTGGGGTACGTGCCCCCCACGCAGATGATGTAGTTCAGCGCCAGCGACGGCGGCAGCCTCTCGAACGGCTGGGTGGAGCCCGCGCTCCCCACGGACGTGAGCGCCAGCCGGGTGTCGGGCGCGACCGCCGCGAAGGCGCCCGCCTCCGGCACCGCGGCCAGCGCCATGCCGGCAGCGGGCGTGGCGCTGGTGGCCGCGCCGCCCGCCGCCGCCACCGCGTGGCTGTGGGGCGGCAGGTTCCAGTGCTGAAGCCACATCTGCTCGTCGCCCCGGTGCGTGCCTTCGACGACGTCGGTGGCCAGCCCTAGTCCCTGGCCCGTGCCCACCGGGATCCGGCTGCCCAGATGGGGCAGGTTGAAGTGGGTCATGCCGTCGCCGCCCCAGGTGGTGCCCAGCACCGAGAAAAGCGCGTTGTGGTCGGTGATGCTCAGGGCCTGGCCGTTGGCGAGCATCCAGCCCACCGGCGCGTAGTCGCCCGCGAACAGCCGCACATCGCCCAGCAGGCAGTTGTCGGCCACCTGCGCGCCGGTGCCGGCGCATGCCAGCAGGCCCGTACCGGCCAGCAGGAGCTGGCCCAGCCGTGTTCGCCGTGTTTGCATGGCGGTGCTCACGGCCGGACGGGGAAGTCACCCGCGGTGCAGATGATGTAGTTCATGCCCAGGCTCGGCGGCAGGATCAGGAACGCCTGTCCGTTGCCGGCGGACGCCACGCTGGTGGCGGCCAGCTGCACCGATGGCGACGCGGCGGCATACAGCCCCGCGTTCTGCGCCACGGCCAACACCTTGTCGCTGCCGGGGGTGCCCGTGGTGGCCGGGGCATTGCTGGCCACGTTCAGGGCGTGGATGTGCAGGGGCATCTGGCCGGTGGTCAGCGTGTGCGTCTCAGCGCCCCACTGGTCCCCCAGTGCGCGGTAGGTCAGTCCGAACCCTTGCCCCTCGCCGACCGCCACGCGCCCGCGCAGGTCCGGCAGGGCGAAGGTGGAGGATCCGTTGCCGCCGTAGGTGGTGCCCAGGATGCTGAACAGCGCTGCCGTCTGGGCGTTGAGGGCCAGCATCTGCCCCTGCGCCAGGGCCCAGTTGCGGGGCGCGAAGTTGCCGGCGAACAGGCGCAGCTCACCCATCATGCATTCCTGCTGCGCCATCACGGGCGATGCGCCGGCGGCCAGGGCGGCCGCCAGGGCCAGGGAAGCAAAAGCGTGGTTCTTCTTCATGGCATGTCGTTCTCTTGATGCATCACTGCGCGGCGATGAAGCACACCGGCTGCGCCGTCTCGGCGCTGTCGAGCCAGCCCAGCGCCAGCGTGACCGCGCCGGCCGCCTTGGCCACCGGGTGCACGGCGCGCGCGCGGCCCGTGGGCGCGGCCCGCGCGTCCAGCACCAGCGTGTAGCCGGCGCTGGCGAAGGCGGTGGTGAAGGTGATCTGGTGCTGGCCGGTGCCGCCGTCGTAGGCCACGGTGTAGCCCGTGCCGCTGCCGGCCTGCCCCACGCTGAAGCAGCCGTGCACCAGGTTGCCTGCGCCGCCGCCGGCCGGGCCGGCGGGGCCCTGCGGCCCGGCAGGCCCCTGCGGACCCTGGGCGCCGTTGCAGACGTAGGCGGTGGCGGAGACCTCGCCCGCGTCCAGCACGCCGTTGCTGTTCGCATCACTGCCACCCTGCACCCGCGTGCCGCCAGTGGCGCAGTTGGCGCCAACAGCCTCGGCGGCGGTGGCGATGAGCGCCCGCGCGCCCGCCGCGCCGGTGGGACCGGCCGGGCCGATGGGGCCGATGGGCCCGGCCGCGCCCGCCGGCCCCTGCGGGCCGGTGGCCGCGCCGCAGGCCCAGCCGGTGGCCGCCTGCAGCAGCGTCTCGCCCACGGCGCACACCTGGCCGATCTTGGCGGCGGTGACCGCGCCGTCGGCGACGGTCTTCGCGCTCAGGGCATAGGGCGCGCTGGACAGGGGCATGCGCGGCGCCAGCTCGGCGGCGCCGTTCACGCTCACGCCCAGGTAATACGGCTGGTCGAACGGCAAGGCCAGCGGGGCGATGCTGCCCAGCTGCACGCTGAAGACGCCGGTCGCCAGTGCCACCGCCGGATGGGTCTCCTCCCACAGCGCCGCGCCGCCCGTGGCCGCATCGTAGAGCCGGAACTGCAATTGCACGGGCCCCGCCAGCGGCCCGCCACCAGGCTGGGTGAGCTGCCCCTGGTAGCTGACGGAGGCGGGCACCGCCGCATGGCTGCCTTGCGCCGCCAGCCCCCAGCCCAGCGCCAGGGCCATGGCAGCGGCACGCACGGTGCCACGCCATGGGTACGCCGCCTCGGCCTTCTTCGCTGCATTCACGACCATCCCGCCTCCTCCCTGTTACGCCGCGCCGCGGCACCTTGGACAAGGGGCGGATTGTGGAAAGCAGGGCGTTGACAGAGCGTTGAATGCCGCGATCGCGGCCCTGGACCGGGCCCGCGACAAAACGTCGGGGGACAGGCCGCCGCGATGCTTCCGTCAGGGGCGCATGGCCGCGGCCGCCGCGGTGCACTGCGCCAGGCATTCCCGTGCCTCGTGCAGATCCGGGTTGCCAGGCAGGTCCGACACGCGAGCCAATGCGGGTTCGAGCAGCGCCGCCGCTTCGCCGCAGGCCCCCTGCGCCGCCAGCAGGCGTGCGATGCGCGTGGCGCTGCGCAGCGCAAACAGGGCCGCGCCGCAGGCCTCGGACCGCGCCAGTGCGTCGCGGTACAGCCGCAGCGCCGGCGCGGTGTCGGACGGCCGCAGCTGCAGCAGGGCATCGCCCCGCAGGCGCAGGAGTTCTGCGACGAAATGCGTGTCGTGGTGCGCGGCCGCCTTGTGCAGCGCCTCGTCGATGGCGGGCAGCGCCTCGGCGCCACGGCCCAGGTGCAGCAGCGCATCGATGAGGAACGCCATGAAGGTGATCTCGATCACGCGGAACACCTGCCGCGCGCCCTCCAGGCCCTCGCGGATGGGGGCCAGCGCGCGGGCATCGCCCTGCACCGCCTGCGCCCAGCCCAGCACCGCCGCGGCGGCGGCCTGCCACAGCAGCAGCCGGTGGTGCTGCGCGTAGGCCAGCAGTTCGGCGCTGAGGGCGGCGGCGTGCTCCGGATCGCGCAGGTGGCGGTAGAGCACGGCGGCGCAGCTGAACGCAAAGCCGAAGCTGTGCGCGTGGCCCAGCGTGCGTGCCAGGGCCACGTTGTCATCGGCCAGCGCCCGCGCGCGCGGCAGGTCGCCCTCGATCCAGTGCACCCAGGCCAGCAGGGCGCGCGCGGCGATGCCGATGTCCTCGCCGAACCGCGCGATCGATTCGGCACTGCCCACCCGCGTGCTCCAGCCGATGGCCGCCTCCAGGTGCCCCCGCGAGCGCGCGAACTCGCCCAGCCACAGGGTGTTGTTGCCGTAGGCGTACTCCACGGCCATGCGCCGCGCCGGATCGGGGCTGCCCTCGGCCATGCGGGCCAGGCGGTCGGCGTATTCCAGCGGATGCTCGTCCTCGCTGTGGCGCCCCACCATCCACAGGCCCCACATGAGCGGGAACAGGTCCATGCCCGGCGGCGCGCTGGCGGCGAGCGCCCAGGCGCGGTGAAAGCAATCCCTGGCCGCGTCGGAGCCATAGCCCTGCGCGCCCACCAGGGCCGTGCCCAGGCCGACCTGCAGCAGCAGCTCGTCGCGCGCGCGGCCCGGGTCGTCCTCGGGCAGCGCCTGCACGGCGGCCAGGCCCGCATAGAAGTCGTGGATGGCCTCCCCCAGCACCGAGCGCGATGCGGCCTGGGTGCCGGCCACCCACCAGGCATGCGCAGCGGCGGGATGGATGGATTCGGACAGGTGGTGGGCAAGGATTGCGGGATAGGCCCGCACACGCTCGGAAAAATCGGTGCGCAGCGCCTCGGCCAGCCGGGCATGCAGCCGCCGCCGCTCGGCCTGGGCCAGCGATTCGTAGGCAGCCTGGCGGATGAGCGCATGGCGGAAATACAGCGGCCCGCCGAAACGCCGCCGCACCAACCCTGCGTGCTGCAGTACCTCCAGGCCGCCGCCCACATCGTCCTGCGGCCCGGCGATGGCGCGCAGCAGGTCCTCTCCGAAGTCGCGGCCGATGCAGGCCGCGTACTGTGCGATGCGCTTGGCCGGGCCCATTCCATCCAGGCGCGCGGCCAATGCGTCCCACAGCGTGGCCGGCACCTCGCTGTGGCCTGCGCCCCCTGCCAGAGCGGCACGGGCCAGTTCCTCGGCGTACAGGGGCACCCCGTCGGCGCGGCCCACGATGGACGCCATCTGGGAATCCCCCAGCCGCGTGCCGCCCTCCAGCTGCGTCACCAGGGCGCGGATGGACTGGTACGACAGCGGCGCCAGTTCCAGTTGCACCGCCAGCCTGGCGGCCAGCGGCCCATGCGGCTGCGCCCGCGTGGTGCACAGCAGAAGCAAGGGGGCATCGCGGTCTGGCGCCAGCATGCGCTCGAGCAGCTCCGATGTGGCCTGGTCGGCCCAGTGCAGGTCCTCCACGACGAGAAGCAGCGGCCGGCCATCGCTGCCGGGGCCGAACAGCCGCGCCAGCAGGTGCTGCTCGCGTTCCTTGCGCTGGGCCGGATACAGGGGCTGCGCAGCGGCGGCAATGCCGGGGTCCATGGGCAAGCCCAGCAGGTGCAGCAGCACGGGCAGCTCCGCCAGGGCGGCCTCCGTCCCCAGCTCTTGCAGAACCTGGACGGCGGCCTGGACAGCGCCCTTGTGCGCATCGGCGGGCGTGCCGTGGTCCAGCCCCATCTGGCGATGCAGCTGCTCGACAAAGGGAAAATAGGGGATGTGGGCCGACTCGGCCTGGCAGGCCACTTCGGCGACCCGGCCGCCACAGGCCCGGACCTGCTGGGCCAGGGCCGCCGCCAGGCGGGACTTGCCCTTGCCCGCATCGGCCCGCAGCAGCACGCCCACCTGCCGCCCCCGCTGCGCGTCGCCCCACGCGGCCAGCAGCCTGTCCAGCTCCTGGCGCCGCCCGACCAGGGGAGAGGCGGGGCGCTCCTCCGCATCCCCGCGGCGCATGTCCTGCCTTCGGGCCAGCAGCACCGCCGCGCCCTCCTGGGCAGAGCCCCATTGGAAATGCGTCTCCAGGATGCCGCGCAACGCGGCGCTGGCCAAGACGCCCCCCGCCGGCGCGGCCTGCGCCATGCGGCGCGCCGTCCTGGTGAGCGTGCCCGCCGCATCGGGCGGGCCTTGGGATTCGGCCACAAAGGCCCAGCCCGCGTGCAGGCCCACGCGCGGCACGAGGTCCGCCGCGCAGCCCGCGGCACGCCACGTCTGCACCAGGGCGAGAGCGGCCTGCGCGGCATCGCGCGGCGCATGCTCGCGCGCGCTGGGGTAGCCGAAGAAGGCGAGCAGCTCGCCCCCCTGCGCCGCGACCACATGGCCTGCGTACCCGCGAACAAGCCCGCTGCCCTTCTCCAGCAGCCCCGCCAGCGCGGCGGCGGCGTCCTCGGGGTCCATGCCGTCGCGCGGCTCGAAATCGCAGGCCAGCACGGCAAGGCGGCGGCGTTCCGGCAGCGCCAGGCCCTCGGGCCGTGGGGATTGCGGTGCTGCGGCGGCGCCGATGCGTTCGACCAGCGCCACGGTCTGTGGCTCGGGCTCGGCCCCCAGCTCCTGCGCGATGGCGCGGCGGTACGCGGCATAGTGCGTCAGCGCCGCGGACGGGCTGCGGCGCGCGAGCAGCCGCAGATAGCTGCGCTGCAAGGGCTCGCGCCACGGGTCCACCTCGATGGCGCGCTGCGCATACTGCAGCGCCTTCGCGCCGTGGCCCTGCAGCTCGTGGTGCGCCATCAGCCGCTCCAGCATGTCCAGCGCCTGGCGGTGCAGCCCTTCGCGCCGCGCGGCCAGCCATGCCTCGAACTCGGGCGCGTCGGGCAGGTACAGCCCCGCCAGCAGGGGCCCCCGGTAGTGCGCCACGCGCTGCTCGAGCAAAGCCGGCGCATCCACGGGCACGCTGGCGCCCGCGAGGAAATCGGCCACGTCCAGGCGGCAGCCGGCGCCGGCGCGCAGGCGCAGCGTTTTCTGGGACGCTTCGATCAGCGGCGGGGATCCCGCCGCCGTCGCCTGCGCATCGCCCAGCGCACGGCGCAGGTCGAAGAGGCAGCCCCGCAGGTTGGCGCGGGCCCGCTCGGCATCCACCTGCGGCCACAACAGGTCGGCCAGATGCTCGCGGCGGTGCTCGCCAGGCTCCAGGGCCAGGTAGGCCAGCAGTGCGCGGACCTTGTCATAGGGGAAAGCGGTCACGGCCTCCTGTCCGCGCGAGATGTCGAACCCGCCCAGAAAGCGCATGGCCAGCTCGCGCGAAAGAGGCCCGTTCACGAAGGTAGTCAAGGTGCGAAGAGAGGAGCAGCGGGGGACGGGAAGGAATGGTGCGCTGGCGGGCACCGCGGCATTCTATGTGCCGCCCGCGCGCAGCCCGGCCGGCCCCCGCAGCCCAGCCCCTGTCACTGCGCGGGGCCGCGCCACGGCGCCCTCACTGCTCGGCGATCACATCCACGAACACCAGCGGCTCGGTGCCGGTGTTGACCAGACCATGGGATTCGCCCTTGCGCACGATGGTCACATCGCCCGGCTTCACGGGCACCTCGCGGCCGTCCTTGTCGCGGAAGGTGCCACGGCCCGAGACGATGATGTAGGTGTCTTCATTGGTCGTGTGCTTGTGGTAGCCGATGGAGTCGCCCGGCTGCAGCGTGAGCCAGCTGATCTCCTTGATGGCTTGGTCCCTGGACGCCTTGTCGCGCGTGAACGCGTACTCGCCGATCAGCGTGCCCTTGCCACCGCCGGCGGCCTCCTTGCTGGCCTTGATCAGTTCTTCCTTGGCGTACACCTCGGCCAGGGCCGGCGCGGCCAGCAGGGCCAGAGCCAGGGCGGCGCCCGCAGCCCGTGCAAGCGATTTGTTGTGTGTTGTCATAAGTCTCCTCGGTGGATGGATGCCGCAGCCGTGCCGGTCTGTCATCCCGGCACACGCCGCGGCGGCCGCGCCCGCATGGGCAAGGCGCGTGCCGAAGGGCATGTTAGAGCCTTGGGCACCTTTGCGCTGCCGGGCCATCAGGGTTCTGAAGGCGTGCGCCCTCACCCCAGCCGCGCCAGCACCCTGGGCACACTCGCCACCAGCATGGCCACACCCGACAGCGTGAGCAGCCCGAGCACGATCTGGCGGAAACGCAGGTCGCTGATGCCGTGGTACAGCCGCGCGCCCAGCAGCGTGGGCACCAGCATCGCCGGCACCACGATGGCCAGCAGGGGCAGCGCCTCCCGGGTGACCAGGCCGGTGGCCAGGTAGGTGATGAAGGTCACCAGCAGCATGGCCAGGTTGAAGTTCTGGATGATGGCGCGCTGCACGTCCTTGTCCATGCCGCGCAACGTGCACCACAGCGTGGGCAGCACGCCGGTGAAGCCGCCCAGCCCACCCATCACGCCGCCCGCCATGCCCACCAGCGCATCGGCCATGCGCCCGCCGCGTGTGATGCGGGGCAACTGCTTGGCCATGAGCATCGCCGGGCACCACAGCACCAGCAGCGTGCCCAGGATGACCTTGAACGCGTCCATGTCCAGCCGGGGCAATACGGCCACCCCGATGGGGATGCCCACCAGGCCGCCCAGCACAAACGGCAGCAGGCGCACCCGGTCAAAACCCCGGCGCACCGTGGCCGCCGCCACCAGCTGGCCCGTGAGCGCGCCACACACGGTCAGCACGGCCGCCAGGCGCGGCTCCAGCGTCCAGGCCCAGAACGACATGGCCACCATGCCAAAGCCAAAGCCCGACAGGCCCTGCACGAAGCCCGCCGCCACGGCCCCCAGGGCCACCACCCACAGCACTGAATCCATTGCCTTGTCCCCCTTCTGGTTGTCCGCGTGCCCAAGGAGACTGGCGGTGCCTCTGCGCTCCCGCCAGCTCCACCCACCTGCCTGTTCGCTCCCTCGCTCGCTTCGCATTGTGGAGACTTCCCATAAGCAAAGCATCAGCAATTAATATCAAGCCATACAGTTTTCTGAATACCCCAAAAACCCGATGCCCACGCCCCCGCCCCTGGATCCGGAGACCGTCCAGGCCCGCCTTGCCTCGCGCCTGAAGGTGCGGCATCTGGTGCTGCTGCAGCAGATCGAGGCGCATGGCACGCTCACCCGCGTGGCGCACCACATGGCCACGAGCCAGCCCGCCATCACGCACGCGCTGGCCGAACTGGAGGCGATCTTCGGCGCGCCGCTGTTCGAGCGCTCCCCGCGCGGCATGGTGCCCACCGCGCTCGGCGCCGTGGCGCTGGCCCGTGCGCGCACCCTGCTGCAGGACCTGGGCCACTGGGCCCGCGACATGGAAGCGGCCAGCGCGGGCCGCGCCGCGCACCTGCAGGTCGGCGTGATCCCTTTCGTGCCGGGCCGCCTGCTGGCCGCGGCCATCGGGCAGACCCGGCCGCGCGGGCTGCGCGCCACGGTGAGCATCCACGAAGGCACCAGCGACCACCTGCTGCAGCGCCTGCGCGGGCACGAACTCGACTGCGTGATCGGCCGCGCATCCGCCGTGCTCGACATGGACGGGCTGGTGCACGAGGTGCTGTACCACCAGGAGCCGCGCCTCATCGCCCACCGCCGCCTGTCGGCGCGCCTGGCCCGCAAGCCCCTGGCCTGGGCCGAGCTGGCGGACCTGGACTGGGTGCTGGGCGCGCGGCAGACGCCCATGCGCGAGCAGATCACCGACTTCTTCCTGCGCGCGGGCGTGGTGCCGCCGCAGCCTTATGTGGAAAGCCTCTCGTCCAAGGTCATCGGCGAGCTGGTGGCGGCCAGCGAGCGGGCTATCTCCATCGTGCCGGCCGACATCGCGCAGGAGCTGGTGCGCATCGCCGGCGTGGCCATCGTGCCGCACCGCTTTGGCTGGACGCTGCCGCCCATCACGCTGTTCCAGCGCCTGCGGGACGCGCAGCATGCCGAGGTGGCACAGTTCGCGCAGGCGCTGCGGGGGGCGGCGGCGGCCTTCACGGCCGAGCAGGCCTGAGGGTTCGCGTCCGTCCGGCCGATCCTCTCAATACAGCGTCGCCTGCTGCCGCGCCGGCAGTTCCTGGTCGTACGCCGCGCCATCGAATGCGCCGTGCGTGAGGGACGCAAGGATGGCGCCGGGCGTGGGCACCGGTCGCGGGGTGCCGGGCGGCACGGCATCCCACAGGCGTGAGCGCTGGAGGGCACGCGCGCACTGGAAGAACACGGTCTCCACGTCGACCACGACCACGCACTTGGGCGGCTGGCCGTTGACCACGAAACGCGCGAGCAGGTCGGGCGCCACGCTGATGCGGGCACGGCCGTTCACGCGCAGGGTTTCGCCCACGCCGGGGATGAGGAACAGCAGCGCCACGCGCGGGTCGGCCAGGATGTTGCGCAGGCTGTCGGCGCGGTTGTTGCCCCGGCGCTCGGGCAGCAGCAGGGTGGTGTCGTCCTGCAGTTGCACGAAGCCCGGCGGATCGCCGCGCGGCGATGCATCGAGCCCCCCGAGGCCAGTGGTGGCCAGC
Organism: Acidovorax sp. GW821-FHT09A11; assembly: GCF_059418365.1. Lineage (NCBI taxonomy): Bacteria > Pseudomonadati > Pseudomonadota > Betaproteobacteria > Burkholderiales > Comamonadaceae > Acidovorax > Acidovorax sp. GW821-FHT09A11. Next base: position 43,903 of record NZ_JBWKPS010000008.1, read on the forward strand.
ACCGCGAAGGGCGAGGCCTCGATCATGGCGCGGTAGGCGGGGTGGACGCGGGGCACCTCCTTGTGCACGGAGGCATCGCTGAGCGGCCCGAGCAGCGCCTCCAGGCGCGCCAGGGTGTCGATGGCATGGGGGTCGGGCTGCGCCGGGGCGGTGGCTGTCATGGCGGGTGGTTCAAAAAAAGGTGGAGGGGATCAGGGCCAGAGGCGATGGTGCGCACGACGGCGGCCGCTGACAAACGACATCGCCGCCCGGCATGCGTGACAAAATCGCACACATGCCGCCCGCCACGCCACAGCGCCTGCCCCCGCTCCATGCGGTGCGCGCCTTCGCGGCGGCAGCGCGCCACCTGAGCTTCACGCGCGCGGCCATGGAACTGCATGTCACCCACAGCGCCATCAGCCGCCAGGTCCGCGCGCTGGAAGACCACCTGGGCGTGGCCCTGTTCGAGCGGCGCGTGCGGCAGGTGCTGCTCACGCCGCAGGGCCAGCAGTTCTTTGCGCAGGTGGAGCCCGCCCTGGCGCAGATCGGCGCCGCAGCCCAGGCCCTGGCGACACCCGGGGCCCCGCGCACCGTGACCATCAACGTGCGCCCCTCGTTCGCCGTGCGCTGGGTCATCCCGCGCCTGCCGGGCTTCGTCGCGCAGTGCCCGGACATCGAGCCCAACGTGGTGACCAGCACGGTCACGCCCGACCACGCCACCGCTCCGTTCGACGTGGCCATCCGCCGGGGGCTGGCGGGCTGGCCGGCCGCGATCACGCCGCAGCCTTTTTTGCACGACCAGGCCCTGGTGGTGGGCACACCCGCGCTGTGGGCGGCCCAGCCGGTGCGCACGTCGCCCGACCTGGCGGCGCACGTGTTGCTGTGGTCGCGTTCGCGCCCCGGCGACTGGGACGACTGGAAGCGCCAGGTGGGCGCCCCGCGCCTGCAACCGGCGAGCCAGCTGCAGTTCGACCACCTGCACTTCGTGCTGCAGGCCGCGCTGGACGGGCTGGGCTTCGCGCTCGCGCCCGCCTCGCTGGTGGCGCAGGACCTGGCGGCGGGCCGCCTGGCCTGCCCGCTGCCGGGGCTGGCCCTGCCGCTCACGCGCCACTACTACGGCCTGGCGCCCCAGGCATCGCCGCAGGCCCAGCGCTTCGCGGCGTGGCTGGAGCAGGAACTGCAAGCGGCCCGCACAGTGGCGTGAGGGGCATGCAGCCCCCTCGGCTCAGCGCGCGGGGCGCAGCTTCACGCCGGGGAAGTCCACGGGCACGGCCAGCGCCACGTTCACGTAGTTGGTGAACAGGTTGAGCGCCACATGGGCCACGATCTCCACGATGTGCCCGTCGCTCCAGCCCTGCTCGCGCAGCGCCTGCACATCGGCGGCATCCACCTGGCCGCGCTCGTCGACCAGCTTGAGCGCGAAGCGCAGCACCGCGGCGGTGCGCGGGTCGGCGGATGCACCCGACTGCGCGGCGGCCAGATCGTCGCCGCTCACGCCCGCCTTGCGGCCCAGCGCCGTGTGGGCGGCCAGGCAGTAGTCGCAGGCATTGCGGTTGGCCACGGCCACAGCGATCTGCTCGCCCAGCGCGGCGCCGATCTGGCCGCCGCCCAGCGCACCGAAGGCGCCCCACATGCTTTGCAGCGCGGCAGGCGAGTTGGCCACCGCGCGGAACATGTTGGGTGTGGCGCCGAAAGCGCCGTGGATCTGGTCGAGCAGCGCGCGCGCCGGGCCGCTGGCCGTGGAGCGGTCGACAAGGGGAATGCGGGCGGCGGAGGAGGCAATGGTGGACATGGTGTCTTCCTTGGAAATGGCATGGAGGTTGAAAGCCGGTGCGTTGGCCGCATCGGGTGCATGAACACAGCACCCCTGCAGTGTCTGGCGACATCGAATACCATTGGGCATCAATAGTCCATCATTCATACCAATACATCCAAAACAACCATGAACCCCACGGAAAGCAGCCTCACGCCACCGTCCGTGCCGCTGGACCGCCTGTCCTCGCTGCTGGAACGGTTCAGGGTGCGGGCGCGCCTGTTCCACACCGGCCCGCTGTGCGGCGTCACCCATTTCGCGGCGGCGCCTGGGCGCGGGTTTCTGCATGTGCTGCGGCGCGGCGAGATGGTGGTCGCCCACCAGCCCCTGGCGGGGCCACCGGAGCGCCTGGAGGTGCGCGAGCCCAGCCTGCTGTTCTACGCGCGGCCGCTGGAGCATTTCTTTCACAACGCGCCCATGGAGGGCTCGGACTTCACCTGCGCGGCACTGGACTTCGATGGCGGCGCCAGCCACCCGCTGGCGCGCGCCCTGCCCCCGCTGGTGCTGCTGCCGCTGGCCCGCGTCGAGGGCCTGCAGCAGGCGCTGGATTTGCTGTTCGCCGAGACCGACCGCCTGCGCTGCGGCCACCGCGTGCTGGCCGACCGGCTCTTTGAAGTCGTGCTGCTGCAGTTGCTGCGCTGGCTGCTCGACCACCCCGAGGAGGCGCGGATGCCCCCGGGCCTGCTGACCGGCCTGGCCGACCCGCGCCTGGCGCGCACGCTCACGGCCCTGCACGATGCCCCTGGCGAGGCCTGGAGCCTGGAGCAGATGGCCGCGCAGGCCGGCATGTCGCGCAGCGCCTTCGCGGCACGCTTCAAGGCCGTGGTGGGCGAAACGCCCGCGGACTACCTGGCGCACTGGCGCCTCACCCTCGCGCAGGCCCATTTGCGCGGCGGGCGGTCCGTGAAATCGATCGCCCATGGGCTGGGGTATGCCAACCCGTCCGCGCTGTCGCGGGTGTTTGCGCAGAAGCTGGGCATGTCGCCACGCGCCTGGCTGGAAGGCCTCGCGGCATAGCCGCCCCCCCTTGGCCCACCTAGCCCGGCTCGACGCAGGGCCCGCGGGACGCCACAATGCCCTGCGCCCACCGCCATGCCCCAGCCGCCTTCCCGCGGGGCGGATTTTTGGGTAAAAACAGGCGCCAGCGCTTTTACCCATTGCGTAATCAGCTACTTTATTGATAGCAAACACCCGTGAACTGCCCAGCCCCCGGAAAGGACTCACGCCATGAACACAGCGCTCACGCAACTGGCTGCCGGCTGCGACCTGGCCAGCGAGGCCCACACGCCTCTGCGCCTGGCGTTTGGCCTGGCGTGTGTCGAGCGCGTGCGCCATCTGCTGGAAGACCCCGAGGCCATCGCGGGCCTGGACACGCTGGCGGCGTTCACGGCAGGCACGGTGGATGCCGCCACGCTGGCGAACGCCGCCGCCCGGATGAAGGAGGTGGCCTCGCACCACCGGGGCTCGCAGTCGCTGGACGGATCGGCCCATGCCGCCGTGTCGGCCACCTACGCCGTGGCCAACGCGCTCGCGGGCCGGGCACTGGAGGCCGCCAGCTACGCGGCCTATGCCACGGTGTACGCGTACGGCGGGTATGCGGTGCAAGACCTCTCGGCCTTCGAGCCGGAGCACCAGTGGCAGGTGCTGGCATTGCAGCGGCTGCTGGACGATGCTCCGTCCGAACGGTCGGCACAGCCCGCCGCCGCCAGCCAGCCCCGCGCATGAGCCGTCAGCAGATTCCCGCCGCGCTGGCCGCCCCGCTGCGCATGATCCTGGAGGCCGAGCTGGCACGGGGCAACGTCATCGACGAAGTGGCGGACTGGCCGCCCCAATGCGAGCTGCTTGTGATCCTGCGCCGCCCGTTCGCGACGGCCTACCCCACCGGGCCCGGCGTGGCGTTCACCGCCATCGAAGACAGGCACTACTGGAAGTCCGAATACAACCTCGATGGCGGCCGGCAGACGCTGGCGTGCGGTTTTGGCTGAGCCGTGTGATCAGACGTTGATGGCCGCCGCCGACCCGGCCAGCTTGCGCAGCTCGAACTTCTGGATCTTGCCCGTGCTGGTCTTGGGCAGCTCGCCAAACACCACGGCGCGGGGCACCTTGAAGCCCGCGAGGTGCTTCTTGCAGTGGGCCACGATGTCCTCGGGCGTGGTGGTGGCCCCCGCCTTGAGTTCCACAAACGCGCACGGGGTTTCGCCCCACTTGGCATCGGGCTTGGCCACCACGGCGGCGGCCAGCACGTCGGGGTGGCGGTAGAGCACGTCTTCGACCTCGATGGACGAGATGTTCTCGCCGCCCGAGATGATGATGTCCTTGCTGCGGTCCTTGATCTTGATGTAGCCGTCGGGGTACTGCACGGCCAGGTCGCCGCTGTGGAACCAGCCGCCCGCAAAGGCCTCGTCGGTGGCCTTGGGGTTCTTGAGGTAGCCCTTCATGGCGATGTTGCCCTTGAACATGATCTCGCCCATGGTTTCGCCGTCCTGCGGCACGGGCAGCATGGTCTCCGGGTCCAGCACGCGCACGTCGCGCTCCAGGTGGTAGCGCACGCCCTGGCGGGCGTTGAGGCGGGCGCGCTCGCCGATGTCGAGCTGGTCCCACGCCTCGTGCTTGGCGCACACGGTGGCGGGGCCGTACACCTCGGTCAGGCCGTACACATGGGTCAGATCGAACCCCATCTTCTCCATGCCCTCGATCATCGAGGCCGGGGGCGCGGCGCCCGCCACCATGGCCTTGACGCCCCCTTGTGCGAGGTTCTGCACACCCGCCTTCATCGCATCCGGCGCATTGACCAGCAGGCCGTGCACGATGGGCGCGCCGCAGTAGTGCGTGACGCCGTGGGTGCGGATGGCGTCGAAGATGGCCTGCGCGTCCACGCGGCGCAGGCACACGTTCACGCCCGCGCGGGCCGCCACCGTCCAGGGAAAGCACCAGCCGTTGCAATGGAACATGGGCAGCGTCCACAGGTAGACCGCGTGCTTGGGCATGTCCCACTCCAGCACGTTGCTGATGGCATTGCTGGCCGCGCCCCGGTGGTGGTAGACCACGCCCTTGGGGTTGCCCGTGGTGCCACTGGTGTAGTTGAGCGCAATCGCATCCCACTCGTCGTCGGGCAGGCTCCAGGCAAAAGCCGGGTCACCCGTGGCGACAAAGGCTTCGTAGTCCGTGCCGCCCAGGCTCTGCGCGGCGGGGCCGTAGAGCGCGTCCTGGACCTCGATCACGCGGATGGGCGTGGTGCCCGTGCGCAGGGCCAGCGCCTTGGCCATGGTGCCGGTGAACTCGGGGTCCACGATCACCGCCCTGGCCTCGCCGTGGTCGAGCATGAAGGCAATGGCCTCCGGGTCCAGCCGGGTGTTGAGCGCATTGAGCACCGCGCCCGCCATGGGCACGCCAAAGTGGGCCTCCACCATGGGCGGGGTGTTGGGCAGCATCACGGCCACCGTGTCGTTCTTGCCGATGCCTGCCTGCGCCAGGGCGCTGGCCAGCTGGCGGCAGCGGGCATAGGTCTGGCTCCAGGTCTGGCGCAAGTCGCCGTGCACGATGGCCAGGCGGTCGGGGTAGACCTCGGCCGTGCGTTCGATGAACGACAGGGGTGACAGGGATGCGAAGTTGGCTTCGGTGCGGGGCAGGTTCTGGTCGAAGATGGAGGTCATGGCTCGCGAAGGTGGGTGAACGGGTCACAGGCTACCGCCCCAGGCTGACTCAAACCCTTCGGCGGCGGCTCTGCTTGACACGGTACATCGCCGCGTCGGCGCTGGCCAGCAGCGTGTGCGCGTCCTGGGCGTCGCGCGGGAACAGGCTCACGCCGATGCTGGCGCGCAGGGCCAGCGGCTGGCCGTCGATCTGCAGCGGGCTCTCGAAAGCGAGCTCCAGCTTGGCGGCGATCTGCAGCGCCGCATCTTCGCAATCCACGTTCTCGCACAGCACGATGAACTCGTCGCCCGCGAGCCGGGCCACGGTGTCGGCCTGGCGCACGGCGCCCACGACGGTGCGGGCCACGGCCTGCAGCACCCGGTCGCCCGCGGCATGGCCCCGCGCGTCGTTGACGGCCTTGAAATCGTCCAGATCCACAAACAGCAGCGCGCAGTCCCGCCCGCTGCGGCGCGACAGCTCCAGCGCCTGCGCCAGGCGCTGCTCGAACATGCGGCGATTGGGCAGGCCCGTGAGCGCGTCGTGGTGCGCCAGGTGGGCCATGGCGTCGCGGCTGGCGTTGAGCTCCGTCATCTGGCGGCTGATCTGCTGCTCCATGTCCTGGAAACTGCGCGCCAGCTCACCCACCTCATCCTCGCGCTGCACGGGCAGAACGCCATGCGGGCGGCCCTGCGGAAAGGCCTGCGTGGCGCGCACCATGGCCTTCAGGGGCTGGGTGACCACGCGCGACACCCATGCCGCCAGCAACACGCCCACGGCGCTCAGCACCAGCAGTATCTTGAAGATGCTGCGCCCCAGGCTCACCACCTCGCCCTGCACGGCGGCAAGGGGCTGGGAGAGCCCCACCACCATGGACCGCCCCTCCTGCGGTCGCCCGAAGGGCATGCGCACGAACGAGAAGACACGCGCCTCGTCATCGCCAGGGCCCTGCTGGCTGAGCACGGCCTGTTCCTCGCGGCCCTCGATCAGGGCCCCCACCGGGCCGAAGGCATCCTGGATCAGGATGCGCTGGCCGCGGTCGAAGCCGAAGGTCTGGGTGGCGTCCGGGTGCACCAGGAAATCGCCCCAGCGGTTGCTGAGAAAGAAGCTGTAGGAGGCGGGCAGCGCATCATTGAAATTGCGCAGGAACTGGTGCGCCGCCACGCGCACCACGACCACGCCCCGCACCTGTCCCCCACGCACCACGGGCGAGGCCATGCTGAACACGGGCAGGGCCTCGGCATCGGGAGCCCCCTCGTGGTTGATGCCGAACTCGGACACATAGACCTCGCCAGGCCCCAGCGCCAGCGTTTCGAAGACGAAGGGGAAATGGGCCTTCTCCTGCAGCTCCCCCTCGCTCGCGCGTAGCCAGGCGTCCCCCGTGCGGTCGATGCGCACCAGCTCCAGGCCGTAGTCCTGCGCACCGATGAAACGGATCTGCTGGTAGCTCGGGTGCGCCACCAGGCTGGCCCTGAACATGTCGGCCAGCACGTTCCTGTCCTGCTCGATGGCGGCCACGCTGGCCAGGAAGGCGGTGTCGCGCGCCACCGTGCCAAAGCCCGCCTGCATGTGGCGCGACAACACCTGGGTGGTGGCCAGCAGCGCCTGCTCGGCCCGCCCCTGCAGGCGCGTGCGGCTGGAGTCGAAGGTGTAGTAGCCCGCCAGGACGGCGGCAAACACGCTGAAGGACGCCAGCAGGATTCCCAGCCGCAGCGCAATGCCCCATTTCATGCGGGTTTTCATGCGTCAGAACCGGGAGGGCCGGTCTCCCGACAGGATGCGCTGCCACAGTTGCGCGCGGCGTGCTTCGTCCTCGACGGGCTCCAGCCAGACGATGGCCCCGGCGGGGGCGTCGTCCGAGAGCGCGGGTGGCTCGTCGAGCGTATTGGCCAGGCCCTGGCGCCGGGTCAGCTCGCGGCTCACGGAGGGGTCGAGCATGTAGTTGATCCACTCGGCGGCCAATGCGGGCTGGGTCGAGCGCCGGGTGATGGCCCAGCAGTCGAGCCAGGCGAGCGCCCCCTCGCGCGGCACCACGTAGCCCACGTCCAGCCCGGCATCGCGCAACTGCTTGAGCTGCTGCTGGCCGTAGTTGGCGTGCATGACGGCAATGCGGTGCTTGCGAAACAGCTCCAGCGACTCCTCGGGCAGGCTATAGAACGAACGCACGTTGCGCCGCAGGGCCACCAGGTCCCTGGCCAGGGGGCCGAACTGGGTCGCATGCAGGTGAAACGGCGGCAGGCCGCGGTACATGGCCGCCAGGGAGAACCCGTGGCTGCTGCCGTCGAATGCCAGCACACGCCCCCGCCAGCGCGGGTCCCACAGCACCGCGATGGAACTGGGGGGCACGGCCATCTGCTGGCGGTCATAGATCAGCCCCATCTCGGAATAGGTGTAAGGCATCGCGAATACATCCGTTCCCTGCGCGATGCCCGCAATCGCATGCAATTGCCGAAAGCGAGGGAGCTGGCGCTCGGCATTGGGAATGTTGTGCACAGGCAACGGTGCAAGCAGCCGGTGTGCCACCAGGCGCGCGATTTCGGCGGTATTGGCGGCCACAAGGTCGAAACCGGGCCCTTGGGGAGAGGCCAGCTGGGTGCGCAGCACGTCGTCGGAGGCGACGGTGGTGACCTCCACCTTGACCCCATGGCGCTTCTCGAAAACGGCCACGATGTCGGGGTCGGCATACCCCGGCCAGGACAGCACGCGCAGCACCGGCGCGGCCCTCGCGGGCGCGGGCCACAGGAGCGCGGGCACCAGCGGCAGCAGCACGGCCACATCCCGGCGCCGCAGCCCCCGCTGCGCCGAAGTGCTGGACGCGTCCATTGCCCGCCACCATGCCGTGACCGCCATGCCGAAAGCCCCGCTTCTGCAATATCTGGTAACAAACAGTTTACGCGGACAATACGCGGCGTGACGATCCCTCAGTCTTTCATTCAGGAACTGCTTGCCCGCGTCGATGTGGTCGACATCGTGGGCCGCTATGTGCAGCTCAAGAAGGGCGGGGCGAATTTCATGGGGCTGTGCCCCTTTCACGGCGAAAAATCCCCCTCGTTCAGCGTGAGCCCCGCCAAGCAGTTCTATCACTGCTTTGGCTGCGGCAAGAACGGCAATGCCATCAGCTTCCTCATGGAGCACGCGGGCATGGGCTTCGTCGAGGCCGTTCAGGACCTGGCCCAGCAGGTGGGCCTCTCGGTGCCGGACGACGACATCTCCCCGCAGGAGAAGGAACGCGCCGCCGCCGCCCGCCAGAAGCAGGCCACGCTGACCGACGTGCTGGAGAAGGCTGCCGACGCCTACCGCCGCCACTTGCGTGAATCCCAGCGCGCCATTGGCTACTTCAAGGGGCGCGGCGTCTCGGGGACGGTGGCCAAGCGGTATGGCCTTGGCTACGCCCCCGAAGGCTGGCGCAGCCTGGCCAGCGTCTTCGCGCAGTACGACGACCCGTTGCTGGAGGAAAGCGGCCTGGTCATCGTCAACGACGAGGACGGCGGCAAGCGCTACGACCGGTTCCGCGACCGGGTCATGTTCCCCATCCGCAACGTCAAGGGCGAATGCATCGGCTTTGGGGGCCGCGTGCTGGGCGACGACAAGCCCAAGTACCTCAATTCGCCCGAAACCCCCGTGTTCCACAAGGGCCGCGAGCTGTACGGCCTGTTCGAGGCGCGCACGGCCATCCGCGAGCAAGGCTATGCCCTGGTCACCGAGGGCTACATGGACGTGGTGGCGCTGGCGCAGCTCGGGTTTCCGAACGCGGTGGCCACGCTGGGCACCGCCTGCACACCCGAACACGTGCACAAGCTGCTGCGCTTCACCGAATCGGTGGTGTTCAGCTTCGACGGAGACAACGCCGGCCGGCGCGCCGCGCGCAAGGCGCTCGATGGCGCCCTGCCCCACGCCACGGACACGCGCAGCATCAAGTTCCTGTTCCTGCCGGCCGAGCACGACCCGGACAGCTTCATCCGCGCCCACGGCACGGACGCTTTTGCCAAGCACGTGAGTGAGGCCGTGCCGCTCAGCCGCTTCCTGGTCGAATCGGCCAGCGACGGCTGCGACCTGACCACCGCCGAGGGCCGCGCCCACATGGCCAGCAACGCAAGGCCGCTCTGGACGGCCCTGCCCGACGGCGTGCTCAAGCGCCAGGTGCTGGGCGAGCTGGCGGACCTCACCCAGCTCAAGGCCCAGGACCTGGCGGACCTGTGGGGCCAGGCCACGGCGCGCGAGGCACCGCGGTCCTCCCACTCCGGTCACGGCGGCCATACCGGGGCAGGTAGTGCACCGGCCCGACAGGCGCCTGCGGCCTACGACCACGAACCACCCTCCTGGGACGCCCCGCCCGACGGGGGGTCGTGGCCGCCCCAAGGCGAGCCGGGCAGTGGATACGACGGCGGATACCAAGGCGGCTACGGCGGCGGCAGCGGCGGAAGTGCTGGCCAGGGCAGCAGCTATGGCAACAAGCCCCCGTTCCGCAAGGGCGGCGACTGGAAGGGCAACTGGAAGAAAAAGGACAAGGACTCTCCCTGGCCGCCCCAGCCCCGCCTGCCGCGCACACCCACCGCCAGCCGCACGGACCATGCCGCGCGCCTGCTGCTGTCGCACATGGCCTTCCTGGAAGAGCTGACCCACGACGACCACGCCACCCTGTGTGCGCTGCAGCCTCCCCACGGCCCGCTTTTTGGCTGGCTGGAGGCGCAGTTTCACGAACACGGCCCCCTGGCCTGGGCCGTGCTGCGCGAGAGCCTGCGCGATCACGAGTGCGAAGCTCTGGCCGTGAAGGTGATGACGGGCTCGCACGCCCAGACCGAAGGCGACCTGCAGGAACTGCGCACGGAACTGCGGGACCTGCTCAGCCGCATGCAGATCGAAGACATCGAGGAGCAGCAAAAACTGCTGATGCTGCAAGCCGCCACGGACCCGACCGCCCTGGAGCGCTACCGTGCACTGGAACAAAAACGCAGGGTTTTGCTGGGAGTGGCTGTCAAAGCCGCTTGAAATCCCGCCAAGCGGTATAATGTAGGGTTAGTTAGCGGCAAGAGCGACAGCAGCACCTCCGAACCGGGCCACCGTGACAAACGCGCACAACCAGCCCAACCATCGCAAGGACTGCACACCAAATGATCGCCCAGACATCTTGCCCCTGAGGGCCTCCCCTCAAAGCGCGAAGACATTTTCAGCTTCGCGTTGCCACCCGCGCCGGGATCTGTGGCGCTTGCGTTTTCTTTGTGTCCGTTTTTGATTCTGAGGTTCTCCCATGCCCGCTCAAAAGTCCGCGAAGCCGCCCAAGTCTGCTCCAGGCACCGCCGCGAAGGCCGTTTCCACCCCTGCTGCCAAGGCTCCCGCGAAGGCCGCGGCCAAAAAAGCTGCACCCGCACCCGCCCCAGCAGCCAAGAAAGTTAAAACCGTGCCCGTGAAAAGTTCTGCCGAGCTGACAAAAGCCGCCGATGAATTGCTGAAGAAAAAGCCTGTCCGCGCCAAGGCTGCCGCATCCGACGAGGAAGACACCCCGAAGAAGCGCCCGGGACGCCCCGCCAAGGCCGCGGGTGCCGCCGAATCCAAGGCGCCCGCCAAGCGGGGCCGCAAGCCCAAGGCTGCGGCCGGTGGCGATGAGAGCGGCGACGATACCGACCTGTCCGACATCGAAGCGGACCTGGAAGGTGAAGTCGAGGAAACCACCGAAGCCGCGGCCACGGTCGAGAAGGTCAAGCCGCTGCGCATGAAGATCAGCAAGGCGAAGGAACGCGCCTTGATGAAGGAATTCGGCCTGGACGAGACCGTTCTGTCCGAGGAAGACCTGGCCAAGCGCCGCTCGCGCCTGAAAACCCTGATCAAGCTGGGCAAGACGCGCGGCTACCTCACGCACGTCGAAATCTCCGACCACTTGCCCGACAAGCTGGTGGATGCCGAAACCCTCGAAGCCGTCATCACCACGCTGAACGACCTGGGCGTGGCCGTATACGAGCAGACGCCCGATGCCGAGGCGCTGATCATCACCGACAACGCTCCCACGGGCGCCAGCGAAGAAGAAGCCGAGGAAGCCGCCGAAGCCGCCCTGTCCACCGTGGACTCGGAATTCGGCCGCACCACCGACCCCGTGCGCATGTACATGCGCGAAATGGGCACGGTGGAGTTGCTCACGCGCGAAGGCGAAATCGAGATCGCCAAGCGCATCGAAGGCGGCCTGATGGCCATGATGGAGGCGATCAGCGCATCGCCCGCCACCATCGCCGAGATCCTCAACATGGGTGAGGAAATCCGCGAAGGCAAGGTCGTCATCTCCACCATCGTGGACGGCTTCTCCAACCCCAACGAGGCCGACGACTATGTGGCCGAGGAAGACTTCGACGAATTCGACGAAGCCGACGACGACGACGGCAAGGGCGGCTCCAAGGCGCTGACCAAGAAGCTCGAAGAGCTCAAGAAGCAGGCACTGGAGCGCTTTGACAAGCTGCGCGAGCTGTTTGAAAAAGTGCACAAGGTGTACGACAAGGAAGGCTACGGCACTCCTGCGTACGTGAAGGCCCAGCAGGCCCTGTCGGCCGAGCTGATGACCATCCGCTTCACCGCCAAGACCATCGAGAAGCTGTGCGACATGGTGCGCGGCCAGGTGGACGACGTGCGCAAGAAGGAGCGCGAGCTGCGCCGCATCATCGTGGACAAGTGCGGCATGCCGCAGGAAACCTTCATCAAGGACTTCCCGCCCAACCTGCTGAACCTGAAGTGGGTGGAAAAGCAGGCCGCCGCCGGCAAGCCCTGGAGCACGGTGATGGCGCGCAACATTCCGCCCGTGCAGGAACTGCAGCAAAAGCTGATGGACCTGCAATCGCGCGTGGTGGTGCCGCTGACGGAACTCAAGGACATCAACAAACGCATGAACGAGGGCGAAGCCACCTCGCGCGACGCGAAGAAGGAAATGATCGAGGCCAACCTGCGCCTTGTGATCTCCATCGCAAAGAAGTACACGAACCGCGGCCTGCAGTTCCTGGACCTGATCCAGGAAGGCAACATCGGCCTGATGAAGGCCGTGGACAAGTTCGAATACCGCCGCGGCTACAAGTTCTCGACCTACGCCACGTGGTGGATCCGCCAGGCCATCACGCGCTCGATCGCCGACCAGGCGCGCACCATCCGCATCCCGGTGCACATGATCGAGACCATCAACAAGATGAACCGAATCTCGCGCCAGCATCTGCAGGAGTTCGGCTTCGAGCCCGATGCATCCATCCTGGCCGCGAAGATGGAGATCCCGGAAGACAAGATCCGCAAGATCATGAAGATCGCCAAGGAGCCGATCTCCATGGAAACGCCGATCGGCGACGACGACGACAGCCACCTGGGCGACTTCATCGAGGACGGTGCCAACACCGCCCCCATCGAAGCCGCCATGCAGGCCGGCCTGCGCGACGTGGTCAAGGACATCCTCGATGGCCTCACCCCCCGCGAAGCCAAGGTGCTGCGCATGCGCTTCGGCATCGAGATGACCAGCGACCACACGCTGGAAGAAGTGGGCAAGCAGTTCGACGTGACCCGCGAACGCATCCGCCAGATCGAGGCCAAGGCACTGCGCAAGCTCAAGCACCCCAGCCGCTCGGACAAGCTGCGCAGCTTCATCGATTCGCTGTAACCACCCCGGCAGCCGGCTGCCCTGGCTGCACCCCAAGGCCCTGCCCCGCATCGCGGTGCGGGGCTTTTTTGTTTCTGCGGGGCGGCCCCGCGTTTACCCCGATGCTCCCGACAGCAAAATGACAGCTTGTAACGCGACTATTACATACTGCTGATGGAGACTGTCATGCAGTTCGGCACTCTCCGGCTGCAGGGCCTGGCATCCCAATGCACGCTGCACGTGCCCGTTCAACGACCTGCCACCTTTTTGCGAGACACCGCATGACATCCTTCAACCGCCGCCAGATCCTCACCCAGGCTGCCGCAGCCAGCGCCGTGGGCGCGCTCGGCGCATCGCTTGCAGCGCCTGCCTGGGCGCAGGCCGCCGGTGCAACTGCCGCCGGCGCGCGCGGCGCGCCCGCCAAGGCCTCCAGGCTGGCGCCCACGCTGCGCATCGTGATCCCAGCCAACCCCGGCGGTGGCTGGGACCAGACGGGCCGGGCGCTGGGTGCGGCCCTTGCCGCCGTCGGTGCGGCAGACCAGATCGAATACGAAAACGTCGGCGGCAAGGGCGGGACCATCGGCCTGGCCAAGTACGCGGAGAAGTACGGCAACGACGCCAACACCCTGCTGATGGGCGGCATGGTGATGGTGGGCGCCGTGGCCCTGCAGAAACCCGCCGTGGACCTGACCCACATCCAGCCGCTCGCACGGCTCACCAGCGACTACCTGGTGGCGGCGGTGGCGGCCAAATCCCCCATCAAGAACGCCAAGGACCTGGCCGAAGCCATGCGCGCGGACCTGCGCGCCGTGCCGGTGGCCGGAGGCTCCGCGGGGGGCGTGGACCACATCTTTGCCGGGGTGCTGGCCCGCGCGTCCAAAGCCAGCCCGGAAGGCCTGGTCTACAAGCCCTTCGCTGGCGGCTCCGAAGTGGTGGACGCCGTCGTGTCCGGCGGTGCGGCGATGGGCCTTTCCGGCTACAGCGAATTCAGCGACGCCATCGCGGCGGGCAAGCTGCGCGCCATCGGGGTATCGTCCCGCCGCAGCGCCTTTGGCCTGCCGGCCTTCCGTGAGCAGGGACTGGACGCGACCATGGCCAATTGGCGGGGCGTGTTCACCGGCAAAGGCGTGCCGCCCGCACGCGTGGCCGAGATGCTGGCCGCGGTCGAGGCGGCCACCGCCCACGAGTCCTGGCTGCGCACGCTCAAGAACAATCGCTGGGAACCCTCTTGGCTGACGGGCAAGGATTTGGCAGAGTTCATGGAGCTGGACCTCACCACGGCGCGGGTCATGGTGTACCTGCTCAAGCTGAAAGCCTAGAGACACCCCCGGGTCGCTTCGCGCCCCGGCGCAGCGGCCAGGAGCGGCCGCCCTTCGGGGCCGTGCAGGCCGGCGCCGGCAAACCGCTTGGAGTGGCGACGCCCGGCCCCGCAAGCGGGTGCGCCGCCCGCGCGGCGGGGGCGGCCCTTGCATGGCGGCCTCGGGCCATGGCCATGCCAGTTGCCACCGCAGCCAGTTCATCTGAAAAGCATTGCCAGGAGCCGCTGATGAAAATGTCCAACCACTCCATCGGCGCACGCATGGCCACCGCGCTGGGCCTGGTGCTCGCCCTTCTGCTGGGGGCCGCGCTGTTCGGAATCGCGGCCCTGTACCGCAGCCTGGGCACCTACGAGACCACGGTGCAGGAGCGCGTGGCCCAGGAACGCGCGGTAAGCCGCATGGAAAACGAGTTCAAGACCCAGGTGCAGGAGTGGAAGAACACCCTGCTGCGGGGCGAGGACTCGCGCAAGCGCGAGCTGCACTGGGCGGCGTTCCAGGCCAGCGAAAAGCGCGTGGCCGATGCGGCGAAGGCGCTGGAGCCCCAGCTGACCGATGCGCAGGAAAAGGCGGCGCTGCAGAAGTTCACACAGGCCCACGCGCAGATGGCGCAGGGCTACCGCAAGGGCTTTGAAGTGTTCCAGTCGCTCGGTTTTGTGCCCTCCGCGGGCGATGCCGACGTGGCCGACATCGACCAGGGCCCCGCCAGGCTGCTCACCGCACTGAGCGAGCAGGTGGCCGCCAGCAGCGCGGCCATTGCCGAACAGGCGGCGCTGAACGCGCGGCGGGCGCTCGCCAGCAGCCTGGTGGCGCTGGCGCTGGTCACGGCCCTGGGCGGCTGCGCGGGCTGGCTGCTCACGCGCTCGGTGGTGCGCCCGCTGCGGGTGGCCGTCTCCGTCGCCAACAAGGTGGCTGCGGGCGACCTGACCACGACCATCCGGGTCGATGGCAAGGACGAACCCGCGCGGTTGCTCGAGGCCCTGCGCACCATGCAGGAGAACCTGGAAAACGTGGTGTCGGGCGTGCGCAGCAACGCCGAGGGCGTGGCGAGCGCCAGCGCAGAGATCGCCCAGGGGAACGTGGACCTGAGCATGCGCACCGAGGAGCAGGCGTCGTCGCTGGACGAAACCACCTCGTCCATGCAGCAGCTGCAGGCGACCGTGCAGCAGAACGCCTCCAACGCACAGCGCGCGAGCGAGCTGGCCCGCAATGGCGCATCGGTGGCCCAGCGCGGAGGCGACGTGGTGACACAGATGGTGACGGTGGTCCAGGGCATCCAGGACAGCTCGCGCCGCATTGCCGACATCATCGGCGTCATCGACAGCATCGCGTTTCAGACCAACATCCTGGCGCTCAACGCCGCCGTGGAAGCCGCACGCGCCGGCGAGCAGGGGCGCGGCTTTGCCGTGGTGGCCAGCGAGGTGCGCAACCTGGCCACCCGCAGTGCGAGCGCCGCGCGCGAGATCAAGGAGCTGATCCAGACCAGCGTGGAGCGCGTGCAGGCCGGCTCCGACCTGGCCCGCAACGCGGGCAGCACCATGACGGAGGTGGTCTCCTCCATCCAGGGCGTGAGCGCGCTTATGAACGAAATCAGCCAGGCCAGCACCGCGCAGACCAGCGACATGCTGCGCGTCACGCAAGCCATCGTGCGCATGGACGAAACCACGCAGCAGAACGCGGCCCTGGTGGAAGAAAGCGCGGCGGCGGCCGGCAGCCTGAGCGGCCAGGCGCGCCAGCTGGTGGAGGCCGTGGAGGTGTTCCGCCTGCGCGGCAGCCACCGTGCCTTGGCATTGCCACCTGCGGCGCATTGAATGCCGCACAGGGACGTACTGGCGTCGAACAAGCGCCTATTGCTATATTTTGTATAGCAATAGGCCCTTTTCCAATAAGCGCCGGACACCCGTTTCCATGGATTTCCTGGACCACGGCGGAGGATCTCCGTTGTCCAGCGGCCTGCGCATTGCCCCTGCAACCGGGGCCGCGCAGGCGCGCAGCGCCTCGGAGGGAGGGCTCCTCAACTAATCTATCTTGAGCCCGGACTGCTTCACCAGCCTCGCCATGCGCGCCACCTCGGTGCGGAAGAACGCAGCCGTGGCATCCGGCGTTGTGGCCTGCAGCAGGTAGCCCTGGCCGAGCAGCGCGTCGCGCACCTCGGGCATCCCCAGGGTGGCGCGCACGGCCTGGTAGACCCGTTCGGCCTCCGCCTTGGGCAGGCCCGCGGGCCCCACCATGCCGACCCATCCATCCAGCGCGTACTGCGGCAGGCCCTGTTCCGCGATGGTGGGCAGATCCGGCAACAGCGGCGAGCGGGTGGTGGACGACAGGCCGATGGCCTTGAGCGTGCCCGCCTTCACATGCGGCGCCGCCACGGCCACCGCGATGAACGCCAGCTGGATCTGCCCGCCCAGCACGTCGGCCGTGAGCGGCCCCATGCCACGGTAGGGGATGTGCTTGATGTCGACCTGCGCTTCGTGCACGAACATCTCGGCCGCGAGGTGCAGGATGGTCCCGTTGCCCGATGAACCGTAGTTCAGGGTCCCGGGCTGGGCCTTGGCCAGGGCGATGAGTTCGCGCACGTTCCGGGCGGCCACCGAGGGGTGCGCCACCAGCACGAACGGCGTCGCACCGATCACGGTGATGGGCGTCACGTCGTCGACGGCATCGTACGGAATGCTCTTGAAGACGCTGGGGTTCACCACGTGGTTGTTGGACACCATGCCCAGTGCCGAGCCGTCCCTGGGCGCCTTGACGATCATCGAGGTGCCGGTGATGCCCCCCGCTCCGGGGAAGTTCTCGATCACCACGGCGCGCCCGAGCGACTTGCCCAGGCCGGGCCCGAAGGCGCGCGCCAGGCCGTCCACGCCCGAACCAGCGCTCACGGGCAGGATCAGGCGCAGCGGGCGCTCCGACGCCGCCTGGGCCCACGCGTGCAAAGGCGCTGCCAGGCCGGCGGCCAACGCGGCCAGCGCCGTGCGCCGGCGCAGCGCCGGTGGCGGGCAGGCGGGGTGGTGGTGGATGAAAGGATGGTGGTGCATGGCGGTTGTCTCCGTGTTGTGATCTCATCCATCGCCCGGCGGGTGCACGCGCCCCTGCG
Organism: Acidovorax sp. GW821-FHT09A11; assembly: GCF_059418365.1. NCBI lineage: Bacteria > Pseudomonadati > Pseudomonadota > Betaproteobacteria > Burkholderiales > Comamonadaceae > Acidovorax > Acidovorax sp. GW821-FHT09A11. The sequence goes on from NZ_JBWKPS010000008.1 coordinate 61,332, forward strand.
GGCGCATTGCTCAAGCCACGGCGTGCCTGTCCTGCAGCGCCTGGATCTGCGCGGGGGTGTAGCCCAGTTCCTGCATGAGCGCGCCGGTGTGCTGGCCCAGCACGGGCGGCTGCAGCCGCACGCCCAGGCGCTGGCCGTCCATGCGCAGCGGGCACAGCGTGGTGCGGGCGGTCTGCCCCGCCCGCTCGCCATCGGGCAGGGTGATGTCGGCCAGGCCGCCCGTGGCGTTGAGGTGCGGGTCGTCAAAGAGCTGCTCGGGCCGCGAAATGGGTGCGAACGGCAGGCCGTGCTTTTCAAAGATGGCCGCCAGCTCGGCGGCGCTGTAAGTGGCCAGGCGCTGGCGCAGGTCGGGCATCAGCGTGGCACGGGCGCGCACCCGGTCGTTGTTCGTGGCCAGTTGCGGGTGGGCCTTGAGGTCGGCGAACCCCATGGCGTCGCAAAAGGTGATCCATTGCGCATCGCTGACGGCGGCCAGGAAAATCTGCTCGCCATCCTTCACGCTGAACACGTCGTACAGCGCCCAGGACGAGATGCGGTCCGGCATGGGCGCGGCCGGCTGGCCGGTGACGGCGTACTGCATCATGTGCTGGCCGACCAGGAAGACGTTGTTCTCGAACAGCGCCGAATCCACCTCCTGCCCCCGCCCGGTGATGCCGCGCTGCATCAGCGCCGCCATGGCACCGATGGCGCCGAACATGCCGCCCATGATGTCGTTCACGCTGGTGCCCGCGCGCAGCGGGTCGCCGGGCCGGCCGGTCATGTAGGCCAGGCCGCCCATCATCTGCACCACCTCGTCGAGCGCCGTGCGGTGCTCATACGGGCCCGGCAAGAAACCGGTGTGGTTCACGTAGATCAGGCGCGGGTTGAGCTGGCTCAGGGCCGCGTGGTCCAGCCCGTATTTCGCCATCACGCCCGGCTTGAAGTTCTGCGCCACCACGTCGGCCGAGGCGGCCAGCTTGCGCGCGACCTCCAGGCCCTCGGGGCTGCGCAGGTCCAGCGCGATGCTCTTCTTGTTGCGGTTGAACATGGGGAAGAAGCCCGCGCCGGCGCCCAGCAGGTGGCGCGTGCGGTCGCCGTCCACGGGCTCGACCTTGATGACCTCGGCCCCGAGGTCCGCCAGCACCATGCCGCAGGTGGGGCCCATGACCATGTGGGTGAACTCCACCACGCGCAGGCCCTGCAGGGGCAGTGCACAGGGGGCAGAGGTGCCGGGTGGCGCGAGCGGGGAGGAAGAAGAATCGGTGTGGGATGTCATGGGGCGACGATACGGGATGGAAGGGCGCGCGGCGGTGGCTCAATGTTGAGCTCGTGGCGAGCTCAGTGGATGGCGGCCAGGGAGACGGCCCCTGCGCCGGTGCGCGGTACCCCGGCCTGCCACAGCGTGCCGTGCAGGGTCTCCCCGGCCAGCCAGCCCGCCACACGCTCGCGCAGCGCCAGCAGCGCGTCCACGTCGATGCCGGTTGCGACGCCCATGCGTTCCAGCATGAACACAAGGTCTTCGGTGGTGACATTGCCGCTGGCGCCCGGCGCGTGCGGGCAGCCGCCGATGCCGGCCAGGCAGGCATCAAAGCGGGTGATGCCGGTCTGCCAGGCCGCGTAGACGTTGGCCAGGCCCATGCCGCGCGTGTCGTGAAAGTGCGCGCAGGCCAGCCGGTCTCCCACCAGCGCGCGGGCCTTCTCGAACAGGCGGGCCACCGAGGCCGGGTCGGCATAGCCCACGGTGTCGGCCAGGCTCACATGGTCGGCCCCGGCATCCAGCAGGGCCTGCATCAGGCGCAGCACCTCGATCTCGGCCACCTCGCCCTGCAGGGTGCAGCCAAACGCCGTACCCACGCCGCCTTCGATCAGGCAGCGGCTGCCGCTGGCGTCGCGCAGCGCGCGGATGCGCGCCACCTCGGCCACCACGTCGTCGGGTGTCTTGCGCAGGTTGGCCAGGCTGTGGGCATGGCTGGCGGACAGGGGCACCACCATCAGGTCGGCGCCGCATTCAAGCGCACGTTCGGCGCCTTTGTAGTTGGGCACCAGCACCGAGGCGACCAGGCCCGGCAGGGTCTTGGCATGGGCCAGCACCTCGGCGGTGTCGGCCAGCTGGGGCAGCAGGCGGGCGGGCACGAAGGAGCCGACCTCGATCTCGCGCTGGCCCGCGGCATAGGCCGCGTCGAGCCAGTCGATCTTGTGCGCGGTGGACACCATGGTGGCGATGCTCTGCAGGCCGTCGCGCAGGCCCACTTCGCGCACCACGGCCCGCGCGGGCGCCATGCCGGGCGCGGGACGGGTCGCGGGGAAAAAAGAAGGGGTGTTCACGGCGTTGTCTCCAGCTCGTTGGTGTTCCGTGGGAGATTCTAGAAATTCCCAACAGAATCAGAAAATACATCTCGGAAGCCATATGATTCCCAAAAGGAACATCACAGTCTTTCAAGCGGAGGCAATTGCATGCGCGATCTCGACCTGCAGACCCTGCGCCTGTTTGCCGCCGTGTGCGAGCAGCGCAGCATCGCGCGCGTGGCCGAGCAGGAGTCCATCGTGGGTTCGGCCATCAGCAAGCGGCTGGCCCAGCTGGAGGACACGGTGGGCACCGCCCTGCTGGTGCGCAAGCGGCGCGGCGTCATTCCTACCCCGGCGGGGGAAACGCTGCTGGAACACGCGCGCACCATGCTCGCCAGCGTGGGCCAGATCGAGCGTGACATGGCCGCCTATGCCACCGGCATCCGGGGCCACGTGCGCATGCTGGTCACGGCCTCGGTCATGGCCGAATCGCTGGCCGACGATGTGGCCGCCTTCCTGCAGGACCCGGCGCACCGCGACATCCAGGTGAGCCTGGAGGAACGCGTGAGCCCGGACGTGGTGCAGGGCATCCGCGACGGCAGCGCGTCCATTGGCATCTGCTGGGACGCGGCGGACCTCTCCGGCCTGGAAACGCGCGGCTACCGCAACGACCACCTCGCCGTGGTGGCACATGCCTCGCACCCCGTGGCCCGGCACGCCAGCGTGCGGTTCGCCGACGTGCTGGACCATGAATTCGTGAGCATGCCCGCGCTGAGCGCCGTGCAGGTGCTGCTGGCGCGCGCCGCGGCCGTGGAGGGAAAAATGCTCGCGCACCGGGTGCTGGTGTCCAACTTCGACGCGGCCCTGCGGGTGGTGCGCGCCAACCTGGCCATCAGCGTCGTGCCGCGCGAGGTCGCCCTGCCCTTTGCCCAGACCGCCCCGGTGCGCGTGATTCCGCTGAGCGATCCCTGGGCCCGGCGGCGCTTCGCCATCTGCTACCGCAGCGCCCAGATGCTGACCCCGGCCGCACAGTTGCTGGTCCACCATCTGGCGGGGCTGGGCCGCCAGGAATGACCGCCTCCAACCGTGGCCCCATCGCAACAGTTTGAGTTGTAACACGTCATTTTTGGGGCGTAGCGCATGCGTGGTGTGCGTTCTGAGCTACTAAACTTGTAGCAAAATGGGTTCCGCGCTATAGTCTCAGCGCATCAGCGGGCCCGGCATTCGCCCACCCGAATGAAAACTTGATCCAACACTTGCGCGAGGAGAAGCGTCCATGAGCTCCAAAGAAAATGCCGCCATCAACCAGTTGTTCGAGCGGCTCGAATGCCGTTACGCACTGCGCGTGCTCTGGGCCCTGAAGGACGGCCACCCCCAGACCTTCCGTCTGCTGCAGGACAGCGTGGGGGGCATCACCCCCAACACGCTCAACACCCGCATCAAGGAACTGCGCGAAGCCGGCTTCGTGGACCATGGCAGCGACGGCTACACCGTCACTCCTTCCGGCGCCGACCTGCTCAAGCGCCTGTCGGACGTGCAGGCCTTCGCCACCCGCTGGGTGGCCGGCCGCGCCAAGAAGGTCTGACCACAGGCCAGCGGTCCCGTCTGTTCCCCGCGAAGGGGCTTCTCGTTAAAATACAGGGCCAAATTAGCTTCTAGCGCATGACATACAAGCGCTAGAAGCTATATTTTTAATAGCAAGCAAGGAATTTCATCCATGGCACTGACCACCACCGCATCCGGACTGCAATACGAAGACACCACCGTGGGCGACGGCGCCGAAGCCACCAAGGGCCAGAACGTGTCGGTGCACTACACCGGCTGGCTCTACAACAACGGCGAGCAAGGCGCCAAGTTCGACTCCAGCCACGACCGCAACGACCCCTTCGAGTTCTCGCTGGGCGGCGGCATGGTCATCAAGGGCTGGGATGAAGGCGTGCAGGGCATGAAGATCGGCGGCAAGCGCACGTTGATCATCCCCGCGGCCCTGGGCTACGGCGCGCGCGGCGCGGGCGGTGTGATCCCTCCGAACGCCACGCTCAAGTTCGATGTGGAACTGCTCAAGGTCGGCCGCTGATCGCGCAGCCTGCGCGGCAGCATCCGACACGACACCAAAGCGGCCTTCGGGCCGCTTTTTTTACGCCTGGCCCAGCACCTCTGGCACGGGCGCAGCCCAGGCCAGGCCCGCGCGCAAGGATGCCGCGCCGTAGAAAGGAAAGGCACAGAGCGGCTCGGGGTGTCCCGTCAATCAAAAAGCGCCTTGTCCAGCCGCTCGAACTTCGCGTCGCCCACGGCCTCGCGGATCTTCGGTGCCAGCGCCGCCAGGTCCTCGAAACTGCCCGCTCCCTCCACGGCCAGGTTCAGCCGGAACCCGCGCAGCCCCATGGCGGCGGTCAGCTCGGTGGCAATCGGGTAGGCCGCCTGGTAGCGCTCTTTCGGCGTGCGCCCCGACCCCTCCAGCGGCGACGCCACCGTGCCCAGGTCCGTCGCTGGCGCGGGTTCGGCCACGGGGGCGGGCTGGCTGGCGGCCATTGCGGCAGGCAGGGACTGCCCCGCCAGCGGCGCCAGCAGCCCCTGGGCGATCATGGCCTGCACGTCGTCCTGCGTGATTCCCATGGCGGCGGTGGCCGCCAGAATCTCGCCCGTGGAGCGCTTGCCATCAAACAGGATGAAGGCCGAACGCTGGCGCGAACTGAGACTGCCGTGCCGGTCCTTGAGCGCTTCTTGCCCTGCCGGCGTTTTGACGAGAACCATGAGCCTCCTTGAGCTGAACGGTGGCGGGTTGACGCGGGGCACCCACCACCCCACGAGCCCCTGCAGGCCAGATTCTCACGTTTGTGCACCATTGAAAATCGGGGTTTACGCATAACCATGGCAGCGCTGGCCGGAACGCGGTCGCGCCCCTCCTGGCCCCGTGCCGCAACCCGCAATCCCGCCGCGCCGCTACATCTCGGAGCGGATGCGCGGCAAGGCGGGCGCGGGCCGCGTCACCCAGCTCACCACCACGGCGACCACCAGTCCCGTCGGCACGCCGAACACGCCGGCCGAGATGGGCTGGATGCCAAACCAGAGCCCGTCCGCCAGCATCCAGCTGGGCAGCGCGCGCATGGCCGACACATGCGAAAGCATGTAGTACACCGCCACGCCCAGCCCCGCCACCATGCCGGCCACCGCGCCCTGCCGCGTGGTGCCGCGCCAGAAGATGCCCAGCACCATCACCGGCACGAAAGCCGATGCGGCCAGGGAGAACGACGCCGACACCATGGGCAGGATCTCTGACGGCTTGAGCGCCGCGACAAAGGCCGCCGACAAGGCCACCGCCAGCAGCGCGAACTTGCTCAGGATCACACGCTGCTCGGGCGATGCCTCGCGCTGGGTGTCCTGGAAATACAGGTCGCGCACCAGCGCATTGCTGATGGTGAGCAGCAGGCCGTCGGCGGTGGACAGCGCCGCGGCCAGCCCACCCGCGGCCACCAGGCCGGAGACCACATACGGCAGGCCCCCCAGCTCCGGCGTGGCCAGCATGATGAGGTCGGCCCCGAGCCGGATCTCGCCAAACTGCACGATGCCGTCGCTGTTCACGTCCTCCACCGACAGCAGCGAGCTGTCCACGCGCGCCCACTGGGCCATCCAGTTGGGAAGGGCCTCGAAGCTGCTGCCCACCAGGTTCTGCATGACCTCGAACTTCACCAGCACCGCCAGCGCCGGGGCGCTCAGGTACAGCAAGGCGATGAAGAACAGCGACCACGCCACCGAGGCGCGCGCCGCCGACACCGTGGGCGAGGTGTAGTAGCGCGTGAGCAGGTGCGGCAGGCCCGCCGTGCCCACCATCAGGCAGAACATGAGCGCCAGGAAATTGCGGCGCGTCAACTCGTAGTCGCGCTGCTCCTCGGGGGTGCCCTTCGGGTCGCCCACATAGGCCTGGCTGTGCAGGGGCAGGCCACCGAGGGGGCGGGCACGCTCATAGTTCTCGCGCATCTCGCGGGTCCAGCGCTCGCGGGCCGCGGCGGCATCGCGCGGCAGGGCCGCCAGCTCGCGGCTGGCCGTGACGATCAGGCCCACATCGGCGTTCTGGGTGCGCAGCGCGCGGATGCGCTCGCGCCCCTTCTCGCGTTCGCGCTCCAGGGCACCCTCCACGTCGCTCAGGCGGGCCTCGAAATCCTGGGCGCGCCGCAGGTAGGTCTGCACCACCTGGTGTTCCGCCGGCGAATCGAGCAGTTGCGCCTCCAGATCGGCGATCTTGCTGATCTGCTCGCCATAGACCAGCGGCGCCAGCGGGTTGCCAAGCTGCTTGTAGGCCAGCCAGGACACCGGGATCAGGAAGGCCAGCAGCAGCACCACGTACTGCGCCACCTGCGTCCAGGTGATGGCGCGCATGCCGCCCAGGAACGAGCACAGCAGCACGCCGCCCAGTCCCAGCATGATGCCGATCTCGAACTGCACGCCGGTCAGGCGCGAGGCGATCAGCCCCACGCCGTAGATCTGCGCCACCACGTAGGTGAACGAGCACAGCACGGCGGCCAGCGCGGCGATCACGCGCGGCCACCGGCCGCCAAAACGCACGTGGAAAAAATCGGGCACGGTGTACAGGCCCATGGCGCGCAGGTGCGGCGCGATCAGCATCGCCACGAGGCAGAAGCCGCCCGTCCAGCCCAGCAGGTAGGCGAGGCCCCCCGCCTGCCCCGGCGTGCCGGAAAAGCCCTGCAGGTAGAGCGCCCCCGACAGGCTGATGAACGACGCGGCGCTCATCCAGTCGGCCGCCGCCGCCATGCCGTTGTACATGGGCGGAATCCGCCGGCCGGCCACGTAGTATTCCTCCGGGTCGGTGGTGCGGCCGTAGACGCCGATGCCCGCGTACACCATCACAGTGAGGAACAGGAAGATGGGGCCGATCCAGTGGCGCGAGAGCCCCTGATGCTCCGCCCAGGTCATCAGCGCCAGGAAGGCCAGCACGCCCGCCACATACAGCGCCAGGATGCGGTGCAGCCGCCACAGGTAGGCCCGGTCTGCGCCGGAGGAATTGTTCTCAGCCATGGTCAGCCAGGAGGACGGGCCGCGTCTTCCAGGGATGCGGCCGCAGCGGCCGCAATGCGCTCAGCGTCCTGGCGCTCGAACCGGTTCATGGCCCATCCATAGGCCACCACGATGCCGATGAACACCAGCACCGCACCCTGTGCCGCGATCCAGTAGCCCAGGGGCCAGGCGCCGAACACCAGCAACTGCAGGTCCCTGGCGAAGTAGGTGGCGCCAAACGACACCAGCGCCCACAGCAGCAGCAGGCCCGCCTTGAGTTTCAGGTGCCGCACATCGTGCAGATCGGGCGGGAACGGGCCCGCCATTTCCGCCTCGGATGGTGATCGACGGGGCATGGCGGAGTCGTTCACGCAGGCTCTCAGCGATCCACGGCCCTGCGGGCCACGCGTGGCCCGTGCAATGAGGGCAGGTCGAACAACAGGCCCCCCCGCACAAGTGCCGCCCCGCCGCGCCGGGCGCGCACCCCCTTCTGCGCGTGGCGCGCGAGAAGGGGAAAGCGGCACGGCCGCCCGGGGGGTTGCCGCGTCACGTCAGCCTGCCAGTTGCTGCCAGGTGGCGATCACGCTGTCGGGATTGAGCGAGATCGACGAGATGCCCTCGGCGGCCAGCCACTGGGCGAAGTCCGGGTGGTCGCTGGGGCCCTGGCCGCAGATGCCGATGTACTTGCCCTGTGCCAGGCAGGCCTTGATGGCCTGGTGGATCAGCTGCTGCACAGCGGGGTCGCGCTCGTCGAAGTCGTGCGCCAGCAGTTCCAGCCCCGAGTCGCGGTCCAGGCCCAGGGTGAGCTGGGTCAGGTCGTTGGAGCCGATGGAGAAGCCGTCGAAGAACTCCAGGAAACGCTCGGCCAGGATGGCGTTGCTCGGCACCTCGCACATCATGATGACCTTGAGGTCGTCCTTGCCGCGCTGCAGGCCGTGCTGGGCCAGCAGCTGCGTCACGCGCTCGGCCTGGCCCAGCGTGCGCACGAAGGGCACCATCACCTGCACGTTGGTCAGGCCCATGTCGTTGCGCACGCGCTTCAGGGCCTCGCACTCCATCGCGAAGGCTTCGCCGAAATCAGCGCTCAGGTAGCGCGCCGCACCGCGGAAGCCCAGCATCGGGTTTTCTTCCTCGGGCTCGTAGCGGCTGCCGCCGATGAGCTTCCTGTACTCGTTGGACTTGAAGTCCGACAGGCGCACGATCACCGGCTTGGGATAGAAGGCGGCAGCGATGGTGGCCACGCCTTCGGCCACCTTGTCCACGTAAAAGGCGCGCGGGCTGGCATGGCCCCGGGCCACGGACTCCACGGCCTTCTTCAGGTCGGCATCGATCTGCGGGTAGTCCAGGATGGCCTTGGGGTGCACGCCGATGTTGTTGTTGATGATGAACTCGAGGCGCGCCAGGCCCACGCCCTCGTTGGGCAGCTGGCAGAAATCGAAGGCCAGCTGGGGGTTGCCCACGTTCATCATGATCTTGGTTTGGATGCTGGGCATCTCGCCGCGCTGCACCTCGGTGACCTCGGTCTCGAGCAGGCCGTCGTAGATGCGGCCGGTGTCGCCCTCGGAGCAGCTCACGGTGACCAGCGTGCCATCTTTCAGCAGTTCGGTCGCGTCACCGCAGCCCACCACGGCCGGAATGCCCAGCTCGCGAGCGATGATGGCGGCGTGGCAGGTGCGGCCGCCCCGGTTGGTGACGATGGCGCTGGCGCGCTTCATCACGGGTTCCCAGTTGGGGTCGGTCATGTCGGTCACGAGCACGTCGCCGGGCTGCACCTTGTCCATCTCGGCAATGTTGTGCACCAGGCGCACGGGGCCGGTGCCGATCTTCTGGCCAATGGCGCGGCCCTCGGCCAGCACGGTGCCCTGGCCCTTGAGCTTGTAGCGCATCTCGGCCTGGCCCTTGGACTGGCTCTTCACGGTTTCGGGCCGTGCCTGCAGGATGTAGAGCTGGCCGTCGGTACCGTCCTTGCCCCATTCGATGTCCATCGGGCGGCCGTAGTGCTGCTCGATGACCAGTGCGTACTGGGCGAGCTGCTGCACGTCGGCATCGGTCAGGGAATAGCGGTTGCGCTGCTCGGTGGGCACGTCGGTGGTCTTCACCAGCTTGCCCGAGGCGGCCTTCTCCTGGGGCGTGGAAAACACCATCTGGATGAGCTTGCTGCCCAGGTTGCGGCGGATCACGGCCTTCTTGCCGGCACGAAGCATGGGCTTGTGCACGTAGAACTCGTCGGGGTTCACGGCGCCTTGCACCACGGTCTCGCCCAGGCCGTAGCTGCTGGTGATGAACACCACCTCTTCAAAACCGGACTCGGTGTCGATGGTGAACATCACGCCGGCCGCGCCCAGGTCGGAGCGCACCATGCGCTGCACCCCGGCCGACAGGGCCACGACGTCGTGCTCGAAGCCCTTGTGCACGCGGTAGGAGATGGCGCGGTCGTTGTACAGGGAGGCGAACACCTCCTTCATCTTGTGCAGCACGTCGTCGATGCCCACCACGTTCAGGAAGGTCTCCTGCTGGCCCGCAAACGATGCGTCCGGCAGGTCTTCGGCCGTGGCGGACGAGCGCACCGCGAACGAGGCGGCGGGGTTGCCGGCGCTCAGCGTGGCGAATGCTTCGGCAATGGCTTGTTGCAGGTCGGCCGGAAAAGGCTGGGCCTCGACCATGGCACGGATCTCGGCGCCGACGGCGGCCAGGGCGCGCACATCTTCGGTGTCCAGGCTCTTGAGCTTGGCGCTGATCTTGTCGGCCAGGCCGTCGTGGGCCAGGAACTGGCGAAACGCGTGCGCCGTGGTGGCAAAGCCCGTGGGCACCCGCACGCCCTGGGGCAGCTGGGAGATCATCTCGCCGAGGGAGGCGTTTTTACCGCCTACGGCCTCGACATCGGTCATTCTCAGGTTTTCAAACGGTACGACCAGGGCGGTCGGGCTGAAAAGTGCAGACATGGGAAAGCTCCAGAAGTTGAAACCGGGTCTGCGCGCCCGCCCCCTTGGAGCGATGGGCGAGCGGCCATGCACGGGCAGCGGCTTTGTCGTTGTGGTTGTGGGCCGACGAAGTGCATGGTGAGAATTTGGATAATTGTCACAATTGTAGGCCTGCGGCACTGGCGGCAGGCTGACGTACTGAAAGGCACCCTGCTCCATGCACACGCGCACCGTTTTTTTCGTCTCGGACGGCACCGGCATCACCGCCGAAACCTTCGGCAATGCCATTTTGGCCCAGTTCGAGATGAAGCCGCGCCATGTGCGCCTGCCCTTCATCGACACCGTGGACAAGGCCCACCAGGCGGTGCGGCAGATCAACCACACGGGCGAGGTCGAGGGAAAGAAGCCTGTGGTCTTCACCACCCTTGTCAACATGGAAGTGCTCAAGGTCATCCAGGAAGGCTGCAAGGGCATGCTGCTGGACATGTTCGGCACCTTCGTGCACCCGCTGGAAGAAGAACTGGGCATCAAGTCGCACCACCGTGTCGGCCGCTTCAGCGACGTGAGCCGCAGCAAGGAATACACCGACCGCATCGAGGCCATCAACTTCAGCCTGGCGCACGACGACGGCCAGAGCAACCGTGACCTGGCGGGGGCCGACGTGATCCTGGTGGGCGTGAGCCGCAGCGGCAAGACACCGACCAGCCTGTACCTGGCCATGCAGTGCGGCCTCAAGGCGGCCAACTACCCGCTGATCCCCGAAGACTTCGAGCGCCGCCAGCTGCCCCCCGCGCTGGTGCCGTTTCGCAGCAAGATCTTCGGCCTGACCATCAGCCCCGACCGCCTGGCCGAAATCCGCGCGGAGCGCCGGCCCAACTCCCGCTACGCCAGCCTGGAGAACTGCCGCATGGAAGTCTCCGAAGCCGAGGCCATGATGCGCCGCGCGGGCATCCGGTGGTTGTCCACCACCACCAAGTCCATCGAAGAGATCGCCACGACCATCCTGCAGGAGATCCGGCCGGAGCGGCTGGTGTACTGAGGGGCGAACCGCCGAGCGTTTGCGCCGAACGCGTCGCACCCCGTCGCTTGATTAAAAAAGGCTCTAGCGCTTGATCAGCAATATCTGATAGCTATTAATATGTGAGCGATTGGGAGCACCAACCTCGACCGCTCCCCTGCGCGTGGATCGCTGTGTGCGGCATAGCCCCCCCGGAGCCTCGTTAAAAAATCCCGCATCCTTCACGTTGCCCTGGTGTCTTTTGCAGCCGCCGCAATGGTGGTGCTGTTCGTCGGCAAACGTTGGTACGACTACGTGCACAAGGCCACTTCGCCCTACGACGAAGTGGGGCTCGAACTGAACTCCAGGGCGCCAGCGCCCCTGAACCGCCAGGGCTGCGCGCAACTGCAGGAACGCTTTGCCCGGGTCGTGCCACCCTACGGGTGCGCTACCGGCGATGGACGTCAGTGGAAGTAGGCCGGCCCTGAGGGCGAATCCATGCGCAGCAGCTGGCGGGGTCATGCCGCCGGCCTGCTGCACGCTGAATGAGCGCGCGCCTACTTCACCGCGAACCGCACATTCGCCGGCTTCTTGCCCGGCAGCGCCACCAGCGCCACCACCTTGGTGCCCGCGGCCACCTTGAACGTGCCCTTGGCTTCCAGCCGGCCTTCTCCCGCCGGCACCAGCATCGCCTCGGATTTTTCCGTACCGTTCAGCAGCGTGAGCTTGGCGTTCACGCCTTCGGTCCGGGCGGGCTTGCCGTGGTCGCGCAGGTGCAGCGTGAGGAGGTCGGGCTTGGCCACGAGTTCGTAGTCCATGTCATTGGCTTCCACGACGATGCCGCCATGCAGCGGCTTGTGTTCGTGCCCGTGGGCGTGGTCGCCTGCCGCAAAGGCAGTGCCACAGAATGCGAGGGCCAGGGTGGCGAGAAGATGTTTCGTTGTCATGGTGATCCTTTCAAAGGGAGGATGGAAACAGGGAACAGGGTCAGAACGCCTCGGCGTTCTTGTCGTCCAGAAGACGCTCGGCGTCGCGGCGGCCGAACAGCCAGAACAGGGCCGGGGTGAGGAAGGTGTCGAGCAGGGTCGAGCTGATCAGGCCCGAGAAGATCACCACCGCCACCGGGTGCAGGATCTCGGTGCCGGGGCGCTCGGCCTCCAGCAGCAGCGGCGCCAGCGCGAAGGCCGTGACCAGGGCGGTCATGAGCACGGGAGAGAGTCGCTCCAGCGAGCCGCGCACGATCATCGCGGTGTCGAAGTTCTCGCCTTCCACGCGCATCAGGTTCAGGTAGTGGCTGACCTTGAGGATGCCGTTGCGCACCGAGATGCCCGCCAGCGTGATGAACCCGATCAGCGCCGCCACTGACAGCGGCTGGCCCGAGATCCACAGCCCCAGCACGGCCCCCACCAGCGCCAGCGGGATGTTGGCCATGATCAGCGCCGACAGCGTGGCCGAGCGGTAGCGTGTGTACAGCACCACGAACATCAGCACCAGCGAGACCACGGCCAGCATGCCCACCAGGCGGCTGGCCTCTTCCTGCGCCTGGAACTGGCCGCCCAGGGTGATGAAGTAGCCGTCCGGCAGGCGCGTTTCGCCCACCACCTTGCGGATGTCGGCCACCACGTCGGACAGTGCCCTGCCCTGCGCATTGGCCGAGAGCACGATGCGCCGCTTGCCATCGTCGCGGCTGATCTGGTTGGGGCCGTCGCCGTCCTCGATGCTCGCCAGGCGCGACAGCGGCACGCGCCCGCGCGGAGTCTCGATCATGATCTGCGCCAGGCCATCGAGTGAGCGCGCGCTCTCGGGCAGGCGCACCACCAGCGCGAAGCGCCGGCTGCCTTCCACGATCTGCGTGACCTTTTCGCCTTCCACCAGGCCCTGCAGCGTGGCCAGCACCTGCGCGGCCGGCACGCCGTACTGCGCGGCGGCGGCGTGGTCCACGCGCACGGTGATCTGCGGAGCCAGCACCTGCTTTTCCACCTCCAGGTCGGCCAGGCCGTCGATGCTGGCCAGGCGCCCGCGCAGCGCATCGGCCTGGCCGCGCAGGGTATCCAAGTCCTCGCCGAAGAGCTTGATCGCGATCTGCGAGCGCACGCCCGAGAGCATGTGGTCGATGCGGTGCGAGATCGGCTGGCCGATGGCGATCGCCGCCGGCATCTGCGCCAGCCGGCTGCGGATGTCGGCCTGCACCTCGGCCATGCTGCGTGTGAGCTCGGACGCTGGCAGCAGACCCACATCGAGCTCGCTCACGTGCACGCCCTCGGCATGCTCGTCCAGCTCGGCCCGGCCACTGCGCCGACCCACGTGCGTGACCTCGGGCACCTGGCGCACCAGCACCTCGGCCTGGCTGGCCAGGGCGGTGGACTCGGCCAGCGTCACGCCCGGGTTCAGGCGCATGCCGATGAGCAGCGTGCCCTCGTTGAACGGCGGCAAGAAGGTCGTCGGAAAGAACGGCACCGCCGCCACCGACAGGACCACCGCCACCCCGCTCACCGCCATGGCCATGCGCGGACGTGCCAGCACCCGGGTGAGCCCACGGCGGTAGCGCGCCTTGAGCCAGGCCACCACGCGCGTGTCGCCATGGTCGAGGTTCTTCATGCGCGGCAGCAGGTAGAAGGCCAGCACCGGCGTGACGGTGACCGACACCAGCAGCGAAGCCACGGTGGAGACGATGAACGCGATGCCCAGCGGCACGAACAAACGCCCCTCGATGCCCGGCAGCGCGAACAGCGGCAGGAACACCAGCACGATGATGGCCGTGGCGTAGAGGATGCCCGAACGCACCTCCATCGATGCGAGCTTGACCACCTCCAGCGGGTGCAGCCGGTGGTGGGGGTGTTTGCTGCGGTCCATCTTCAGGCGGCGCAGCACGTTCTCCACGTCCACCACCGCATCGTCCACCAGGCCACCGATGGCAATGGCCAGGCCGCCCAGCGTCATGGTATTGATGGACAGGCCGAAGTACTTGAACACCAGCGCCGTGATGAAGATCGACACCGGGATGGCCGTGAGCGCGATCACCGTGGGCCGCAGCGTGCCGAGGAACACGAAGAGGATCACCGCCACGAACACCGAGGCGCCCATGAGCTTGCCCTGCAGGGTGGTGACCGAGGCCTCGATGAAGCTCGCCTGGCGGAAGGTGACGCGCGGCGCCTCCATGCCTGCGGGCAACGACTTCTTCAAATCACCCAGCGCCGACTCGATGCTGCGCGTGAGCGCGATGGTGTCGGCCGTGGGCTGCTTCTGGATGCCGAGGATCACGGCCGGCTTGCCCTCGAAGCCCGCATCGCCGCGCTTGAGGGCCGCAGCAAACGTGACCTCGGCCACCTGGCGCAGCAGCACGGGCTGGCCGTTCTTTGCGGTGAGCGCTAGGTTCTGCAGATCCTCCAGGCGCGAGGTGCGGCCCAGGTGGCGGATCAAGTACTCGCGCCCGTTGAGCTCCAGGAAGCCCCCCGAGGTGTTGGCCGAGAAGCCCTTGAGCGCCCCCGTGAGCTGATCGTGCGTGATGCCCAGCTCGGCCATGCGCGCCGTGTTGGGCTGCACCTGGAACTGGCGCACCTCGCCGCCGATGGGGATCACCTGCGCCACGCCGGCAATCGCCAGCAGGCGCGGACGCAGCACCCAGTCGGCGTACTCGCGCACGGCCATGGGCGTGGTGCGCTGCACGTCGATGGGGATCGCCACCTGCATGATCTCGCCCATGATGGAGCTGATGGGCCCCATGCGCGGCGTCACGCCCGCGGGCAACCCCTCCTCCATGGACGACAGGCGCTCGGACACCATCTGCCGCGCGCGGAAGATGTCCGTGCTCCAGTCGAAGGTGACGTAGATGAAGGACAGGCCCGCGCTGGAGGTGGAGCGCACACTCTCCACGCCGGGCAGGCCGTTCATGGTCGTCTCCAGCGGGAAGGTGATGAGCTGCTCCACCTCCTCGGCGGCCATGCCGCCGGCCTCGGTCATCAGCGTGACGGTGGGCTTGTTGAGATCGGGGAACACGTCCACCGGCGTGCGCGACAGCGTGAAGGCGCCATAGGCCATCAGCACGCCCGCCGCGATGAGCACCAGCAGCCGGTTGGCCAGGCTGCTTTCGAGTAGCCACTTGAACATTGCGTGGTTTCCTTCAACGGACCTGGTTGATCAGCGTGGCGCCCTGCGTGGCCACGCGGTCACCGGCCTTGAGGCCCGAGGTCACGGCCACCGAGGTGCCGTCGAGGGGCACGTAGGTGACGACGCGCGGCACGAAACGCTCGGGCGACTCCTTGACCCAGACGATGGTCTGGTTCGCGGGATTGCGCAGCAGCGAAGCCACGGGCACCTGCACGCCAACGGCCTGCTGGGTGGATTGCACGAATACGCGCACGGGCTGGCCCAGGGCCAAGGTACCGAGCACGGCCGAGTCGCCGGCAAACTGCAGCGGCAGCGCCTGGTCGCGCAGGCTGCGCGCCGCGCCCAGAAAACGCAGCGGCACGCGCTGCCCGCCCACGGCCAGCGCGGCGCCGGCCACGCTGTGGGCCTGCGCCGTGTCGTAAGCCAGGGCTTCGACGCGCAGGCGCGTGGGGTCCACCACCTCGAACACCAGCTCGCGCGCATCCACCACCTGCCCTGCCACGGCATTGGCCGAGGCGATGACACCCGAGACGGGCGCCACCAGCGCATCGCGGGTCGAAAGGCCCGCCCCCACCGCGCCCAGGCGCTGGGTGACGCTTTGCAGCTCGCTCTCGGCCGCCTC
The DNA here is from genome assembly GCF_059418365.1 of Acidovorax sp. GW821-FHT09A11. Taxonomy (NCBI): domain Bacteria; kingdom Pseudomonadati; phylum Pseudomonadota; class Betaproteobacteria; order Burkholderiales; family Comamonadaceae; genus Acidovorax; species Acidovorax sp. GW821-FHT09A11. The sequence continues at coordinate 77,257 of NZ_JBWKPS010000008.1, forward strand.
GATGTCCTTGCGGGGCACGGTGTCTGACAGGTCCTTCAAACGCGCCACGCGGCGTGCCGCCAGGTCGCGTGCAGCACGCAGCTCGGCCTGCTGGGCCAGTTGGTTGGATCGCTCGATGGCGCCCGCCGTGGGCACCACATAGGCCAGCACCTCGCCCTTGCGCACCGCCTGGCCCACACCGGGCAGGCCCTTGGGGCCTGCCTCCAGCCGGCCGGCCAGCGCGGCCTGCACCTTGCCGCCAGCGTTGGGGTCCATGACCACCGTGCCGGCCAGCTCGAAGGCCTTAGGGTGCTGGCCCTCGGCGGCCACCAGGGTGCGCACGCCGAGTTGGCGCTGCGCAGGCTTGGGCAGGAAGACGCTGCCATCGGGCTGGCGCTTGGGGCCGTTGCCGTCGGCCGCTGCGGGCGCGTCGCCATGGTCATGGCCTTCACCGGCACGCGCCACCAGCGGGGCGCACAGCGCAGCGGCCATCGCCAGGGCCACGACGGAATGGAGAGAGGTCAGGCGCTTCATGCTGCACCTCCCAGGCGCTGGGCGCGCGCGGCGCGGCCACGCCGCAGGCCCCACGCCAGGGCCAGGGCTGCCAGCACGGCGGCCAGGGCACCGGCGACCAGCGCGTTGCGCCGGCCCGTGGGCTCGGCGTGGGCCTGGGCCGCGGCGTGCACGTCGATCTCGCCGGCCAGCAGGTCGGTGTCGTTGCCGGCCACGACGGTGGCGGTGACGGGGCTCACCCCCTCGGCCAGCGGTGCGGCCAGCGCGGCCTGGAACTCGCCGTCGGCCACGCGGGTCACGGGCACGCGCGTGCCGGCGATGTCGATCTCCAACTGGGCCTCCCTGACCGGGCTGTTGTCGCCCGCATGGTCCAGGTAGAGCGCCAGTTTTTGCCCGTCGAGCACGCCCACCAGCTCGAACAGGTCGGAGGTGGCTGCAAAGCGCGGTATCGCAGGGCCGGCTGCGGCGGCGGGGGCTTCGCCATGGTCATGGCCATCGCCAGCCAGTGTCCACGAAGGCGCCAGGCCCAGCACCAAGGCCAGGGCCAGCGCGGAAGGAAAAGAAAGGAGTTGCATGGTGATCACAAACAGGGTGTCGGGATGGATAGGGCGCTCACTGCGGCAACAGGCCCAGGGCTTGGCGCAGGGTGGAGACGGCGGCCGCGGCATCGATGCGGGCACGCGCCAGCTGGCGCTCGGCCTGCATGGCTTCCAGCTCCACGCGCAGGCGCGTGGGCCAGTCGGCTTCGCCCAGGCGGAAGGCCTTGTCGACGAAACCGCGCGTATCGCGGGCCAGTGCCGCATGGCGGGCCATGGCGTCGCGCTGGGCCTGGCTGGCCTTCACACGGGCCGTGGCCGCGGCCAGGTCGGCGGCCAGGCGGTCCTGCTCGGCGTGGGCGCGCACCTCGGCGTCCAGCGCGTCGGCACGGGCCGCTGTCTCCTTGGCGCGCGCCCGGTCCCCACCGCCCAGGGGCACGCGCACGCCGACCGTGAAGCTTTGCAGATAGCGCTCGCCGGCCTGCTCGCGCCCGCGCGTGGCGGCCACGGTCAGCTCGGGGTTGGCACGGGTCTGCACGGCGGCCAGGTCGGCGGCGCGGCGCGCCACCGCGGCCTGGTCGTTCCAGTCCGCCACCGCCGGGTGGTCGGTGGGCAGGCCGGCTGCTGGCAGCGCTTCGGCCTCGGGCTCGGCACCGTCGGCCAGCACCCCGTTACCGCCCCATGCCGCCAGGGCTGCCTGGGCCACATCGCGTGCGCCCGTGGCCTCGGCCACCGCGGCTTCGGCCTGGGCCACGGCACCATCGGCCTGGGCCTGGTCGGCCCGCGACATGTCTCCGGCCTGGAAGCGCCGCGCCACGTCGGCCGCCAGGCGCTGCGCGTTGTGCAGCCGGTCCTGCGCCAGGCCCAGTTCTGCCTGCGCGCGCTGCAGGGTCCACCAGGCCTCGCGCACGGTGGCGGCCAATTGCAGCTGCGCGGCCAGGCGGCGGCTTTCCACGGCCTTGATCTCGGCATCGCCCAGCGCGGCCTTGCGGGCGCGCTCGCCGGGCAGCCACAGCGGCAGGGCCACGCCCATCTCCACTTCGCGGTTGCCCTGGTTGCTGCCGGGGCGGTCGGTCTTGGCCTGCAGCTCCAGCGCGGCGGGTTCGGCCGTCCAGGACGATGCACCGCTGCGCGCGGCCTGTGCCGATTCGCGCCGCAGCGCGGCCGACTGCGCCTCGGGCTGGCGCTCCCAGGCCCTGTCGAACAAGGCCTTGAGCGTGAGCGGTGGCGCCGGCGTCTGGGCCAGCGCAGCACTGCCGGCCAGCGCCCACCCCAGGGCCACGGCCGCCATGCACAGCCGTGGTGTGTGGTTCGTTCTTCTCGTTCGTTGCATCCGATTCCTCTGCAATGGCCGGGGGCCACGGGGTTGAAATCGGCAAGGCACGACGATGTCCGGCGCACAAGCACGCGCCGCCGCCGCTCGCGAGAGCTGCGTGGAATCGTCAGGAAGGGGCTACCCGGTGCCCCGCCTCGCCGCTCAGGCGAGGACGGACCAGTTGGGACGTTCGGGGCGTGAGAGGGGTGGATGCACCCAGGCAGGTGCCACCTGGGAAACAGGGCGGGCGACCGAGACCACGATGGCCTGGGCACCCGCGCTCAGCGCCATGCCGCTGCCCACGCCGTGGCAGGCATGGCAGTCCATGTCGGCCGTGCCGGTGGTGGCCAGGGCCTTGTGGTCCTGAGTTTCGCTGGCATGGGATGGCTCGGCCGGCACATCGGCCCGGTGCTCGTGCACATGGTGGCCAAAGTGCGATGCCTGCGGCGCTGCCTCGTGCCCGCAATACGGCGATGCAGCCGCCCAGATGGACTGGAGCGGCGTGAACAGCAGCAAAAAGACGAGGAGCAGGCGGCGCATGGTGGTGTGCGCGCATTCTAGTGACAAGATGGCGCGGTGCAGCATGCGCAACCGTGCATATCCCCATGCGACCAAGGGCAAGACGGGAGCAGATGACCAAATCGTCATGTCGGCTTCATCCGGCCGCCACGAGAAACTGCGGCGTGCCGTCGCTGGCGCGCACTTCGGAACACTCCACACCCCACACGCGTGCGATCGCCGCCGCGTCCAGCGTTTGCCCCACGGACCCCACGTCGCAGCGCCCGGCCCCCATCAGCACCACGTCGTGCGCATAGCGCAGCGCCAGGTTCAGGTCGTGCAGCACCGCCACCACGCCGATGCCCTGCTCCACCGCCCAGCGGCGCACCAGGGCCATGGCCTGGTGCTGGTGCGCCAGGTCGAGCGCGGCGGTGGGCTCGTCGAGCAGCAGCCAGCGCGTGGCGCCATCGGGCCGGGGCTCCCAGATCTGCGCCAGCGCCCGGGCCAGGTGGGCGCGGGCCCGCTCGCCGCCCGACAAGGTGTTCACGCCGCGCGCCGCCAGGTGGACCACGCCGGTGGCCTCCATGGCATCGCGGGCGATGCACGCCTCGTTCCGGCTGGGCGACTGGCGGTGCGGAAAGCGGCCCATCTCCACCACCTCCTGCACCGTGAAGTCGAAGGCCACCGCCGTCTCTTGCGGCAGCACGGCGCGCAGGCGCGCCAGCTCCAAGGCACCAACCGCAGTGAGCGCCCGGCCCCTCAGGCTGACCGAGCCCGAGCGCGGCGCGCGCTGGCCCGACAGCATGGACAGCAGCGTGGATTTGCCCGCGCCATTCGGCCCCAGGATGGCGGTGAAGCGGCCAGGCGCCAGGCGCGCATGCACGGTCGCCAGCAGCGGCAGGCCGGGCAGGCCCACCGCCAATCGATCGCACACCAGCGGATCGCCGGGATGGAGCGGGCCTGCTCTCATACCTTGCTCCTGAATTGGCGCAGCATGGCCAGGAACAAGGGCACACCGATGAAGGCGGTGAGCACGCCCAGCGGCAACTCGGCCGGCTTGACGATGGTTCGCGCCACCACGTCGGCCGCCAGCACCAGCGCGGCGCCCAGCAGGGCCGATCCCGGCAGCACCACGCGGTGATCCGGCCCGGCCACCAGGCGCACCCAGTGCGGCGCCACCAGGCCGATGAAGCCGATGATGCCGGTGGCCGCCGTGACGGCCCCCACGGCGAGCGCCGTCACCAGCACCGCCAGGCGCTTGGTGCGCTCCACCGGCACGCCCAGCAGCGCGGCCTGCGCCTCTCCCAGGGCAATCGCATTGAGCGGGCGCGCCAGCGCCAGGCCCAGGCCGCAGGCCACCGCCACGACGGTGCCCACGAGCGCCACGGCGCTCCAGCGCGCGCCGCCCAGGCTGCCCAGCAGCCACATCTGGATGTTGCGCAGTTGCTCGTCGGTGGAGATGAAGTTGAGGTAGCCCAGCCCCGCCAGCGCCAGCGCATTGACCGCCACGCCCGCCAGCAGCATCAGCCCCATGCGCGTGGCGCCATCGGCTTGCGCCAGCCCATAGATCAGCGCCGTGACCACCAGGCCACCGCCAAAGGCCATGGTCACCAGCGACCAACTGCCCAGCGTGCGCGGCATGTCGGGCAGCCAGTGCATGCCGAGCACGATGGTGAGCGCAGCAGCCAGCGCGGCGCCGCTGCTCACGCCGATCAGGCCGGGGTCGGCCAGCGGGTTGCGAAACAGCCCCTGCATCAGCGCACCCGCCAGCCCCAGGCCCGCCCCGGCCGCCACGCCCATCAACAGGCGTGGCAGCCGGATGTTGATGAACACCAGGTATTCCGGTGCCTGTTCGGCAGAAGGCGCCAGCCCCACGGCCTGCAGCAGCACCTGCCACAGCTGGGCGGGCGCGATGGCGTACGCGCCCTGGGTGCTGGCCCAGGCCAAGGCCAGCACCACCAGTGCCGAGCCCACGGTCAGCGCGGTGCGGGGCGACAGGCGCCCCGCGGTCCAGCGCGCACCCGGCTGCGCCACGGCCAGGCCGCTCACGCCGTGATCGCCTGCATGCGGGTGTGCACCTCGCGCACGGCCCCGGGCAGGCGCGGACCAAAGCCCAGCAGCTGGCTGGCCTCCATCGTCACCAGGGCCTTGTGGCGGAAAGCGGGCGTGAGCGCCAGTTCCGGCCGCTGCCAGAACGCGGCCTCGCCGCCCAGCGCCTCGATGCCCTGCGTGCTGTTGAGCAGCACCTCGGGCGCGGCGCTGGCCATGGCCTCGGCCGTGAGCGGCCGGTAGCCCGCGAACTGCGTGATGGCGTTGGTGCCGCCCGCAAAACGGATCAGCGCATCGGCCGCCGTGCCGGTGCCCGCCACCATGGGGCTGCCGCCGTGCGACAGGATGAAGATCGCGCGCGGGCGGCGCGCGGACGCGGCCACCAGCTTGTGCACCGCCGCCCACTGCGCATCCAGGTCCGCCTGCAGGGCCGTGGCCTCGCGCTCGCGGCCGGCCACGCGGCCCACGGTGGCCACCTTGCGCTGCACCTCGTCCCAGGTGTGGTCGGCCTTGACCAGCTCCACCCGCACCCCGGCGCTGCGCACCTGGTCCAGCACCACGGGCGGGCCGGCCTCGGTGGTGCCCACCACGGCGTCGGGCTTGAGGGACAGCAGCCCCTCGGCCGAGAGCTGGCGCATGTAGCCGACCTTGGCGGTCTTGAGCGCGGCCTCGGGGAACAGGCTGGTGGTGTCGGTGCCCACCAGCTGGCCTTGCGCGCCCAGCAGGTAGACCACCTCGGTCAACGCACCGCCCAGCGAGACGATGCGCGCCGGGCTGGCCGCGACTGCGCGCTCCGCGCCCACCACAGACAGCAGCGGCAGCGCTGCCATGCCGCGCAGCAGCTGCCTGCGCGCCGTGTCGGTCAGGCCATCACGCAGCATGGACCACCTCATCTTGCTGCGCCTGCGGCAGCCGCGCCACCAGGTCGCGCCAGCCCTGCAGCTCGGGCTTGCCGGGCTTGCGCGCACCGAAGAACATGGCCATCAGCTCGCCCGCATGGTCGAACGCCTCGACGGAGGTGACGACGCCATCGGCCGTCGGCTTTTCCACCACCCACACGCTGGCCACCATGTCGGTGCGCAGGTGCAGGTTGAAGCCTGCGTCCAGCACGTTGATCCACTGGGCGTGCGGTGTGTCGAGCGGCTTTATGTTGCGCACCGGCCCGGTGTGGATCTGGATGCAGCCGCCGCTGCCCACGAACACCATGATGGGCAGGCCGTCCACTGCGGCCTCGTCCAGCAGGCGCGATACCGCTTGCGGTTCGGCGCGCCACGCGAACTGGCCTTCGACCAGGCGAAAGCTCTGCTGACGCTCCACGCCGAATTTCCTGGTCAGGCCGAAGAACTCGTGTGTGTCCTGCATGGCACCCCAGGCCTCGCGCAGGCCGTCGGCGTCGATGTCGGCATCGGGCCGCACCGCTTCCGGCGCGGACGCCTTGCCGAACACATAGCCCGCGCTGGGCTGCGCGAAGCGGCTCACCACCGCATCGAACGCCGCCAGGTCGGTCGCTTCGCGGGTAAAGATCTTGTGCACGGCGCGGCCGCTGGCGTTGTAGAACTGCAGGCTGCGCGACGGCGGCCTGGCGGGGTCGTTGGCCAGCTCGGTCACGGCAAAGCCAGCATGCCACTGCGCGAAGAACAGGCGCAGATCGATGTCTTCGCCCAGCGCGATGCCCACCGGGCCTGTGGCCGACACGTTGGTGTAAATGCCGGTCTTCTCATGCACCACGCCTTCATTGCGCGTGAGGGCCATCAAGGGGCCGCAGGCCTCGAGCGCCTGCAGCATCTCCAGCCACGAACCCTGCAGCGGCACGGCCTTGAGCGGGTGGCCGTGCTCGCCCGCGTGGGCCGCCACCGCAGCGCCTTCCGAGAGCCCCAGGCTCTCGGCCGCCTCCTTGGCGCGCTTGCCGGCAGCACGTGCGGTGGCGAACTGCGCGCGAATGTCGGGTGCGGCCAGGGGCGCGGAGGCTGGAGTGCCCGGGGTGTTCGTCACCGCGCGGCTCATTGCACGGCCTCCGGCGCGGTGTGCCACAGCACGCGGCGCTGCTCTGCGGCCACCAGTGCGGCGCTGGCGGCGGTGTCCTGGCGCGCCTTGCACTGCTGTTCCCAACGGCCTTGCAGGCTCCAGACCACCGTGCGGAAGTGAGCGGTGAAGCCGTCGGCGTCGGCCAGCATCTGCAGGTTGGCCGATATCTTGCGGCCCATGGCGTCGCGGTGGGTGTCGCAGCAGGCCTGCACGTAGCCCGTCATCAGGGCGAGCGTGCCGGCCAGCAGCGCCTCGGCGCACGGCAGGCTGTACTCCTCGTCGCAGTGGGCGCTGGCATCGGAGGCATTGGAAGGGTCGGGAACGTGGCTCATGGGTGTTCTCCTTGATGGGTGGCCTTGGAACGTGTTCACGTGGGTGCTCAGAAGTCCGCCACCAGCGACACCCGCACGGAGCGGCCGGGCTGGCTGTAGGCGTCGATGAAGTTGGCGTTGGCTGCCAGGCCGCGCACGTCGGCCCAGCGCCAGTGCTTCCTGTCGGTCAGGTTGTAGATGCCGAGGTTCAGGCGCAGGTCCTTGCGGATGCGCCATTGGCCCGACAGGTCGAGCACCGTGTACGACGGTGTGAGGTACTGCGTGCTGCCCGTCGCCACGGTCACGTCGCTGGCCTTCTTGGCCGCGCTGTGGGTGGCATCCAGGCGCGCCATCCAGTGGCCGGTGTCGTAGCGCAGGCCGGCAGACAGGCGCGATGGGTCCACCGTGTTCACCGGCCTGCCGGTGGCGGTATCGCGCCCGCGCGTCTGGCCGTAGCTGAACGGCGATGTCCATTGCCCGCCGGCCCACCGGCCCCAGCGCATGTCGCCCTTGACCTCGAAGCCGTTGAGCTTGACGCGGCCGATGTTGACCGACTGGAACACCAGCGGGTTGCCCGGCGCACCGGTGCCGCCGACCTGGCGCAGGTCTTCGATGAAGTCCTTGTAGCGGCCCGTGAACGCTGCAGCTTCGACCGACAGCGCGTCCAGCCGGCCGCGCACGCCCAGCTCGAAGTTCTGGCTCTTTTCGGGCTTGAGGTTGGCGTTGGGCACCGTGCGGTAGTTGCTGACCGGGTTCTCGAAGAAGGCGTTGACCTGGCCCGCGTTGGGCGCACGGAAGCCCGCCGCGTAGTTGCCGAACACGCTCCACTGCTCGCTGGCGCGGTACAGCACGCCGAACTTGGGCGAGGTGGCATTGCCCGACAGGGACACGGCCTGCGCGCCAAAGCCCGCCTGGTCGGCCTTGATGCGGAAGCTGTCGAAGCGCACGCCCGGCGTGATGCTCCAGGGGCCGGTCACGAACTCGTCCTGCACATACAGGGCCGCGCTGGTCTCGGTGGTGTCCGGAAAGCGTTTGAGCGGGAAGGTCTCGCCCACGGGCGGGGTCACGCCGGTCTGCAGGTTTTCGACCCTGGCGGACGTGTAGTCAAAACCGTAGGTGATCTTCTGCACCAGGCCGCCAGCGCCCGAACGCAGCACCTTGCTGCCCTGCAGGTTGGCCTGCCAGGTGCGCTCGTCGTAGGTCACGTCGCGCACGCGGTCGGCGGCGGTGTTGCGGTCTTCGGTGACGTACTCGCGCGAGTGGGAATCCTGAAAGCTCAGCGTCGCCTTCAGGTCGTCGGCAAAGGCGGAGTTCACGCGCCACGCGCCCTCCCACGTCGCACGGCTGCGCTGCATGTCGGTGAACGACGTGGAGCCCAGCACGGACGTGGCGGCCAGCGGCGGCTTGGAGCGCGCGGTGAGCAGCTCGTAGTCGGAGTTCTTGTCCACATGCTCCAGCGTGAACACATGGCGCTGGCCGCCGCCGGGCGTGAGGATGACCTTGCCCAGCAGCGCGCCGCTTTGGTCCTTTTGCGGGTTGGGACGGGTGCGGTCGGCATTGGCCGCGCTGTTGGTACCCATGTTGTCGAGCTCGCTGGCGCGCGTGACGTTGCCGCCCAGCAGCCACTGCACCGTGTCGCCCGCCCGGCCCGCCACCGTGGCGCCCACGCGCTTGCCGTGGTCGTCGCCGTCGTAGCCCAGGCTCACGCGCCCGCCGATGCGCTTGTCGCCGTCGAGGAAGGCCGACGGCTCGGCGGTGATGAAGTTGACCAGGCCCGCCATGCCGTCCGACCCATACAGCGCCGATGTGGCGCCGCGCACGACCTCGATGCGCTGCAGCAGGCCGATGTCCAGGTAGTCGCGCCCGAAGGCATTGGCGCTGAAGACGTAGCTGCGCGGCAGGCGGATGCCGTCCACCATCATCAGCACGCGGTTGCCGTCCAGGCCGCGGATGTTGAAGCCCGCGTTCTGTTCGCGCCCGGTGGAGCCGCTGGCCAGCGAGAAACGCGCCGGCGAGCGCGTGACCGACACGTTGGGCAGCTCGCGCGCCACATCGCGGATGTCGCGCACCTGGCCTTCTTCGATGGCCTGCGCGTTGATCACGTCGATGCTCATGGGCAGCTCGTCGCGGTCCTGCTCGCTGCGCGAGCCGCTGATGACAACCTCCTTGAGCACCGGGCCGGCAGCGATCAGTTGCGCCACATCCTGCGCATGCGCGCTGCCGATGGCGGCGCATGCACAGGCCACCAGCCACGTGAGCGACCGCAGACGGCCTTGCAGCCATTGATCGGAGGGGTGCGCCTGTGCGCGCCGGGAAGAAAACGGAGGGGTACGGAATGCCTGCGCCACGGAGGGGAGTCCTTCTCTGAAACGACAACGAATACAGAGCTGGCTCCATGCAGACGGTCCTGGCTTCTGCGGGCAGCAGAAAGGGCCGTTGTGGCTGGCTGATGGGGTGAATTATATGAGAATAATTCTCAATACGTAACCAGATTTACAACCACAAGGCACCAGCCGCTCCCCAAGACACGGCGGGCCCACGAAAAAAAGCGACCGGCCGCACAACACAGCCGGTCGCTCATCTATTGATAGCTTCCAGCGCTTTACCATCAAGCGCTGCAGGCCATTTTCAATCAAACATCAAACGGTTTCCGCCACCGTTTCCGCAGCCGGGGCACCCGCTGGCGCGGCCGCCACCACCGGCATGCGGATCAGGTGGTCGAATGCGCTCAGCGCGGCCTTCGACCCATCGCCCGCAGCGATCACGATCTGCTTGAACGGCACCGTGGTGCAGTCCCCCGCCGCGAACACGCCGGGCAGGTTGGTGCGGCCGTGCGAGTCGACGATGATCTCGCCGAACCTGGACAGCTCCACCGTGCCCTTGAGCCATTCGGTGTTGGGCACCAGGCCGATCTGCACGAACACGCCTTCGAGCTGCACCAGGTGCTCCACGCCCGTGGCGCGGTCCTTGTACTTGAGGCCGTTGACCTTGCCGTCGGCACCGGTGATCTCGGTGGTCTGCGCGTTGGTGTGGATGGTCACGTTGTGCAGGCTCTTGAGCTTGTTGACCAGCACGGCGTCCGCCTTGAGCTGGTCGGCGAACTCCACCAGCGTGACATGGGCCACGATGCCGGCCAGGTCGATGGCAGCCTCGACTCCCGAGTTGCCGCCGCCGATGACCGACACGCGCTTGCCCTTGAACAGCGGGCCGTCGCAGTGCGGGCAGTAGGCCACGCCCTTGTTCTTGTACTCGGCTTCGCCGGGCACGTTGACATTGCGCCAGCGCGCGCCGGTGGACAGGATCACCGTCTTCGATTGCAAGGTGGCGCCGTTGGCCAGCTTCACACCGATCAGGCCGCCGGGCTGGGCCGCGGGGATCAGCTGGTCGGCGCGCTGCAGGTTCATGATGTCCACGTCGTAGGCGCGGGTGTGGGCTTCCAGGGCAGCGGCGAACTTGGGTCCGTCGGTTTCCAGCACGGAGATGTAGTTCTCGATGGCCAGCGTGTCGTTGACCTGGCCGCCGAAGCGCTCGGCCGCCACGCCGGTGCGGATGCCCTTGCGGGCCGCGTACACGGCGGCCGCGGCGCCGGCGGGGCCGCCGCCGACGATGAGCACGTCGTACGGTGCCTTGGCCGACAGCTTGGCCGCGTCACGGGCGGCGGCGCCGGTGTCGAGCTTGGCCACGATCTCCTCGACCGACATGCGGCCCGAGGCGAACACCTGGCCGTTCATGAACACCATGGGCACGGCCATGATCTCGCGGTCGGCCACTTCCTGCTGGAAGGCGCCGCCTTCGATCACGGTGGTCTTGATCTTGGGGTTGACGATGGCCATGAGCGACAGCGCCTGCACCACGTCCGGGCAGTTGTGGCAGGTCAGGCTCATGTAGACCTCGAAGTTGAAGTCACCGTCGAGCGCGGCGATCTGCTCGATCACCTCGGGCTCGACCTTGGGCGGGTGGCCGCCGGTCCACAGCAGGGCCAGCACCAGCGAGGTGAATTCGTGGCCCAGGGGCAGGCCGGCAAAACGCAGCGAATTCGTGCTGCCCACGCGCTGCAGGCTGAACGAGGGCTTGCGCGCGTCGTTGCCGTCGGTGCGCAGCGTGATCTTGTCGCTGCGCAGGGATTGGATGGTCGTCAGCAGCTCGCGCATCTCGCGGGCGGTTTCGCTGTCGTCCAGGGAAGCCACCAGTTCGAACGGCTGCGTCACGCGCTCCAGGTAGGCGGAAAGCTGGGTCTTGAGTTGTTCGTCGAGCATGGTGGTGTCCTTTCGAGTTGTGACTTGCAGGGTGGGGGTTGGGGCTGCTTGTGGCAAGCCCGGCACCGCAAAGGTAGGTGAAAAAGGCGTAAAAAAGCCGGACGGCATGGCGCGCGTGCGCCATGGCGCTGTCCGGCTGGGGAGCGCCCGCAGCGCTCTGCCGAATCAGTGTCCGCTCAGATCTTGCCGACCAGGTCTAGCGAAGGAGCCAGGGTCTTGGCGCCGTCGTTCCACTTGGCGGGGCAGACTTCACCGGGGTGGGCGGCGGTGTACTGGGCCGCCTTGAGCTTGCGCACGGTTTCCTTCACGTCGCGCGCGATCTCGTTGGAGTGGATTTCGGACGTCTTGATGATGCCGTCGGGGTTGACCACGAACGTGCCGCGCAGTGCCAAGCCTTCTTCAGGGATGTGCACGCCAAACGCGTTGGTCAGCTGGTGCGTAGGGTCGCCGACCAGGGGGAACTTGGCCTTGCCCACGGCGGGCGAGGTTTCGTGCCACACCTTGTGCGAGAAGTGCGTGTCGGTCGTGACGATGTAGACCTCGGTGCCAGCCTTCTGGAACTCTGCGTAGTGCTCGGCGGCGTCTTCGATTTCGGTAGGGCAGTTGAAGGTGAAGGCTGCGGGCATGAAGATCAGCACGGACCACTTGCCCTTCAGGTCGGCTTCGGTCAGGTCGATGAATTCACCCTTGCCATTGCGGTTGACGAAAGCGGTGGTCTTGAACGGCTGAACTTGCGTATTGATCAGGGACATTGCTGTTTCCTTGTTGGTGGTTGAGTGAACAGGACTGAAGTCTAGGCCTTTCCGGGCCATCAATCCAATTAATTGATTAGATCAAATCAATTGCCAATAACTATACATCGAGACTGAAACCGGAAAATCCTCCGCCCCCGGTCCACAGGGGAACATGCCCAACCATTGCGCCTTGTCAAATATTCAAATACAACTCATTCTCAGTTGAATTTATGATCTGCTCCAGGGGCGCAAGGCACATCCATCTCCGCACGGCTCACGTCGGGTGTGACCCCACCGGCCCCGCGCGCTGGATGGAAAAGCGCAAGCAGCTCATAAACTCATAGCAAAGAACCGAATCCGCCATGTTCCAGACCCTCTTGATCTGTTTCCGCGAGGGGCTTGAAGCCCTGCTTGTCGTGGCCATCGCCACCTTGTATCTGCGCAAGACCGGGCGCCTGGCGCTGCTGCTGCCACTGCGCGCCGGTGTCGTGGTGGCGGTGCTGCTGTCGCTGGTGCTGGGCTGGGTGCTGTCGCAGGTGGGCGCGCTGTCACCCGCGGCCGAGGGGGTGATGGCCCTGGTGGCCGCGGCCGCCGTCGCCTGGTGCGTGGTGCACATGCGCAGCGCCGGCAAAGGCATGGGACAGGAGATCGCCCAGCGCATCGACCGCGCCAGCGTGCTGGAGGGCCCGCGCGCCGCCCTGGCCGTGTTTCTGTTCTCGCTGTTCATGGTGGGCCGCGAAGGCGTGGAGACCGCCACGATGCTGGCCGCGCTGGCCCGCAGCGCCGAGCTGGGCTACATGGCCTGGGGCGGCATCGCCGGCCTGGCCCTGGCCATCGCCATTGCATGGGCCTGGACGCGCTACGGCCGTGCGGTGAACCTGGGCCGCTTCTTCCGCGTGACCTCGTGGTTCATGGCGGTGTTCGCGGTCCAGCTCGTGGTCTATGCCTTCCACGAATTCACCGAAGGCGCGCTGATTCCGGGCATCGACAACGCCTGGTGGCACGCCGCCACCGAGGATCTGGCCGAAGGCACGATGGCCCAGGCGATCTCGCTGGCCCTGGTGCTGGTCCCCACGCTGTGGCTGGGCATTGCGCACTGGCGCGACCAGCAGCGCGCCGGGCAGCCCACGGCCACGCCAGCGGGCCCGTCCGCCAAGGCGCTGTAGCCCGCTGGCAGGCCAGGCCGCCACGCGCGGCCCGGCGATGCGCCGGGGCCCTGGGTCATCACACCCAGGGCCTTTTTTTTGGCGGGAAGCGGCATGGCGCCGCGCACGAAGCCCGCCCCGGCCGCGCTCGGCTCACGGCCCACCCGCGCGGGAATGCGAACACAACTCAGCATCACACGCACCCCGTGCGCCCCCGCAGGGGATTGCCTTGCGCCTGCTGACGCAGGTCACGACAATCGGGCGGAATCAACACAATAAGGAGTCCCCATGAAAGGTGACGCACAGGTCATTGGCCATCTGCAGGCCCAGCTCAAGAACGAGCTCACGGCCATCAACCAGTACTTCCTGCACTACCGCATGCTCAAGCACTGGGGCTTCGACAAGCTGGCCAAGAAGGAGTACTCCGAATCCATCGGCGAGATGAAGCATGCCGACTGGCTGATGGACCGCATCTTCATGCTCGACGGCCTGCCCAACCTGCAGGACCTCGCCAAGCTCCAGGTCGGTGAAGACGTGCCAGAGATCCTGGCCTGCGACCTGCGCTCCGAACAAGGCGCCCAGGCCACCATCAAGGAAGGCATGGCCCATTGCGAAAGCGTGCGTGACTACGTCTCGCGCGACCTCCTGCAAAAGATCCTGGATGACACGGAAGAGCACATCGACTTCATCGAAACCCAGATCGACCTGATTGACAAGGTCGGCCTGCAGAACTACCTGCAGTCGCAGATGGGCGACGCGGACTGAAGCAAGAGTTCACCAGAGCGCTCCACGAAAAAACCACCAACGAAGAAATCAGAAAAACGGGCCCTGGCCCGTTTTTTTGTGTCCGCGCGAAGGCAGGGCCGCATCGCCCTGCAGTCACAGGATGTTGCAACTGCACATCAAAGCCGCCAAAGTTGTGCCGCAATAAATGCGAATGCTTCTCAACAAAAGTAGAATGCGTTCTTACGACCGGCGCCCGCCCTTCCCTGCCCACCTCTTCCCCAGACCTGATGGCATGGAGTGCGCGTTGCGCCCGGGTGCCGTGATTGATTCCCTGAATACCTAGCCAGCCAGTCAGCCGGGCCCTGCCCCGCTGCAGCCAGCGTTTGTACGTTTGTTGTGTCCAAACCTGCCTGGAGCCTTCCTGATGCTGCGCCGCACCGCCAGCCCCTGCCTGCCCGGGGCCTCCGCTTCTTTCCGATCGCCCGGATCACCTGCTGACAGCCGCGCCCCGGCTGGCACGCCATGAAGACCGCGCGTGTCGACTGGCGCTACCGGCTGGCCATCACCTCCCGCGCCGTGGCGGCCATCGGAGGCGGCTATGCGCTGGCGGCGGGGTTCGCGGCCGCGTTGTCGCTGGGGCTGGCGCAGTTCATGCCGCGGGTGGAAGCCGTGCTGACGGCCACCATGCTGGCCTGGCTGGCCTACGCCATGGCCGCGGGCTGGGCGTTCTATGCCCGCACCGCCCTGGGTGCATGGGCCGGCACGCTGCTGCCGGCGCTGGTACTGGGCGCCTGCGCCATGGCGTCGCAATGGATGAAGGCCGCCGCATGAACGCCACCACACTGACACCCGACGCGTCCGCAGACATGGCAGCGGGCATGCCCACGGCTGCCCCGGTCAACGCCAAGGCCAAAGCCGCCAGGACACCCAATGACCGAGAAGGCTTTCGCCAGGCGATGTCGTGGCTGCACACCTGGGCCGGGCTGATCCTGGGCTGGCTGCTGTTTGCGATCTTCCTCACCGGCACGCTGTCGTTCTTCAAGAACGAGTTCAACCTGTGGATGCGCCCCGAGATGCACGGCCTGCCCGCGGCGGATGCGCAGGTGGCCCAGAAGTCGCTGGACGCATTGCAGCGCAAGTCGCCCGAGGTCACGCAGTGGATCATGCACCTGCCCGACGAGCGCGACCCGGCCGTCAACCTGCTGTGGCGCGGCACCGGCAACGGCCGGTTCGAGACGCTGCGCATGAACCCGCAGACCGGCGAAGCCATCGAGGCGCGCCAGACCATGGGCGGCGACTTCTTCTACCGCTTTCACTTCGAGCTGCGCACGGCCCAGAAGGGCCGCTGGACCCTCGAAGGCCGCTGGGTGGTGGGCGTGGCCACGATGCTGATGTTCGTCGCGCTGATCACGGGCGTGATCACGCACCGGCGCATCTTCAAGGACTTCTTCACCTTCCGTCCCACCAAGGGCGGGCAGCGCGCCTGGCTGGATGCGCACAATGTCACCGGCGTGCTGGTGCTGCCGTTCTACCTGATGATCACCTTCAGCGGGCTGATGATCTTCCACACGCTGTACATGCCCGCCGGCATCGCCACCACGTACAAGAATGAAAAAGGCGTGGACTCCAACGCGTACTTTGCCGACCTGCAGGGCGAGAAGGCCGAGAGCCGCCCCCGCCGCGGCGCAAACGACAAGGTGGAGCCCCTGCCCGCCATCGCGCTGCAGCCCATCCTGACCGAAGCACGCACCCGCTGGGACGGCGGGCGCATCGGCAGCCTGCAGGCGCGCCGCGATGCCAAGGGCCGCGCCGTGGTCGAGGTCACGCGCCACGAGGGCGACCGACTGCAGTACCGCCCGCCGCGCCTGTTGTTCGACGCCACCACCGGCCAGTGGCTGGACCAGGCCGACCCCACGGGCCCCGCCGCCAAGACGTATGGCGTGCTGTACGGGCTGCACCTGGCGCGCTTTGCCGATGTGGGCATGCGCTGGGCCCTCTTCGGCTTTGGCGTGCTGGGCAGCCTGATGATCGCCACGGGCATGGTGCTGTGGACCGTCAAGCGCAGCGCCCTGTCGCAAACCAAAGCCGGCCGCCAAGGCGCTGCCGCCCCTGCAGCGCGCACCAAGGCGCCCTTTGGCGAGCGCCTGGTGGCCGCCATCAATATCGCCACGCTGGCGGGCCTGCCGCTGGCCTGCGGCGTGTACGTGGCCTCCAACCGCCTGATCCCCGTGGGCATCGAGGGCCGGGCGGACACCGAGCTGGCCTGGTTCTTCAGCGCCTGGGGCATCGCGCTGCTGTGGGCACTGGCCTGCGCTGTAGTGCGCCCCAGCCGCATGGGCTGGTCGGTGCCGCTGGGCGCTGCGGGTGCCGTGTGGACGGCCCTGCCGCTGATCAATGCGCTGACCACCCACACCCACCTGGGCGTCACGCTGCCCGCGGGCGAATGGATCTGGGCGAGCATGGACCTGTCGTTCCTGGCCACGGGCCTCCTGCTGGGCTGGCTGTCCTGGCGGCTGCGCCCGGGGCGCGTGCCCAAGGGCAAGGCCGCTGTGTCCAAGGCATTGCGCCACGCCGCCGCTGCCAGCGCATCCGCCCCACAGCCCGCTGCACCGGCGCTGTCGGCAACGCCCGACGTCTCGACCTCGGGGGCCTGATCCATGTCCGCTTTTCTGCTGTGTTTCGCGGCGTGGTCCGCCATCGCACTGGGCATGGACCGCCACCATGAAGACGCGCTGGGCCGGGAAGGCACGGAGCGCCGCCTGCTGCACCTGCGCCGCGCCGGGTGGCTGGTGCTGCTGCTGTCGCTGTGGCTGGCGGCCCGCCCCTCGGGCGAGACCCCAGCCTCGCTGGGCATCACCGCCTGGACCGTCGCGCTCTCCGTGGCGGCGGTGGCCGTGACGGCCACCATGACCTGGCAACCCCGGCGCGCCCCGGCCTTGGCGGGCGCGGCCCTGGCGGGCGGCCTGCTCGCGTGGGCCTGGGGCTGGTGATGAACACCGCCGCCCGCCCGCCAGACCTCCGCCCCTGAACGTTACCGCCACCACCCGCACCCCTTTTCACGCTTCGCACACCTCCCAGCCAAGGGCCGACCACCGGCCCGCGCCAGGCACGGGGTGCGGGGTTGCCGTCTTCATCTGCGCTGCGCACACGCCCGAGGAAAAACCATGCACGCCATCCGCCAGTCCCACACGCTCAGACCCCTGTCGGCTGCCCTGCTCGCCGCGCTTTGCAGCGCCGCGTGGGCGCAGAGCCCGCCGCCGGCCACCGCACCGCAGACGCTGGGCGAGGTCACGGTGCAGTCCACCACTGGGGACGACGGCTACTCGCCCGCCGCCAGCACCTCGGCCACCAAGGGCAGCGCGCCGCTGCGCGACGTGCCCCAGGCCGTGAACGTGGTGCCCGAGCAGCTCATGCGCGACCAGGGCACGCGGTCGATGGAAGACGTGCTGCGCAACGTGCCCGGCGTGGCCATGAGCCACGGCGACGGGCAGCGCGACCAGGTGGTGATCCGCGGCTTCACGGCCATCGCCGACCAGTTTGTCGACGGCGTGCGCGACGATGCGCTGTACTTCCGCGACCTGGCCGACATCGAGCGCGTGGAGGTGCTCAAGGGCCCCGCCGCCGTGCTGTACGGGCGCGGATCGTCGGGCGGCCTGATCAACCGCGTGACCAAGAAGCCCAGGTTCGGCGAGACCTCGGGCGAGGCATCGCTGGGCCTGGGCAGCTTCGATTACCGCCGCGCCACGGCCGATGTGAATGTGGGCATCAGCGACACCGCGGCCTTTCGCATCAACGCCGCGGTGGAAGACTCGGGCAGCTACCGCGACCAGCAGTTCGTCAAGCGCCACAACTTCGCGCCGTCGCTCGCGCTCAAGCTCGCGGCGCAGACCGACCTGCTGCTGCAGTACACCCACGCCCGCGACCAGCGCCTGACGGACTTTGGCATTCCCGCGCTCAACGGCCGCCCCGTCAACGTGTCGCCCCGCACGTACTACGGCTCCAGCAACGCCGCGCAGGACGACACCACCACCAGCACCATGCAGTCGTTCGCGGCCACGCTGAACCACCGCTTCAACGACGACTGGTCGGTGCGCAACGTCACGCGCCTGTACGACTACGCGCTGGACCGCTACAACACCCTGCCCGGCGGCACCACCGACCCGGTGAACCTGACCGTGGGCCGCACGCGCTCGTTCGTCCTGCGCGACGAAAAAGGCTTCTTCAACCAGACCGACGTCACCTGGCGCCACCAGCTGGGCGGCTTCCAGCAGGAATGGCTGATGGGCGTGGAGCTGGGCCAGCAGAAGAAGCGCGCCGAGTCCGTCTCGGGCGGCGCCGACCGCGTGCCGATCTTCAACCCCGGCAACCGCCCTGCCCCCGCCATCCCGGCCGCCAGCTTTGCGGCCGACGGCGCCATCCCCAGCCACACCACGCAGGACACGGCCGCGCTGTACTGGCAAAACCAGATCACGCTGGCGCCGCAATGGAAGGCACTGGTGGGCGCGCGCTACGACGTGTTCGGGCAGGAGACCACGTTCGACCGCAAGCTCGCGGGCCTCTCGCGTACCGACAAGAAGTTCAGCCCCCGCGCGGGCCTGGTGTGGCAGCCCAGCGAGGCGCTCTCGTACTACGTGTCGTACAGCAAGTCGTTCCAGCCCTCGGCCGAGACCTTTGCGCTGGCGGCCAACACCACCGGCGCCGAGCCCGAGATCACCGAGAACAAGGAAATCGGCGTGAAGCTCGACGTGCTGGACGGCCGCCTGAACTTCACCGGCGCGCTGTTCAACCTCGAGCGCACCAACATCAAGAACACCGACCCGACCAACCCGTCGCGCCAGATCAACGTGGGCACGCAGCGCACCAACGGCCTGGAGCTGACCGCCAATGGCCGCCTGCCCGGCCGCTGGGACGTGAGCGCCGGCTACGCGTGGCTCGATGGTCGCATGACCAGGTCGCTGGCCACCACGGGCTCGCTGCAGTTGCCCACGGCGGCCATCGCGGCGCAGGGCAAGGTGGCCGCGCTCACGCCGCGCAACTCCGCGTTCGTATGGGCCATGAAGGACCTGGGCCACGGCCTGCGCGTGGGCGGCGGCGTGAACTACGTGGGTGCACGCTTCACCTCGCTGACCAACCTGGTCACCCTGCCCGGCTACACCACGCTCGACGCCGCGCTGCAGTACACGGTGGGCCAGTGGGATGTGGACGTGAACGTGAAGAACCTGGCCAACCGCAAGTACTACGTGTCGGCCCACGGCAGCAACGACAACCTGATCCTGCCCGGCTCGCCCCGCGCGCTGCAGGTGACGCTGCGCACCCGGTTCTGACACGGCACATGCAGGCGCCGCCAGCAAATTCAAAGCCTTTTACGCCACCAGCGCTTGATGGAAAAGCGCTGGCAGCTACTCAATTCATAGCAACATCGAGGAGGAGAAGCACCATGCGCATGCACCCATTGGCCCTGGCGGCCTCGCTGCTGGCCACGCTGGCCACAGCCCAGGCCCAGGCACAGACAGCCCCCACCCCTGCCGCCACCGCCGCCCTGCCCGAGGTCAAGGTGACCGATGGCGCGGACGGCGCCACCACCGAGGGCAGCGGCCAGTACACCGCCCGCGAAGTCAGCGTGGGCAAGCTGCAGCAGACGCCGCGCGAGACGCCCCAGTCCATCAGCGTGGTCACGCGCCAGCAGCTCGACGACCGCAACCTGACCAAGGTCGAGGACGCCATCAAGCTGAGCACTGGCATGACCATCACGCGGCTGGACGGCGCGGGCAACTACAACTCGTTCCAGTCGCGGGGGTTCGATCTGGGTGCGATCCAGCTCGACGGTGTGCCCATTCCGCAAGGCAACTACAGCACGCTCGATACGGCCATGTACGACCGCATCGAAGTGCTGCGCGGCCCGGCCGGCCTGCTGCAGGGCGCGAGCGAACCCGGCGGCACCGTCAACCTGGTGCGCAAGCGCGCCCCGTCCAAACTGGCCATCGGTGCCGATGCGGCGGTGGGCTCGTTCGGCCTGCGCCGCGGCACGGTGGACGTGGGCGGCGGCCTCAACGCCGAAGGCACGATCCGCGCGCGCGCCGTGGCCGTGGTGGAAGACCGCGACAGCCACATCGACACGCTGTTCAACAACAAGCGCCTGGGCTACGGCACGCTGGAATGGGACATCGCCCCGTCCACCACCGTGTCGGTGGGCGCAGCACAGCAGCGCGTGCGCGCCGCCATCGATCAGGGCCTGCCCACCTATGCCGACGGCCGCCTGGCCGACCTGCCCCGCAGTTCCTTTGCCGGCCTGCGCGCCAACCGCCAGGACCTGGAAACCACCGACGTTTTCGCCGAGCTGGAGCACCGCCTGGCCGGCGGCGGCGTGGTGCGCCTGTCCGCGCGGGACATCGACCGCACGGCCTTCTACCGCTCCGCCCGGGCCAACAGTGCCCTGGCCGCCGACGGCAGCTTCACCATGGAAACCGTGGACGGAGACTTCCACGTGCGCACCCGCAACTACGACGCCTTCCTGGCCACGCCGGTGCAGGTGGCGGGCCGCACCCACAAGCTGCTGGTGGGCGCCAGCCACAACGAAGGCAGGACCTGGGACGGCAACTACATCTACGGGCCGACCCTGCCCTTCAACCTGCTGCGGCCCAACTACGACCTGGCGTACCCCGACATCACGCTCAAGGGCTTCACCTCCATCGTCACCCGCCGCGAGAACGCGCTGTACGGGCAGGCCCAGGTCAGCCTGGCCGATACCGTCAAGCTGCTCGCGGGGGGGCGCCTCTCGTGGGCCGAGGTGGTGACGCGCAGCACCAGTACCGGCGCGGTCACCGCATCGGCCGATCCCGGCCGCCAGTTCGTGCCTTCCATCGCGCTGATGTGGGACTTCCACCCGCAGTACACCGGCTACGCCAGCTACGCCGAAACCTTCGTGGTGCAAACCCAGCTCACCGCGGCCAAGCAACTGCTCGACCCGCGCACGGGCAAGCAGGTCGAGCTGGGTGTCAAGGGCGAGTTCCTGCAAAAGCGCCTTCAGGCCCATGCAGCGCTGTTCCGCATCATCGACGAGAACCGCGCTGTCGCGGACCCGGTGGTGACCAACGCATCGATCGCCGGCGGCAAGGTGCGCGCGCAGGGCTTCGAGACCGAGGTCAGCGGCCAGCCACAGCCCGGCTGGGACATCGTGGCGGGCTACGCCTACAACGACACCCGCTACCTGAAGGCGCCCGTCGCCCAGCAGGGCCAGGTGTTCAGCCCCATCACGCCGCGCCACAGCGTGAACCTGTTCACCCGCTATGCCTTCACCAGCCCGGCGCTGCGCGGCTTCAGCGTGGGCGGAGGCATGTCGTACCGCAGCGCGTTCTTCGCGCAAAGCGGCGCGCTGCGCATCAACGCGCCCGGCTACGCGGTGTTCAACGCGCAGGTGGGCTACCAGATCAACGACCACCTGTCGTTGAACCTGTCGGTGGACAACCTGCTGGACAAGACCTACTACGAGAAGGTATCCGGGGTGTCGCGCCAGAACTTCTATGGCGAGCCACGCCGCGTGACGGTGGCGCTCAAGGCGCGGTACTGACGGGGAAGCGGGCTACCGCCAGCGGGCCTGCCCGGGCCCGCCGGCTGCCGCGCCTCAGCGTGCGGGAGCGCGCTGCAGGTTCACCTTCCAGTCGAGCCGTGTGGCCTTGCGCGCGACGGGCCCGTGGTTCTCGCCGCTCACGCACAGGTTGCGGCCGTACTTGAACGATGGCACGTTCATGGACAGGCTGCCGGTACTGGCGGACACCAAGGTATCGCAGCTGCTCACGTCCGGCTCCACATGGAAGTATGTCTGGTAGCTCTGGCCACGCTCGGGTACGAAGGCCACGGTCACCCGGCAGATCCGGTTCTGGGCCACGCGCGCATCGATGTAGTAGTGCGAGAGCACGAACGGCTTGCCGGCCGGAATCTGCACCGTCTTGCCCACGGAAGGGTTCTCCACGTCCTTCGTCATCCCGGTGAAGGTCGCCAGACGGATGCCGTCCTTGTGGGGCACGCAGTCTTCGTTCTCGTACGCCTCGGTGAAGAAGTGGGCGTTGTTGCCGATGATCTTCAGCGTGGCGCTGTCGGCGGTGGGTTGGGGGTGGTACTGCGAAGCGCAGCCAGCCAGCGCGATGGCGCAAAGGGCAAGGCAATGTTTCATGGATGAAAGTGTCTTTTGATGGCCGGAAGGCCAAGTGTTGTAGTGGCGACGGTCACGCACCCGTTCGGGCACGCCCGCGCACTATAGCCACGCAAGCACTTTGGTGGCTCGGCCAACGCCAGTGCGCCGGGACACTGCACGCGATGCCACGGGCGCGCGCCCCCTGCACGCGCCCACCCGCCACCGGGTGTTGCTCATCCCAGACAACGCGGCGCCCCGCGCACCCCCACAATAGGAATAATTCCCATTTGCAATGTAAAATTAGGTATCCGCAAGCCACAGCCCGCGCCCCGCAGCCGGCTGCAGCCAGCACCCACCGCCCCTTCGACGTTTCCGGGTTGCCTGGCTTGACTTCATTCGCCCCTGCTTTTGCCACCTGGGTGGCATCTCCACCGCCGCGTCGCCCGTGCTCGCCGCGCGGGGACCGGGCGCGCGCGCGGGCACCGCGCTCCTATCTTCCGACACCGCCATGAGCCCCACCGCCTTGCGCCGCTGGAGCTGGACCCACAAGTGGTCCAGCCTGGTGTGCACCGTCTTCATGCTGCTGCTGTGCCTCACGGGCCTGCCGCTCATCTTTCACCACGAGATCGGCCACCTGCTGGGCACCGAGGTCGAGGCGCCCCCCATGCCCGCCCACACGCCGCGCGCCAGCCTGGACAAGGTGCTGGCCGCCGCGCAGGCCCTGCACCCCGAGCGCGTGGTGCAGTTCGCCTCGCAGCCCGAGGACGACGACGCGCTGTGGTTCGTCACCCTCACGCCCACGCCCGCGCCGACCGAGGATTTCAAGTCGATCGCGGTGGACGCGCGCACGGCCGCCGTGCTGTCGCAGCGGCCGGTGGACCAGGGTTTCATGTACATCATGTTCCGCCTGCATGTGGACCTGTTCGCGGGCCTGGCGGGCAAGCTGTTCCTGGGGTTCATGGGCTTGCTGCTGCTGGTGGCCATCGTCACCGGCGTGGTGCTGTACGCGCCGTTCATGCGCAAGCTGGCTTTCGGAGAGGTGCGCCGGGACCGGTCCACCCGCGTCAAGTGGCTCGACCTGCACAACCTGCTGGGCATCGTCACCCTGGTGTGGGCCCTCGTGGTGGGCGCCACGGGCATGATCAATACCTGGGCGGACCTGATGATCAAGTACTGGCAGTACGACCAGCTGTCCGTCCTGCTCAAGCCCTACGAAGGCCAGCCCACAGTGCCCGTGGCCGAGCGCGGCCCGCTGCAGCAGTCCCTGCAGGCGGCCCAGGCGCACGCGCCGGAGATGAAGCTGTCGTTCATCGCCTTCCCGGGCACCGCGTTCTCCAGCCCCCACCACAACACCTTCTTCCTGCGCGGCAAGGAACCGCTGACCTCGCGCCTGCTGCAGCCCGTGATGGTGGACGCGCGCACGGCCCAGGTCACGGCCGCGCCGCAGTTGCCCTGGTACCTCACGGCGCTGCTGGTGTCGCAGCCGCTGCACTTTGGCGACTACGGCGGCATGCCGATGAAGATCATCTGGGCGCTGCTCGACATCGCGACCATCGTCGTGCTGGGCAGCGGGCTGTACCTGTGGCTGCGCAAGGGCGTGCAAGCGGGCAACGCCACGGCGGCCACCACCGCGCCAGTGCCCACCGGCCTGCCCACCACCGCTGCCGCTTCAGTACACACCGGCAGCCCGCTGCCGCGCACGGAGGGCCGCGCATGAAGCCGACCCCGTTCTGGTCGCTGTGGGGCTGGCCCATCGTGATGGGCGTGCTCACCACCACGGGCCTGATCACCGCCCTGGTGTCCGACACCTGGGGCGACTGGTGGTCATGGGTGGGCCTGGGCGTTCCGGTGGCGGTGATGGGATGGTTCTCGTGGCCTTTTGCACAGCGTGCCCACCGTTCCACACCTGCCCCGCACGCCACCCCAGGTCGCACCGGCGACCCTGCAGATACCGACATGCGCAGCAGCGACACCGCTTCGGCCCCGCGCTGACACCCCCTTCAACTTCACTTTTTCAGACAACGACCATGCGCCCAGCCACATCCTTCCAGCCTGCCCCGCTGCGCCCCGTTTTTGCCGCCACGCCGGTGGCCATTGCCGCCGCCGTGATGCTCGCGCTGGCGGCGCCTGCCGTGCTGGCCCAGCAGGCTGCGCCAACCACCCCGGCGGAAGGCAAGGCGCTGTCCACCGTGACGGTGAACGCCAGTGCCGACGCATCGGCGCAAGGCCTGTCGCCGGCCTACGCTGGCGGCCAGGTGGCCCGCGGCGGCCGTGCCGGCGTGCTGAGCACCAAGGACGCGATGGACACGCCGTTCTCCATCACCAGCTACACCAACGAGTTCATCCAGGACCGCCACGCCCGCAGCGTGGGTGACGTGCTGCAAAGCGACCCCACGGTGCGCGTGGCGCGCGGCTTCGGCAACTTCCAGGAGGCGTACTTCATCCGCGGCTTCATCCTCGATTCGGACGACACGGCCTACAACGGCCTGTACAGCCTGCTGCCGCGCCAGTACATCGCCACCGAGCTGTTCGAGCGCGTGGAAGTGCTGCGCGGCGCATCGGCCTTCTTGAGCGGTGCCAGCCCCAATGGCGGCGGCATCGGCGGCTCCATCAACCTGCTGCCCAAGCGCGCGCCCAACGAGCCTTTGAACCGCGTGACCTTCGGCGTGTCGAGTGGCGGGCAGACGCAGCTGGCGGCCGACATCGCGCGCCGCTTCGGTCCCGACGGCAACACGGGCATCCGCGTGAATGCGGCCACCCACAACGGCGGCACGGCCGTGGACCATGAAGACGTCAAGCTCGGCCTGGCAGCCGTGGGGCTGGACTGGCGCAGCCGCGACGTGCGCCTGTCGGGCGACATCGGCTGGCAGGACCACAAGCTCAAGAGCACCCGCACCAATGTGACGCTGGGCGCCACCGCCACGCAAATGCCCACGGCACCGGACGGCGGCACCAACTTCGCCCAGCCCTGGACCTACTCCAACGAGCGCGACACCTTCGGCACGCTGCGCGGCGAGTGGGACATCACGCAGGACGTGACCGGCTGGGCCGCTGCTGGCGCGCGCCGCAGCTCCGAGGCCAACTCGCTGGCCAACCTGACGGTGAGCGACAGCAGCACCGGCGCGGGCTCTACCTACCGCTTCGACAACACCCGCAAGGACAGCGTGAACACCGGCGAGCTGGGCCTGCGCGGCAAGCTGCAGACCGGCAGCATGGGCCACGAATGGGTGGTGGTGGCATCGCACTTCAGCGCGGACAAGAAGAACGCCTACGCGATGGACTTTGCCAACACGCAGGCCACCAACCTCTACAACCCCGTGTACAGCCCGCTGCCGGGCTTCAGCGCGGGTGCCTTCCGGGGCGGCGACCTGGCCGACCCGCGCCTGACCGGCAGCACGCGCCTGACCAGCTTTGCCATCGGCGACACGGTGTCGCTGCTGGACAAGCGCCTGCTGCTCACCGGCGGCCTGCGCCACCAGACCATCGAGATCGCCAACTACGCCTACGGCACGGCGGCCGAGACCGACCGCTACGACCAGAGCCGCACCAGCCCGCTGCTGGCGGCCGTCTACAAGCTGGACAAGAGCCTGTCGCTGTACGGCAACTACGTGGAAGGCCTGAGCCAGGGCGCGACCGCGCCCTCCACCGCAGCCAACCGCGGCGAGATGCTGTCGCCCTACGTCGCCAAGCAAAAGGAAGTGGGCGTGAAGTTCGACGGCGGCCGCTTTGGCGGCAGCGTGGCGCTGTTCTCCACCACCAAGCCGCGCGCCTACGTGGGCAGCGACAACATCTTCCGCAGCAACGGCAAGGACCGGCACCAGGGCATCGAGCTGGCCGTGCAGGGCGAGGCCACCAAGGGCCTGCGCCTGCTGGGCGGCCTGACCTGGCTCGACGCCAAGCAGCTGAACACGGGCACCGCCAGCACCGACGGCCTCCGCGTGATCGGCGTACCCAAGCTGCAGGCCAACATCGGCGCCGAATGGGATGTGCCGGGCGTGACCGGCCTGGCGCTGGACGGCCGCCTGGTGCACACCGGCTCGGTGTACGCCAACGCCACCAACACCATCAGCGTGCCCGGCTGGAACCGCCTGGACGTGGGCGTGCGCTACCTGACCGAAGTGCAAGGCCGCCTCGTGACGCTGCGCGCCCGCGTGGACAACCTCACCAACCGCAACTACTGGGCATCGTCGGGCGGCTACCCCGGCGCGGGCTACCTGGTGGTGGGTGCGCCGCGCACGCTGTCGGTCAGCGTGGGCGTGGACTTCTGACGCCACCGCCTCACCCCACACAGCCCCTTGCCCCAGCGGCGCGTCCGTCCGGACGCTGCACCCTGCACGCCGCCGCACAGCCACCCAGCGCCTGACCACCGGGCGTAGGCAGCCAATCCCTTTCGCGTCGCGTTTCGCCCCCTCGTCCAGGGGTGCGCAGCGCTGCGTGCTTGCCGATTTTTGTTGAAACCACCGAAAGGAAACTGCCATGTCCTCGTCCCTGCGCCGCAAGGCCCCCGTGCTTGCCGCCCTGCTCGCCTGTGCATCCCTCACCGCCGTCACCACCGCCCACTCCCACCAGGTGTGGCTGGAGAACGCGGGCGGCCAGGCCCGCCTGCACTTTGGCGAGTTCAACGACAACCTGCGCGAGACCTCGCCGGGCTCGCTGGACAAGTTCAAGGGCGTGCCCGCGCTCGAGCAGCGCACCGGCACCGTTGCGCAACGCGTGGACGGCCAGCTGGGCAAGGACGGCTTCCACTACACCGTGGCCGGCACGCCCGACACGCTGTTCGCCGCCGCCACCTACCCGCTGATCGACCGCAGCAAGCGCAACCTGCCCGCGATGTACTGGCAGCCCTCGGCCCGCTGGGTGGCGGGCCTGACGCAAGCCGTGGCACCCACCGCGCCGCTGGACCTGGTGCCCACCGGCAAGCCCGGCGAGTTCAAGGTGGTCTACAAGGGCGCGCCGCTGCCCAAGGCCAAGGTGCAGCTGGCAGCCCCCTCGGGCTGGACGCGCGAGGCCGAGGCGGCTGAAGACGGCACCGTGACCTTCGTCACCCCCTGGAAGGGCCAGTACGTGGCCGAGGTCAAGCACAGCGACAAGACCCCCGGCGAAGCCCAGGGCGAGAAGTACGGCGAAGCCAGCTACGTGACCACGCTCACCTTCGTGCTGGCCGACGGCATGGCGTCGCCCGCCCTGCCCGCGCCCCCCAAAACCCACTGAGCCACAACGACCGCACCACGCCGCATAACCGCTGCGCCGGGCGGCGGCGCAGCCCGGTACAGCCCATCCGGCACCACCGCACCTGGGCCGCGCCGCGCGGAGCCGTCGCCGCGCGACCCCACACGGCCCGACTTCCTGCCAGAGCCAGCCGATGCCGCCAGCGGGTTCATGTGGGCCGCTTCACGCCCATTTTTCAGCATCAAATTGCCACCTAACGCTAGATATACAAGCGCTAGAAGCTATTAAAAACATAGCATCATGATCCAACCGAACTTTTTGCGCACCGCCGTGGCCCACGCCGCCCTGCTGGCCCTGTGCAGTACAGCCCTGGCACAAACCGGCGCGGCGCCAGACGCCGCCCCGCCCACAGCGGCGCCATCGATGCGCCAGGTGGATGTGGTCGATTCGACCGCGGGCGCGGCCGCCACGCCCGCACGGCGCGCCCAGAGCAGCTCGCGCCTGGGCCTGTCGGTGCTGGAGACACCCCGCTCGGTGAGCGTGATCGACAACGCGCTGATGGAGCAGCAGATGGCCACCACCGAGCGCGACGTGCTGCGCAACGCTTCGGGCGTGTCCATGCGCAGCGAGTACTACGGCTCGTACTCGCAGTTCTCCATCCGGGGGCTGTGGGCCAACAACACCTTCAACTTTTTGCGCGACGGCGCCAAGTTCGTCCACCTGCTGGACCCGCCACTGTTCAACATCGAGCGGGTCGAAGTCATCAAGGGCCCTGCCGCGCTGGAGTTCGGCCAGGTCGCGCCCGGCGGCCTCGTCAACTACGTGAGCAAGCGGCCCCAGGCCGAGGCGCTGCGCAACGTGAAGGTCGGCGTGGGCAGCGACGGCTGGCGCCATGCGGAGTTCGACCTCACCGGCCCGCTCAACGCCGACGGCACGCTGCGCTACCGGCTCGATGGCGGCGCCAGCCGGGGCGGCAGCTTCGTGGACGGCAACACCCCGCGCAAGCAGGGCATCGCCGGCAGCGTGGAGTGGCAGATCACGCCCGACACCGTCTGGCGCGCGCAGGCCGAATACCAGGGCATCGACGGCGTCTCCACCGTGGGCCTGGCGGTGCCCGACCCCAAGAACCCGCGCAGCGCCGACGTGCTGCCGGTGAGCGCGTTCTACGGCGAGCCGTGGCTGACCACCGACGGCCGCATGCGCTTTTACTCCACCGAACTGGAGCACCGCTTCACCGATGGGCTGCAGGGCCGCGTGCACCTGTCGCGCAACGAGACGAACCGCAACGTGAACCTGCCCTCGCCCATGGGCCCTGCGGCCAACGGCCGGGTCCCGCGCGGCTACTGGCTGGCACCCGGGCAGGAATACACGTCGGACACCGCGCTGGCCGAGCTGCGCGCCAAGGTGCAGACCGGCCCGGTGCAACACACCCTGCTGGCCGGCGTGGACTGGCGCACCATCCAGGGCGTGTACGGCGCGCGCGCCACCGGCAACCTGGGTGCCGTCGACCTCTACAACCCGGTGACGGGCCTGGTGCCGGCGGCAGCGTCCACCGGCGTGTCCCGGCTGTCCTCGGACGCGCGCAACACCGGCGTGTTCGTGCAGGACCGCATGGTGCTGGGCGACTTCGGCCTGCTGCTGGGCCTGCGCCACGACCGCTTCAAGGACGCGTACTCCACGCCCGCCACCGACCTGAGCAAGACACAGCCGAGCGCGGCGATCAGCTGGGAGCCCCGCCCCGGCAGCATGCTCTACGCGAGCCATGCGCGCTCGTTCCAGGCCAACACCAGCACGCTGCTGTGGGGCGACCGCTCCGCGCCGCCGTCGGAGGGCAAGCAGCTGGAGGTGGGCTGGAAGCAGGAATGGCTGGACCAGCGCCTGATGACCACGGTGTCGGCCTTCGAGCTGGAGCTGACCAACGCGCCCGCCACCGACCCGCAGCACCCGGGCTACTCGGTGCTGACCGCCCGCCAGCGCATCAAGGGCATCGAGCTGGAGCTGCAAGGCCGCATCACCCCCGGCTGGACGGTGACGGCCAATGCGAGCTTCCACGACCCCAAGGTGCTGTCCGACACCACCGCCGGTGCCAACGTGGGCAACCGTGTCGCGCTGGCCACGCGCCGCAACGCATCGCTGTGGACGCAGTACCGCCTGCCGCAACTGCCCGGCCTGTGGGTCGGCGGCGGCCTGGTGCACCAGGGCGACAAGTTCACCGCCAACGACAACAAGTGGCGCCTGCCGGGCTTCACCGTGGTCGACCTGGCCGTGGGCTACCAGTTCGCGGGCGGCGTGCGGCTGCAGGCCAACCTGAAGAACGCGGGCAACCGCCGCTACTACCTGGACGGCACGGCCACGGCCGCCGGCTTTGGCACTGTGGTGCCCGGCCAGCCGCGCACGGTACAGGTGTCGCTGGACTACACGTTCTGAGGGCGCGCCACACCGTCCGCACCACCCCATCACCTGACCGCAGGCCAGCGCTTGCCCCCGCAAGCCTTGCGCCTCGGGCTTGAAGAGTTTTCAACCATCGGAGAAACAGCACCATGAGACCTGGCACCACCGCCTGCCGCACCGCCATCGCGCAGGCCGCATTGCTCGCGCTGTGCGGCGCCGCCCACGCCCAGCAGGCCACCGCCGAAGGCACGGCCGCCCCCACCGCCGAAAGGGCCCTGGCCCCCGTCACCGTGAGCGCGGGCAGCGAACAGGAAAGCCCCACAGCCCCGGTCACCGGCTTCGTCGCCAAACGCGCGCTGAGCGCCACCAAGACCGACACGCCCCTCATCGAAACCCCGCAGGCCATCAGCGTGATCACCCGCGACCAGATCGAGGCGCAGGGCGTGCAGACGCTGCGCCAGGTCACGGCATACACGGCCGGGGCGGTGTCGAACTACTTCGACAGCCGCGTGGACAGCTTTGCCGCACGCGGCGGCACCGTGTCGCAGTACCAGGACGGCCTGCTGCGCACCTACGGCACCTACAACACCAGCCGGCCCGACCCCTACACGCTGGAGCGGGTGGAGTTTCTGCGCGGGCCGACCTCGGTGCTGTACGGCCAGGGCAGCGTGGGTGGCGTGCTCAACCTCACCAGCAAACGCCCGCAGGCAGAAACGCAACGCGAGCTGCAGCTGCAGCTGGGCAACAACGCCCGCAAGCAGATCGCCGCCGACCTGACCGGTGCGCTCGACCAGGACGGCCAGTGGCTCTACCGCCTGGTGGCCGTGGGCCGCGACAGCGGCAGCCAGGTGGACCACGTGGACGACGACCGCCTGGTGTTCGCGCCCTCGCTCACCTGGAAGCCCAACGCCGACACCTCGCTCACGCTGCAGGCGCTGCACCAGAAGGACCAGAGCGGCTCGATCATCGGCTTCTTCCCGTGGCAGGGCACGCAGCTGGCCAGCCGCTACGGCCAGATCCCGCGCAACACCTTCATCGGCGAGCCGGGCTGGGACGCGTTTGACACCACCAACAACTCCTGGGGCTACCTCTTCAGCCACCGCCTGAACGCGGACTGGACCGTGCGCCAGAACCTGCGCCGCACCGTGAGCGAGGTGGACTACCGCACCATCTACACCAGCTTCACCGCCAACGCCGCCACGGGGCGCCCCGCGCGCCCCGTGTTCAACAGCGACGCCCGCACCGTCGTGCGCGACGCGGTGTGGAACATCAACACCGGCCGCATGCTGCTGATCGACACCCAGCTCGAAGGCAAGCTCAAGACCGGCAGCGCGGACCACACCCTGCTCGCGGGCCTGGACGTGCAGCGCAACCACACCGGCCAGCAGGCCTGGCGCGCCGTGGCACCGGCCATCGACGTGTACAACCCGGTGTACGGTAACTTCACGCCACCCACCACAGCGCAGCTGGTGCGGCAACCGAACGTGGTGCAAAAGCAGCTGGGCTTTTACCTGCAGGACCAGATCAAGTGGGACCGCTGGACCGCCACGCTGGGCCTTCGCCACGACAGCGCCCAGACCGACACCGTGGGCCGCCCCGCGGCCGCGGTGGATGACAAGGCCTGGACCAAGCGTGCGGGCTTCACCTACCAGATGGACGGCGGCTGGGCCCCTTACGCGGGCTATTCCGAGTCCTTCCAGCCGCTGGGCGGCGTGGACGCCTACGGCACGGCCTTCAAACCCCAGCGCGGCGAGCAGTGGGAGGCCGGCGTGAAATGGCAACCCGCCGGCCAGGGCATCAGCGCCTTCGCGGCGGTCTACCAGCTGCGCGAGAAGAACCGCAAGACCAACGACCCCGGCAACCCGCTCAACAGCCTGCAGATCGGCGAAGTCAAGGTCCGGGGCTTTGAAGCCGAAGTGCAGGCCAGCCTGGCCCGCCAGTGGGACTTCACCCTGGGCTACGCCTTCACCGACGCGAAGATCAGCCGCAGCAACGCAGGCGACCAAGGCACCCCCGTGGCCAGCGTGCCTAAGCACACCGCATCGGCTTGGCTGAGCCACCGCTTCGCCAGCGAGGGCCGCGGTGGCTGGACCGTGGGCGCCGGCGTGCGCTACACCGGCTCGCAATGGAGCGGTACCAGCGCCATCAGCACCCCGGCCGCTACATTGGCCGACGCGATGGTGGCGTACGACGCCGGCGACTGGCGCGTGGCCTTCAACGTGGTGAACCTGGCGGACAAGGTGCACATCACGCAATGCCTGGCGCGGGGGGACTGCTTCTATGGGCAGGCACGGACGTACACGTTGACGTCGACGTACCGGTTCTGATGGTCAGAAAGGGGAGACCGCGAGCAACAGACGCAAGCGGTTTCCGGGAGGTATCCAGGCTTTTGCGGGTCGCGGTGCATCCCGAACTAGCCCACCCGACTGTGCTGCGGCATGCACGCAAGCGGCCAACACGACGTAGGCTGGCAAACCCTCCGCGATCCCATTCGGCTCTACTACACTGAGAATTGGAGTTCACTTTACCAAGCCCATGCAACCTAGTCCAAAGCCCTCGAAAGTGGCCGCGCTTGTCCCGGCGTGGCAGTCTTCGGCATTCATTCAAGCAACCCTCGACTGCCTCTCCGCGCAGACTTACCCTCACCTGGAAGTTATCGTCTCTGTAGATGAATGCAGTGATTCAACTTATGAGATCTGCATGGCGCATGCTCAGAAAGACTCGCGCTTCAGGGTGATCTTGCAACCGCATCGACTAGGTTATGTGGGCAACTGCAACTTTTTACTTGATCAGACTGACGCAGATTATGTACTGTTTGCGTTTCACGATGACATCCTAAAACCCGAATACATCAAACTGCTGACAGAAGTGCTGGACATGCGGCCAGAGGTTGTCATGAGTTATTCGGACGTACACTTGACAAACACCAACGGAACTCAAGAGCACTGGATATTCACGGAGCTTGAGGGTGTTCGCGACCCGGTCCAACGGGGTGCACTCATGATGAGTGGGAGTAATAAATGGTGGGTACCCAATCGGGGACTATTTCGCCTAAATCAAGCGCGGCAAATCAACGGCCTCAAAACCCATCGCGCAGGAGAATTTTCCGCAGATTGGCCGTGGCTGTTCCACATGAGCCTCCTGGGAGAATTCGCACGCATCCCTCAAACTCTATGCTACAAATACTACAAACCCGGTAGCTTATCCAGAAGTTGGGAATTCTCCAAACGCCAACGCTATGAGGTCTATGCCGCGATAATGCGGGAAATTTGGATTTCCAACCTCACTACTGAGCAAAAAATGACGCTCGCCAGCCCTTTGGCGAGATGGCTCTATCAAAACAATCCAGATCTCAAAAAAGAGGAAAAGTGATGAACACCATCGCTCCAAACCTCTGTTCCAGTTGGTTTGGGGGGCGAGTCCGCTTCATTGACCTTCCCACTCACACTGATGAGCGAGGCAATCTGCTGCCCCTCGATTTTGATAGCCTGCCCTTCACGCCACGCCGCGCATTCACAGTGACAGATGCCCCAACCGGATCCATTCGGGGGGAGCATGGCCACCGCAGCGGGGAACAACTCCTCATTTGCTTGCATGGAAAGATCGGCCTCTTGCTCAGAAAGGGGCACGAAGAAGTGGATACTGTGCTGACACCAGCCGGACCAGGCCTCCTTTTAGGAGCTGGCGTGTGGTGCCGCCAGACTTATTTGGTTTCGGATTCCTCACTTTTAGTATTGGCCAGCGAACCCTATGATCCCGGATCATATGTCTCGACCTGGAATTAAGACATATGCGAAATCCCCCCCGAATTGCCATCCTTGGTGCTGGAATCATGGGCTGCTCTGCAGCGCTGCTTTTTGCCCGCAAAGGAATCGAAGTATCCATCTTCGATATGGCTGAACAACCGTTCAGTGCGGCAAGCCGATGGAACGAAGGAAAAATCCACTTGGGGTGCCTCTACAGCGCAGATCCATCGCTAAGCACGGCGGATCATGTGATTCCCGGCGGTCTCAGATTTCGGCCATTGATAGAGGAATTGATCGGCACGTCCCTCGCTCCAGCCATTACCTCCGAAGACGACCTGTTTTTTTGCCATCGCAAATCCGTGACTTCTGCATCGGAAATGAAGACGTACATGGAGAAAGTCGTTGAGCGCGTGCGATCTCACCCAGATGCAGCGCGATATCTAGCAGATGCGTCTGAAAGTCGGATTCACCAGCTGAGCTCTTCCGAACTGGCTGGTTTCACATCGTCGCCAGATATTGTTGCAGGCTTTCGGGTTCCAGAAAGATCCGTTGATACCAATTGGGTCGCCGAGCGGTTTATACCTGCGATAGGCGCTGAAAAATTGATTCAACAATTTATGGGAACCCGTGTCATGGCTGCACGGCCCGCAGAGGTTGGAATCAACGGCATGTGGAAAATAGAGACTTCCGCAGGCATATTTGGCCCATACGACTACGTAATAAACTCGCTCTGGCAAGGTCGTTTAGCGATAGATCGAACTGCGGGGCTAGAGCCGACAGGAGTTTGGTCGAACAGATACCGTCAATCGCTTTTCTTGCACACTGCAGAACCGGTTCATGCCCCTTGCGCTGTCATCGCCACCGGACCATTCGGAGACATAAAAAACTACAACGGGCGCGATTTTTATCTCTCCTGGTATCCCGATGGTTTGCGTGTAGACAGCTCTGACATTTCACCACCGGAGCCTCATTTAGCATCCAAAGATGCTGAGGATATATCGAATTCCATTCTCAATCATCTTCAAGCCTTATTGCCGTGGGTAGCAAAAATCCGCGAGCAAGCAGAGCGTTCCACCCTTGAAGGTGGATGGGTTTTTGCCGCCGGCCAAGGAGCACTTTCGGATCGAAAATCAACGCTGCACCGCCGTTCTGATTATGGAACTACAAAATTGGGGAACTATATTTCCATCGACACTGGAAAATACTCAACGGCGCCCGCCCTGGCTCAGGCCCTGGTAGAAAATATCATATGAACGTGGAATAACTATCACATTTCGGTGTGATTGATAGTTTCTAAAAATTCCCTTGATTGCTTACCACCGCAGACAGCGAGCGGCGTCGAGCAAGCGACAGCCGCTGCGAACGCTCCTCATCCGACAGCACCAGTTCAGTCTTCGGTCTGCCTGTCCTCATCGCGGTATCTCCGTTTCAAAGATACCTCACTGGTACGCACGATAAGTACCAGTTGTTCACGAGACGGAGCACCAGTCCACAGAACGGCTATTGCAGCCAGCATCAAGGACAACAACAGCACACCCCACTGGGAAAGCGTTGGAATCCCCGTGGAGACTGCGGCCAGTACCACACCGCCCGGATCCGGGATAGAGCCATTCAGCGCTAGATCATCATCCCCCAAGCCGCCATCCGTAAGTACCAGCGTGACTGTGTTGCCGGTGATCGTCGCTCCGGGGAACGGGTACCAGTGGGGAGCGCCCTGGCCCGGCGTAGGGCCGTATTTCATGTACACGGCGCCGGATGGGAACGGCTGCGGATAAGTCAGCGTGATGGTCACTGCGGCACCGTTGGTGCAACCTCCGACGATCACATCGAATAAGCCCTGGGGAAACACATACCCGGCCGTGCCCCCAGAAGGCGGCGAGCCCGCGCCTCCCGTGCGGGGGATGAAATTCGCCTGGTCAAAACCGCAGCCAGCCGGCCCCGACAGGCTGGCATTCACCGTACCGCCTCCGGTGGGGCTGATGCCCGTCGCCGTGGTGGGGCGCGAACGCATCACGGTGACCGTGTAGTTTTTGGTGGAGCCGCTCTGGGCGGTCACTTGCACAGTGACCATGTTGTTGCCGACGTTCAGCGCAATGGGGGCCGACGCGTTGCCGCTGGGCGTGGCAACGCCGTTGACCATGACACTCGCACTGCCATCGGCCACGGTGGGGGTGACGGTGATGGAGCTGTCGGGCACGGTAGCGGTGTAGTTCTGCTGGGCCGCGCTGAATACCGGGCTCAGGGTGCCGCTCGACAACAACAATGCGCCCAGGTCGTTATTCGACGAGACCGCACGCGTCACGGTGACCGTGTAGGTCTTGGTGGTGCCATTCTGCGCGGTGACCACGACCGTGACGGTGTTCGAACCGGTGTTCATGGCGATGGCGCCGGAGGCATTGCCGCTGGCCACGGCAACGCCGTTGACCGTCACCGCTGCGTTCGGTTCATTGACCGTCGGCGTGACGATGATGCTGGTGGTCGCGGCCGCGATCGACATCGTGTAGCCCGTGGTGCTCGGCGCAAACGCCGGGCTGATGCTGCCGCCCGGCAACGCCAGGGCCGACAGGTTGGCGTCGCCCGATCCCGCCCGCGTCACCGTCACCGTGTAGGTCTTGGTGGTGGTGCCGTCCTGCGCTGTCACGAAGGTGGTAATGGTGTTGGCACCCACCGCCAGCGCAATCGCGCCCGAGGCACTGCCGCTGGTGGTGGCCACCCCGTTCACTGTGACGCTGGCAGTGGCATCGGCCACGGTTGGCGTCACGGTGAGGGAGGTGGTGGCGTTGCCGACGCTGGCCGTGTAGCTGGTGGTGCCAGCGGCAAAGGCAGGCGCCAAGGTGCCACTGGACAAGGACAGCGCAGACAGATCAGCGTCACCCGAAGGCAGCGCGCGCGCGATGGTCACGGTGTAGCTTTTGGTCGCGCCGTTCTGGGCGGTGACGACGATGGTGACCGTGTTACTGCCCGGGTTCATCGCGATGGCACCCGAGGCGGCCCCGCTGGTGACAGCCACCCCGTTGACGGTGATGCTAGAGGTGCCAGCGGCCGCGGTGGGGGTGACGGTAAGGCTGGAGGTGCCGGCCGCGATAGAGGCGACATAGCCCGTCGTGCCCGATGCGAACACCGGGCTCAAAGTGCCGCTAGAGAGACTCAGCGCAGACAAGTCAGCGTTGGACGACGCGGCACGGGTCACGGTGACGGTATACGTCTTGGTCGTGGTGCCGTCCTGGGCCGTAACGACCGTGGTCAGGGTGTTGCTGCCCACATTCAGCGCAATCGCGCCCGAGGCATTGCCGCTGGTAGTGGCCACACCGTTCACGGTGACGCTAGCGGTACCGGCGGCCACGGTCGGAGTCACCGTGAGCGAGGTGGTGGCGTTGCTG
Source organism: Acidovorax sp. GW821-FHT09A11 (assembly GCF_059418365.1). Taxonomy (NCBI): domain Bacteria; kingdom Pseudomonadati; phylum Pseudomonadota; class Betaproteobacteria; order Burkholderiales; family Comamonadaceae; genus Acidovorax; species Acidovorax sp. GW821-FHT09A11. The sequence continues at coordinate 114,161 of NZ_JBWKPS010000008.1, forward strand.
ACGCTGGCCGTGTAGCTGGTGGTGCCAGCTGCAAACGCAGGCGCCAAGGTGCCGCTGGACAGCGACAGCGCAGACAAGTCGGCATTGGACGACCCGGCCCGGGTCACGGTCACGGTGTAGCTCAGCGGCGTGCCGTTCTGCGCGGTGACGGTGACGGTGATGGTGTTGCTACCGACGTTCAGCGCAATCGCGCCCGAGGCGTTGCCGCTGGTGGTGGCCACGCCATTGACGGTGACGCTGGCGGTAGCGTCGGCCACGGTGGGGGTGGCGGTCAACGACGTGGTGGCATTGCCCACACTGGCCGTGTAGCCGGTGGTGCCCGAGGCAAACGCGGGGGTCAGTGCGCCGCTTGAAAGCGACAGCGCGCCCAGTTGGTTGTTGCCCGACGCGGCCGCGCGGGTGACGGTGGTGGTGTAGGTGCTGGTCGTGGATCCGTCCTGGGCGGTCACGACGGTGGTAATCGTGTTGGAGCCCACTGCCAACGCAATGGCCCCCGACGCATTGCCGCTGGTGACAGCGACACCGTTGACGGTGACGCTGGCAGTGGCATCGGCCACGGTGGGCGTGGCGGTGAGCGATGTTGTAGTGAAGGGCACGCTGGCCGTGTAGGAGGTGGTGCCCGAGGCGAACACGGGGTTCAAAGTACCTGCCGAGAGCGCTAGGTTGCTCAGGTTGGCATTGCTCGAGGGCGGTGCCGCGCGCGTGACGGTGATGGTGTAGGTCTTGGTGGTGCTCCCGTCGAGAGCCGTGACGACGGTGGTGATGGTGTTGGAGCCGACGTTCAGCGCAATAGCCCCTGAGGCGGTGCCGCTGGCAACGGTCACACCGTTGACGGTGACGGTTGCGCCCGGAGTGTCGACCGTTGGCGTGACAGTCGTGCTGGTTATTGCGTTGGCGACCGTAAAGCCGTAGCTGGTTGTCGCGGCCAAGAATGAAAAGCCGCCGGACGACGCCGACAGGGCACTCAAGTCGGCATTGCCGGTGGGCTCGGTGAACACGAAGTTGTTGAAACCTTCCTGCCACAGCTGGTTGGGCGCTCCGGCGCTGCCAGTGGTGGTGATCCGGACCTCGTCGACATTTCCGAAGTCCGCCAGCAGATTGACGGTGACGTTGGAGCCGCCCGCATCGGCAACAAAGGGATGGCCGGCACCCGTTGCCACGCCGTTGCGGTAGCCGGTGGCGGTATAGGTCGCTCCCAGCGCCTGCACGTCCTGGATGACGAAACTGGTGATGCCGAACAGACGGTTCAACTGGCTTTTGATGACAAGCGCGCCGACCGGGTTCAAGGTGCTGAAGATCAGCATGGAGTTGCTGCCGCTGCTGGTCAGGTCGAAGTTCGTGACACTGCCGCTGAGCGTATTGCCGACGTTGGCGAAGTAGATCTCGTATTCGATGTTGGGAAAATGGATCTGGGCCGAGAGATTGCTGTCGAGGAACTTGGAGACCGTGAAGGTGTTGTCCGCGAGGGTCGGATTGATCGACAAGGTGCCAGCGACGGTGGGCAGGACATGGCGGTACGAGGGGAAGGCCAGGACCGTGCTGCGCAATGGGCCGGTACGGTGTTCCAGCAGCCAGTCGCCGCCTTGACCGGCATCACCCGTGAGGTTGGTGGACGCGGCAACCTGTGCACCGGTTGCCTCGGCCAGCAGGGCCATGAATGCCTGGCCTTCAGCGCCCCGCCCCACCTCGCAACCGTACAGCAGCAGGTCGGCCTCGTCGCCAAGCGCCTCGCGAATGCGCGCGAGGTCCGGGCCCCTCCCCCGCAATGCCTGGCTGTCGAGGGTCAGCGAGCCCAGGGCCAATGCACCTTGCGCACCATGCGAGATCAAATGTACGGCGGAGATGTTCTTGCGGCCCGACAGCGCGTCGGCCATCTGGCGCAAGCCATCAGTCCTGGCATCCAGCACGACAACCTCTGCCGCTGAACCCGCGCCAGCCATCAACGCTTCGTGGTGGGCCACATCATCTTCAATGAAAAGTACCGCCGTGCGTGCCAGGGCAGGGGTCGGCAGCGCCGCGGCGAACGCCAGCGAAGAAGCCGCCCCCAATATCCAGAAAAAACCCGCCACCCACAGCGCCCGGAGAAAAACAACTTCTGAAAGTTTTTTCCCCAGATATCCCTCATTGATTTTTTTCACTAATTGCAATCAGTAAATTTGAAATTGAATGCAGTAAATCATGATCCCTTATAAATAACCATTGATATATTAAATTCAGCAATAAAGCGCTTGAAATGCAACACCAGACAAAAACCACATGGCGAATGACCCGGCCGGCGTCTTCTCGTTCCGCCGCCCGCTGCAGAAAAGCCACCCAAAAAACAAAAAAGGCCCCGGCCGGTGATCACCGGCCGGGGCCTTTTTATCGGGTTCGCGTTGTCTCACACGTTCATGATCGACACCAGGCGCGTGTTCATGTGTGCCTCGATGGCCTCCGGGCCGCCTTCGGAGCCGTAGCCCGAATCCTTCAAGCCGCCGAACGGCAGCTCTGCGGCAGGAGCAGCAGCCTGGTTGATCCACAGCATGCCCACTTCCAGCCGCTGCGCCAGCAGGTGGGCGTTCTTCAGCGAGGTGGTGAAGGCATAGCCGGCCAGGCCGAACGGCAGGCGGTTGGCCTCGGCGATCGCGTCCTCGATCTTCTCGAAGCCGCGCACGGCCGCCACGGGGCCGAAGGGTTCTTCGTTGACGATGCGGGCGGACAGCGGCACGTCGTTGAGCACGGTGGGCTGGAAGAAGTTGCCTTCGGTGCCGATGCGCTCGCCACCGGCCAGCACCTTGGCGCCCTGCTGCACCGCGTCGGCCAGCAGGTCGGCCATGGCGGTGATGCGGCGCGGGTTGGCCAGCGGGCCCATCTGCGTGCCGGCGGCCAGGCCGTCGCCCACTTTCAGGCCCTGGGCGTACTTGGCGAAGGCCGCGACGAACTCGGCACGGATGCTCTCGTGCACCAGGTAGCGGGTGGGCGAGATGCAGACCTGGCCCGCGTTGCGGAACTTGGCGCCGCTCCCGATCTTGATGGCCAGCTCCAGGTCGGCGTCTTCGGCCACGATCACGGGGGCATGGCCGCCCAGCTCCATGGTCACGCGCTTCATGTGCTTGCCGGCCAGCGCCGCCAGCTGCTTGCCCACGGGCGTGGAACCCGTGAACGTGACCTTGCGGATGACCGGGTGCGGAATGAGATAGCTGGAGATTTCAGCCGGGTCGCCATACACCAGGCCCACGGTGCCCGCGGGCACGCCGGCATCGGCAAACGCGCGGATCAGCTCGGCCGGGCTGGCGGGGGTTTCCTCGGGGGCCTTCACCAGGATGGAGCAGCCCGCGGCCAGCGCGGCGGCGAGCTTGCGCACGACCTGGTTGATGGGGAAGTTCCAGGGCGTGAAGGCCGCCACGGGGCCCACCGGGTCCTTGAGCACCATCTGCGTGGCCTTGAGGTTGCGCGAGGGCACGATGCGGCCGTACACGCGCAGGGATTCGTCGGCGAACCATTCGATGATGTCGGCCGAGGCCATGGTCTCGACCTTGGCTTCGGCCAGGGGCTTGCCCTGCTCCTGCACCATGACGGCCGCAATCGCCTCGGCGCGCTCGCGCATCAGCGCGGCGGCGCGGCGCATGGTCTTGGCGCGTTCGGCGGCGGGCATGCCGCGCCAGGCCTCGAATCCCTTTTGCGCGGCGGCGAGCGCCAGGTCCAGGTCGGCCTTGCCGGCATGGGCCACGCGGCCGATTTCCTGGCCGGTGGACGGATTGAACACCGCGATGGTCTTGCCATCGGCGGCATCCTGCCATTGACCGGCAATGAAAAGTTGGGTGCTGGGGTAGCTCATGCAAAGGCTCCTGATGACAAAACGGTGGTACGGACAACCTCGGGCCCGGCGCGGGCCGGACCAGACGGAAAACCGGACACTATAGGCGCCCGCGCGCCGCCCCGCAGACAAGGCCGTGCAACCCCGCCCCGCGGAGCTGGCTATTGGCGGCCGTGGGCCACCCGTGCGGTGGCCACGCGCAGGGCGCGCCGCCGCTCCCCGCTTGCACCTACTGCGCGGACGCGGCGGCCACCTGGGCGGTTGCCTCCCCACCCCAGCCACCCCCCAGCGCCCGGATGAGGCCCACCGTGGCGACGTATTGCGCCGTGCGCACCTGCAATGCCTGACGGCGGTTGCGCAGCTCGCTGCGGCGGGCGTCCAGCAGTTCGAGCTGGCTCACCAGGCCGTTGCGGTACCGCGCGTCCGACAGCTGCGTCGCACGGCGCGCGGCGGTCACCGCTCGCGCCTGGGCCTCGGCCTGGCCGGACAACAGGCGCAGCGAGGTCAACTGATCCTCCACGTCGCGGAAGGCATTGAGCACCTGGCCCCGGTGGTCGGCCAGCGCGGCTTCGAGCCGGGCCTTCGCCCCCTCGATCTGCGCATCGCGCTGGCCGCCGTCAAAGATCGGCAGCGACAGCAGCGCACCCACACCCCAGGCGCGGGCGGACCACTTGAACAAATCACCCAGCTCCGGCGATGCATGCCCCGCGTTGCCCGTGAGCGTGACGGCCGGGAACCACGCCTTCTGCGCCACGCCCACGCGGGCCTGCGCGGCCAGCACGGCGGTCTGGGCGGCCGACACATCGGGGCGGCGGGCCAGCACGGTGCCGGGCACGCCGGGCGGGATCACCGGCAGCGCCGCGTCGCCCGTGGCGGGGGCCAGAACAAAGCCGCTGGCCACCTCGCCCGCCAGCACGGCCAGGGCGTTGGTCAGCAGGGCCTGCTGGCGCTGCAGGGCCAGGGCGTCGGACTCCGTGGCGGCCACTTCGGTCTGCACGCGGGCCACGTCCAGTTCAGCCACGTCGCCCGCCTGCAGGCGGCGCTGCGTGAGGCGCAGCGTGCCTTCGTAGGCGGCCAGGCTCTCCTGCACCAGCACCTGCTCGGCCTGCACGGCGCGCAGTTGCAGATAGGTTTGCGCCACATCGGCCTGCACCATGAGGCGCGTGCTTTGCAGCAGGGCTTCGCGCGTGTCGGCGTCCAGGCGCGCGGCGTCGCTGGTTTGCGAGAGGCGGCCGAACAGGTCCAGCTCGTAGGAGGCGTTGAGCCCCGCAGTGCCCAGCGTGGCGGGTGCCGCGCTGCCGGTGGTGGCAGCGCCTGCCTGGCGCGCCACGCCGGCCGAGGCGCCCACCTGCACCGAGCGGGCGGCGTCGGCAGAGCGCAGCAGCGAGCGCGCCTCGGCCAGCCGCGCGGCGGCCTGCTGGATGCTGGTATTGGCCGTGCCCGCACGCTGCACCAGGTCGGCCAGCACCGGGTCTTGAAAGCCCAGCCACCATTCGCCGCGCGGCTGCGCCTCGGCGGGGGCGGCGACCGTCCAGGGTGCCGTGGGCAGCGTGTCGCCGCCGGCGGTGAAGCGGGTGGGCACGGGCACGCCCGCATGCGGCGCGGGGGCCACGGGCTGCGTCATGCAGCCGGCCAGCACCAGGGCGGCGGCCAGGGGCGCCAGCAGGCTGCGCTTGCGCACCGCTGGGGCGACGTCAGGGGAGTTCTTCAATAACGAATCGGTCATGCTTGGTCTCCGGCCCCATCGAATACACCCGCTGCATCCTGCAGCGTGGCGCGAGCGTCCAGGGCCACAAAGGTCGTTGTGGTCGTGTGCATCATTCGTGCTCCTTGCGGGGCGCGGCCAGCACGGGGTGGGAGATGCCGCCGCTGCCCGGGGTGTGCGAGATGGGCGCCACATGCGCGCCATGCTCCACCAGCGGGCGGTTGCCTGCCAGCTTGCGCAGCAGCACGTAGAACACGGGCGTGAGGAACAGGCCGAAGGCCGTCACACCAATCATCCCGGCGAACACCGCCACGCCCATGGCGCTGCGCATCTCGGCGCCCGCACCGGTGGACAGCACCAGGGGCAGCACCCCCATCACGAAGGCCAGCGAGGTCATCAGGATGGGGCGCAGCCGCAGGCGGCTGGCCTCGATGGCGGCCTGCACCGGTGTGCGGCCCGCAAACTCCAGCTCGCGCGCAAACTCCACGATCAGGATCGCGTTCTTGGCCGACAGCCCCACCAGCACGATGAGTCCGATCTGCGTGAACACGTTGTTGTCGCCCTTGCTCAGCCACACACCCGTCATCGCCGCCAGCAGGCCCATGGGCACGATCAGGATGATGGCAATGGGCAGCGTCAGGCTTTCGTACTGCGCGGCCAGCACCAGGAACACCAGCAGGATGGCCAGCGGGAACACCAGCACGGCGGAGTTGCCGGCCAGGATTTCCTGGTAGGTCAGCTCGGTCCACTCGAACGTGATGCCCTGGGGCAGCGTCTCGGCGGCGATGCGCTCGACGGCCGCCTGGGCCTGGCCCGACGAGAAGCCGGGCGCGGGGCCGCCATTGATGTCCGCCGCCAGATAACCGTTGTAGCGCATGGCACGCTCGGGGCCGAAGCTGGGCTCCATCTTCATCAGCGCCGACAGCGGCACCATCTCGCCGGTGGTGGAGCGCACCTTGAGAAGGCCCACGTCCTCGGCCCGCGCGCGGTAGGCCGCATCGGCCTGCACGCGCACGCTGTAGGTGCGTCCGAACTGGTTGAAGTCGTTGGCGTACAGGCTGCCCAGGTAGATCTGCAGCGTGTCGAACACATCCGTCACGGGCACGCCCAGCTGGCGCGCCTTGGTGCGGTCGATGTTGGCGTACAGCTGCGGCACGTTGACCTGCCAGCTCGTGAACAGGCCGGCCAGTTCGGGCGTCTGGTAGGCCTTGGCCATGAAGGCCTTCACGGCGCCATCCATGGCTTCGTAGCCCAGCGAGGCGCGGTCTTCGATCTGCAGCTTGAAGCCACCCGTGGTGCCCAGCCCCGCCACCGGGGGCGGCGGGAACATGGCGATGAACGCATCCTGGATGCCGCCGAACGCCTGGTTCAGCTGCCCTGCCACGGCGCCGCCGCTCTGGTCGGCGCGGGTGCGCTCGGCAAAGGGCTTGAGCGTGGCGAACACGATGCCCGAGTTCGAGCTGTTGGTGAAGCCGTTGATCGACAGACCCGGGAAGGCGATCGCGTCTTCGACGTTCGGGTTCTCCTTCATGATCTCGCCCATGCGGCGGATCACGTTCTCGGTGCGGTCCAGCGTGGCGCCGTCGGGCAGCTGGGCAAAGCCGATCAGGTACTGCTTGTCCTGCGCGGGCACGAAGCCGCCGGGCACGATCTTGAACAGCCCCACCGTGGCACCCACCAGGGCCAGGTAGATCACAAACATCAGTGCCTTGCGGCCAATGACGCGCTTGACGCCGCCGCTGTAGGCCTCGGAGCCGCGATGGAACAGGCGGTTGAAGCCCCGGAACAGGCCACCGAACACCTTGTCCATGCCGCGCGTGAGCGCATCCTTGGGCTCGTTGTGGCCCTTGAGCAGCAATGCACTGAGTGCGGGCGACAGGGTCAGCGAGTTGATCGCCGAGATCACCGTGGAGATCGCGATCGTGACCGCGAACTGGCGGTAGAACTGGCCCGTGAGCCCGCTGATGAAGGCCAGCGGCACGAACACCGCCACCAGCACCAATGCGATGGCGATGATGGGGCCAGACACTTCACGCATGGCGCGGTAGGTGGCCTCGCGCGGGGTCAGGCCCGCCTCGATGTTGCGCTCCACGTTCTCCACCACCACGATGGCGTCATCCACCACGATGCCGATGGCCAGCACCAGGCCGAAGAGCGACAGCGCATTGATCGAAAATCCCAGCAGGTGCAGCACCGCGAACGTGCCCACCACCGACACCGGCACGGCCAGCAGCGGGATGATGGAGGCGCGCCAGGTCTGCAGGAATAGGATCACCACCAGCACCACGAGGGCGATGGCTTCGAGCAGCGTGTGGATCACGGACTTGATCGAGGCACGCACGAACTGCGTGGGGTCGTAGGCAATGCGGTACTCCACGCCTTCGGGCATGTTCTTCTGGATCTCGTCCATGGTCTTGCGCACGTTGGCCGAGATGTCGAGCGCGTTGGAGCCCGGCGCCTGGAACACGCCCATGCCCACGGCCGGGTCGTTGTTGAGCAGCGAGCGCAGCGAGTAGTCGGCCGCACCCAGCTCCAGGCGGGCAATGTCGCGCAGGCGCGTCACCGCGCCGTCGGCACCGGTCTTGACGATGATGTCGCCGAACTCTTCCTCGGTCTGCAGGCGGCCCTGCGCGTTGATGGACAGTTGCAGGTCCACGCCCGGCAGGCCGGGCGATGCGCCCACCACGCCGGCGGCGGCCTGCACGTTCTGGCCGCGGATGGCGGTCACCACGTCGCTGGCCGAGAGGCCGCGCTGCGCGACCTTCTGCGGGTCGAGCCACACACGCATGGAGTAGTCGCCGCCGCCGAAGATCTGCACCTGGCCCACGCCGCCAATGCGGGCGAGCCGGTCCTTCACATTGAGCACCGCGTAGTTGCGCAGGTAGTCGATGTCATAGCGGTTGTTGGGCGAGACCAGGTGGACCACCATGGTCAGGTCCGGCGCGCTCTTCACGGTGGTGACGCCCAGGCGGCGCACTTCCTCGGGCAGGCGCGGCTCGGCCTGCGAGACGCGGTTTTGCACCAGCTGCTGTGCCTTGTCGGGGTCGGTGCCCAGCTGGAACGTCACCGTGAGCGTCATCACGCCGTCGGTGGTGGCCTGGCTGCCCATGTAGAGCATGCCTTCCACGCCGTTGATGGACTCCTCCAGCGGCGTGGCCACGGTCTCGGCGATCACCTTGGGGTTGGCGCCGGGGTACTGTGCGCGCACCACCACGGAGGGCGGCGCGACTTCAGGGTATTCGGAGATGGGCAGACCGCGCAATGCGATGAGCCCTCCGAGGAAGATGAGCACCGACAGCACCCCCGCAAAGATGGGGCGGTCGATGAAGAAGCGGGATAGATTCATGGATGCAAATTCCTTGCGTCGCTCCCGCTCAGGCGGCGGGCGACTTGCTGTTGTTCTTGGCTTCCTTGCGATCACCCGCAATCTCGGCCTTCGCGGTCATGGGCACGGGCTGGGGTGCCACCACGGCACCGGGGCGCACGCGCTGCAGGCCGTTGACGACGATGTTCTCGCCCGCCTTGAGGCCCGAGGTGACCACGCGCAGGCCGTCAATCGGCGCGCCCAGGGTGACCTCGCGGTACTCGGCCTTGTTGCCCTCGCCCACCACCATCACGAACTTCTTGTTCTGGTCGGTGCCCACGGCACGCTCGTTGATGAGCAGTGCCTGCGTGTTGCGGGCCTGGCCCATGCGGATGCGCGCGAACTGGCCGGGCATCAAGGCGCCGTCTTCGTTGTCGAACACCGCGCGCACACGCACCGTGCCGCTCTTGGCATCGACCTGGTTGTCGATGAGCTGCAGGCGGCCGGCATGCGGCGTGCCGCCCGTGGTGCCGGTGCCCATCTGCACGGGAATGCGCTCGATGAGCTGGCGCGCGCTGTGGCCGCGCTGGCCGCTTTGCAGGTCCGCCAGGGCCTTCACCACGATCTGCTCGTCGGTATCGAAGCTCGCGTAGATGGGGCTCACGGACACCAGCGTGGTCAGCACGGGGGCGCCCGCACCGGCGGCCACCAGGTTGCCCACGGTGACTTCGATGCGGCCCACACGGCCCGCCACCGGGGCGCGCACCTGGGTGTAGCCGAGGTTCAGCCTGGCGGTCTGCAGCGCGGCCTGGGCGGCGCGCAGGTTGGCATCGGCCTCGCGCTGCGCGTTCAGGCGTTCGTCGTGCTCGCGCTGGGCAATGGCGCGCTCTTCGAGCAGGCGCGTGGCCCGCTCCATTTCGCTGCGGGTGTACGACACGCGGGCCTGCGCGGCCACCACCTGCGCCTCGGCACGGTCCACCTCGGCGGCGTAGGGTGCCGGGTCCACGGTCACGAGCAGATCACCCTGCTTCACCAGCGAGCCTTCACGGAAGTGCACGGCCTGCACGGCACCCGAGACGCGCGGCCGCACGTCCACACGCTGCACGGCTTCGAGCCGGCCGGAGAACTCGTCCCACAGGGCGATGTCCTTTTGCAGCACGGCAGCCACCGACACGGGCATGGCCGGTGGCGCCGCAGGGGTGCCATCGGCCTGCGCCACGGGCGCCTGGAAAACAAGGATGGCGGCGGCTACGGCGGCCGTCACGGCGGTGGCCAGGGTGGCCAGGCCCAGCGGGCGGCTCTTGTGGGAGAGAGGATTGGAGTTCATGGTCACTTTCGGTCATAAGGGCGGCCTTCGCGGGCACGCCATGGAAGGTTTTCTGCCACAGCAGGTGTCAGTGCACTGGTGCAGGCAGGTGTCAGTGCGGCGGCGCAGGTGCGAATCTGGGCAATGACACGGTGAGAAGGTCAAGCCCGGAACGCAGCGCGCGGGCCCATGGGCGCTTGCACGTCAACAGACGCTTTGGCGCTGGGTGGTGTGACAGCCGCCGCAGCCGGCGGGCAAAAAGATGGGTGTGCTCATGGTGTTTTCTTTCCTCCGTGTCGTTCAAATCAGTGGCGTCGGGCACAGGGGGGAGGCATGCGCGGGCAAAGCCTCTCCCTCCGGCACGCCAGGCCGGAAAATCAGTGCAAAGAATGCAAATGGATTGTTGAGAGGCCGAAGTATCGAACCTCAACTTAAGTTGAGGTCAATGACTTTCTGCGGCCAGGGTCTTCAGGAGGGCACCGGACATCGGGTGGCCTCAAAGAACATCCGGAACTGGTCCTGGGCGCCCGCGGCGCACGGACATTCGTGCTGGCCGGTCTGCAGCAGCGCATCGGGCCACTGGGCGGTCTTGGAGAACACATGGCGCGTGACCTGCAGGCCCGCAGCCTCCAGCCGCGCGGCGTAGGCCAGTGCCTCGTCGTGCATGGGGTCGGTGTCCCCCACCAGCACGAGCGTGGGCGGCAGGCCCGAGAGCCGGTGCGCGGACGCCGGCACGGCATAGGGGTGCTCGGCATCGCGGGGGCAGCGCAGGAAATTGCGCCAGCCTTCCGTCCACTTGCAGCCCGTGGCGTTGCCCGTGGCTTCGCGCAACGAGGCCGTGCCCACACAGGGGTCGAGCATGGGGGACAGGAGAATCTGCCCGGCCAGCGGCGGGTGCGACTGGTCCCGCGCCATCAGGCCCACGGCGGCAGCCAGGTTGCCGCCCGCCTCTTCCCCGGCCAGATAGACCAGCGCGCCCTGCCCGCCGAGCTTGACCCGGTTGCGGTGCACCCACTTGAGCACGTCATAGCCCGTGTCCACGGGCTGCGGAAACGGAGTGAGCGGGTAAGCCACGGAAACCACCACGGCCCCCACGCCCTCCAGCAGGGACGCCACGGTGCAGCCGTTGTCGAGATCCCCCGACACGAAGGCCCCGCCATGAAAATGCACCACCACGGGCGAGGCCTGTCCGGACTTCTTGCGGCCGTACATGCGCACCGCCACGTCCTGCCCCTTGGTCACCTCGATGGTGGCATCGGAGCACACGGACGCCGCCGCCTTGGAAGCGGACCCAGGCGCACGGGCTGCCTTGGCGGGCGCTGCGGCAGGCTGCGGTGTGGAGGATGGCGAAGACGGTTGGTCGGGCTGCATGGCATGTACCCAGTGGGTGAAGGTAGGTGAACGATGGGTCAAATGTAGTAGCTTGTGCCTTCGGGATAAACAGGCCAAACACCACCGCACTGTTTCCAAAAGCTCAACAATCACGGGGTGGCGCGCGTGTGAGAATTCCTCAGCACCCACTGGTGGGTGCTGTAGTTCCAGATTCAAGGAGAAGCCATGGACCAGATACAGGCCATGCGCATATTCGTGCGGGTGGTGGAGGCCGGCACGTTTACCCGGGCGGCGGATTCGCTCTCGCTGCCCAAAGCCACCGTGACCAAGCATGTGCAGGCGCTGGAGGAGCGCCTGCGCGTGAAGCTGCTCAACCGCACCACCCGGCGTGTGACGGTGACGCCGGACGGCGCCGCCTACTACGACCGCACGGTGCGCCTGCTGACCGATCTGGACGACATCGAGGCCAGCATGACCAACGCGCGCGCGAATCCACGCGGGCGCCTGCGCATCGACGTCGGAACGTCCATGGCGCAATTGCTCATCATCCCGCACCTGGCGGAGTTCCATGCCCGCTACCCCGACATCCAGCTGGACCTGGGGGTGAGCGACCGCATCGTGGACCTGATCGGCGACAACGTGGACTGCGTGATCCGCGGGGGCGAGCTCAGCGACCAGTCGCTGGTGGCCCGGCGCATCGGCAACCTGGAATTCATCACGGTGGCCTCGCCCGACTACGTGTCGCGCAAGGGCTCGCCCGCCCACCCGCTGGAGATCGAGGAAAAGCACGCCAGCGTGATCTACTTTTCCCCCCAGACCGGCCGGCACTACCCGCTGGAGTTCCGCAAGGGCGACGAGTCCATCGACATCACGGGCCCCTACCAGCTGAGCGTCAACGAGAGCAATGCCTACGTGACCTCCATCGTGGCGGGCCTCGGGATCGGCCAGATCACGAGCTACCAGGCCGAGCGGCACCTGCAAGAGGGTACGCTGGTGCGGCTGCTGCCGGAGTGGACCCAGCCGCTGCTGCCCGTGTATGTGGTGTACCCCCCCAACCGGCACCTGAGCGCGAAGGTGCGGGCCTTCGTGGACTGGGCGGCAGAGCTGTGCCAGCGTGAAACCGGGCTCCAGCGGGTTGCTTGACCCCGCCGCCCGCGGCCTTATGCTTGGGTCCATGAACGCCACCGAGCCCCGCCCAGACCCCGCGACCCAGGAAGCCCCCGCGCCCACAGCAGCACCCGCCGGCGCGCCGGCGTCCACACCCCAAGCCCCCGCCAGGCAGCAGCGCAACCCCCTGCACGGCGTGACCCTGGAAGCCATGGTGGTCGGGCTGGCCGACTACTTTGGCTGGGATGAACTCGGCCGGCAAATCCCCATCCGCTGTTTCCAGAGCGACCCCAGCGTGGGCTCCAGCCTGAAGTTCCTGCGCAAGACGCCGTGGGCGCGCGAGAAGGTCGAAAGCCTGTACCTCTTCATGCTGCGCGACCAAAAGCGCAACGCCCAGGAGTAGTAGCAGCAGGCAGCAGCCGCCGGCGTCAGCCTAGCGCCTGCACCACGTCGGCCTGGAGGTCCTGCACATCCTCGATGCCGATGCTCATGCGCACCAGCGCATCCGACACCCCGTTGGCGCGCCGCACGGCCTCGGGCATGCCGCGGTGGGTGGTGGATGCGGGGTGGCAGGCCAGCGAATCGGCATCGCCCACGGACACGGCCTGGGTCACGATGCACAAGCGGTCGAGGAAGTGCCGCGCGGCCTCGCGCCCGCCCCGCAGGTCGAACGCCAGAATGCTGCCGAAGTGGCGCATCTGGCGCGCCGCCACCGCATGCCCGGGATGGTCGCCCAGGCCGGGGTAATACACGCGCTCCACCGCAGGATGGCGGTCAAGGCCGTGGGCCAGCGCATGCGCCGATGCGCAGGCGGCCTGCACGCGCAGCGGCAGCGTCTTGAGCCCGCGCAGCAGCATCGCCGCCTCGTGCGGGCTGAGGCACCCGCCCAGCTGGCCCATGCCCGCCGAACGAATCGCATTCATCAGCTCCACGGAGCCCACGGCCGCTCCGCCAGTGGCGTCGCCGTGGCCACTGATGAACTTGGTCGCCGAATGCACCACCACATCGATGCCCAGCGCCCGTGGCCGGGTGAGGTAAGGCGTGGCGAAGGTGTTGTCGGCGATGCTGATCGCGCCCGCCCGCCGGGCCACCTGCGCCACCTGCTCCAGGTCGGTCACTTCCAGCGTCGGGTTGCTGGGCGTCTCCACGTAGACGATGCGCGTGCCCGTGGGGAGGCCCTCCTGCAAACCCTCCACGGTGGCGAAATGCCGCACGCCGATGCCCAGGCGCGGCAGCAGCGTGCGCATCACGCCATCGGTGCCGCCATAGAGCGTGCCGACGCAGGCGACGGTATCGCCCGCCGAGAGCAGGCCGATCAGGCTCGCGCTGATGGCCGCCATGCCGCTGGCGAACCCGACGGCGGCGGGGGCACCTTCCAGCAGGGCCATCTTGCGCTCGAAGGCGGCGACGGTCGGGTTGGCGAATCGGCTGTAGACGTAGCCAGGCGCATCGCCATTGAAGCGGCTCACGCCCGCATCAAAATCGTCATAGGCAAAGGCCGAGGTTGCGACGATGGGTGTCGCGATGGCCCCCGTGCCGGGATCGGGTGCCTGGCCCGCATGGACCGCAAGGGTGCGGAAACCCCAGGCGTGTGATGGATCGGGGGTGGGGGGAATCTGTGTGGTCATGGCGTATGCGGCTTTCCTGGCACTCTCACTGCGGGCCTTGGCCGCGCGCTCAGTCGGTGAACGCCACGGTGTGCCTGGCGCGGCGGTCGACCTGCAGATTGAAGATATCCGGCCGTGCATAGTGGCCGACCACATCGAAGTCATAGCGCGCGCGCACCAGCTCCTCCACATCGATCTGCGCGGTGAGCAAGCCTGTCCGGCCCTGCAGCGGACCCGCCAGCACGTCGCCCAGCGGCCCGACGATCACGCTGTTGCCGCGGATGAGCGGCCGGTCCGGCTCCCACCCCGGCGCCTCCACCCCCAGCTCACGCGGCGACGGCTGCACCTGGCAGGCGCTGATCACGAAGCAGCGCCCCTCGTGCGCGATGTGGCGCATGGAGCACTGCCAGATGTCGCGTTCGTCCACCGTGGGCGCGCACCAGACCTGCACACCCTGCGCGTACATGGCGGTGCGCAGCAGCGGCATGTGGTTCTCCCAGCAGATCACGCCGCCCACGCGGCCCGCGGCCGATTCGACGACCGGCAGGGTGGAGCCATCTCCCATGCCCCATATCAGCCGCTCGGTGCCGGTGGGCATCAGCTTGCGGTGCCTGGCCACCAGCCCCTCCACCGGGTCGAAGTACAGGGCAGTGCAGTACAGCGTGCTGCCCGCGCGCTCGATCACGCCGAGCACGAGCGTGGCGCCGGTGCGTGCCGACAGGCCAGCCAGTGCCTGCGTCTCGGGCCCTGGCACGTCGATGGCGCTGGCGTGGTACCGGGCGAAGGCCTCACGCCCTTCCGGCAGGCGATAGCCCAGGCGCGTGCCAAAGATCTCGCCCTTGGGGTAGCCGCCCAGCAGGGCCTCGGGCATGACCACCAGCCGCGCGCCCGATGCCTGGATATCGGCCTCGTGGGCGAGCACATCGGCCAGCGTCTGCGCGGTACCCGCGGGGGAAGAGCCGATCTGCAGGGCGGCAACGGTCGTGAGGGGCATGGTGGAAGTCCTTGGGAGAAAGAGGTCCCCCAGTGTTGCCAAAGCCCTAAGATGAATCAATCCGCCACCGTTGCTTAGTGATATGAATGATATTGATATCGGATTTGATCTCAACGTCCTGCGCGTCTTCGAGGCCTTGCACGAGGAAGGTGGGGCCACGCGCGCGGCGCTGCGGCTGGGCGTGACCCAGTCGGCCGTGAGCGCGGCGCTGGCACGGCTGCGCCATGTATATGGCGACCCGCTGTTCACCCGCACTGGCCGTGGCCTGGCGCCCACGCTGCGCGCGCAGGAGCTCAAGCCCGTGATCAGCGAAGCGCTGAACAAATGCAGGGAGAGCCTCGCCCTGGGCTCCACGCCCCGGGCGCGCTATCAGGGGCGGTCCGTGGTGATCGGCATGTCGGATGATTTCGAGATCGCGATGGGCCAGGCGCTGGTGAGGGCCGTGGCGCAGCACGCGCCCGGCCTGCGCCTGGCCTTTCGGCAGACGCACAGCCAGATCGTGGCCGAGATGCTCATGGCGCGCGAGATCGACCTGGCGATCACGGCCGGCGGATTCGCCACACGCTGGCTCAGCCACCAGGCGCTGGGCGAAGGGGGGTACGCCTGCCTCATCGACGCAGTGGCGCCGGGCCCCGTCGCCAGGGCGGGCAAGCGGCGCGGCGGCGCAGCCCCGCCCGGCCTGAGCGTGGAGGACTACGTGCACCGCGAGCATGTGCTCATCTCGTCGGGCGGCTTCATCGGCGTGGTGGACGAGGTGCTGGCCGCCACGGGCCACAAGCGCCGTGTGATTGCATCCACCACGCATTTCGCCGCCCTGCCCTACCTGCTGGCGGGAACCCGCGCGGTCGCCACGCTGCCCGCGCATGCGGCCCAGGCGATCGCGCGGATGACCGGCCTGCAGGTTCTGCCCTGCCCGATCGCCATGCCGCGCTATGCCATCGAGCTCGGCTGGCGCACCGATGCGCTCCGCGATTCGGCGGTGGCACATGTCCGCACCATCGTGGCGCAGCAGTGGCCCCAGGGATCTGCTGCCATGGGGGCCTGAGCCCCCAGCCTGCGCCCGCCTGCCGTGCGGGGTTTCTTTCGGTATCGCGCCGGCTCAGTCGCCCGTGGTCACCAGGAAGTCGCGGCTGATGCCCCCTCCCAGGTCGTTGACCCGGTCAAGGAACTGCGTGAGGAACGCGTGCAGCCCTGTCGACAGGATTTCGTCGATGCGGCCATATTGCAGGTCGGCCAGCAGGCGGCCCGCGCGGCGCTGCGTTTCAGCCGACTGCTGATTGGCCACGACGCCCAGGTTGTCCACCACTTCGCGCAGACAGGCGTGCAGCGAGCGGGGCATGTCGCGGCGCAGGATCAGCAGGTCGGCCACGCGGCCGGGGGTGATCACGTCGCGGTAGACCTTGCGGTAGACCTCGAAGGCCGAGACGCTGCGCAGGATGGCGCTCCAATGGTAGAAGTCGTTCTCCTGGTTGCGCTCGCTGGCCCGGCCGAAGAAGTCGTTCTTCACCGCATGGAACTTCACGTCCAGCAGGCGCGCGGTGTTGTCCGCCCGCTCCAGGAAGGTGCCCATGCGCAGGAAATGAAAAGCCTCGTCCTGCAGCATGGTGCCCAGCACCACGCCGCGCGACAGGTGCGAGCGGTACTTCACCCATTCGAAGAACTGCCCCGGATCCCGTTCGAAGGCGCTGCCTTCGAGCTGGCGGTGCAGTTCCAGCCAGGTCTGGTTCTGCGTCTCCCACACCTCGGTGGTGAGGGCGCCACGCACGGCCCGCGCATTTTCGCGGGCGGCACGCAGGCACGAGAGGATGGACGAGGGGTTGTCGCCGTCGCGCACCATGAACTCGAGCACGCGCTGCGGCGTGACCTTGCCATGCTTGGCGGCATAGGCCGGGATCAGCTCGCTGATGGACAGCAGCCCTTCCCAGCCTTCCTGCGCCACGTCGGCGGACTGGGGCAGCAGCGAGGTTTCGTAGCTCACGTTGAGCATGCGGGCGGTGTTTTCCGCCCTTTCGGTGTACCTGGACATCCAGAACAGATGGTCGGCGGTGCGGCTCAGCATTTCAGAATCCTCCCTGTGATTGCGTCATGCCGCCCATGGATTGCGACTGCAGCGCCGGCGCGGCGGTGTGCTCCCCCAGCACCCAGGTGTCCTTTGTCCCGCCGCCCTGCGAGGAATTCACCACCAGCGAACCCTCCTGCAGCGCGACGCGCGTGAGCCCCCCCGCCACCATCTGCACCTCGCGGCCGCTGAGCACGAAGGGGCGCAGGTCGATGTGGCGCGGCGCGATGCCGCTCTCCACGTAGGTGGGGCAGCTGGACAGGCTGAGCGTGGGCTGCGCGATGTAGCCTGCCGGGTTGGCCAGCAGCGCGCGGCGGAAGTCCTCGATCTCGGCCTGCGTGGCCGCCGGGCCGATGAGCATGCCGTAGCCGCCCGCGCCGTGCACTTCCTTGACCACCAGGTCCTTCAGGTTCGCCAGCACGTGCTGCAGGTCGTCCTGCTTGCGGCACATCCAGGTGGGCACATTCTTCAGGATGGGCTCCTGGCCCAGGTAGAAGCGGATCATCTCGGGCACGTAGGGGTAGACCGACTTGTCGTCGGCCACGCCCGTGCCCACCGCATTGCAGATGCCGACATTGCCGGCGCGGTACGCCTCCATGAGGCCGTGGCAGCCCAGCGTGGAGTTGCGGCGGAACACCTGCGGGTCGAGGAAGTCGTCGTCCACGCGGCGGTAAATCACGTCCACCCGCTGCAGGCCGCGCGTGGTGCGCATGTAGACGAACTTGTCCTTGACCACGAGGTCCTGCCCTTCGACCAGCTCCACGCCCATCTGCTGGGCCAGGAAGGCATGCTCGAAGTACGCGCTGTTGTGCATGCCGGGTGTCAGGACCACCACCGTGGGCTCGTCGGCCGTGGCGGGCGCGCTGGCGCGCAGGGTCTCCAGCAGCATGTCGGGGTAATGCGCCACCGGCGCCACCTTGTGCAGGCTGAACAGCTCGGGGAAGAGCCGCATCATCATCTTGCGGTTCTCGAGCATGTAGCTCACGCCGCTGGGCACGCGCAGGTTGTCCTCCAGCACGTAGTACTCGCCCTCGCCCTGTGCATTGGGGGCGCGCACGATATCGATGCCGGCGATGTGCGCGTAGATGTTCTTGGGCACCTGCACGCCGGCCATCTCCGGCCGGTACTGGGCATTGTTGAGGATGAGATCGGCGGGCACGATGCCGGCGCGGATGATGTCCTGGCCGTGGTACACGTCGTGGATGAAGCGGTTGAGGGCCGTGACCCGCTGCACCAGCCCCTGCTGCATGCTGCTCCACTCGTGGGCCGGGATGATGCGGGGAATCAGGTCGAACGGGATCAGCCGCTCGTTGCCCGCCCCGCCCTCATCCTTGGCGCCGTAGACGGCAAAGGTGATGCCCACGCGCCGGAAGATCATCTCGGCCTCGGCCCGGCGGGCCTGCATCACGTCAGGGGGCTGTTTGTTCAACCACTGCGCATAGCGCTTGTAGTGTTCCCGCACATCGCTGCCATCGAAAGGCAGCATGGCGTACATCTCGTCAAATTTCTGCATGAACTGGCCTCCTGCTGTCAGGATAGCAAGTTGTACGCCCGCACTCCCCGAACCAGCTCAAAATCTTTCCGGGGCCCCGTGCATCGGCAGGCCGGCGGGCCCGCCGCGCCCGCAGATCACTCCGGCCACGGTGCCATGCGATGCTGCCAGTACCGCGCGCCGACGTCGCGTTCACACGCCACCCGCGCGGGTTGCGCCGACGACCACGCGGCAGCCCCGCAGCGGGACGACTCCACCACGCGGATCCCCCGCTCCCGGTAGCGCTGCAGCACCTCGGCCGCAGGGTGGCCAAAGCGGTTGCGGTAGCCCGCCTGCACCAAAGCAGTGCGCGGTGCCACGGCCCCCAGAAACGCCGGCGAGGACGAGGTCTTGCTCCCGTGGTGGGGCACGAGCAGCACGTCGGCCTGCACCGCGGCGCCCCGCGCCAGCAGGGCCTGCTCCTGGGCGGCCTCGATGTCACCGGCCAGCAGCGCGACGGAGCCCCTTTCCCCTTTTTCTGCGGCGGCCGCGATGCGCAGCGTGCAACTGAGCGCGTTGGGCCGGGCGGTGGGCGCGGCGGCGTCTTGTGCCCCCGGGTGCAGCACCTCGAAAGACACGCCATCCCATGTCCACCGCTGGCCCGCCACGCAGGGCCTGACGGGGCGCAGTGCCTGCAGCGTGTGCTCAGCCTCGATGGAACCAGTGAGTTCGGCCCCCGGCTGCTGGGCCAGCACCGCCGCCGCGCCGCCCGTGTGGTCGGCATCGCGGTGGCTGAGCATGAGCACGTCCACGCGCTCGCCCAGCGCCCGCAGCAGCGGCACCAGCACGCGGTGGCCCGCGTCGCTTTCGCGGCTGAAACGCGGCCCTGCGTCGTACAGCAGGGTGTGGGTCGCGGTGCGCACCAGCACCGCATTGCCCTGGCCGATGTCCGCCGCCAGCAATTCGAACTGTCCCGCCGCCGGCCGCGCGGGCTGCCAGCACAGCGCGGGCCACAGCAGCGGAAGGGCCAGCCACCGCAGACGCCAGGGCAACCTCGCGGCCACAAGCGCCCCCCCGGCCACGGCCAGCACGCCGGCCCACAGCGGCGCCGCGGGCATGTGGAGCACGGCCCAGGGCCACTGCGCCAGCCATTGCAGCAGTACCGCCAGCGGCTGCAGGCCGAAGGCGGCCAGGCTCCAGAGCGGCGGCCACAGCACCCCGCCCAGTGCCAGCGGAGTGACCACCAGGGTGACCCAGGGAATCGCCACCAGATTGGCGGCAAAGCCCACCACGGACACCTGGCCGAACAGCAGCAGGGTCAGGGGCGTGAGGGCCAGCGTCACCACCCACTGCTCGCGCACCAAGGCATGAAAACGCTGCCTAGCGCTGGATGGATAAGCGCCATCAGCTACTGAATTAGTAGCAAACAAGATACCCACGGCGACAAAGCTGAGCCAGAAGCCTGCCTGCGCGAGCGCCCAGGGGTCCGCCACCACCACGGCCGCGCACGCCAGCAGCCACACCTGCGGCCACGGCCAGCGGCGGCCGCACAGCTGCAGCAGGGCGATGGCGCCCAGCATGGTCACCGTGCGTTGCGCAGGCACGCCCCAGCCGCTGAAAACGGCGTACGCCGCGGCCAGCGCCACCCCGGCGGCCAGCGCGGCGGACGGCGCGGGCACCGCCAGGCACAGCCGCGTGGACCTTCGCCACAACGCCCCCACCGCCAGCGCGGCCAGCCATGCGAACAGCGTGATGTGAAGGCCCGAAATGCTCATGAGGTGCGCGACGCCCGTGGCGCGGAACACGTCCCAGTCGGCACGGTCGATGGCACGCTGGTCACCCGTCACCAAAGCCGCCACCACGCCCGCGATGCGTGCGCGGGCGGGGTCGTCGCCGTGCACGTCGCGGGCCAGGCGGTCCAGGATCGCGTCGCGCACGGATTGCCGCAGCCGCTCCACGGGATGCCGCCAGGTCGATTGCAGATGCACCGGAGGCTCATCCCTGGGGCCCGCGCGCACATATCCCGTGGCCTGCACCCCCTGCTCCCACATCCACAGTTCGTAGTCAAACCCGTGCGGGTTGCGCAGCCCGTGCGGAGCCTTCAGCCGCACCGTCAGCGCCCAGCGGTCACCCGCCTTCAAGGCGGGCGGCTGGCGCTGCAGGTCCACCGCTCCGCCGGGATCAAGGAACGGCCCCCCGTACCAGGCCACTTCGATGCGCGTGGGCAGGGCCACGGGGGAGCCGTTCAGGCGCGCGGCCTCCACGTCCATGCGCAGCCGGGTTCCGGCCTCGTTGGCCTGCGGCATGGCGGCCACCACGCCGGTGACACGGATGTCCTGCCCTTCCAGCGCGGGCGCCAGGCCTTCTTCCATGTAGTCCACGGCCCGCAGCCCGGCCCCCGCGAACATCGCCAGCGAGCCGGCGCACAGCGCGAGCACGGTGGCCGCCGCGCGGGCCCCGCGCCCCGCCGCCGCACGAGGGCGCCCGTGGACCGCGCGCGCGCACCACCCCAGCGCGCATGCCACCACCAGCAGCGCCGCATAGGCGGCCGCGGACCACAGCGCGGGCTGCTGCAACTGCAGCGCAGCACCCGATACCGCCCCCAGCAACAATGCGGGCACCAGCCAGGGCACGGGGGCCGCGGCGCCCGCGCCGACCGTGCCCGCGGGGGCTGGCGCAATCGCATTAGTGGTGCTTATGGCGGGCATGGGCTGATGCTAATGCGGCGCCAGGGCCGCTGCCGCTGGATTCCGCGCACCGGGCTGTGTAACACTCGCGGCCACCCCCGGTGCCGCCAGCATGGCCGGCAGCGCCGCACCGGCCGTCCCACCATCCCTTTCACTGACTTCATACCGAGGAAGACCATGAGCGTTTACGACAAGCTGAAGGAACTCAACATCACCCTGCCCCCCGTGTCGGTGCCCGCGGCCGCCTACGTGCCCTACGTGCAGACGGGCAATCTCGTGTTCCTGAGCGGCCACATCGCGCGCAAGGACGGCAAGCCCTGGGTGGCGCAGTTCGGCCGCGACATCGGCACCGACGAAGGCAAGCAGGCTGCCCGCGCGGTGGCCATCGACCTGCTGGGCACCCTGCAGGCGGCCTGCGGCGGCGACCTCACCCGCGTGCGGCGCATCGTCAAGCTGATGAGCCTGGTGAACTCCACGGGCGACTACACCGAACAGCATCTGGTGACCAACGGCGCCAGCGAGCTGCTGGGCCAGGTCTTTGGCGAAAACGGCGTCCATGCACGCAGCGCCTTCGGCGTGGCGCAGATCCCCATGGGTGCCTGCGTGGAAATCGAGTTGATCGCCGAACTGGGACAGGGCTGAGCCCCGGCGGACAGCGGGCGAAGCGCCCCTGCGTGCAGGCGCTTCGCGGTCAAGGCCGAACCGGCACGGGGAAAGCCCCGGCGCCCGCATAGACACCCGCGCTGCCCAGCTCTTCCTCGATCGCCAGCAGGCTGGTTGTACTTGGCGACGCGGTCGGAACGGCACAGCGAGCCGGTCTTGATCTGGCGCGCGCGGGTGGCAACGGCCAGGTCTGCGATCGTGACGTCTTCGGTTTCTCCCGAGCGGTGCGACACGACGGCCGAGAACCCGGCGCGCGCCGCCATGTCGATGGCGGCCAGCGTCTCGCTGAGGGTGCCGATCTGGTTGGGCTTGATGAGGATGGCGTTGGCCGCGCCGTCGGAAATGCCGCGCTCCAGGATCGCGGTGTTGGTGACGAACAAGTCGTCGCCCACCAGCTGAACATGCTGGCCGAGCCTGCGCGTGAGCAGCGCCCAGCCCTCCCAGTCGCTCTCGGCCAGGCCATCCTCGATGGACAGGATGGGGTAGTGCGCGACCAGTTGCGCCAGGTAGTCGACGAACTCGGCCGGCGTGTAGGCCTTGTGCTCCCCAGCCAGCTCGTAGCGGCCCTCGTGCAAAAGCTCGGAACTGGCGACGTCCAGGCCGAGCCAGATGTCCTTGCCCGCGCGCAGCCCGGTCGTTTCGATGGCCGCCAGGATCATGTCCAGCGCGGCGGCGTTGGAGGGCAGGTCGGGCGCGAAGCCGCCCTCGTCGCCCACCGCGGTGGTCCTGCCCTGTGCCTTGAGCAGGCTCCTGAGCGCATGGAACACCTCGGCGCCCTGGCGCAAGGCCTCCTTGAAGCTGGGCGCCTGCACGGGCAGGATCATGAACTCCTGGATGTCCACGTTGTTGTCGGCATGCGCCCCGCCATTGATGATGTTCATCATCGGCACCGGCAGCTGAGGCGCCACGCCGCCAGTGGCGAGCGCGCGGTACAGCGGCAGCTTGCGCTGCGCGGCCCGGGCCTTGGCGGCCGCCAGCGAAACCGCCAGGATCGCATTGGCACCCAGGCGTGATTTGTCCGCACTGCCATCCAGCGCGATCATGTGCCGGTCCAGCGCCCCCTGGTCGCTGGCGTCCATGCCGCACAACGCCTGGCGCAGTTCGCCATTGACGTGCGACACCGCCAGGGCGACACCCCTTCCGCCATAGCGCCGCATGTCCCTGTCGCGCAGCTCGACCGCCTCGCGCGACCCGGTGGAGGCCCCGGAAGGCACGGCCGCAAAGCCGCTGCTGCCGTCCTGGAGCACGACCGTGGCCGCCACCGTGGGGTGGCCCCGGGAGTCCAGGATCTCGATGCCGTGAATGTCCTTGATGGCTGTCATGGTGCTCAAGCCTTTGCGATGTGGATGAAGTTGGTGCTGCCCACGACGCCGAAGGGCGTACCGGCGGCGATGCACAGCTGGTCACCGTCCCGGGCAATGCCCTCCTGGCGCGCCACGCGGCGGGCCTGCTCGACGAGCTCGGGCACGCCGCTGACCGGCGCATCGGCATGGACCGAGTGGATGCCCCAGGCCAGCGCCAGGCGGCGGGCGATGTGCATGTCCGGGGTGATGCTGAGCACGGCAGCGGCCGGCCGCTCCCGCGCCGCACGCAGCGCCGTCGCCCCTGAGCGCGAGTAGGTCACGATGGCGGCCATGGGCAGCAGTGCCGCCGCCGTGCGCAGGCATTGGCAAATGACATCGGCCACGCCGCCGTCCAGCGCGCGCGACGAGGCTTCCACGATCTCGCGGTAGTGCGGATCGGACTCCACCTCGCGGATGATGCGGCCCATCATCGCGACCGCCTCGCGCGGGTAGCGGCCAGAGGCCGACTCGGCCGACAGCATGACGGCATCGCTGCCCTCGTAGACGGCCGTCGCCACATCGGAGGCCTCGGCGCGTGTCGGCACCGGCGCATGGACCATGGAGTCCAGCATCTGCGTGGCGACGATGACCGGCTTGCCGGCGGCGCGGCAGGCGCCGACGATGCGCTTCTGGATGCGCGGCACCTGCTCTGCCGGCAGCTCCACCCCCATGTCGCCGCGCGCGACCATGATCGCGTCGGCCCGCGCGATGATCGCGTCCAGGGCATCGATCCCCGCCGGTTTCTCCAGCTTGGCCAGCACACCGGCGCGCCCTTGCACGATGGCATGGACTTCGTCCAGGTCCTCGGGGCGCTGGACGAAGGACAGCGCCACCCAATCCACCCCCAGCGACAGGCCAAACGCCAGGTCGGCCCGGTCCTTGGGCGTGAGCGCCGAGATCGGCAGCAGCACCGAGGGCACGTTGACCCCCTTGCGCTCGGACAGGGTCCCGCCCGCCATGACCACGGTGTCCGCGAACCCGGGGCCGCAGTCCGTCACGCGCAGCCGCAGCTTGCCGTCGTCGAGCAGCAGGTCCGTACCGGCGACCAGGGCCGCGAAGATCTCGGGGTGCGGCAGTGGCGCCCGGCTGGCGTCCCCGGGGCGGTCTTCCAGGTCGAGCCTGAAGCGCGCACCGGCCCGCAGCTCGATCGGACCATCGGCAAACGTGCCGATGCGCAGCTTGGGGCCCTGCAGATCCTGCAGGATGGCGATCGGCCGGCCACGCTCCTGTTCGATCCGCCGGATCATCTCCAGGCTGGCGCGGTGCTGGGCATGGCTTCCGTGGCTGAAGTTCAGGCGGAACACATCGGCCCCGGCGTCGAACAGGGCCCGGATCGTGGCGGCGTCGGAACTGGAGGGGCCCAGGGTGGCGACGATCTTGGCGCGGCGGTCGCGGCGCGAGGCGGCGGCCCCGCTCAAGGGGGAGACGGCAAGCGTGGTCATGGGTAAAGCTTCCTGGAAGGGTTGCGGAATGCGGCGGCTGGCCGGCAGCGCCCTTGCGGGCAGTGCCGGCCCTTGACGCTCAGAAGTTGTGCTGGAGACCGACGTCGTAGCCGAGCTTTTCCGTGGCCGCCTTGCTGTCGCGGGCCACGTTGGTGTACAGGAAGGTCCGCCTGGACAGGTGGTGGAAGTAGCCGATGCCGAACTTGCGGGCTTCCGAACGCAGCGAACCATCCGGCTTGCGCGTCTTGGCAGTGACGAAGCCGGCCTTGATTTCACCCACTCCCACCCCGTAGGTCACGCCCAGCAGCATGGACTTGAAGTCGTCATTGCGGGTCGTCACGCCCCGGGCCAGGCCGAGGGCCAGCCGGGCCTGGCCGACCTTGTAGGCCGCGCCCAGGCTCAGCAGGTGGTCGTCCGCATGGGCGGGGTCTTCCCAGCCGATGGCCAGCAGCACCGGGCCGACGTGGGTGTTGGCCCCGACCGAGAACGGACGGCGGGGCCCCGCGTTGGAAGCCTCCTGCTGGGCCTCGGCGGACGAGACCGCGATGTGCAGGTCCTTGCGCCGCAAGTCATAGCGCACGGAATCGGAGACACGGGTCTTCGAGATGCCGCCACGCCATGCGGTGCGCAGCTGGGCCACGGTGTCGCCGCCCCAGGGATCGATCACGTTCTGCACCGTGGAGTAGGCGGCGGTGTACTGGCGGCCCAGGTTGACCGTGCCCCAGGCGGCGTGCCCGATGCCCAGGGTCGAGTAGCCCTGCCAGAAGATGTTCGGATTGGCGGGTTGGCCCGTGTCCGGCGAGAAACGGTGCTCCAGCCCGAAGGCGGCGTGCCAGCCCCCGCCCAGGTCCTCCTGGCCGCGAAAGGCCAGGCGGCTGCCCGCCCCGTCCAGCATTTCACTGGACGTGGCGCCGATGTTCTTGCCGATCCCGAGGTCCAGCTTGCCGGACAGCGTGAGGTTGGAGGACTGGGCCTGCGCGGGCACGGCGGTGGCACCGAGCGCGGCGGCGAGGAGGAGCGACTTGTGGATGTTGCTGTGCATGGTGGAAATCCTTGGGGTCTTGTGAAGCCACGCCGGGCGCGCTGCGCCACTGCATGCGGTGTGCATGCAGATCGACGGCGGTGGTGGCGCGGTGTGGCGGGGGGGACGCTGCGGGGATCGCAGCGGCGGCGATGTGGGCGGCCGGCGCTCAGGGCAGTTCGAGCACCCGGCGCAGTTCAGCCTTCGCGGCCTCGAAGTCGGCGCGGTAGCTGGGGTTTTGCGGCGCCAATGCGGCGATCAGCACGGCCAGTTGCCTGCCGGCCTCCACGTCGCTGGGGTAGTGCACCCCGCCCAGCACCCGGTTGTCGCCAAACTCCCTGGCGCGCGCCAGGATCTGCGGACGCCACTCGGGCACCATGTCCGCCAGCGCCATGCCGGTCAGGAAACCGA
Organism: Acidovorax sp. GW821-FHT09A11; assembly: GCF_059418365.1. Classification (NCBI taxonomy): domain Bacteria; kingdom Pseudomonadati; phylum Pseudomonadota; class Betaproteobacteria; order Burkholderiales; family Comamonadaceae; genus Acidovorax; species Acidovorax sp. GW821-FHT09A11. The sequence continues at coordinate 140,409 of NZ_JBWKPS010000008.1, forward strand.
AGGCGGCATGGCCGCTCGGATACGAGCCGCTATGCGAATACTTGGCCACCGGTTGCAGGCGCTTGTCCACCACGGGCGGACGTTCGCGCTTCCAGAGCTCCTTGCCTTGCTTGTTGAAGCCGCTCTCGGTCTTGTACAGCCGCTTGAAGAAGGCAGCGACCAGGGGCAGGCCCTGCTCCGTGAACTTGGGGCCCATGACATCGGCAAACCGGAACACGCTCTGCTCCAGATCGGCCACCGACCTGGCCGCCTGTTCGGGTGTCCGCAATCGCTGCAGTTCGAGCATCAACTCGATCTCCTTGCCCGCCACCTCCGCGGGTGGGGGCGGCGCCATGAAGCGGGTGGAATCGAGTTGCGCGGCATCGAGGTAGACAGCAGGCGCCTCGCCCTTGGCCAGGGCAGCGTTGCCAGTCAGTGCCAGCAACGAAAAGCAGATGCTGAGCAATAGCTTGTTCATCTTCATGGAGGTCTCCAGTGGTGGGTATGGATACGCCGATGCGGTGGCAGGCCGTGGGGCCCGTGCCATATCGAGCCGGGCGAAGCCTACGGAATGCGCTGGCGGGAATCCAATCACCATTTCTGATGCCCAGGATCAGCGTGGCCTCGCGGGAGGCAACGCGCCTGTGGCGCCCCCCCGGCAGGGCGCGCCGGCCTGGGACTTTCCCGGATGTCCCCCGGCAGGCCCGCCGCCCGGCACCACCAGGCGCATGCACGGCTTGATGATGCGCATCACAAAGTCTGATTGGACGCGCTTGCCGGTTTTGGCGGAGCATTCACCCGACCCAAGAAGACCTGTCGGCACCCGCCGCGCATAACGTTGAAGGAGACATCCGTGACAATCCGCCCCATTCTCAAAACTGCCGCGTTGGCGGCATTCCTGCTCGCCGCCGGGGCCCAGGCCGGCACCGTCTCGGTGGTGACCTCCTTTCCCAAGGAACTGACCCAGGCCTACAAGACCGCCTTCGAAAAGGCCCATCCCGACATCAAGCTGGAAATCCTCAACAAGAGCACCACCGCCGGCGTGGCCTATGTGCGCGAACTCAGCGCGGGGCAGCGCCCCGAAGTGTTCTGGGCGTCGGCGCCCGATGCGTTCGAGGTGCTGGGCAAGGGCAAGCTGCTCGAGCGCATTCCGGACCTCGCCAATCCCGCGGTGCCCAAGGACATCGCCGGCTATCCCATCAACGATCCGGACGGCTTCTACCTGGGCCAGGCCCTGGGGGGCTATGGGCTGATGTGGAACACCCGCTACCTCGCGGCCAAGAAGCTTCCCACGCCCGCCGAGTGGGCGGACCTGACCAAGCCGGTCTACCACAGCCACGTGGCCCTGAGCTCGCCCTCCCGCTCGGGCACGACGCACTTGACGATCGAGGCCATCCTGCAGGGCGAGGGCTGGGACAAGGGCTGGAACCAGGTGCTGCAGATTGCCGGCAACTCGGCCGCGATCACCGAACGCAGCTTCGGCGTGCCCGACGGCGTCAACAACGGACAGTTCGGCATCGGCCTGGTGATCGACTTCTTCGGCCTGAGCGGCAAGTATTCGGGCTTTCCGGTGGAGTTCGCCTACCCGTCGGTCACCGCGGTGGTGCCAGCCAACATTGCGCTCATCAGCGGGGGCAAGAACCCGGCCGAGGCGCGGCGCTTCATCAGCTTCGCCCTGTCCAGGGAAGGACAGGAACTGCTCACGCTCCCGCAGCTGGCGCGCCTGCCGGTGCTGCCGCCGGACAAGATGAAAATGCCCGCCGGCTACCCCAACGCCTTCGAGGTCGCCAAGCGCGCCAAGGTGAAGTTCGACCCCGAGCTGTCCGCCGCGCGCTACTACGTGGTGACCGCCCTGTTCGACCAGGTGATCACCTTCCGCCACAAGGAACTGCAGGCGGCCACGCTGGCCATCCACCAGGCCGAGGCAGCCCTGGCCGGAAAACCCAACACCGAGGCCGCCAACCGCGTCAGGCGGGCGCGCGAACTGGCCTTCACGCCCCCCGTGACCGAGGCCATGGCCAAGGACCCGGCGTTCCTGAACCTGTTCACGTCCAACAAGAAGAACGCGGACACCAACAGGGAGGTGACGGCCACCGAAGGCGGCTGGAACAGCAAGGCGCTCGACAACTACCGGATGGCGCGCCAGCTCGCCGAAGAAGCCCGGGCCCTTGCCAAGTAAAGGACCACTCATGTCGCGCATCTTCCATCTGGCCCGGCCGGGCGCCTGGCTGGCGGCCGGCCTGGTGCTGGCCTTCCTGCTGCTGTTCCTGGTGCTGCCCGTCGCCTGGGTGTTCTTCTCGGCCTTCGTCAACGCCGACGGCAGCCTGACCCTGGGCCATTTCGCGGCCTTCTTCCACCAGCCGCTGATGACCGAGGCTTTCTGGAACAGCCTCTACGTCGCCACCATGGCCACGATCGCGGCGGCGCTGATCGCCGTGCCGCTGGCCTATTTCACGGTGCGCTTCGAGTTCCGCGGCGCGCTGCTGATCCAGACCCTGGGGGTGCTGCCGCTGATCATGCCGCCCTTCGTCGGCGCGGTGGCGATGCAGCTGATCTTCGGCCGCTCGGGCACGGTGAACCTGCTGCTCGAGCAGCACCTGGGTTTCACGGTTCCGATCATGGACGGCCTCAACGGCGTGATCTTCGTCGAGGCGCTGCATTACTTCCCCTTCATCCTCATGAACCTGACGCTGGCGCTGCGGAACATCGATGGCGCCATGGAGGAGGCGGCGTTGAACCTGGGCTGCCGCGGCTGGCGCCTGTTCCGCCGGGTCATCTTCCCGCTGGCGATGCCCGGCTTCGTGGCGGGGGCGTCGCTGGTGTTCGTCAAGGTGTTCGACGACCTGGGCACGCCGCTGGTGCTGGGCACCACCAACATGCTGGCGCCGCAGGCCTACCTGCGCATCACCCAGGTGGGCATCGACGACCCGCTGGGCTACGTCATCAGCGTGCTGATGATTGCCTTCTCGATCGCGGCCATGGCGCTGTCGGCCCGCGTGCTCAAGGGCAAGGACTATGCGACCACGCAAAAGGGCGGCGGCGCCATCCAGCGCCGCAGGCTTTCCCCGCTGGGCACGGCGCTGGCTTACGCGTGGATCGGCTTCATCCTGCTGCTGACGCTGTCCCCCCACATCGGCGTGCTGCTGCTGTCGTTCGCCTCCGTGTGGAGCTTCGCCCCGCTGCCCGACGGCTTCACGGCGGCCCACTACGCCACCGTGTTCCAGGACGCTGGCGGCATGATCTCCAACACCCTGCTGTACTGCGGCATGGCGGCCGGCATCGACGTGCTGCTGGGCACGACCATCGCCTATCTGATCATGCGCACCCGGTTGCCGGCCCGCCAGTGGCTGGACTGGATCGCCACGGCGGCGCTGGCCGTGCCGGGGCTGGTGCTGGCGATCGGCTACCTGCGTTTCTTCAAGGGTGTCCTGGTGCCAGGCACCGACGTGCTGCTCACCAGCACCTGGGTGGTGATCATGATTGCCTATGCCGTGCGCCGGCTGCCCTATGCCCTGCGCTCTTGCGTCGCCGCGCTGCAGCAGGTGCACATTTCGCTGGAGGAGGCCGCCGAAAGCCTCGGCGCGACCAAGATGCGCACCATCCGGCGCGTCGTCGTGCCGCTGATGGCGGGCGGGATCCTGGCTGGCTTCGTCACCAGTTTCATCACGGCGGCGGTCGAGCTGTCGGCCACCATCCTGCTGACCTCCTCGCAGTCGCAGGCGCCCATGAGCTATGGCATCTACCTGTACATGCAGAGCATCGCCGGCCGTGGCCCTGGCGCGGCACTGGGCGTTCTGGCGATCGCGGTCGTCGCGATCGGCACCTATGCCTCCCACGTGATCGTGGAGCGCACCGGCAGCCGCCTGAAGCAGCGGCCGGTCGATGAAGACCTGCCTCCCCTGCCCATCCTTCCCGCAGAAGTTGCTCCGGTACGCACCTGAGCCCTGCCCTTCCCCCCGATTGGAGACAAGCACCATGAAAAAAATCAGTGTCCAATGCCGCGGCATCCGCCTGGCCTATGGCAGCAACGAAGTCCTGAAGGACATCCACATGGAGATCAGGCCGGGCGAGTTCTTTGCGCTGCTGGGGCCGTCCGGTTCCGGCAAGTCCACCCTGCTGCGCCTGATCGCCGGCTTCAACCAGCACCAGCACGGAGAGCTGCTGATCGACGGGCGCGACGTCACCGGGATGGCGCCCTGGCAACGCAACGTGGGCATGGTGTTCCAGAGCTATGCGCTGTGGCCGCACCTGAGCGTCTGGGACAACGTGGCCTTCGGCCTGGTGGAGCGCCGGGTCTCCAAGGCCGAGCAGGTCCGCAAGGTCGAGGCCGCGCTGGCCACCGTGGGCCTGGAGCGCTTTGCCCGGCGCCGGCCGGGCCAGCTGTCCGGCGGGCAGCAGCAGCGCGTGGCGCTGGCGCGCACCATCGTGATCGAGCCGCAGGTGCTGCTGCTGGACGAGCCCCTGTCCAACCTGGACAAGTCGCTGCGCGTACAGATGCGCCAGGAACTGCTGCAGCTGCAGCGCCGCCTGGGCATCACCACCATCTTCGTCACGCACGACCAGGAAGAGGCCATGACCACGGCCGACCGCATGGCGGTGCTCGACAAGGGCGTGGTGCAGCAGGTGGGCACGCCCCAGGACTTGTACGACCTGCCTGCCAACGAGTTCGTGGCCGGCTTCGTCGGCACCATGAACCTGCTGCAGGGCACGGTGCAAGCCCGCGACGGACATGACGTCACCCTCGACATCGAGGGTGTGGGACGGCTGCAGGTGCCCGCGCACGGCCATGCCCCGGCCAGCGGACGGGCGGTACTCAGCTTCCGGCCGCATGCGCTGCAGATCGATGCCGCGGCGGCACGCAGTGACATGCGCTACGTCTGGATGAACGGCATCGTCGAATCCAGCGAATTCCTGGGCGAGGCCACGCGCTACCAGGTCCGGGTGGGGACGCAGTCCGTGGCCGTGGACCAGCCGCACCACCTGGGCGCATCCAAGTTCGTGGCCGGCAGCCCCGTGGGCATTGGCCTGGAGCCGGCGCAGACACGGCTGCTGCCCGCCTGAATCGAGCCCCCGGCTCAACCCCCGGGGCTTTTCCCTACCGGGCATTAGTCCCGATGCGTAGAAGCGGCCATCGCAACGACACTCGTGGCAATGGCGTGTGCAACCGCCAGACATCAGGAACAGCAGCGCGCATGAACAGGGTCAGTGTCAGATGTGAGCAACTGCAGCTCTCCTACGGCAGCGTCGTGGTGCTGGACGGCGTGACGCTGGAGATCGAGCCGGGCGAGTTCTTCGCCCTGCTGGGGCCCTCCGGCTCCGGCAAGTCCACCCTGCTGCGCGTCATCGCGGGCTTTCTCCAGCACCAGGCCGGGCGGCTTGTCATCGACGGGCGGGAACTCACCACCGAGCCCGCATGGGAGCGGCGCGTGGGCGTGGTGTTCCAGAACTACGCCTTGTGGCCCCATTTGAACGTGCGGGAGAACGTCGCCTTCGGGCTGGTGGAGCGAAGGCTTCCCGGCAAGGTGATCGAGCAGCGCGTGTCGGAGGTGCTCGACCAGGTGGAACTGGGCGCCTTCGCCCACCGCAACCCGAGCCAGCTGTCGGGCGGCCAGCAGCAGCGGGTCGCGCTGGCGCGCACGCTGGTAACCCAGCCCCAGGTGCTGCTGCTCGACGAGCCCCTGTCCAACCTCGACCGTTCACTGCGCGTGCAGATGCGCCAGGAACTGCTCAAGCTGCAGCGGCGGCTGGGCATCACCACGATTTTTGTGACACACGATCAGGAAGAAGCAATGACCAGCGCCGACCGGATTGCCGTCCTGAACAACGGGCGTGTGCAGCAGATCGGCACCCCGATCGCGCTCTACGACTACCCCGCCACCCCGTTCGTCGCCGGCTTTGTCGGCACCATGAACATGCTGGAGGGAACCGTCCGCTGCAGCCGCGGAAACGCCGTTTCCCTTGACGTCCCGGGCTGGGGCGAGATCGTGATCAGCTCCGATGCGGTGCCCGAGGATGGCCGCCGCGTCATCGTGGCCATCCGGCCGCAGACCATCCGGCTCGACGTGGCGGACGCGCGGCTCGACGCGCGCTTCGTGTGGCTGCCAGGCATGGTCGAGACGGTCGAGTTCCACGGTGCATTTGCGCGCTACCAGGTGCAGGTCGGCCCGCATGCCGTGGTCATCGACCAGCCACACCACGCAGGCCTGTCGAAATTTCCGGCCGGCGGTGCGGTGTCGGTCGGCATCGATCCCTCCCTGGTCCGCCTGTACAGCAGATGAGCCGTGCGCAGCGTGTGAGCGATGGAACTCTATCAAGTCCGGGCCTTTGTCACCGTCGCGCGCATCGGCAACGTCACCAAGGCGGCCGAAGCACTGCACGTCACCCAGCCGGCGGTCACCGGACAACTCAAGAGCCTGGAGCAGAGCCTGGGCGTGACCCTGTTCGACCGCAGCGCCGGCCGGCTCACGCTCACGCGCACCGGTGAACTGCTGCTGCCCAAGGCAGAGGCGTTGCTGGCCGCGGGCAGCGAACTGAGTTCGGTGGCCCGGCAGCTGCGCGGCGAGCTGACGGGACGCATTGACTTCGGCCTGCCCAGCGAGCCTGCCGACTTCCTGCGGCTGGGCGAGATGGCCGCCAGCGTGCACCAGGCACTGCCCCTGGTGGAGCTGCGCACGCGCAGCTACTCATCGCTGCAATTGCTGGACCTCATCCGCGCCGGCACACTTTCCGCGGGCTACTTCATCGACGCCAATCCGCCGCGCGACCTGCAATGGGTCGCCTTGCGTTCGGTGACCTACCGGGTGGCGGTGCCTGTGCGGATGAGCGAGTCCGTGCAGCGGGGCGGGTGGCGCACGCTGGCCGAACTGCCCTGGGTCGACGGCCTGGCCGACTCCCACATCCACCAGTTGATGCGGGCACTGTTCGAGCGCCAGGGCCTGGCGCCGCGCATTGTCATGCAGGCAGAGGAAACCAGCGGGCTGGACGCCTATGTGCGCGCTGGCAGCGGGTGCGCGCTGCTGCGCGAAGAGGTCGCAGTCCGGGGCAGCGAGCGCCAGGACTGGATGATCTGGGGGCCTGCGCAGCTTGATGCAAAACTCTATCTCGTCACCTCGGCGGAAGGGGCCAGCGATCCGCTCACGGTGGCGCTGACGTCGATGATCCGCGGGGTCTGGAATCAATAGGCAATAGGCGGGGGGGGGAACGCCGCGCTGCCGGTGCCCGCAATGCTGGACGGCCAGATCGAGTGGCCCGGCCGCGCGGCATGCCCCGCGGCGGCCCAATCACCGCACACAGGCAGCAGGGGTCAGAAGGACTCCCACTCCTCTTCAGACCCTTGGGCCACCGCCGGCTTGCGGCTGGAAGGCCCGGACACGGCAGGCGCCGCCTGCGCCTTGGCAGCCGCCGGCCGGTGGGCCGCTTTGGCCGCCGGGGCTGCGGAGGGAGGCCGCGGTGCCGTGGCGGAAGCCGCGGGCAGGGGCGCCCGCTGGGCGGCCGCGGCACGGGCGGCGCCAATGGCCGCCTGCGCCGGTCCATGGCTGGCGGCATTCACCTTGAACATCGACACCACCTGCGCCAGCTGGTCCGCCTGCTCCCGCAGGCTCTGCGCGGCGGCGGCGCTCTCCTCCACCAGCGCCGCGTTCTGCTGGGTCATCTGGTCCAGGTTGCCAATCGCCTGGTTGACCTGCGAGACCCCGGCGCTCTGCTCCGAGGAGGCGGCGGTGATCTCGCCAATCATGTCCGTCACGCGCTGCACCGACTGCACGATGTCGGTCATGGTGGTGCCGGCATCGGTCACCAGCCGCGAGCCCGCCTCCACTTTTTCCACCGATGCGCTGATGAGCTGCTTGATTTCCTTGGCGGCCTCGGCACTGCGCTGCGCCAGGCTGCGCACCTCGCTGGCCACCACGGCGAAGCCACGCCCCTGCTCGCCCGCGCGCGCCGCCTCCACCGCCGCGTTGAGCGCCAGGATGTTGGTCTGGAACGCGATGCCGTCGATCACGCCGATGATGTCGGCAATCTTCTTGCTGCTGTGGTTGATGTCCTGCATGGTGACCACCACCTGGGTCACGACCTCGCCGCCACGGCGCGCCACGCCCGTGGCGCCCGCCGCGAGGCTGCTGGCCTGCTGCGCGCTGCCCGCGCTTTGCTGGATGGTGCTCGTGAACTGCTCCATGGCCGCGGCTGTTTGCTGCAGGTTGCTGGAGGTCTGCTCCGTGCGGGACGACAGGTCATGGTTGCCGGTGGCGATCTCGGCGCTGGCGATGGCGATGCTGTCGGTGCTCTGGCGCACCTGGTGCACCATCCGGCCCAGGGCGCTGCTCATGGTGTAAAGCGAGCGCAGCAGGTCACCGAACTCATCGCCCCGGGTCACGGATTCCTGCATGCTCAGATCGCCACCCGCGATGCGCTCGGCCAGCCCGCTGGCCTGCTCCAGCGGCCGCTGGATGCTGCCGATCAGGTAGTAGGCGCCCACCACGATGGCCAGCAGCAGCAGGCCCACGGCCACGGCGGCAATCTTCACGGTGAGCATGCGCGACGCGGCCATCTCCCGCTGCCGGACCTCGGCGGTCTGTTGCTGCTGCTGCACGAAGTCCCGCAGTGTCTGCAGGTAGGCGGCCACGGCCGGGTTGTACGACTGCTTGACCAGTACCACCGCCTTGTCCTGCTGGCCATCGCCCTTGAGCTTGCGGGCCTGGCCGCGCAGGTCCGTCATCGTCTTGCGGGCGGCGGCGATCTTGGCCATCTGCGCCTTGTCGGCTTCGGACAGCGCCATGGATTCGAGCGATTTCTGCACCTCGCTGATCTGCGCGGAAGTCGCCGCGATCAGGTCCTTGAACTCGGCCTCGACGGCGGTGTCGCTGCTCACGATCAGCGCCTGCGTGCGCGCCGCATTGGTCTCGGTGAGGCCGGACCAGCGCAGCGCCGCCTGCACACGCGCCTCCATGTCCTTGGTCATCATGTCCGCCTCGGCCTGCACCTTGGCCGAGCGATAGCCGGAAAACCCCACCACCGCCGCCAGCAGCACCACGATCAGCAAGACCGCCATCCAGAGTTTATGGGCCATCCGGAATCGCTTGGGCATGGTGTTCTCCTGCAGCCTTGTGTTGGCGCGCAGATATTTGCACGCTGTTACACCATTGCACAAACCCGGGCCTGATGCATGAGGGTCATCCCCAGGGCCCGCGCTGCACGGCAAGACCCCGCATTGCAGCCCCGAACCACGCTGTGCAAGGGCTCGGGGCAGCAGGGGCGCCCGGGTGCCACCTGGCCCAGCCATCCGGCCCTTCCAGGGGGGGGCGAATCGGGCAGTCTGCGAGATAGCTGGCAATGGGCGAGGCCCACGCACTGGGCTGCACGCACGGGCCGCTTTGCCGCCAAGCCGGCGGCAGGATCAACACCGGTCTTTCACGGACCGGCATGGCAACCCTACCGTGGTCGGGTTCACGCGCGGCGGCGCAGCCGTCAAACTGGCCCGAATCCATCTCCCAAGGCCACCATCACATGACAACCTCCCGCACGTTCCGCCGCGCGCACCTCGGCGCCCCCTTCCTGATCGCACTGGGCCTGTCCGGATGCGCCGCCACCATCAGCCAGGAGGGACTGGAACAGCGCACCTCGGCGGCCATTGGCCGCCAGGTGGGCGCCTTCACCATCACCCACAAGAGCGAAGAAACCGGCGGACGCATCAACTACACCGCCAAGACCACCGACGGCGCCACCTACCAGTGCTACATGTACTCCGCCACGGGGTTCCAGAAAGCCATGTCGTTCGGACAGACGCCGAATTCGGATGCCATCTGCACGCCGATGGCGGGCAAGGCGGCGGCACCTGCAGCCGCCCCGGCCTCCTGCAACGCGCTCAGCAAAGCCGCGGGCAAATGCTGAAGCGCTGATCCAGGCACGGCAGCAGGCCGTCAGGCCCCGGCGCCCAGGAAGGTTTCGAAGCGCGCCAGCTCTTCGTCCAGCGCGCGCCGAAAAACCGCGCCGCGGGGCGGGCGACCCGCCACAAAACCCAGCGCGTGCCGCAGTTGCCCGCGCTCCATGCGCAGGTTGGCCCAGCCCACCATCTGTTCGCCCCACAGCACGGGCAACGCATAGTGGCCCATGGTGCGCCTGGAGGCGGGCACATACGCCTCGAACCGGTACGCCCAGCCCCACAGCATCTCGAAGCGGCGGCGGTCCCAGACCACGGGATCAAACGGTGCCAGCAGCCGCACGCCCGCGTCCGGCTGGTGGCGGCGCGATGCCGGGTTCTCCTGCGCGGGCCAGAACCAGGCCGTGCCGTCGACCACCGCATGGCCGTAGCGCGACTGCGCGGCCTTGGCCACCGCGCGCGCTTCGGCCGCCAGTTGTGGGGCGCCGTACCGCAGCAAAGTGACGAGGTAGCCCAGGCTGGGCGCGGGCAGCGGCGCATACAGCGCCACGATGCGGTCAACCAGGGCTTCGGCACGCGCCATGCGGGCGGCGGGGCTGGCATCCTGCCCGGGGTGCTCCACCGGCGCATACACCCGGGTGCCCGATTCGCGGCGGCACACCCGCAGCCAGCCGTGGTGGTGCATGGCATCCAGCAGGCGGGTGCTCGCGTTGAGCTCTCCGCCCCAATAGCCCGCCACGCGGCCATGGTGCGCAAACGCCTCGCTGACCTCGCGCGGGTGCACCACGCCCCGCTCCTGCACGAAGGCCAGCACCTCGCGCGCACGCCCGGTGGTGGCCGCATCCCAGGGCCGGCGCGGCGTGCGCGGGTGCAGCAGCGCCAGCATGTCGCGCGACACGAAGCCGTAGTTGACGAAGGCGTCTTCCTCGATGCCCAGCCGTTCGTAGCGGCGCTCCAGGTCACCCGCGCGGTAGCCGCGCACCCGCATGCGCAGGATCAGGTCCTGCGCCCGCGCGGGCGCCCGCATCGGGTCGGCCTGCACAAAACCAAGCTTGCGGATCGCGCCGGGCAGCGTCAGTGGCTTGAACAGGCTGCGTGCAATCGCGTAGCGGCGCAGATCATCCAGCGTGGGTGAGCGCGCCATCGCTTGGAGCGTGTTCAACGTCTTTTTGGAGTCGCACAAGTACCTTGACCCAAGGGTTGGAGTGAAATCGGGCGATTGCACTCCAATGCAACCTCCCAGAAGGCATTGAACACGCTGTTACTCCACGCGCGCCACGGCCGCAGGCTTGAAGCCCAGGTCGGCCGCCTTGCCCTTGCGCCCGCGCGCGGCCCGGGCGTTGTTGAGCGAGCGGATCTCCAGGGTCTCCTCGCGCTCCTTGCCACCCCGGCCGATGCCCTCGATGCGGATGCTGCGCGTATAGGCCGCGGCACCGGCCAGCGTGTCCTTGGCCTCCAGGTCGATCAGCATCAGGCCACGGCCGCCATTGGCCATGGTCTTGAGCTCGGTGATCTCGAAGGTCAGGATGCGCCCGCCCGCCGAGGCGCAGGCCACGTGCGTGGCCGGCGCGAGCGGCTGGCCGCCGGTGCTGCCCGCCGCATGCGAAGGGGGGCACACGGTCTCGCCCTCGCCCAGCGTGAGGAAGGCCTTGCCGCCCTTCTGGCGCGAGACCATGTTCTCCACCGAGGCCAGGAAGCCATAGCCGCCCGAGTTGGACAGCAGCAGGCTGGCACTGGCCGGCCCGGCGAAGTAGTGCAGGAGCTGCGTGCCCGACTCGAGCTCGATCAGCGTGGTCACGGGCTGGCCGTCGCCGCGCGCACCGGGCAGCACCGACACCGGCACCGAGTACACCCGGCCATTGCTGCCGAAGGCCAGCAGGGTATCCACCGTGCGGCACTCGAAGGTGCGGTACAGGCCGTCGCCGGCCTTGAAGGCGAAGCTCGCCGCCTCGTGGCCATGGCCGGTGCGCGCGCGCACCCAGCCTTTTTGCGAGACCACCACGGTCACGGGCTCGTCCACCACCTTGACCTCGGCCACGGCCTTCTTCTCGGCCTGGATCAGCGTGCGGCGCGCGTCAGCGAAGGTCTTGGCGTCGGCCTCGATCTCCTTGACCATCAGGCGGCGCAGCGAACCCGGGTTGTTCAGGATGTCCTCGAGCTTGCCCTGGCTTTCGCGCAGTTCCTTGAGCTCCTGCTCGATCTTGATGGCTTCGAGCCGCGCGAGCTGGCGCAGGCGGATTTCAAGGATGTCCTCGGCCTGGCGATCGCTAAGGTTGAAGCGCGCGATCAGCGCGGCCTTGGGATCCTCGGCCGCACGGATGATGGCGATCACCTCGTCGATGTTGAGCAGCACGGTCTGCCGCCCCTCGAGGATGTGGATGCGGTCCAGCACCTTGCCCAGGCGGTGCTGCGAGCGGCGGGTGATGGTGCCCTGGCGGAAGGAGATCCACTCCTCCAGCATCAGGCGCAGCGACTTCTGCACCGGCCGGCCGTCCAGGCCCACCATGGTCAGGTTGATCGGCGCCGAGGTCTCCAGGCTGGTGTGGGCCAGGAGCGCGGTGACCAGCTCCTGCTGCGGCGTCTTGCCGGTCTTGGGCTCGAACACCAGGCGCACCGGCGCGTCCTTGCTCGACTCGTCGCGCACCACGTCCAGCACGGCCAGCATGCTGGCCTTGAGCTGGGTCTGGTCCTGGCTCAGCGCCTTCTTGCCGGCCTTGACCTTGGGGTTAGTGATTTCCTCGATCTCCTCGAGCACCTTCTGCGAGCTCACGCCCGGGGGCAGCTCGTTGACGACGAGCTGCCACTGGCCGCGCGCGAGTTCCTCGATCTTCCAGCGCGCGCGCACCTTGAGGCTGCCGCGGCCGGTGCGGTAGGCGTCGGCGATGTCGGACGCAGCGCTGATGATCTGCCCCCCACCCGGGTAGTCGGGCCCGGGCACCAGGGCCAGCAGGTCTTCGGCGCTGAGCGAAGGCGTCTTGATGAGCGCAATGCAGGCATCGGCGATCTCGCGCAGGTTGTGGCTCGGGATCTCGGTGGCCAGGCCCACGGCGATGCCGCTGGCGCCGTTGAGCAGCGCGAACGGCAACCGCGCGGGCAGCTGGCGCGGCTCCTCCGTGCTGCCGTCGTAGTTGGGCATGAAATCGACCGTGCCCTCGTCGATCTCGTCGAGCAGCAGGCTGGTGATGCGCGACAGGCGCGCCTCGGTGTAGCGCATGGCCGCGGCGCCATCGCCGTCGCGGCTGCCGAAGTTGCCCTGGCCGTCGATCAGCGGGTAGCGCTGGGCGAAGTCCTGCGCCATGCGCACCAGGGCGTCGTAGGCCGACTGGTCGCCGTGCGGATGGAAGCGGCCCAGCACGTCGCCCACCACGCGGGCGCTCTTGACCGGCTTGGCCGCCGTGTTGCGCGTGGGGCCGCTGTAGCCCAGGCCCATGCGGTCCATCGAATACAGAATGCGCCGCTGCACGGGCTTGAGGCCGTCGCACACATCGGGCAGCGCACGGCCCTTGACGACCGACAGCGCGTATTCCAGATAGGCGCGCTGGGCATAGCCCGCCAGGCCCAGGGAGTCGCCTCCGTCATCGCCGGCGGTGGTGAAATCGAGAGTGGGTTGGTCGCTCATTCGTTGGGTACAGTTTCTGGGTTCACGTTCTGGGGGGCGCTTTGCGTCTGCGCCACGCGGGTGGGCGGCAGGTTGCCCCGGTTCTGCGCGCCCCCCGAAAGCTCCATGCGCACGCGGCCGGGCACGGCGCGCTGCGCCAGCACCGGCGCTGGCGGCTTGAGCTGGGCGTACAGGCCCAGCACGGTGCGCACATAGTTCTGCGTTTCCTTGAAGGCCGGAATCTGGTTGCCCGCCTTTTGCACCGCGCCTTCACCGGCGTTGTAGGCGGCCACGGCCAGGTCCATGCGGCCGGGGAACAGGTCCAGCAGGTGGCGCAGATAGCGCGTGCCGGTGGGCACGTTCACGGCCGGGTCGGCCAGCTTCTGCTCCACCGAGCGCCTGGCATCCGCGCTCACGCCAAAACGGCTGGCCGTGGCGGGCATCACCTGCATGAGCCCGACGGCGCCCCTGGGCGACACGGCCGTGGCGTCGAAGCCGGATTCCGTGGCGATCACGGCCTGCAGCAATTCGTAGTCCACGCCGTGCTTGCTGGCGGCGGCGCGCAGGTGGTGCTTGACGCGCTTGTAGTCGGGCGCGATGTCAAAAAAGGCCAGCAAGCGCGCGCCGGCCGCAGGCAGCGCGTAGGGCATGGGCGGTGCGTTGGCCGGGGCGTCGCGGGTCGAGTCGAAATCATTGCCACGAAAAAACAGCTGGTAGCGCGTGTCCACCTGCTCGGCGGCGAAATACGTCACGCCCCGCTCGTCCACGTGCGCCCACAGGTCCGCCTGGGCCGATTGCTGCACAAAACATAGCAGCAAGCCCAATAAATACAAGCGTAAGAGCCTGTTTTTGTGTGGATTCCTCATCACAGATACCGTGGGTGGCGGGTCCGGTCAGATGTCGATCTCGACCGCATCGCCGTGCAGTTCCATCAGCTCGCGCCGCGAGGCCGCCTCGCCCTTGCCCATGAGCTTGGTGATCAGGCCTTCGGTGGCGGCGAAGTCCATGTCGCCCAGTTGCACCGGCAGCAGGCGGCGGGTGTCGGGGTTGAGCGTGGTTTCCCACAGCTGCTCGGCGTTCATCTCGCCCAGGCCCTTGAAGCGGCTGATCTGGCACTTCTCGCGGGCCACGCCGTCCTTGGCGCACTTGTCGAGGATGGCGGTGAGCTCGCCGTCGTCCAGCGCATACATCTTGGCGGCGGGCTTCTTGCCGCGCGCGGGCACGTCCACGCGGAACAGCGGGGGGCGCGCCACGTAGATGTGGCCGGTCTCGATGAGCTTGGGGAAGTGGCGGAAGAACAGCGTGAGCAGCAGCACCTGGATGTGCGAGCCGTCCACATCGGCGTCCGACAGGATGCAGACCTTGCCATAGCGCAGGCCCGTGAGGTCGGGCGTGTCGTTCGGGCCGTGCGGGTCCACGCCGATGGCCACCGAGATGTCGTGGATCTCGTTGTTGGCGAACAGGCGGTCGCGCTCCACCTCCCAGGTGTTGAGCACCTTGCCGCGCAGCGGCAGGATGGCCTGGCTTTCCTTGTCGCGGCCCATCTTGGCGCTGCCGCCGGCGGAGTCGCCCTCGACCAGGAAGACTTCGTTGTGGGCGATGTCGCGGCTTTCGCAGTCGGTGAGCTTGCCGGGCAGCACGGCCACGCCCGAGCCCTTGCGCTTTTCGACCTTCTGGCCGGCCTTCTGGCGCGTCTGCGCGGCCTTGATGGCGAGTTCTGCCAGCTTCTTGCCGTAGTCCACGTGCTGGTTGAGCCAGAGCTCCAGCGCCGGGCGCACGAAGCCGCTGACCAGGCGCACCGCGTCGCGCGAGTTCAGCCGCTCCTTGATCTGGCCCTGGAACTGAGGATCGAGCACCTTGGCCGAGAGCACGTAGCTGGCACGGGCGAACACGTCTTCGGGCAGCAGCTTGACGCCCTTGGGCAGCAGGCTGTGCAGCTCGATGAAGCTCTTGACGGCGTTGAACAGGCCGTCGCGCAGGCCGCTTTCGTGCGTGCCGCCGGCGCTGGTGGGAATCAGGTTGACGTAGCTCTCGCGCATGGGCTGGCCGTCTTCGGTGAAGGCCACGCACCAGGAGGCGCCCTCGCCCTCGGCAAAACTCTCGTTGTTGCGGTCGGCAAAGCCCTCGCCCTCGAAGAGCGGGATCACCGGGTCGCCGCTGAGCGTCTGCATCAGGTAGTCGCGCAGGCCGCCCTTGTACTGCCAGGTCTGGGTGTCGCGCGTCTTCTCGTTGACCAGGGTCACCGACACGCCGGGCATGAGCACCGCCTTGCTGCGCAGGAGGTGGGTGAGCTCGCCCATGGGCAGCGCGCTCGACTCGAAATACTTGGCATCAGGCCAGGCGCGCACGGTCGTGCCCTGCTTGCGCTCGCCGGCTTCCAGCGCGCGGGTCACCAGGGGCTCGACCACGTCGCCGGCCGAAAACACCAACCGGGCGACCTTGCCTTCACGGTGGCTGCTCACTTCCAGGCGGTTGGCCAGCGCGTTGGTCACGCTCACGCCCACGCCGTGCAGGCCGCCCGAGAAGCTGTAGGCACCGCCCTTGCCCTTGTCGAACTTGCCGCCCGCGTGCAGGCGGGTGAAGACCAGCTCGATCACCGGCGCGTTTTCCTCGGGGTGCATGCCGAAGGGGATGCCGCGCCCGTCGTCCTCGATGCTCACCGAGCCGTCGGCGTGCAGCGTGACCTTGATCTTCTTGCCATGGCCGGCCAGCGCCTCGTCGGCGGCGTTGTCCAGCACCTCCTGGATGATGTGCAGGGGGTTGTCGGTGCGGGTGTACATGCCCGGGCGCTGCTTGACGGGCTCCAGGCCCTTGAGCACGCGGATCGACCCTTCGGAATAGTCACTACTGGGGGACACGGAAGACGGTTTGGCAGACATAGCGGCGGATTGTAGTGCGGCAGCAGCGCAATAGCTGGATGAAAAAACAGTCATGACAACACTGGCAGCGTGCTCCGGGCCCCCCAGGCCCGGGGGCGGCGGCAGACAGAGTGGCTGGGGGCGGGTTGCAACACAAAGGACGGTCCCGCGCAGCAGGCCTGGCGGCAACCCCGCTGCCAACTGTATTGGTCCCCGGTGTATCAGCGCGTTTCGCCCAATCTCGCTACATTCCTGCGCATGCATATGAATCCTCCCAAACTGTCCATGTTCCAGGTGCTCGCATGCGGCGCGGCCATCGTGACCCTGTCCATGGGCATCCGCCATGGGTTCGGGCTCTGGCTCCTGCCCATCACGCAGGAGATGGGCTGGACCCGCCAGTCGTTCGCGCTGGCCATCGCCATCCAGAACCTGTCCTGGGGCCTGATCGGCATCTTTGCGGGCATGGCGGCAGACCGGTTCGGGGCGTTCCGCGTGCTCATCGGCGGCGCGGTGCTCTATGGCCTGGGTTTGGCGGGCATGGCGCTGTCGCCCACGACCACCCTGTTTGCGTTGACGGCCGGCGTACTGATCGGCGCCGCGCAGGCGGGCACCACCTACGCCGTGATCTACGGTGTGCTGGGCCGCCAGATCGCGCCGGAGCGCAGGTCCTGGGCCATGGGCGTGGCGGCGGCCGCAGGTTCGTTCGGCCAGTTCCTCATGGTGCCCGTGGAGGGCTGGCTGATCGCCGGACTGGGTTGGCAGCAGGCGCTGCTGGCCTTGTCGATGGCCGTGCTGCTCATCGTGCCGCTGGCCTTTGGCCTGCGGGAGCCGGGCTTCAAGGGCGCCGCGCCGCCCAAGCGCGAGCAGACCATCGTGCAGGCGCTGGGCGAGGCGTTCCGCTACCCGAGCTTCAACCTGCTGATGGCCGGTTATTTCGTGTGCGGCTTCCAGGTGGTGTTCATCGGGGTGCACATGCCCAGCTACCTGAAGGACCATGGCCTGTCGCCCCAGGTGGCCAGCTACGCGCTGGCGCTGATCGGCCTGTTCAACGTGCTGGGCACCTACGTGGCCGGCACCCTCGGCCAGCGCATGCCCAAGCGGTTCATCCTGGCCTTCATCTACTTTGCCCGCGCGGCGGTGATCACCGTGTTCCTGCTCGTGCCGCTGTCGCCGCTGTCGGTGTATGTGTTCTCGGCCGTGATGGGCACGCTGTGGCTGTCCACCATCCCGCCCACCAACGCCACCATCGCGCAGATCTTTGGCGTGCAGCACCTGTCGATGCTGGGCGGCTTCGTGTTCTTCAGCCACCAGATCGGCAGCTTCCTGGGCGTGTGGCTGGGCGGCTATCTGTATGACGCCACGGGCAGCTACGATATCGTCTGGTACATCGCCATCGCGCTGGGGGTGTTTGCCGGGCTGGTGAACCTGCCGGTCCGGGAAAGCCCCATCCCGCGCGGCGCCGCCCAGCCCGCCTGAACACGGCCCTTGCATCCGAACATCCCCATGTCCACCGCCAGCAGCGCCCCCTCGACCTCGCCCAGCCACGGCATGCCACGGGCCTGGCGCTGGCTGGCCTGGACAGTTGCCGTGGTGCTGTGCCTGGCGGTGTTTGGCATGTACACGGTGCCGGACTTCATGGTGATGCTGGCCGACCAGATGTGGGCGTGTTTCTGAGCCCGCGCCATCCACTTTCAAGTCTTTTTGGCCGCCAGCGCTTGATGAATAAGCGCTGATAGCTATATCTTCAATAGCAAATGCACGGTAACGAAGCCGCTTCCGACTGGGTCCGCCGCTGGTCCCACCTGATCGCGCCGGGCAGCACGGTGCTCGACGTGGCCTGCGGCGCCGGGCGTCACCTGCGCTGGCTGCATGGCCTGGGCCACCCCGTGGTGGGGGTGGACCGCTCTGCCGAGGCCCTGGCCGCCTGCGAGGGGCAGGGGGAACTCGTCCTGGCCGACATCGAGAACGGCCCATGGCCGCTGGCGGGCCGCCGGTTTGGCGCCGTGGTCGTCACCAACTACCTGTGGCGGCCCCTGCTGCCCACCCTGGTGGAGAGCGTCGCACCGGGTGGCGTGCTGATCTACGAAACCTTTGCGCACGGCAACGGCACCGTGGGCCGCCCTGCCCGGCCGGAATTCCTGCTGGCGCCCGGGGAATTGCTGAGCGCCTGCGCCGGGCTGCGCACCGTGGCCTACGAGGACGGCTTCCTGCAAAACCCCAACCGTTTCGTGCAACGCATCACGGCCGTGCGGGAACTCCCGCACGCTGGCGGCCCCTCGCGGAATCTTTTGGCCATGCCGCCTAGTTAGAATGCCCTTTTACCGTTTACCACTGCGGACATGACCTCTTCCTCCGTCCCCCTTACCGGCAGCATCGTCGCCCTCGTCACCCCCATGCACGAGGACGGTAGCGTGGACTACCCGGCCCTGCGCAAACTGATCGACTGGCACATCGCCGAAGGCACCGACTGCATCGGTGTGGTGGGCACCACGGGCGAATCGCCCACCGTCAATGTCGAAGAACACTGCGAAATCATCCGCGTGGCCGTCGAGCAATCCGCCAAGCGCGTGCCCATCATGGCGGGCTGCGGCGCCAACTCCACCGCCGAAGCCATCGAACTGGCCAAGTTCGCGCGCGGCGTCGGGGCCGACAGCCAGCTGCAGGTCGTGCCCTACTACAACAAGCCCACGCAAGAGGGCCAGTTCCAGCATTTCAAGGCGATCGCCGAAGCCACGGGCGACCTGCCCATCGTGCTGTACAACGTGCCCGGCCGCTCGGTGGCCGATATGCAGCACGACACCGTGCTGCGCCTGGCCCAGGTGCCCGGCATCATCGGCATCAAGGAAGCCACCGGCAACATCGAGCGTGCGCAGTGGCTCATCCGCGATGTGCCCAAGGGCTTCGCCGTGTATTCGGGCGACGACCCGACCGCCGTGGCGCTCATGCTGTGCGGCGGCCACGGCAACATCAGCGTGACGGCCAACGTGGCGCCGCGCCTCATGCACGAGCTGTGCGTGGCAGCGCTGGCAGGCAATGTGCAGCGCGCGATGCAGATCCAGTTCCAGCTGATGCCCGTGCACAAGAACCTGTTTGTCGAAGCCAACCCCATCCCGGTCAAGTGGGCCGTGGCCCGCATGGGCCTGTGTGGTGGCACCATGCGCCTGCCCATGACACCGCTGGCCAGCAGCAACGAGGCTGTGGTCGAATCCGCGCTGCGCACCAGCGGCCTGATCTAATCCGGGCTGCGCCCGCTCCCCGAGACACTCTCCAAGGATTTCCGCGTGAAAGCTGCTACCACCCGCCTGAGCCTGCTGGCCCTTGCCATGGCCCTGTCCGCCTGCGCCGCCCTGGAGGGCGACAAGATCGACTACAAGAGCGCCGCCAAGGGCTCGACCCTGGAGGTTCCGCCCGACCTGACGCAGCTGTCGCGCGATTCGCGCTATGCCGTACCCGGCGGCCCCGTCTCGGCGGCCGCCATGCAGGCCGGCCAGGCCGCGCAGCCCTCGGGCACCGCCAACGCCGCCGCCGTGCAACTGGGCGACGTGCGCATCGAGCGCGATGGCAACCAGCGCTGGCTGGTGGTCAACCGCCCGGCGGACAAGCTCTGGGAGCCGGTGCGCGACTTCTGGCAGGAAAGCGGCTTCAACCTGGCCCAGGCCGAGCCCAACGTCGGCATCATGGAAACCGACTGGGCCGAGAACCGCGCCAAGCTGCCACAGGACTTCATCCGCTCCACCATCGGCAAGCTCCTGGATTCGTTGTATTCCACCGGCGAGCGCGACAAATTCCGCACCCGCCTGGAGCGCAATGCCAATGGCGGCACCGAGATCTACATCACCCACCGGGGCATGATCGAGGTGTATGGCACGCAGACCAAGGACAACACCGTCTGGCAGCCCCGCCCGTCGGACCCGGAGCTTGAAACCGAATTCCTGCGCCGCCTGATGGTCAAGCTGGGCGTGAGCCAGGAACAGTCCAAGGCCGTGGTGGCAGCCCCCGCCCTGCGCACGCAATCCGCCCGCATGGCCACCGTGGACAACAAGCCCGTGGTCCAGCTGGACGAAGGCTTTGACCGCGCATGGCGCCGCGTGGGCCTGGCGCTGGACCGCACCGGCTTCACGGTCGAAGACCGCAACCGCAATGAAGGCACCTACTTCGTCCGCTATGTGGCGCCCAACGCCGACAAGAAGGAACCAGGGTTCTTCGGCAAGCTGTTCAGCGGCTCTTCGTCGGCCACGCCCCCGCTCAAGTACCGCATCGTCGTGCGCAGCCAGGGCGAATCCACCACCGTGTCGGTACTCAACGAAGCAGGCGCCCCCGAGTCCTCGGCCAACGCCGAGCGCATCGTGCGCGTGATCGCGGACGACCTCAAGTAACCCGCCGCATCGCCGCGCGGCACGCGTCTGCCTGCGTGCTGTGCGGAGTCCGCGAGGACCGGCCCCGGTCCGCCCCGCGGCACGACGCAATATCCTCGCCCTCCATGCTGCGTTTCAAAAACCTGGGGAGCGGCAGCACCGGCAATGCCACCGTGGTGGAAGGCCGCTGCGACACGCAGGTGCGCCGCCTCCTGATCGACTGCGGCTTCGGCATCCGGCAACTGCAGGGCCGGCTGGCGCAGGCGCAGCTGCAGATCGAGGACCTGGACGCGGTTTTCATCACCCACGAACATTCCGACCACATCGGCTGCGCGCAGGCCGTGGCCCTGCGCTACGGCATTCCCGTCTGGATGAGCCAGGGCACCTACGCCGCCCTGGGCCAGCCGGACTTTGGCGACATGCTGCGCGTCGCGCACGACATGGCACCGATCGACCTGGGCACGTTCGAGGCCCGGCCCTTCACCGTGCCGCATGACGCCCGCGAGCCGCTGCAGCTGCGCTGCTCCGACGGCGCCGCCCACCTGGGGGTGCTGACCGACCTGGGCCATGCCAGCGAGCATGTGCTGCAGCAGCTCGAGGGCTGCCACGCGCTGATGATCGAAGCCAATCACGACCCCGCGCTGCTGGCGGCATCCCGCTACCCCCTCTTTCTGAAGCGCCGCGTAGGCGGCCCCTTCGGCCACCTGGCCAACCGGGTCACGGCGGACATCCTTCGCGCCGTCCGCCATCCGGGCCTGCGGACGGTGGTGGCGGCCCACCTGAGCGCCAAGAACAATGCGCCCTCCATCGCACGTGAGGCGCTGGCCCCCGCCATGGACTGGCCCGTGGAGGCCATCGCCGTGGCCTGCCCGACGGCAGGCACGGCATGGCTGCCGGTGGCGCAGGCGCCGATCTGACACGAGCGCGCCCACCGGCCACCCCGCCCGCCCCCCCCCACGGACGGCGCACCACAAAAACACGTTCCGCGCCCGGAAAAGAAAAAGCCCCGACCTTGCGGTGCGGGGCCTTCGGGCAGTGGCTGGTCTTGCAACCAACCAGGGCCTGCAGCAAATTACTTGGCTGCGGAAGCGCCAGCGGCAGCGGTGGCAGCAGCGTCGGCAGCAGCCTTGGCAGCGTCAGCAGCAGGTGCAGCGGCAGCCGAAGCGGCGTCGGAAGCAGCAGGAGCTGCGTCGGAGGCGGCAGGAGCAGGTGCGGGTGCAGGAGCTGGTGCTTCCACGGCAGCAGGTGCTGGTGCTGGAGCGGGTTCTTCCTTCTTGCCACAAGCGGCGAGTGCTGCAGCAGCGATCAGGGCGGCCAGAACGAGAGAGTTCTTCATTTCGATTTTCCTAGTTGGACAGACAGAATCTTGAAAAGCCGCGGCGTCGGGCTCCTGGAAGCCTCGGAACGCGTCGGCACAATGCGCTTTGGCTTGCACCTTTTCGGCGCAGCCGCTAATTATATTGGTATTTAGTCAATACTGACTAACACTGACGAAAGCTTTACACCCCATTGACACGGCGCAAAGCAGGTATTTCATCTACAGACCCAGGGTCGAGGCGGGAAAACCGGGTGAACTCTTGCCACGCACCCACTCGTTGAGATTCTCGCGCAGCAGCACCCGCCGATCGGGTTCGCTGCCCGTGACGCCCACGCACCGCTCGGGGTCCAGGCGCTGCAGCACCCACTGCGGGGACCACAACGCGCTGGGGATATCGAGCGGGTCCGCCGCGGGGCTGCGGCGGCACGTGATGATGTGGTCCCAGGTACCGCGCCAGCGCACAAAACGGGCGTGGCGGCGAACCACATCGTCATAGCTGCACGCCAGCATCGTCAAGCGCCGGCTCCCGTGCGCCCAGTGCTGAAGGGCTTCTGCCACGCTGCGCTCACCCAGCGGCCAGTCGTGGAAGTTCGCGTCGCTGATCACGATTTCCGGCCACCCGTCGCGTGCGGCCGTGGCCATCGCGTCGCGCACCAGTTGCTGAAACGCCTCACGGCCGCTGAACCGCCCGGACGGCAGTTCACGCAGCGGATCCGCGGGGATGGAGGAAGCCTCGGTCATGGGAGCGTCTCCTTGGGATGCACCAGTCTTTTCAGCCTTCAGCCCATGCATGCGCCCAGCCGGCATCGCACCAGGACGACAGCAGCTCGAGCGCATCGTCGCTCGCGCGCGCGAGTTCGCGGGCAGTCAGTTGGCGTTCGTCCGCCAGGCGGCGCATCAGCGTCGCGTCGCGGCCCGCGGCACGGTAGCTTTCGCCGTTGATGAACACGTGGTGGGTGTCATACATCATGCGGCTGCGGCGATCCAGGCGCACGCCTTCCAGCATCACGCCCGCGTCCCCGGGCTCGAACCATACGCTGGGCTTGGGCTCGGTCAGATATTCCCCGAGCGCACGCTCCAGCACCAGGGGTTGCGCCAAGGCGCGGGCCAGAGCGGTCCGCGCGAAATCGTGCAGCCCCGCCGGAATGGCGGCGGGCTGGGCAACCGCCGCCTGCTGCGCATCGCGGTACAGCAAGGGACTGCCCTCTTCATCGCCTGCATCCTCCGCCAGACGCACCAGCAGCTCCTGCGCGAGCTCGGCACGGGCCGGCGCCCGAAAGCCTATCGAATAAGTCATGCATTCGCCTTCGGCGATGCCGTCGTGCGCATAGCGGGGCGGCAGGTAGAGCATGTCGCCAGGCTCGAGAACGAACTCCTCTTCCGGCTCGAAGTGGGCCAGCACCTTCAGCGGAATGTCATCGCGCAGCGACAAGTCCTTCTGGCGGCCAATGCGCCAGCGCCGCTTTCCGTGGGCCTGCAGCAGAAAGACGTCATAACTGTCGAAATGCGGACCCACGCCCCCGCCGTCGGCGGCATAGCTGATCATGAGATCGTCCAGGCGCGCCTCGGGCACAAAACGGAACTGCTGCATCAGCGCGTGCACCGCGTCGTTGTGCAGGTCCACCCCTTGCACGAGCAGGGTCCAGTCGGGCTGCTGCAGCGCCGGCAGGGCGCGGCGGTTGAACGGTCCGTGGCGCAGCTTCCAGGCGCCCTTGGCCAACTGCACCAGGCGGGACTCCACCCCCTCCTGGGAAGCCAGCGCAAAAAGCTCGGCACGCAGTACAGGCGGCGAAAACTGCGCGATGGCCTGCCGCACCAGCAAGGGCTTCTTCTGCCAGTGGCGGCGCATGAATTGCGCGGGGGTCATGCCGCCGAGCAGGGAAAGGGGTTGCTGGATATCCATGGGAGAGTGGCGCTCCTTTGCGGAGGCATTGGTCAAACTGCGACAATTCTCCTATGGAAATTACCCAACAATGCGTAGTCGCACTGACCTGGACGCTCAAAGACACCCTTGGCGAAGAACTGGATGTTCTCGATGACCCCGTGGAGTTCCTGGTAGGGGGCGACGACCTGCTGCCGCGCATCGAGGAAGCCCTGCAAGGCCACGGCCCGGGGGCCACGCTGGCTCTGCACCTGGAACCCGAGGACGCTTTTGGCGACTTCAACGATCAACTGCTTTTTCTGGAACCCCGGTCCCTGTTTCCGGCGGAGCTGGAAGAAGGGATGACGTTTGATGGAATGGCCCTGCCGGAGGGCTGCAACCCCGATGCACCGCGCAGCGGGCTGTACACCGTGACGGAGATCTATCCAGAGCACGTGGTTCTGGACGGCAACCACCCGCTCGCGGGCATCGCCCTGCGGCTGCAGCTGACGGTGCAGGCCGTGCGCGAAGCCACGGAAGATGAGATTGGCCGGGGCACCGCGGGCACCGGCTTCTTTCGGGTACAGCCGCAGGCGCCCGGCGGCTCCCTGCTGCATTGATTGAGCGGGTGAGCCAGGCCCGGGAATCCTGAACAGCTCAGGATTCCCGCGGTGGCGGCTGCGGGGTTCGGTTTACAGGCGCGAAATCTGGCCGTTGTAGAGGCGCACGCGGTCGCCGATGCGCAGATCGCCCGGACTGCTCACGTCGTAGGCACGATAGCCGCCCTGGTCCAGCTGGACAGAGAGCCGATAGCCCTGGGCATATTCCTGGCTGTTGTTGCGGCCTTCGATGGCATTGCCTGCCACGGCACCGCCCAGGATGCCCACGCCAGTGGCCGCCGCGCGGCCGGAACCCTTGCCGATCTGGTTGCCCAGGACCCCGCCCACGACCGCGCCCAGCACGGCGCCCGCGCCCGAGGTCTGCCCTTGCGAGCGGCCCTGCAGCACTTCGATGTTCGACACACGGCCATACTCGGTGCCCGCCGGGTTGTTCGGGTAGGCGGGCGCAGACTGGTATCCGCCCGAATAGCCTCCCGAATACTGGGGCTGGGGGGCCGACCGGTTGTGGCCGCAGGCCGCCAGGGATCCCGCGAGGACAACGGCGCCCACAATGGCAAACGAACGCTTAAATTGCAGCATTTTTCAATCTCCTAAAGTCAGGGGCTGGCGCATGGTCCGACAATCCGGTCCGGGTACGCATGCCTTGATTGGAACAACGCGCAAGGGGCTTGTCGCGTGGACAAGGGGCTGAGGCCCTGTCCGTAACAGACCCTTCGAAAAGTAAGCCGTGTCTGACAGGCGCCAGCTCCCAGGCCAGAGGGACCCGCCCCTTCAGGCCTTGCCGGTGGACCCGTAGCCGCCCTCTCCCCGCTGGGTCGCCGCGAACTCGGCCACCACGTTGAACTGCGCCTGCACCACCGGCACGATCACCAGTTGCGCCAGCCGCTCCATCGGCTCCAGCGTGAATGCCGTGCCGCTGCGGTTCCAGGCGCTCACCATGAGCTGGCCCTGGTAGTCGCTGTCGATCAATCCGACAAGGTTGCCCAGCACGATGCCGTGCTTGTGGCCGAGGCCCGAGCGCGGCAGGATGAGCGCGGCATATCCCGGGTCCTTGATGTACACGGAGATGCCCGTGGGTACCAGCTGCCATGCGTTCGGCTGCAGGGTCAGCGGCGCGTCCAGGCAGGCCCGCAGGTCCAGGCCCGCGCTGCCGGGCGTGGCATAGGAGGGGAGTTGATCCGCCATGCGCGGGTCCAGAATCTTGACATCGATCTTCACTACTTCTTCTTTCCTGTCTTGCGCTGCTGGGCCACTTGCCGCAGTCGCTCTTGCAATGGTTGCACGCCTGGCGCGGCGCCTGGGGATGAAATGGCCCTGGGCGCCGCGTCCATCAGCCAGCCCAGCGCCCACCAGATGGCCGCCATGGCGACCAGGCCGGCCAAGGACCCCTGGCTGAACAGGAACAGCGCGACCCCCTGCGCGGCGATGAGCAGCAACAGCACCACGCGCACGGTTCGCAGCACGCCCATCAGGGGCCCGAGCGCCTGCGCGAGATCGGGCGGACCGGCGCGGGGGGTCGACCGGGAGCCGCCCGGGGACACCGGTGGCGCAGGGCCGGTGGCCCCCGGAGAGAGGACCTGGGCTTTCCTGGACGGGGCCGGCGCCGTCAGCCGCTCCACATAGCGCGCAAAGTCGCCGTCGGGCGGCGTGTCCCATTCAGGCTTGGTGGAGCCAGTTTTCATACAACCTCCGGGGAAACGAACGTCACGAATCCGATGGCGGCAACCGCGCCGCGATGTCCTCGATGAGCTGCCGCGCCAGCACCCGCTTGGACGCGCGGGGCAGCTCGCGGTGCCCATCGGCATCCACGAGCAGCAGGGCATTGTCGTCCTGTCCGAAGGTGGCGGGCCCGATATTGCCCACCAGCAGCGGCACCCCCTTGCGCGCACGCTTGGCGGTGGCGTGGGCCAGGAGATCGTGGCTCTCGGCGGCAAATCCCACGCAGTACAGCTGGCCCGCCTGCGCGCGCGGCGACCGCGCCACGCCCGCCAGGATGTCGGGGTTCTCCACAAAGCCCAGCGTGGGGGTCTGGCCGGAGCCGTCTTTCTTGATCTTCTGTGTGGACGGCGCAGCAGGCCGCCAGTCTGCCACTGCCGCCGTTGCTATAAAAATAGAAGCGTCATGCGCTTGCCCCTCAACCGCTGCCAGCATTTCCTGTGCAGACTGGACATTCAGGCGCTGCACCCCGCGCGGCGTGGGCAGATGCACGGGACCGGCCACGAGCGTGACATCGCCCCCCGCTTCGCGCGCCGCGCGGGCGATGGCAAAGCCCATCTTGCCGCTGGAGAGGTTGGTGATGCCGCGCACCGGATCGATGGCTTCGAAGGTCGGTCCGGCGGTGACCAGCACCTTGCGCCCCGCCAGCACCTTGGGCGCGAAGAAGGCAACCAGCTCCTCGAGCAGCTCTGAAGGCTCCAGCATGCGGCCATCGCCAGTTTCTCCGCAGGCCTGGTCGCCATTGCCCACGCCCAGCACGCGGGCGCCGTCCCTGGCCACCTGGGCCAGGTTTCGCGCTGTGGCGGGGTGGGCCCACATCTCGCGGTTCATGGCTGGGGCCAGCAGCAGCGGCACGCGGTCGATGGGGCGTGCCAGGCACAGCAGGCTCAGCAACTCGTCGGCACGGCCCTGCACCAGCCGCGCGATGAAATCGGCGCTGCAGGGCGCGATCAGGATCGCATCGGCCTCGCGGCTGAGGTTGATGTGCGGCATGTTGTTGGGCTCGCGCGCATCCCACTGCGAGCCGTAGACGGGCCGCCCCGACAGGGCCTGCATGGTCACCGGCGTGATGAATTGCGCGGCCGCCTCGGTCATCACCACCTGCACGGTGGCGCCCTCCTTGATGAGCTGGCGGCACAGATCGGCTGCCTTGTAGCAAGCCACGCCCCCGCTCAGACCCAGAACAATGTGTTTGCCAGCAAGCTCATTCATGCGGCGAATTTAGCAGACGGGGGTGTCCCTGCCGGCAGGGGTGTCGCCGGGGCGCCATCTATAATCCCAATTTCCCACCACCAAAAAAGACATGACCAAATTTGTCTTCGTCACCGGCGGTGTGGTGTCTTCCCTCGGTAAGGGAATCGCCTCAGCCTCCCTTGCCGCGATCCTCGAATCGCGGGGACTCAAAGTCACCCTCATCAAGCTTGACCCCTACATCAACGTAGATCCGGGCACCATGTCGCCGTTCCAGCACGGCGAGGTTTTCGTGACCGACGACGGCGCAGAAACCGACCTGGATCTGGGCCACTATGAGCGTTTCATCGAAACGCGCATGAAGAAAACCAACAACTTCACCACGGGCAAGATTTACCAGTCCGTGCTGGAGAAGGAACGCCGCGGCGACTACCTGGGCAAGACCGTGCAGGTCATCCCGCACGTCACCAACGAGATCCAGGAATTCATCAAGCGCGGCGCCGGCATCGGCACGCCCGATGCCGTGGACGTGGCCATCGTCGAGATCGGCGGCACGGTGGGCGACATCGAGTCGCTGCCGTTCCTGGAAGCCGTGCGCCAGATGAGCCTGCGCATGGGCCCCAACAATGCGGCGTTCGTGCACCTGACCTACCTGCCCTGGATCGCAGCGGCCGGCGAGCTCAAGACCAAGCCCACCCAGCACACCGTGCAGAAGCTGCGCGAGATCGGCATCCAGGCCGACGCCCTGCTGTGCCGCGCCGACCGCCGCATTCCCGAGGAAGAGCGCGCCAAGATCTCGCTGTTCACCAACGTGCCCGAGTGGGGCGTGATCAGCATGTGGGACGTGGACACCATCTACAAGGTGCCGCGCATGCTGCACGAGCAGGGCCTCGACGGCCTGATCTGCGACAAGCTGCGCCTGAACACGCCGCCCACCAGCCTCAAGCGCTGGGACGACCTGGTGCATGAAACCGAGCACCCGCAGGGCGAAGTCACCATCGCGATGGTGGGCAAGTACGTGGACCTGTCGGACAGCTACAAGTCCGTCAACGAGGCCCTGCGCCACGCCGGCATGCGCAACCATGTGCGCGTGAAGATCGACCACGTCGACTCGGAGACCATCGACGGCACCGATGCCGCCGCCAAGCTCGCCAAGTACGACGCCATCCTGGTGCCCGGCGGGTTCGGCGTGCGGGGCGTGGAAGGCAAGATCGCCACCGCCCAGTTCGCCCGCGAGCACAAGGTGCCCTATCTGGGCATCTGCCTGGGCATGCAAGTGGCCACCATCGAGTACGCCCGGCACGTGGCGGGCCTGGCCAACGCCAACAGCACCGAGTTCGACGCCACCACCCCCCACCCCGTGATCGCCCTGATCACCGAGTGGAAGGACGCCGACGGCACCATCAAGAAGCGCGACGAGAACTCCGACCTGGGCGGCACCATGCGCCTGGGCGCACAAAGCTCCGACGTGTCGGCCAACACACTGGCCCACAGCATCTATGGCGACGTGGTGACCGAGCGCCACCGCCACCGCTACGAAGCCAACGTGAACTACCTGGACCAGCTGCGCAAGGCGGGCCTCGTGATCTCCGCGCTGACCCAGCGCGAGCAGCTCACCGAGATCGTGGAGCTGCCGAACAACGTACATCCCTGGTTCATCGGCGTGCAATTCCACCCCGAGTTCAAGTCGACGCCGTGGAACGGCCACCCGCTGTTCAACGCCTTCATCAAGGCGGCCGTCGAACACCAGCAAGCGGCTACTAAAGCCTGATTGGAGACCTATGCAGCTGTGCGGATTCAATGTCGGCCTGGACCAGCGCTTTTTCCTGATCGCGGGCACCTGCTCCATCGAAGGCCAGCAGATGTCGCTGGACGTCGCGGGCCAGCTCAAGGAGGTCTGCACGGCGCTGGGCATCCCCTTGATCTACAAGGGCTCGTTCGACAAGGCCAACCGCTCCTCCGGCACCAGCAAGCGCGGCGTGGGGCTGGAGGCGGGCCTGAAGATCCTCGATGAAGTGCGCCGCCAGTTGCAGCTGCCCATCCTGACCGATGTGCACGACACCTCGCACGTGGCCGAGGTGGCCAGCGTGGTGGACGTGCTGCAAACCCCGGCCTTTCTCTGCCGCCAGACCGACTTCATCCGCGCGGTGGCGCAGTCCGGCAAGCCGGTGAACATCAAGAAGGGCCAGTTCCTCGCGCCCTGGGACATGAAGAACGTCATCGACAAGGCCCGCGCGGCCGCGCAGGAAGCCGGCCTCTCGGAAGACCGCTTCCTGGCCTGCGAGCGCGGCGTGAGCTTTGGCTACAACAACCTCGTGGCCGACATGACCAGCCTGGCCGAGATGCGCAACTCCGGCGCGCCGGTGGTGTTCGACGTGACCCACTCGGTACAGAAGCCCGGCGGCCTGGGCGCCGTGAGCGGCGGCGCGCGCGACATGGTGCCGGTGCTGGCCCGCGCGGGCGTGGCCGTGGGCGTGGCGGGCCTTTTCATGGAAACCCACCCCCGGCCCGCCGAGGCCTGGTCGGACGGCCCCAATGCTGTGCCTTTGAAGCACATGAAGGCGCTGCTGGAGACCTTGGTGGCGCTGGACGACATCACCAAGAAAAATGGATTCCTCGAAAACAACTTTGGAGCCTGAGACATGAGCAGTGGTTACGTCATCGCATCCGTCACCGTCACCAACCCTGAGCAGTACGAAGAGTACAAAAAATGGAGCACCGTGGCCATGCAGGCGCATGGCGCCGAGGTGTGCATTCGCGGCGGCAAGGTGGAAGTGCTGGAGGGCGACTGGAACCCCGGCCGCACCGTGCTGCTCAAGTTCCCCAGCTTCGAGGCCGCGCGCGCCTTCTACGACACACCCGAATACCAGAAAGCCAAGGCCGCCCGCGAAGGCGCCGCCATCATGCGCATGGTGTGCGTCGAGGGCGTCTGATACGCGGCGGCCAACTCACGCCGGTCGGGTTGTACCCGGTTCGTACCTGCAGGCTGATTTACTATCAAATCAGTAGCATAAAATGACTACAGACGCGCCCAAGCGACCATTTTGCCATTTGGCCTGAACAAGCAAAGCCCGTCCCGCCCGTCTGAATGAATTTCAAAAACCTCAAGGAAAATCATGAGTGCCATTGTTGACATCGTAGGCCGCGAAGTGCTGGACAGCCGCGGCAACCCCACCGTCGAATGCGACGTGCTGCTGGAATCGGGCGTGATGGGCCGTGCCGCCGTGCCTTCCGGTGCGTCCACCGGCAGCCGCGAAGCAATTGAAATGCGCGATGGCGACAAGAGCCGCTACCTGGGCAAGGGCGTGCTCAAGGCCGTGGAGCACATCAACACCGAGATCAGCGAAGCCGTGCTGGGCCTGGATGCCTCCGAACAGGCCTTCCTGGACAAGACCCTGATCGACCTCGACGGCACCGAGAACAAGAGCCGCCTGGGCGCCAATGCCATGCTGGCGGTCTCCATGGCCGTGGCCCGCGCCGCCGCCGAAGAGTCCGGCCTGCCGCTGTACCGCTATCTGGGCGGCATGGGCAGCGTGCAGTTGCCCGTGCCCATGATGAACGTGATCAACGGCGGCGCGCACGCCAACAACAGCCTGGACCTGCAGGAGTTCATGATCATCCCCGTGGGCGCACCGACCTTCCGCGAAGCCGTGCGCTGGGGCGCCGAGGTGTTCCACG
Source organism: Acidovorax sp. GW821-FHT09A11 (assembly GCF_059418365.1). Classification (NCBI taxonomy): domain Bacteria; kingdom Pseudomonadati; phylum Pseudomonadota; class Betaproteobacteria; order Burkholderiales; family Comamonadaceae; genus Acidovorax; species Acidovorax sp. GW821-FHT09A11. The sequence continues at coordinate 171,457 of NZ_JBWKPS010000008.1, forward strand.
CGCTCAAGAAGATCATCCACGACAAGGGGATGAGCACCGCCGTGGGCGACGAAGGCGGCTTTGCCCCCAGCGTCGAGAACCACGAAGCGGCCATCCGCCTCATCCTGCAAGCCATCGAAGCCGCTGGCTACACGGCGGGCGAGCAGATCGCCCTGGGCCTGGACTGCGCCGCGAGCGAGTTCTACAAGGACGGCATGTATGTGCTCGAAGGCGAAGGCGGCCTGAAGCTCACCGCCCAGCAATGGACCGACATGCTGGCGGCCTGGGTGGACAAGTACCCCATCATCAGCATCGAAGACGGCATGCACGAAGGCGACTGGGATGGCTGGAAGCACCTGACCGAACGCCTGGGCGACAAGGTGCAGCTGGTGGGCGACGACCTGTTCGTGACCAACACCAAGATCCTGAAGGAAGGCATCGACAAGCGCATCGCCAATTCGATCCTGATCAAGATCAACCAGATCGGCACGCTGACCGAAACCTTCGCCGCCATCGAGATGGCCAAGCGCGCCGGCTACACCGCCGTGATCTCGCACCGCTCGGGCGAAACCGAAGACAGCACCATCGCCGACATCGCCGTGGGCACGAATGCGGGCCAGATCAAGACCGGCTCGCTGTCGCGTTCGGACCGCGTCGCCAAGTACAACCAGCTGCTGCGCATCGAGGAAGACCTGGGCGAGATCGCGCACTACCCCGGCCGCGCTGCGTTCTATAACCTGAAGTAATGGCCCCCACGGTCGCCCACTGCCTGTGGCTCCCTGCCTCCCCAGGGGGCCGCGTGTTGCCTTGGGGCGGCCCGGTGGCAAAACCCCACGCCAAGGGGTAAGCGATGGTCTCCCGCATTGTTCCCGTCATCCTGCTGGCCTTGCTCGCAGCACTGCACGCCCAGCTCTGGCTCGGGCGGGGCAGCGTGCCGCGCGTCAACGAGATGCAGCGGCAGATCGACGTGCAGAAGGCGGCCAACGACCAGGCCCGGCAGGCCAACGAACGCTTGTCCTCCGAGGTGCATGACCTCAAGGAAGGGCTCGACATGGTGGAAGAAAAGGCACGCAGCGAGCTGGGCATGGTCAAGCCCAACGAGGTCTACGTGCAGTTCACGCCGCGCTGAGCCGCGGCCACCGCGGCGCTATCCCGGCCCCGGCCTTGGACAGGGGGATGCCCCCCTCCTCTCCACATCTCCACATCTCCACATCTCGCCCTCCTGTCATCGTGCCGTCCCAGCCCACCCTCGTTGTCCTGCTCGGCGCGCCCGGCACCGGCGCGCAGGCGCTGGCCGCCGCGCTGCAGGAACGCCTGCCCCCCGGGGCGGTGCGCATTCTGTGGAGCCACGACCTGGGCGGCCTGCACTCTCCGGGCCAGGCCGATGCCACCCGCCACGTGCTGCTGATGGGGCTCGATCTGCCCTGCCCCGCGCGCGACCGGCCCGAACAGGAAGCCGCCGATGCAAGCCTGCGCACGGACCTCGCCCAGCGGGAGATGGGCTATCAGGTGGTGTATGGCCATGGCGATCAGCGGCTCGCCAATGCGCTGAACGCCATCAAAAACATGGCTCCGGACGCCAGTCTGTGGAGTACCGGCAGCACTTCTGCACCCACACCGGCTGCTCGGCCCGCGCGCACGGCACGCCTGCGCGCCTGGAACTGCGAGAAGTGCAGCGATCCGGAGTGCGAGCACCGCCTGTTCACCGCCCTGACCGGCCGGAACGCCCGCGGCGCCTGACCCGCCATCCGGCCATTCCGTCAGGGCAGTGGCTGCTGCACCAGGCCGCGCTTGAGTTCCTTGAGGAGCAGCACGACCTGGCTGGAGCCGTAGCGGTATCCGCCGTTGAGCACCTGCACGGCCTTGTCCCATTCGCCCTGCTGGGCCAGTGCCACCAGCATTGCGGCCTGTTCGTGAAAATACTGGTGGCGCGCCATCAGCACGGCATAGGCGGGCTGGTCGCCCAGCAGTTCACCGCCCACGCCATGCAGCCACCGCCCCAGCGCGCCACGGTCGCCGCGTCGCACCTCCGAAGGGTCCAGGCCCTGGGTGGTGCGCCCTTCGAGGTAGTCCATGAGGTGCGCCTTCCAGCGTTCGTGGGCATTGATGGCTGCGTCGATGTCGAGGGCCGCGAGCACGGTGTCCGCGCGTTGCGAATCCTGTGCCCCTGCGCTGCCGCTGTCGCACAGCTCCAGCGACGGCCCGGCCTCCCGCCCGCGGGCGCCAAATACACGACGAAGAAAATCCATAGCCCCTCTTGCTGCGCCACACGGACAGGCGGCGCACGCGCACCCCAAGTGCGCGGCGACCGGCGGACATCGCGGGCGGCAACGCCCGGGGCCGTGTGGAGAGCGCCGATCTTAGGCGCGATGGCGGCGGGCGATTGTCAACGATGGTCAGCCGGCGCGGCGGGCTACTGCAGGATCCCGCTCGGCCCGGGCGGCTGGCTGGAGGACGGCGGCACGAAGATCTGCGCGGCGTCCACGGCGTCGAAACGGTACTGCTGGCCGCAGAATTCGCAGCCGACCTCGATGTCGTCGCGCTCGGACAGGATGCTCTCGGCCTCTTCGCTGCCCAGGTTGCGCAGCATGTTGCTCACGCGCTCACGGCTGCAGGTGCAGGCAAAACGCGGGCCGCTGGCACCCTGCTGGGGTTCGAAGCGCAGCAGCTTTTCCTCCCAGAACAGGCGGCGCAGGATGGTGTCCACGTCCAGGGTCAGCAGCTCCTCGCGCGTCAGGCTGGCAGCCAGGTGCGCGATGCGGTTGTAGTCCTCGTTGTGGCCGATCTGGTCTTCGTTCTCGCGGTGGGTGAGGCCCTCGGCCAGGTTGCCCTCGCCCTTGATCGGCATGCGCTGGATCAGCAGGCCCGCGGCCACCTGTTCGTTGGCGCCCAGGACCAGGATGGTGTCCAACTGCTCGGACTGCAGCATGTAGTGCTGCAGCACATCCGACAGGCGTTCCAGCTTCTCGTGCCGGTCGCCATACAGCGGCACCACGCCCTGGTAGGGCTGCTGGCCGGGGTGGCGGTCCTTGGGGTCGAGCGTGATGGCGCAGCGGCCACCGCCGCCCACGTTCACCATCTGGCTCAGCGGCGCGCCCTCGGGCACCTCGCTGTTGACCGTGGCGGTGGCGCGCAGGCTCAGGTCCGACTGCACCTCGGCCACGGCCAGCTTCACGGGGCCGTCGCCAAACACCTGCAGCACCAGCGCGCCGTTGAACTTGATGTTGGACTGCATCAGCACGCCGGCGGCGGCCATCTCGCCCAGCAGCTCGCTCACCGGGGCGGGGTAGGCGCCGGTGCCGGTATTGCCCGCGCGGCGGCGCAGGATCTCGGTCCAGGCATCGGTCAGGCGCACGATCATGCCGCGCACTGGCAGGCCATCGAAGAGAAACTTGTGGAGTTCAGACACGCAGGGGTTCCAGAAAGGGTCGGCGTTCAGCCGATTTTGTGCAGGCCGCGCTGAAAGCGGCGCGCGTTGTCGATGTAGTGCTGGGCGCTCTGGCGCAGGCCCTCGATCTGCTCGGGCGTGAGTTCGCGCACGGCCTTGGCCGGGCTGCCGATGATCATGGAACCATCGGGAAACTCCTTGCCCTCGGTCACCAGGGCGCCCGCGCCCACCAGGCAGTGCCTGCCAATCTTGGCGCCGTTGAGCACGATGGCCCCGATGCCGATCAGCGACTCGTCGCCGATGGTGCAGCCGTGCAGCATGACCTGGTGGCCCACCGTCACGCGCTCGCCGATGACCAGCGGCATGCCGATGTCGGCATGCAGCACGCTCGCGTCCTGGATATTCGAGCCCGCGCCGATGGTGATGCTTTCGGTGTCGCCACGCACCACCGTCCCAAACCAGACACTGGCATCCTCGCCAAGAACGACGTTTCCCATGACCTGGGCGCCTTCCGCCACCCAGGCCGAAGCCGCCAGCTGCGGCGCCACGCCGTCGAGTTCGTAAATCGCCATGCAAACACTCCAGAAAAATGAAGGCCGGAACCGGGCCTGCCAATGGTTACAAAGCGTGTGCAGTGTTCCGGGTGGCAGGGCCTAGAATTGTAAGGATGGAGCTTCGCCACCGTGCATTGCAGGTTTTGTGCCTTGCAGACCCTGAACAAAAAGCGGCCGCAGCGCTTGATCTGCAATCGCAAGCAGCTATTCTTTCCATAGCAGACAAAGCCCCTGAGGCCCCGCTGGATCCCGCGGCCCTGCCCGGCCGGCCGGAGCGGCCCCTGCTGCTGCGCCACACGCAGGTGGCCCGCCGCTCGCCCGCGACGGCCGAGGGGCGCGCAGTCCTCATCCATGCCATCGCGCACATCGAATTCAATGCCATCAACCTGGCGCTGGACGCGGTCTGGCGTTTCGACGGCATGCCCCGCGCCTACTACACCGACTGGATGCGCGTGGCGGGCGAGGAGGCACAGCATTTCCGCCTGCTGCGCGACCACCTTCGCGGCCAGGGGCACGACTACGGCGACTTCCCGGCCCACCAAGGCCTGTGGACGATGTGCGAGAAGACGCGGCACGACATCCTGGCGCGCATGGCGCTGGTGCCACGCACGCTGGAGGCGCGCGGCCTGGACGCCACGCCGCAGATCCAGGCCAAGCTGCGCCAGGTGGGCACGCCCGATGCGCTAGCCGCCGTGGAGATTCTCGACACCATCCTGCGCGAGGAGGTCGGCCACGTGGCCATCGGCAACCACTGGTACCGCTGGCTGTGCGAGCGCCGGGGCGTGGACCCTGAAACCCACTATGGCGCCCTGGTCAGGCAATACGAGGCCCCCCGCCTGAAACCCCCGTTCAATGAAAAAGCGCGCCGCAGCGCCGGATTTACCGACGCCGAGCTGCGGTGGCTGCAACAGGTCTGATCCACCACCATGCGCCGACATGCGATGGCTCCTACAATCCGCGGCGCCTGCGGCCGCTGAAGCGGCAACACACTCACCCGAACCTCTGACCATGACTTCACTCTCCGCCCCTGGGGCCTCCCTCGCCCCGCCCCCCGGCACCCAGTCCTCGGTCGCGATGATCGCGCGGCAGGCCATCGTCAACGCGCAGCAGGTGGTGGTCGGCTACGAGCTGTTCAACCGCTCGCGCAGCGGCGCGGCGCACACGGCCGCCACCGACGTCATCCTGGTCTTCACCGCACTCTCGCACGCGGGCACCGAAGAGCTGGTGGGCAAGAAGCTCATCTTCGTCAACTGCACGCACGAGAGCCTCTCCGGCGGCCACCTCGAACTGGTGGACCCCGACAAGGTGGTGCTGGAGATTCCGCCCCTGGGCCACACCGCCGCCGAAGAGGTCGCCACGCGCATGCCCATCCTGGCCGAACTGCGCGAGCGCGGCTTCCACCTGGCGTTCAACCACACGGTGCTGCAGTCGGCCTATGCCCCCTGGCTGCCGCTGGCCGACTACATCAAGCTCGACCTGTCGGTGCTGGCGCCCGACCAGCTGGCCGTGCTCATCAGCTACGCAGGCCGCCACTGCCAGGCCGAGCTGATCGCCGAGAAGGTGGAAACCGCCCAGCAGTACGACATGGTGTCCAGCCAGGGCGTGCAGATGTTCCAGGGCTACTGGTTCGCGCGTCCGGCCCTGGTCGAGGCCAAGCTGCTCACGCCCTCGCAGGCGAGCATCATCGAGCTCATCAACCAGGTGCGCAAGCAGGCCAGCACGGACGACATCGAGGAAGTGCTCAAGAAGGACGCGGGCCTGGCCTTCAACCTGATGCGCCTGATCAACTCCGCGGGATTCGGCCTGTCGCGCGAGATCACCTCCTTCCGCCAGGCCGTGATGCTCATGGGCCTCAAGAAACTGTTCCGCTGGGCGGCGCTGCTGCTCACCGCGTCGCGCACCAGTGGCACCCCCTCCTCCGTCGGCCAGACCGCAGTGGTGCGCGGCCGCCTGATGGAGCTGCTGGCCCTGGAAACCCTGCCCCCCGAGGAAGCCGACCAGGCCTTCGTGGTGGGCATCTTCTCGCTGCTCGACGTGATGCTGTCCATGCCCATGGAATCCGCGCTGGGGCTGCTCAACGTGCCCGAGCCCGTGGCGGCGGCGCTGCTGCGTCGCGAAGGATTCCTCGGAGACCTGCTCACGCTGGCCGAAGCCTGCGAATCCAGCGACGACGTGGTGTTCGACCGCACGGCCGGCTTGCTGCACCTCACCAGCCAGCAGATCAACTTCGCGCACCTGCAGGCCCTGGCCTGGGCGGACCAGCTTGCGGACTGAGCCCCGGTTCGCGTCCCGCCTCCGCAGCGCGGCCTGCGGGGCCACACGGGCCACACGGGGCACGCCGGCCTGCAGCCGCCTTGGCCGCCATCAAAATCCGCGCGGCCAGTTCGCGACGTGGCATGCCGGTCTAGAATCAGTGCAGACCCCAGCCCTTCACCACAGCGGACCCCATGTCGAGCACACCTGAACAAGACGCCCCGCAAGCTGATTCACCCGCGGTTGAACCCGTGGATGAGAACATTGCCATCATTGCGCGACAGGCCATCGTGGACGAATCCCGCGCCGTCTATGGCTACGAGCTGTTCGACCGGTCCACGGCCTCGGACTCCCACACGGCGGCCAGCGATGCCGCGCTGCTCTTCAACGCCCTGTCGTACGCCGGCACCGAAGCCCTGGTCGGCAAGAAGACGGTGTTCATCAACTGCACCCACGACAGCCTTTCCGGCGGCCACCTGGAACTGATCCACCCCGAAAAGGTGGTGCTGGAAGTACCGCCGCTGCACGACACGGCCACCCCCGAGGAAATCGAAGGCCGGGTGCCCACCCTGGAGGCCCTGCGCACCCGCGGCTTTCGCCTGGCCTTCGACCAGCAGGCGCTGCGCCGCGCCTACACCAGCTGGCTGCCGCTGGCCGCTTTCATCAAGCTGGACATGATGGCCTTCAAGCCCGAACTGGCGGGGCCGCTGGTCAAGTTTTCCACCACCCACAGCAAGGCCACGCTGGTGGCTGAAAAAGTGGAGACCGCCGAACAGTACGAACTGATGCGGGGACTGGGCGTCAAGCTGTTCCAGGGCTTCTGGTTCGCCCAGCCGTCGCTCGTGAAGGCCACGACGATCCGACCTTCGCAGGCCACCATCATCCAGCTCCTCAACCTGGTGCGCAAGCAGGCCACCACCGCCGAGATCGAGGACCTGCTCAAGAAGGACCCCACGCTGTCCTTCAACCTGCTGCGCTTCATCAACTCCTCGGGCTTCGGGCTCTCGTGCGAGATCACCTCGTTCCGCCACGCGGTGATGATCCTCGGCCTCAAGAAGCTGTTCCGCTGGGCGGCCCTCCTGATGACCACCTCACGCGCGGGCGGTGTGCCGCCGGCGGTGGGCCAGACCGCCGTGGTGCGCGGCCGCCTGATGGAGCTGCTGGCCGCCGAACTGCTGCCGCCCGAGGAATGCGACAACGCCTTCGTGGTGGGCGTGTTCTCCCTGCTCGACACCATGCTGGGCGTGCCGCTCGATAAGGCGCTGGAATCCGTCGCCCTGCCCGAACCGGTGATGGACGCGCTGCTGCGCGGCAGCGGCGTGTTCGCGCCCTTCCTGGAGCTGACCAAGGCCTGCGAGAGCGGCGATGAGGTGGCCTTTGCCAAGGCGGCCGACGCGCTGCACCTGTCCAACCGCCAGGTCAACTGGGCCCACCTGCAGGCCCTGACCTGGGCCGAGAGCCTCAACGAAGACTGAGGCACGCCGTCGCGGGGCCCCTTGGCCCGGCATTCGCACACCCGGGCCCTGGTCATCCAGGGCCCGCTGCGTTGTCATGCCGGTCAATTGTGTCCCCGGATGCCCGCCATGCGGAGGGTGCGCGCGTTGCCGGCGGCATACAGCTTGCGGCGGATGTCCCCCAGGGCCAGGATCGCAGAAGGCGCCTGCTCGGGGACATGGATGCCAACCGGCGACGGCAGATCGGGCCGTGCGGGCGCTCCCACCGCCAGCGGCTGGAGCCTGCCCGCCTTGCCTTCAGGTGCTGAAAAGACCGCGCCCTCGGGCGGCAGGAGAATCCATCAATCGAGTTCGAGCTTGCGCTCGCGGATGAGCTTGGCCCATTTCTCGTTCTCGCCCTTCACGAAGCTGAAGAACTCCACAGGGCCCAGCGAATGCACTTCGGACCCCGTGGACGCGAACTTGGCTTTCACGTCGGCCTGCGCCAGCACCTTCGCCAGCTCGGTAGCGAGCCTGTCCACGGTGTCCCTGGGCATGCCGGCCGGCCCCACCAGGCCCTGGAAGCCCACGGACTCCATCGCCGCGAAGCCCAGTTCACCGACCGTGGGCACATCGGGCAGCTGTGGATCGCGCCGGGGGCCGGTCACGGCCAGCGCCTTGAGCTTGCCGCCCTTGATCTGGGGCAGCAGCACCGTACCCGCGTCGATGAGCAGTTGCGTCTGGCCGCCGATCAGATCCTGCACCGCGGGCGCACTGCCCTTGTATGGCACGTGCGTCACGTCCAGCCCGGTGGCCTGGTTCATGAGCTCGCCATTGAGGTGGGTGGACGTGCCCGCGCCGCCCGAGGCGAAGTTCACCTTGCCGGCGTTGGCCTTGGCCCAGGCCACCCACTCCTTGAGGTCCTTGGCCGGGTGGTCCAGCCGGGTCACCGCGATGTAGCTGCCCTGGCTGATCTGGCCGATGTAGCTGAACTGCTTGAGCGGGTCATAGGGCATCTTGCGCTGCAGGTAGGGCGCGATGGCGAAAGGGCCGGTATTGGCCAGCAGGATGGTGTAGCCGTCCGGCGCCGCGCGCGTGAGCTCCGTGGCGGCCAGCATGCCGCCCGCGCCCGGCTTGTAGTCCACCACGATCTGCTGCTTGAGCGCTTCCTGCAGCGGCACCTGCACGGTGCGCGCGGCAAAATCGATGCCGCCCCCTGGCGGGTAGCCCACGATGAGCCGGATGGGCTTGGCCGCGGGCCAGGCCTGCGCCATGGACAGGGTGGCGGCGCCCAGCAGCAGCGCGCCGGCAATCATTTTTTTCATGCATGTCTCCTGGTTGGTATCGAGGGGGTCGGTCACGCGGCCTGTCTGCCTGCTGCGCTAGCCGCGTGGATGGTGCTGCGCGTGCAACGACTTGAGCCGCTCCCGCGCCACGTGGGTGTAGATGGTGGTCGTGGAAATGTCCGCATGCCCCAGCAGCAGCTGCACCACGCGCAGGTCGGCGCCATGGTTGAGCAGGTGCGTGGCGAACGCGTGCCGCAGCGTGTGCGGCGAGAGCGGCGCGGTGATGCCGGCGACGGCCGCCCACTTCTTGACGATGACCCAGAACATCACGCGGGTCATGCCGCTGCCGCGCTGGGTCACGAACAGGTCGTCGGTCTGCTGGCCCGCAAGGATCTCGCCACGCGATTCCCGCAGGTAGCGTTCCAGCCACTGCCGCGCCTCTTCGCCAAACGGCACCAGCCGCTCCTTGCTGCCCTTGCCCATCACCCGCAGCACGCCTTCGTTCAGGCCCAGCTGGAAGGTCTTGAGCGTGACCAGTTCGGTCACGCGCAGGCCGCTGGCGTACATCAGCTCCAGCATGGTGCGGTCGCGCAGTCCCAGGGGGTTGCCCAGGTCCGGCGCCGCGAGCAGTGCCTCCACCTGCACCTGCGACAAGGTCTTGGGCACGCGCAGGGGCTGGCGCGCGGCGGTGAGCCGCACCGTGGGGTCGGCGGCGATCCGCCGCTCGCGCAGCGCCCAGTGAAAGTAGCGCCTGAGCACGGTGAGGCGCCGGTTGGCCGACGTGGCGCGGGTCTCGGCGTGGCGCGCCGCGAAGTAGCCCTGCAGGTGGTGTTCGGCCGTGCCGTCCAGCGCCAGGGCGGGTTGCTGCGCGGCCAGCCACTGCGCGTACAGCGTCAGGTCGCGGCGGTAGGCCGCCAGCGTGTTGCGCGAAAGGCCGTCCTCCAGCCACAGGGCATCCACAAAGGCATCGATCGCGTTCAGGCTGGGGGCAAGCATCCAAAAACGATAGCACGTAAAAAAGCCGCCCGGGCGCGGGCGGCTTCTGGAGTGCGCACGGAATTATTCGAGCGCCAGTTTCTGCTTGACCACCACGTCCTTGTACACGGCGAATTCCGCCTTGATCTGCTCGGCGAACTGCTCGGGCGTGTTGCCCAGCACGATGGAGCCGGTGTCTTCGATGCGCTTCTTCACGGCCGGATCTTCCAGCGCCTTGCGCACGGCGGCGTTGACCTTGTCCACCACCTCCTTGGACAGGCCCTTGGGGCCCACGATGCCGTAGTACGCCATGCGGTTCACGGGCTCCAGGCCCATTTCCTTGAACGTGGGCACGTTGGGCAGGGCGGCAACGCGCTGCGGCGCGGCGACCACGATGGGCACCAGGCGGTTTTCCTTGATGAAGGGCAGCGCCGAGGGCAGGTTGTCGAAAATCATGGGCACCTGGCCGGCCACGGTGTCATTCAGGGCGGGGCCCGCGCCACGGTAGGGGATGTGCGTCACGAAGGTGCCCGAGAGGTTCTTGTACAGCTCCATCTGCAGGTGGCCGATGCCGCCCGTGCCGGACGAGGAGTACGAATACTTGCCGGGCGACTTCTTGATCTCGGCCACGAACGCCTTGTAGTCCTTGGCGGGGAAGCTGGGGTGCACCGCAATGATGTTGGGCGTGGCCGCGATGTTGATGATGGGCGTGAAGTCCGTCAGCGGGTTGTACGGCGTCTTGGGATTGATGGCGGGATTGGCCGCCGTGGTGGACACGGTGGCCACGCCCAGCGTGTAGCCATCCGGCGCCGAACGGGCGGTTTCCGCCGCGCCCACGATGCCGCCGCCACCGGCCTTGTTTTCCACGATCACGGATTGGCCCAGGGCCTTGCCCAGCGGGTCGGCGATCACGCGCGCAATGATGTCGGTGGTACCGCCGGGCGCGAAGGGCACCTGCAGCTTGATGACCTTGTTGGGGTAGCCCTGGGCGGCAGCGGACCCTGCGGCGGCGGCCAGTACGGTCAGCGCGAGCCATTGACGACGATGCATTGAGTTCTCCTTCATGGGTGACAGACAGCCTGGATGGTATGCGCAACCGGTGTCCTGGCAGCCTGCGGATTCCACATAAGGGCTAACCCGCAGAACACGACACGGATCAAGTATTCTCCGTGCGTGAATTACGCCCAGCTCCTGCTTCCCGACTTCTCCCTCATCCTGTGCGGCTACCTCATCTGCCGCTACACCGCCCTGAACCGCTCGGTATGGCAGCCGGTGGAGAGCCTGGTGTACTACCTGCTGTTCCCCGTGCTGCTGTTCCAGTCCATCGTCAAGAGCCCGGTGGACATCGGCGCCGCATCGGGGCTGATCGCCGCCGGGCTGATCTCCGGCCTGATCGGGATCGCGCTGGCCTACAGCCTGCCGCACTGGCCCTGGCTGGGCCGGCGCATCGACGCGCGCGACCATGCCGCCAGTGCCCAGGTCGCGTTCCGCTTCAACTCGTTCATTGGCCTGGCCATTGCCGAGCGCCTGGCGGGCTCCGAGGGCCTGCTCATGATCGCCGTGCTGATCGGCGTGTGCGTGCCGCTGTTCAACGTGGCGGCCGTGTGGCCGATGGCGCGGCACGGCCAGCACAGCTTCGCGCGGGAGCTGGTGCGCAACCCGCTGATCGTCGCCACGGTATCGGGGCTGGTGGCCAACCTGCTGGGCTTCAGGATTCCCGACTGGGCCGCGCCCACGGTGGGCCGCATCAGCGCGGCATCGCTGGCGCTGGGGCTGATGGCCGCGGGCGCGGGCCTGCAGTTTGGCCTGCTCACGCGCGGCAAGGCGCTGAGCGTGGCGGTGCTGTCCATCCGGCACCTGCTGCAGCCGCTGCTCGCGTTCGGCATGGCGCGCCTCTTTGGGCTGAACCCGGTGCAGACCACCATGCTGCTCGCCTTCTCCGCGCTGCCCACCGCCTCCACCTGCTATGTGCTGGCGGCGCGCATGGGCTACAACGGACCGTACGTGGCGGGGCTGGTCACGCTGTCGACCCTGCTGGGCATGGTCAGCCTGCCGTTTGCCCTGGGATTTCTGCGATGACCGATCCACACCCTGCCCTGCGTTCCGCCGCCCTGGTCCAAGCACGCCGCCGCGCACTGATGGCGGGCCTGGCGGCCGTGGCGCTTGTGCCGCTGGCGGGCTGCGGGCGCAAGGCCCCGCGCGCGCAGGCGGTGCCCACCGGCGCCACGGTGCTGGCGCTGGGTGATTCGCTGACCTCCGGCGTGGGCGCATCGGCCGACACCGCCTACCCTGCCGTGCTGGCGCGCCTGACGGGCTGGAAAGTGGTCAACGCCGGCGTGTCGGGCGACACCTCGGCCCAGGCGCTCGAACGCCTGCCGGCGCTGCTGCAATCGCACCAGCCCGCGCTGGTGATCGTGGGCATCGGCGGCAACGACTTTCTGCGCCGCCAGAGCGCCAGCACCACCCGCGCCAACATCGTGCGCATCTGTACGGAGGCGCGCGCCAGCGGCGCCCAGGTGCTGCTGGTGGCCGTGCCCGAGCTGTCGCTCCTGGCGGCCTCCACCGGCCGGCTGGGCGATCACGCGCTGTACGAAGAAGTGGCGACCCAGCTGGAGATTCCACTGCACAGCAAAGGCTGGTCCGGCGTGCTGTCCGACGCCCGCCTGCGGTCCGACCAGATCCACGCCAATGCGGCCGGCTACGAGCGGTTTGCGCAAGGGCTGGTGGAAACGCTCAGGGACGCCGGGCTGCTGGCGCGGTAAAGCCACACAGAGCCTCGGCCTGAATACTCATTTTTTGATAGCTGCCAGCGCTTAATTATCAAGCGCTAGAGCCCACTTTCATTCAAAATCCAGCGCCCAGGCCACATGTTCGCGCACGAGTTCACTGGGCTCCTGGGCACGGGACTGCAGCGCCGCACGCACCGCGCCATCGCCCGTGGCCCGCAGCGCATTGCCCAGCGCCACGGCCACGTTGCGCAGCCAGCGCTCGTGGCCAATGCGGCGGATGGGGCCGCCTTCGGTCATGCGCAGGAAGGTGGCCTCGTCCCATGCGAACAGGTGTGCCAGCTGCTGGCCCGCCAGGCCCTTGCGCTCGTCGAAGTCGGGCAGCCGGCTGGCCTGCGCGAACTTGTTCCAGGGGCAGATGAGCTGGCAGTCGTCGCAGCCGTAGATGCGGTTGCCCATGAGCGGCCGCAGTTCCAGCGGGATGGGCCCGGCGTGCTCGATGGTCAGGTACGAGATGCAGCGCCGCGCATCGAGCCGGTGCGGCGCGATGATGGCCTGCGTGGGGCAGATGTCGATGCAGGCGCTGCAGCTGCCGCAGTGCGCGGTGACCGGGGCGCTTTCAGGCAACGCCATGTCCACGTAGATCTCGCCCAGGAAGAACATCGAGCCCGCCTCGCGGTTGAGCACCAGGGTGTGCTTGCCGCGCCAGCCCTGGCCGCTGCGCGAGGCCAGCTCGGCCTCCAGCACCGGCGCGGAATCGGTGAATACGCGGTGGCCGAAGGGGCCGATGGCCTCGGCGATGCGGTCGCTGAGTTTTTGCAGGCGGGCGCGCAGCACCTTGTGGTAGTCGCGCCCCCGGGCATAGACCGAGACGATCCCTTCCTGCGGGCGGGCCAGGCGCCCCAATTCGAAAGCCTGCCAGCCGCCGGACGTGCCCGTGCCCGTATCGCGCGGCAAATAATCCATGCGTGCCGTGATCACGCTCACGGTGCCGGGCACCAGTTCGGCCGGGCGCGCGCGCCTCATGCCGTGCGATGCCATGTAATGCATGTCACCATGGAAGCCCTGCGCCAGCCAGGCCGAAAGGCCGGGCTCTGCGGCGGACAAGTCCACCCCCGCCACGCCGATTTGGGAAAATCCCAGTTCGCGGGCCCACTCCTGCATTTGAGGAACGAGTTGACTGTTGCACCACATACCGGCCAGATTGTAGGAAGCGGCACGGCCGCCCCGGCCGAACCCGCCCCCCCCTTCACCTGGCGCAGCGAGGATGACACCGCCGCCTTCGCGCAGCGCCTGGCCGCGCAGCCGGGGCTGTCCAACGCCTTCGTCACGCTGCACGGCGACCTGGGCGCGGGCAAGACCACGCTGGTGCGCCACCTGCTGCGCGCCCTGGGCGTGCAGGGCCGGATCAAGAGCCCCACCTACGCCGTGGTGGAGCCACACGAGGCCCCGGGCCTGGCGATCTGGCACTTTGATTTCTACCGCTTCGACGATCCGCGCGAATGGGAGGACGCGGGCTTCAGGGACATTTTTGCCAACCCGGGGCTCAAGGTGGCAGAATGGCCGGAAAAGGCTGCAGCGCTTACGCCGCCTGCGGACCTTGCTATACACATTGAAGCAATTGACGACACCGAAAGGAAGATCACGGTGCACGCCCAAACCGCCAACGGCCGCCACATGCTGCAAGGGCTGCTGAACCCATGAGCCGCCCATCGGCCGCACCGACCCCGGCCTGCCCCCGCGCGCCCCGCACGGGAGGCCCGCGATGAGCCCCGGCAGCGCCAGCGGCACGCCCCAGGCCGCAGCCCGGGGCGTGGCTTCGCGCCGGGCCGTGCTGCAGGCGGGCAGCCTCGTGCTGCTGCTGGGCACGCAGCAGATCGCGCGCGGCGCCACCATCCTGGCCGTGCGCGTCTGGCCCGCGCCCGAATACTCGCGCGTGACCATCGAGTCCGACGGCGCGCTGGTGGCCAAGCAGTTCTTCGTGACCACGCCGCCGCGCCTGGCGGTGGACATCGAGGGCATCGACCTCAGCCCCGAGCTGCGCGAACTGGTCGCCAAGGTCAAGCCGGACGACCCCAACATCGCTGGCATCCGCGTGGGGCAGAACGCGCCCGGGGTGGTGCGCTTGGTGGTGGACCTCAAGCAGCCCGCCATGCCGCAGGTGTTCACGCTGCCCCCCGTGGCGGCGTACCGGCACCGCCTGGTGTTCGACCTTTACCCCGCCGCGCCGGTGGACCCGCTGGAGGCCCTCATCGCGGAGCGCCTGCGCGATGCCCCCGTGGCCACGGCCGCCGCCACCCCCAAAGCCCCCACGCCGCCCGCCGAGCACGACCCGCTCGGCGACCTCATCGCGCAGCGCACCACCCGCCCCGTCCCGGCAGAGCACCCGCCCGTGGCGGCGCCCCCGGTGGCGGCCGCCCCGGCCGAAACCACGCGCCCGCCGGGCAACCGGGCCACGTCCACGCACACCGACCGCATCATCATCGTCGCGCTCGACCCCGGCCACGGCGGCGAGGACCCGGGCGCCATCGGCCCCTCGGGCACGCGCGAGAAGGACGTGGTGCTGCGCGTGGCCCACCTGCTGCGCGACCGCATCAACGCCACCACCGTGGGTGGCAATCCCATGCGCGCCTTCCTCACGCGCGACGGCGACTACTTCGTGCCCCTGGGCACGCGCGTGCAGAAGGCCCGGCGCGTGCAGGCCGACCTGTTCGTGAGCATCCACGCCGATGCCTTCACCACGCCGGCCGCGCGCGGCGCCAGCGTGTTCGCGCTGAGCCAGGGCGGCGCCTCCAGCACCGCCGCGCGCTGGCTGGCCAACAAGGAGAACCAGGCCGACCTGGTGGGGGGCATCAACGTGCAGTCCAAGGACCAGCACGTGCAGCGCGCGCTGCTCGACATGAGCACCACCGCGCAGATCAACGACAGCCTCAAGCTCGGCTCCGTGCTGCTGGGCGAGATCGGCGGCATGGCCAAGCTGCACAAGCCGCGCGTGGAGCAGGCGGGCTTCGCGGTGCTCAAGGCCCCCGACATCCCCAGCGTGCTGGTGGAAACCGCCTTCATCAGCAACCCCGACGAGGAAAAGCGCCTGCGCAGCAGCGCCTATCAGGAGCAGCTGGCCGACGCGCTGATGCGCGGCATCACGCGCTACTTCGCCAAGAACCCGCCACTGGCGCGCAGCCGTTCCGTCTAGCCTTGCGCGGACCGCCAAGTGCAGGCAAAGTAGCCTTCATCACCCACGCTCCGGCGTGCAGGCATGTGCTTCCTGCACACCGGCACGCACCGGGGAGGACGGAAGGAGAAACGCCATGGCACTGCCCCACGCCCAATCCGGCCAGATCGTCAGCGTGCGCCCCCTGGGCGACCGCCTGCCCGAGGCCATCACCACCGCCATCCTGAAGGCCGGCCAGCTCGAAGTCATGCGCGTCGTGCTCCCCGTGGGCAAATCCATGAAGGAACACCAGACCCCCGGCGAGGCCACGGTGCAGTGCATCGAGGGCGTGGTCGAGTTCGTCAGCGAGGACGGCATCCAGCAGCTGCATCCCGGCGACTTCGTGCACCTGGCGCCGCGCGCGCTGCATTCGCTCAAGGCGGTGGAGCACGCGTCCCTGCTGGTCACCCTGTGCCTGCTGGCGGGTGGGCGCTGAGGTTTTTTCAGATCCCTGTTTTGGCGTAGCCACTACCCATCGGGCCATGCGCCACCGGCGACGAATGCAACTGGCGCAGCCAGCGCGAGTGCGCCCCGCGCAAGGGCCGCCAGGCCGGCGCATGCGGCGCTTCGCTTGCATGCGCTGGCAGCATCCCCCTCCCGGCTCGCACGGCGAGGCGAGGCGAGGAGGGGCTGAGGGCCGAGGCACGAATCGACTCAGAGGGGGTTCGCCTCACCGCTCCAGGCGGAACACGCTCACGACCTCCGCAAGCCGCGCCGCCTGGTGCTTGAGGCTGTCGGCGGCGGCGGCGCTCTGCTCCACCAGCGCGGCGTTCTGCTGCGTGACCTGGTCGAGCTGCGTCACCGCCTCGCCGACCTGGCTGATGCCGATGGTCTGCTCGCCCGTGGCGCTGGAGATCTCGCCAATCAGGTCGCTCACCCGCTGGACCTGCGCGACGATGTCTTCCATGCTGAGGCCGGCATCCCCCACCAGCTGGGTGCCGTTTTCCACCTTCTGCACGCTGTCGCTGATGAGCGCCTTGATCTCCTTGGCCGCGGAGGCCGAGCGCTGCGCCAGGCTGCGCACCTCGCTGGCCACCACGGCGAAGCCGCGCCCCTGCTCGCCCGCGCGCGCCGCCTCCACCGCCGCGTTGAGCGCCAGGATGTTGGTCTGGAACGCGATGCCGTCGATCACCGCGATGATGTCGGTGATCTTGCGCGACGCGGCCGAGATGTCCTGCATGGTGGCCACCACCTGGCCCACCACCTCGCCCCCCTTCACCGCCGCGGCCGATGCCGCGCCCGCCAGCACGGCGGCGCGCTGCGCGGTGTCGGCGTTGTTCTTCACGGTGCTGGTGATCTGCTCCATGGACGCGGCCGTCTGCTCGAGGTTGCTGGCCTGCTCCTCGGTGCGCTGGCTCAGGTCGGCATTGCCCGAGGCGATCTCGCTGGAGCCGGTGGCGATGGAGTCGCTGCTGTGGCGCACGTCGCCCACGATGCGCACCAGCGATGCCTGCATGGTTTCCATGGCCTGCATCATCTGCGCCACCTCGCCGCGCCCCTGCGCGTGGATGGGCCGCGACAGGTCGCCCTCGCCGATGCGCCGGGCCACCGCGGCCACCTCGCCCAGCGAGCGGCGGATGCGCCGCACCACCACCCAGGACAGCAGCACCAGCAGCGCCAGCCCCGCGATGCCCGCCGCCAGCACGGCGGCGCGGTAGGAGCCGATCAGGCCCGCGGCCTCGGCGGCCTGGTCGGCCGACCGCTGGATCTGGTATTCCACCATCTTGTCCGCGACCGCGTTGTACTGGTTGACCACCGGCACGAAGGTGGACATGGCAAACGACTTGGCCTGTGCCATGTCGCCTGCCTTCTTGAGCGCCAGGGCCTTGTCGCGCGTGGCGAGGTACGGCGTGCGCACCGCCGCCAGCTCCTCCTGGATGCGCAGGCCTTCGGGGCTGGTTTCCAGCTCGCTGTAGCGCTTTTGAACCTTGGACGTGTCGGCCGTGGTGGCGGCGATCAGGTCCTTGAAGAAGTTCTGCAGGTCGTCGCCTTCGGACTGCACCACCGAGAACACCCGCGTGGAGTTGACCGCGATGTTGCTGCGCCAGCGCAGGGCCAGCTGCAGGCGTTCGACCTGCTCATTGGCCAGACCGTCCACCGTCCTGCCCAGGTGCTGCACGCGCACCAGGCTTAACGCCAGGATGAGCACGAGCGCCAGGACGGCCACCCCCACGATCAGGCCGATCTGTTGCGCCACCGTCAGCTGCGGGCCCGTGCGGGATGTTTGAGGGTCCATGGTGTGTGTCCTTATACGAATGGATTGCATTAGAAATGATCTGCTGCCGCCCGCCGGTTGGCAACCACCGGCGATGCCACGTAAACCCGCCCCAGGGGGAACGTGATGCCCGCGCACCACGGGAACCGCCGGCACTTGGCAACGCGGCGGGCGTTTCCCATGAGGTCGCATGTCCTACAGCGGCATCCCACGGCTGCCTACGCGGGGGCCCCGCCGGGCGACGGATAGTGAAGCCACAGGTCCAGCCCGTCTGCAGCCGCAGCCGGACTCCCAGGCCTGATTCCATTCACAAAGGACTCTTGCCATGAAAATCCGTCACATCCTTCTTGCGACCACCTGTACCGCAGCCCTGGCACTGGGTGGTTGCGCTTCGAACCCCACCAGCGCACAGGTGGGCACCGGCGTGGGCGCCGTGGTCGGTGGTGTCGCCGGCAATGCCGTCTTCGGGGGCCCCGCAGGCACGATTGGCGGTGCCGCCGCCGGCGCCCTGATCGGCCATGAGATCGGCGAGGACCGCGATCAGCGCCGGCCTTATCGCCGCTGATCCCCCCGGCCGCCGGGCAACCTCCCCTGCGGCCGAACCGGGCTGCCGGTGAGTTCTGCATAAAAGAAGCTGCCAGCGCTTGTCACACAAGCGCTGGCAGCTTTTTTTTCATAGCACCCGTTGATTCAAGGTCAAGGTGCGGTCCTGGCCTGCCGCCCGGCGCGCCAGGCACCAAAGATGGCGATCAGGCCGGGGATGAAGATCATGGCCCAGATGATCTTGTCCAGGTTCTCCTTGACCCAGGCAAAGTTGCCAAAGAAATACCCCGCCGAGCAGATGCCCAGGACCCACAGGAGCGCGCCCCCCACGTTGAACGCGGTGAACTTGGCGCGGCCCATCTCCGCCACACCCGCCACGAACGGTGCGAAGGTGCGGATGAAGGGCATGAAGCGAGCGATCACGATGGTGATGCCGCCATAGCGCTCGTAAAAGTCATGCGCCTGGTTGAACGCACGGCGGTTGAACCAGCGCGAGTTTTCCCACTGGAACACCTTGGGCCCGAAGTAGCGGCCCAGCGAGTAGTTGCACTGGTCGCCCAGGATGGCCGCCGCCAGCAGCACCGCGCAGGCCAGCGGAAAGCTCATCATCCCCGCGCCGCACAGCGCGCCCACGATGAACAGCAGCGAATCGCCCGGCAGGAACGGCATCACCACCAGCCCTGTCTCGACGAACACGATGGCGAACAGCAGGGCGTACACCCACATGCCGTAGGCCTGTACGAAGGCCTCCAGGTACTTGTCCACGTGCAGGATGAAGTCGATGAGAAAAGTGACAAGTTCCATGGAAGGGCGGGTCCGGACACCGGGCAGCAAAAAGGTGGGCGCATTATCCCCATCAGGCCCCGCCCCGGCCCGATACCCCTGCGCGGCCCCCGCCCTAAAATCCCACGGGTGAACGACACCACCCCCCTCCTCGCGGCGGCGCAGCCCGCCACCACCCCCCTCGCCACTGCCCGGCGCCCCATCCGCGACCTGCCCGATGAACTCATCAGCCAGATCGCCGCCGGCGAGGTGGTCGAGCGCCCCGCTTCCGTGGTGCGCGAACTGGTGGACAACGCGCTGGACGCGGGCGCCACGCAGATCACCGTGCGCCTGTCGGCTGGCGGCGTGCGCCTGATCACCGTGGAAGACGACGGCGGGGGCATTCCACACGCAGAATTGCCCGTGGCGCTGCGCCGCCATGCCACCAGCAAGATCACCAGCCTGAACGACCTGGAGACCGTGGCCACCATGGGCTTTCGGGGCGAGGCGCTGGCCGCCATTGCCTCGGTGTCGGAGATGGCCCTGCTCTCGCGCCCGGCGGCGCAACCCAATGCCTTCCTGCTGGACGCACGCAGCGGCGAGCTGCGCCCGGCCGCGCGCAGCACCGGCACCACGGTGGAGGTGAAGGAGCTGTTCTTCTCCACCCCCGCGCGCCGCAAGTTCCTGAAGACCGACGCCACCGAACTCGCACACTGCATCGAATCGGTGCGGCGCCACGCGCTCGCGCGGCCGGATGTGGGCTTTGCCATCTGGCACGAAGGCAAGCTGGTGGAGCAGTGGCGCGCCACCTTCGTGCCCGGACAGGGGGATGCCCAGGACGCGCTGGCCCGCCGCCTGTCCGACGTGCTGGGCGAGGACTTCGTCACGCAATCCGTGGCCGTGCAGCACCGCGTGGGCCCCGTCACCGTCACAGGCCGCGCGGGCCTGCCCGACGCCGCCCGCTCGCGCCCCGACCACCAGTACTGCTACGTGAACGGCCGCTTCGTGCGCGACAAGGTACTCACCCATGCCGCCCGCAGCGCGTACGAAGACGTGCTGCACGGCCACAAGCAGCCCATCTATGCGCTGTATGTCGAGATCGACCCGGCCCGCGTGGACGTGAACGTGCACCCCACCAAGATCGAGGTGCGCTTTCGGGACAGCCGCGAGGTGCACCAGGCCGTGCGCCATGCCGTGGAAAACGCGCTGGCCGCACCGCGCGCCGCCGCGCTCGCGGCCGTCGCTGCGGCTGCTGCGGGGGCAGCCGCGCCAGACGCGGGCGCCACGGCGCAGGGCCCCACCGAGGACTTCAGGCCCAATCAGCCTCCAGCCCTTCAGTGGCAAGCGCAGTCAGCTATCAAATTTGAAGAACGCGGCCACCACGTGGCGGACCTGCAGGCGCTGTGGAGCCCCCAGAGGGAGGCCGGGCCCATGGGCCATGGCGCGCCAGCCGCCGTGTTGCCCACCGCGGCGCCATCGCAGCCCCTGCCGGGCACGGCCGATGCCCCGCACGGCAACGGCCCCGCGGCCGCCCCCGCCGGCGGCGCGGTGCCCGGC
>NZ_JBWKPS010000009.1:0-171403 GCF_059418365.1 Acidovorax sp. GW821-FHT09A11
CCGCCCCGGCGGGCCAGCGCTCGCATCGCGCACCTGCAGGACCTGGCCAGCATCGCCCGCCGCCTGCGCGAGGAGCACGCGCGCGCCGAGGCCGACGAAAAGGCCCGCCGCGAGGCCGCCGCGCGCCTGGAGGCCGAGCGCCACCTCTTCAGCCGCAGCGTAGGCCCCGTCACGCCGCTGCGCAGCCCCAACGTGGCACGCCTGCGCCGCCACAAGCCGCCACCGCTGCCCGTGCAGCACTGGCTGGACGAAGAGCGCGTGCTGGTCGAATCCATCAGCGACGACTTCGACGTGAGCACCCTGCTCGACACCGACGACCAGCTGAGTTTTCGCCGCCCCGGCATCGGCGTGGAAATCACGCGCCGCCTGCGCTCGGGCCACTGGAGCATCCAGCGCCAGCTGGACCTG
Organism: Acidovorax sp. GW821-FHT09A11; assembly: GCF_059418365.1. Classification (NCBI taxonomy): domain Bacteria; kingdom Pseudomonadati; phylum Pseudomonadota; class Betaproteobacteria; order Burkholderiales; family Comamonadaceae; genus Acidovorax; species Acidovorax sp. GW821-FHT09A11. Next base: position 409 of record NZ_JBWKPS010000009.1, read on the forward strand.
CACGGCCTGCGCGTGGACGAGGCGCGCGAGGCACTGGGCGAATTCATCCGCCACGCCCACAAGGCCGGCCTGCGCTGCGTGCGCGTGGTGCATGGCAAGGGCCTGGGTTCTCCGGGCAAGAGTCCGGTGCTCAAGAGCCGCGTGCAGCGCTGGCTGGTGCAAAAAAGCGAAGTGCTGGCCTTCGTGCAGGCCCGGCCCATCGACGGCGGCGCGGGCGCGCTGGTGGTGCTGCTGCAGCCCGTGCATCCACGCCAGCGCTAGGCACGCGCAGCGCAGATCGCCCCGCTCTGCCCTGCGCACCTGGAGAGCCGGGCAGCCTGCCGTGTTGCCGACGCCCGCCGCGACGGCCGCTACCACAGCCGCTGCAACGGTTGTGGCGATGCACCCTGCCTCACGCCGTCTTGGTGCGTCCCGCGGGCGCCAGCCCCCGCATCTCCAGCCGCACGCCCAAGCCCTTGAGCTCCTCGCTTTTGCGCAACTGCAAGTGGCCCCCATAGGCCTGCGCGATCTGGCTGGCAATCGCCAGGCCCAGCCCGCTGCCCTGCACGGACTCGTCAAAACGCACTCCGCGCTGGCCCGCCGCCTGCAATTGTGCGGGCGTCATGCCGGGGCCATCGTCTTCGATGTCCAGGCACAGGCTGGCATGTTCTGCGCCACCTTGCACCGACACAGACACCGACAGTGTCAGCCGCACCCGCGAGGCGGCCCACTTGCCCGCGTTGTCCAGCAGGTTGCCCAGCACCTCCTCCAGGTCGGCGCGTTCTCCGCGCCAGTGCAGCGGGCCTTGGGTATCGTCTGCCAGCATCCAGTCCACCCCCTGCGCGGCGTGCAGGCGCTCCATCATGCGCAGCAGCTGGGCCACGCAGTCGCGCACGTCCACGGCCTGGCCGGTGCTGCCGGGGTGGGCGTGCAGCGCATCGCTCAAGGTGCGGGCCTGGTAGCGGTCCACCAGCTGGGCCATGGCCTCGACCTGGCGCTGCACCTCGCTGCTGGGCACCTGCGGCTGCGCGCTGGCCTGTGCGCTCAGCAGGGCCAGAGGCTTCTTGAGCGCGTGGTTCAGGTCCACCGCATGGGCCCGCGCGCGGGCCACCACGTGCGCGTTGTGCGCCAGCAGGCCTGCCAGCTCGTTCTGCAGGGGCTGCAGGTCGCGCCCCGTGGGGGCGGCCAGGTGCAGCGCCACATCGGGCCCCGCGCCCTGCGGCGCGCGCAGGGCAGCCAGCATGGCCTCCAGCCGGCGCAGCGGCGCCAGCCCCACCCGCACCTGCAGCCACGCCAGCCCCCCGGTGAGCAGCATCAGCACCAGCCCGGCCACCACCAGCGTGCGGTCGATCTGCCGCATGCTGCTGTGCAACTGCGCGGCCGGGCCGTAGACCGTCAGCGTGACCTGCACGGGAGGCTGGCCCAGGGCGACCGGCTGGGTCAGCGACAGCAAGGGTTCTTGCAGCGGCCCCGTGGCCCGGTGCAGCGTGGCCGAGCCGGTGGTGGTCAGGGCCTCGGTCGGCAGGCTGTCCATGTCCCACAGCGAACGCGACCGCAGCACATCGCTGCCCGCCTGCGCGCGCCAGTACCACCCGGCGTAGATGGCGCTGAACTCATCGGCACCGCCGGTGGACTCCCGCAAGCCACCCTGGGGCCCCAGGTGCAGCCGCGCGCCCACGCGCTGGGCCTTGTCGCGCAGCACCTGCTCGAAGCTGGCCAGCAGGCTCTGGTGCATCTGCACGCGCAGCCACAGCCCCCCGGCGCCCACCAGCAGCAGCATGGGGACCAGCGCCAGCAGCGCAATGCGCGTGGCCATGGGCCACTGGGCCAGCGCCAGCGCCCACGCGGCGCCGCTGTGTGCCCGGGCCGGCGCAGGCGGTGCGGGCGGCCCAGGCGGCGTGGCGGGTTCGATCCGCATCAGCCCGCCACGTCGGACGCCACCAGGCGAAATCCCTGGCCGCGCTCGGTCACCAGCTGCGGCGCGCCGTTCAACTTGCGGCGGATGCGGCCGATCAGCACGTCCAGCGTGTTGGAGTCCGGGTCGAGGTCGCGCGCATACACATGCTCGCTGATGTCGGTGCGCGTGAGCAGCTTGCCCGGGTGGTGCATGAAATACGCCAGGATCTTGTGCTCCTGCGCCGTGAGCTGCAGGCTCTGGCCCTGCAGCGAAAAGCGGCCCTGCACCACGTCGTACTCCAGCGGGCCGGCCGCCAGCACGGCGGCGGCCGACCCGGCCGTGCGGCGCAGCATGGCCCGCAGGCGCAGCACCACCTCGTCCATCAGAAAGGGCTTGGTCAAATAGTCGTCGGCGCCGGCATTGAAGCCCGCCACCTTGTCGCTCCAGCGGTTGCGCGCGGTGAGCACCAGCACCGGCCAGCCGCGGCCCGCGTCGCGCCAGTCGCGCAGCACGCTCAGGCCGTCCTTGAGCGGCAGGCCCAGGTCCAGCACGGCGGCGCTGTAGGCCTCGGCACTGCCGGCAAAGGACGCGGCCTCGCCGTCGTGCTCCACATCCACCGCGAATCCCGCCGCCTCCAGCGCCACGCGCAGTTGCTGCGCCAGCGCCACATCATCTTCCACCACCAGGATGCGCATCAGTCGTCCACCTTCTGCCGCGTGACTTCCAGGCTCACGGCGTCCACTTCGAGCTCCAGCTTGAAACCGTTGGGTTGCTGCAGCTCCACGCTGTAGTACGGGCGGCGGCGGTGGTCCGTTTCCAGCTCCACCTCCAGCACCAGGCCCGAAAAGCGCGGCCGCAAGGATTCGAGCATCACGGCCATGGACTTGGGCGCCGCGGGCGTGCCCGCCGCTTGCGGCGGGGTCAGCACCTCGCCCGTGTTCACATCCACCAGCAGCTTCATCTCGCCGGCGGGCCGGTCCGAGAGCTTGACCTCGTACACCGCCTTGCCCTGCGCGTCGCGCTCGAACTCGGCGTTCACCACGCGCGATCCGTAGCGCTGCTCCAGCTGCTGGATGTAGCGGGCCATCTGCGCCAGGCCCACAGGCTGCGTGGGCCAGTCGCGCTCCTGCGCCACGACACTGCCCGTGGCCGCATCCACCAGCACCTCGTGCTTGGTGCCGCGGGCGTCGATGATCTTGATCTCGTAGCGCAGCTCGCCCTTGCGGCCGTGCTTGGTCTCCACGTCGATGACGCGCCCGCCGTACTGGCGGCTCATGTCCGCAATGATGCTGTTGAGCGGCTTGAGCTGCCCGCTCTGCACGCCACGCCGCGCCACATCCTGCTCGGCGGCGGGGGTCTGTGCACAGGCCAGCGCCACCACGGCACAGGCAGTGGCCTGCATCCAGGTCCGCAAAATTCCATTCTTCATCGCCGGGCCGCCCCAAGATGAAGAGCGCCCCCTCGGGGGGCAGTGACCACACGAAGTGGGGAACGTGGGGGCCATATCTCTCATCGCGCGATTATTGCGGTTGGCATTAAACAGTCCATGAACGGGCGCTTCACGGTGGGTTTAGGAACGGTTGCGCACACTGCCTCCCAGTTCTTCACAACCACTGCCACACCGAAAGGAAGCACCATGAAAAAGACCGTTCTGACCCTGGCCTTCGCAGCAGCCGCCGCGGCCTCCGCCCTGCCCTCCATGGCCTGGGCCATGGGCGCCCAGGAGGCCGTCAACGTGATGGCCAAGAACCACTTCGTGGCGCCGCACGACCTGCAAAAACAATACGGCTACTGGACCGCCGAGGCCGTCTCCAACGACGGGGTGCGCGCCACCGTGCTGGTCAACGATGCCAACGGCAGCTTCACCGCCGTGCGCAAGGGCGACATCGGCACCGCCCTGCCCAGCGTGGAACGGGTGGCGCAGCAGGTGCGCGCCACCGGCTACAGCTTTGTGTACGACGTGGAGCTGGACGACGGCTTCTGGCAGGCCAAGGCCCGCCAGTCCGTGACCAACCGCGAGAAGGTCGAGTTCGTGCTGCACCCCGTGACGCTGGAGGTATTGAGCCAGGTGGGCCGCAGCGGCGGAACCGTGAACGGCCAGCCCGTGCTCAGCGCCGACCAGGTCGTGACAGCCCTGCAGCAGGCCGGCTACACCCGCGTGCGCGGTGTCGAATACGAAGACGGCTACTGGGAAGCCGAGGCGACCAACACAGCCAACCTGGCGGTGGAGCTGCGGGTGGACGCCGTGACCGGGGCCGTGCTGCGCGAACAGCTGGACGATTGAGCGGCCGGCGGCTGCCCTGCGCCAGGGTGCTGAAGCAACCCACAAAAAAAGGCACCGGGCCCCGGCATGCCCAGGCAGCCGGTCCAGGTGTCTTTTCAGGGCCGTTGGCGGCGGGCACGCCGAGCGTGCCGCGCACCGGCTTTACTTGGACAAATCGACCGCGTACTTCGACGTGCCCTTGCCCGAGCCGTCGTCCGCTGCCAGCAGCGACACATTGGCCAGGCCTGCCGCCTGCGCCACGGCGAGCGCATTGCCGCCCGAGCTGAACACCACCGGCCCCGCCACGCTGGCCTTGGCGAAGCGCCAGCTCTTGGCCGCGCCGTTGGCACTGCGCGTCACCGCCGGGTTCTTGCGGATGTAGTCGATCACCACGTCCCGGTTGGCGTCGGGCGAGGCCCAGATGGTGCCCGAGCCATCGAGCTTGTCGATGAAGCTCTTGCCGCTGGTGGCGCGGTAGTTGTTGGTGGCGATCACGAACTCCTGCGCCACGTCGATGGGCTTGCCCAGGTAGGTCAGGTTCCTGATGCGGCTGCCCACGGGCTTCGTCACGTCGATCTCGTACTGCACATCGGCCGTGGTGAACATGTCGAAGTTGTAGCCCGGGAAGGTGCTGATGAGCTGCTGCTCGCCGGTCTTGACGGGGTCGATCTGGTTGAAGCGCTTGGCAGCCGCCTCCAGCCAGTTCTTGATGTCACCGCCGTTGACCTTCACCGCGTACACCGTGTTGGGGTACAGGTACAGGTCGGCCGCGTTGTTGATGGCCAGCGGGCCCACGGCCACGTCGGTGTAGTCGGCACCGCCCTGGAAGCCGCTCTTGAACGGCGCGCTCACCGACAGCACCGGCAGCTGCGCATACTCCGGCAGGCTGGCCTTGATGTAAGCGGCCACATAGGCCTGCTGCGCCTGGTTCACGATCTGGATCGCGCCCGGGTCGCCCACGTCGGCGAACAGCGTGCTCATGCGGAAGTCGGTCTGGCCGATGGGCGTCTTCACGTACTGGATGGCGGCCTGGTGCTGCGTCTCGACGAGCGGCGCCACGCTGGCATCTGCGTCCACCGTCACCGTGGCGCCCGCGGCGTTCTTGGACTGGATGTTGCGCAGCTCGGACTTGCTGGCCGACTTGTTGACCACCCACTTGGCCCCGTCCCACTGCAGCGCCAGCTGCACCACGCCCAGGGCCTTGCCCCAGGAGCTGGCCATCACGGCCGGCACGCCGTTCACCGTACCCGCCTTGTGGTCCACGCCGGCCATGTTGAAGCCCGGCGTGGCGGCGGTGTCGGGGAACACGCCATGCTGGTGGCCCATCACCATCGCGTCGATGCCGGCCACCTTGGAAAGGTACAGGCCCGGGTTCTCCATGGTGGGCGAATACGCCGCGCTGTCCATGCCGCCGTGCAGCAGCGCGATCACGATGTCGGCGCCCTTGGCGCGCAGCTCGGGCACGTACTTCGTCGCGGCCTCGACCGCGCCTTGCGTGGTGACCTTGCCTTCGAGGTAGCGCTTGTCCCAGTTCATGATGCCCGGCGTGGTGAAACCGATCACGCCCACCTTGATGGGCAGCTTCACCTCCTTGCCGTCCGCGCCCTTGGCCACCAGCGTGCGCTCGAGCACCGTGTAGGGCTGCACCAGCGGCTTCTGGGTCTTGTTGCTGGTCACGTTGGCCAGCACCATCGGAAAGCCCGCGCCCGCGCACTTCCTGGCGGCATCCACACCGTCCACCTCCAGCCCGCCGCCCAGCACCTGGTTCAGGAACGGCAGGCCGTAGTTGAACTCGTGGTTGCCCAGCGTGCCGGCGTCAAAGCCTAAAGCACCCATCGCCTTGTACATGGACAGCTGCTGCGTGCACGGGATGGGGCTGATGGTGGCTTCATAGTCGGCCAGCGCCGTGCCCTGGATGGTGTCGCCGTTGTCCACCAGCAGGGTGTTGGCAAACTCCTTGCGCGCCGCGCGCACCAGCGTGGCGGTGCGCTCGAAGCCGTAGCTCTTGTCCTCGGCCAGCTTGAAGTAGTCGTAGCTGCGCACGTTGAAGTGCAGGTCGGTGGTCTCCAGCACGGCCAGCGTGGCCGTGGCGCCCGCGTTGTTGTTGCTGCCGCCATCGCCGCCGCCGCAGGCGGAGAGGGACGCGGCCAGGGCCAGCACGCTCAGCGTGGCGGTGCGGCGCGAATAGCAAGAAAACGGAAAGGAATCGGATTGGCTGCGAATGCGTTCAGACATGAACAAGGCCCAGGATGAAACAAAGGACCGAGTGTCTGGCGGGGGTTTGACAACGGTATGACGGCACGCGGCCGCCGCGCGTCCCACGGGGGTGTCAGCGCGGGGGGCGCCGTCGGCTCAGCAGGCCTTCCACCATCAGCAGCAGCAGCGCTGCGCGCAACTCGTCGTGGGTGTCGGTCACGGTGGTATGGGGGCCTCGCAGCACCCAGATGGCGCGGCCGCTGAAGTTGTAGTCGCTTCCCTGCAGGTGGCGCGCCAGGAGTTCGACCTGTTCGAAATCATCTGCCGAGACCGTGTGCGCGACGGTGATGGTGCTGCCCATGGGAACCCTCACATAACTTGCCTGTCAGCCCGCGCGTTCGTGCGCAACCCTGCCTGGTCCGTGGCCCCTGGTCGTGCGAGGACGCCAGCGCGCACAGGCCGGACCGCCCACGCTCTTGCACCGCGCTCTTGCACCACGCGCCGCAATGCGCCGCTGTGGCGGGGCTGCCGGTGCCTGCGGCGAGGAGGCCCTGCCCAGTGGTCTTCTGTGCAGCCCCAGCGTGCGCCGTTGGGCGCGCGCTGTATGTAGTCGTTTGCCGACAAAGCCTTACGACCTCCTGCGCCGCAGCACCCGGCACAAGGGAAGGAGCCGCAGGGTTCGCGTCAGGCGATGCGGCGCACGTCGCCGTTGTGCGGTGAAGCGCTCTCATGGAACAGGTCTTCGAGAAACTGGGCCAGTTCGTGCTCTTCCACGAAGTCGGGGACCACGAAGCCCGCGGGGGTGCGCTTGCCGTCGCCGCCCACGCGGTAGACCTGCCACAGCGGGCCCTCACGCCGCACTTCAACGATGCGGCCAAAGACATTGAAACGGGGATGGGCGGGGGGTGGTGTGTTTTCCATGGACTGCCTCGTGACGGGTCTCGCGCCTATTCTCCGGCGATCTGCGGGTAGCCGTCGCAGATCACCACCCACGCGGCCTTGGAAGCCACGTGGATGTGCCTTTGCGGCGGCGCGTCAAAAGGGGTGTCGAGCGTGCCCAGGGGCACGGCCACGCTGTCCGCATGCACGCCTTCGCTGTGCCAGAGCAACGGCGAGCCGCAGGCCGAGCAGAACTGCCGCGTGACCCGCGGCGACGAGCGGTAGGCGCGCAGCAGCGCCTGCCCCTGCACGAAGCGGTGGTGCTCGCGGTGCACCGAGCCGTAGCTGGCGAACGCCGCGCCATGGGCCTTGCGGCACATCGAGCAGTGGCAGTGCGATGCGCTGCGCAGCGGCGCCGTGGTTTCGTAGCGCACGCCGCCGCACAGGCAGCTGCCCCGGTGGTGCACGACGGATTCGGTCATGGCCTGGGTTCTCCTTCGACGGGGTGCCTGGGTGGAGTACGCGGCCGGGTCAGGCGCGCGGCGGCGCCGGCGTGGCCACGGAGGCGATCAGGTCCACCTCCACCGTCGCATTCTTGGGCAGTTGCAGCACCCCCACCGAGGTGCGGGTGTGGGCGCCCGCCTCGCCCAGCACGGCGAACAGGATTTCAGAGGCGCCGTCGGCCACCTCGCTTTGCTGCGTGAACCCGGGCGCCGACTGCACATACACGGTGATGCGCAGCACCGACTGCACGGCGTCCAGAGAGCCCAGCGCACGCTGCAGCAAGGCCAGGGCGCGCAGGGCGCACACCTTGGCCCCCGCCTGCGCCTGGGCCAGGGTGGCGCCGGCGCCGGCCGCCCCCGTGGCCACCACGGTATCGCCCACGCGCGGGATCTGCCCGCTCAGGTAGATGTGGTGGCCGTCGCGCACCAGGGGCACGTAGTTGCCCCCGATCTTGATCTCGCCGTCAAAGCTGTAGCCGAGGGCCTGGGCTTGTTCCTGAAAACGGGCGTCACGGGACATGAAAAAAACCTCGCCGAGTGAAATGCCTCCACTATGCCACCCGGCAGGCAGCCCCTGGCGTTGCCAGGCCAGCGGGCGCGCCGCCCTCCGGGGGAAGGCGGCACAGATGCTTCACATATGCCGCGCGAACGGGTCCACCAGCGAGGCGATCGTCACGCCGGCCGGCTGGCCCACGCCCTGCGGGCGCCCTGCCGGCTCGGGGGCTGCGGTGACCGGTGCCACCTTCAGCGGCGACATGCGCCGGCCGTAGACGCGCTGCACGCGCTCTTGCAGCGTGGGGTGGGAATCGAGCCAGTGCTCCATCCTGCCGCCGCCTTCCACGTCCACCAGCAGCATGTGCTGCACCGAAGGATGGTTCAGGCCGCTGTGGCTGTGCTGTTCATAGCCGCGCGGGGTATCCCGGCGCTGGGCCATGACCTTGCGCAGCACGCCGCCCAGGCCGTCCTTGCTGCGCGTCCATTGCACGGCGCGCGCGTCGGCCAGGTACTCGCGCTGGCGCGACACGGCCGCCTTGAGCATGCGGCCGGTGATCCAGCCCGCGAAGCCCGCCAGCATGATGGCCGAGCCGAACCACCACGCCAGCCCCCGCCGCTCGCGCAGCGTGTCGCCGAAGTTGTAGACCAGCTCCAGGCCGAACACCATGCCGGCCAGCTGCATCTTCATGCGCGTGTCGCCCTCGTGCAGGTGGCTCAGCTCGTGCGCGACCATGCCCTGCATCTCCTCACGGTTCAGGTAGTCGAGCGCGCCCTGCGTCACGGCGATCACGGCGTCGCTCTCGTCCCAGCCGGCGGCAAACGCGTTGATCGCATCGGTGCGCGGCATCACCATGATTTCGGGGCGCGGCATGTGGGCGGCAATGCACAGCTCGTCGACGATGTTGGACAGGCGCTGCTCGGCATGCGAGAGCGAGGGCCGCAGCTCGCGCGCGCCCACCCGCCGGGCCAGCTTGACGCCGCCCGCGCGCAGGTTGGACGTCTCCACCCACCAGCCGCCCAGCACCAGCATGAGCGACACGCCCACGTTGGCGGCGAGAAAGCCGTGGGGAAACGGCAGCCGCCCCGGCAGCACCGCCGCCATCAGCACCCAGGCCAGCGCGAGTGCGGCATGAACGGCCACGATAAGCACCGCCACCGCGAGCGCAAAGCCCAGCAGCAGGCGGTGCGTCTCGCTGCGCGCATCCGCCTGGTGGTCCCAGAATTTCATGGCCCCTCCCTGTATGAGACTTTCTCGCGCGGGACTTCAAGCGGCCCGCAGCCACGACAGGAGCTGCCGTGTTGCCCGCCAGCGCCCGGCGACCATTCGGCACGGCTTTGGCGGCCCGCGGGGCATGTACCCCGTCGGGCCTGCGCACCAGGCAGCTGCGAAGAAACCGGCCTAAGAGAAGCGAACCTGCGGCGCAGCGCGCTCTGCTTCGCTGCGCGTGGACTCGAGCATGGGCACGGTGGGAAAGCCCAACAGGCGCGCCACGACCAGTTCAGGAAACTGCGCCGCCGCGTCGTTGAATTCCAGCGCCTGGTCGTTGTACGCCTGGCGCGCAAAGCCCAGGCGGTTTTCGGTGCTGGTCAACTCTTCGGACAGCGACTGCATGGTGGCGTCGGCCTTGAGTTCGGGATACGCCTCAGCCACTACCATCAGGCGTCCCAGGCTGCTGCCCAGCATGCCCTCGGCGGCTGCGAGCGCGCCCATGGCGTTGGCGCTGCCAGGCTCTGCCCGCACAGCGGCGGCAGCGCCCTGCGCCTGGCCGCGCGCCTGGATGACGGCTTCGAGCGTGGCGGCCTCGTGGCTGAGGTAGCCCTTGGCGACTTCGACCAGGTTGGGCACCAGGTCATGGCGGCGCTTGAGCTGCACGTCGATCTGGCCGAACGCATTGGCGATGCGGTTGCGCAGCTGCACCAGCCGGTTGTACACAGTGACGGCCCACACCGCCAGCACGGCGACCAGGCCCAGAACGATCCAAGCAGTAGCTGACATGTCCCACCCTCCTTGTTGTGAATTGAATGAATGGATGCTGGGCGCATCTTAGTAGCGCGCCTTTCCCAAAGGGGCCATACATTTCAGCGGGTAGGGATTTAAGCGTTCAAACCGCCTGCAGCGCCTACCCATCAAGCGCTATAAGCTATTAAAAACATAGCAATCGATGCTATGGGCGCACACCCGGCCCATCCACAGGCTGCGAGGGAAGCGGCGCAGCCGCTCAGGGGGTGCCCCGATTCCTCATCCAGTCGGCCGTGCCCATGAAGCTCTCCTTCAGGCGCGCGCGCAGCGCCTCGGGCACGCCCGTCTCGCCCATGGCCTGGTCCATGCAGGCCACCCACTGGTCGCGCTCCTGGATGCCGATGGAAAACGGCATGTGCCGCATGCGCAGTCGCGGGTGGCCGAAGCGGCTTTGGTAGTGGTCAGGTCCACCCAGCCAGCCGCACAAGAACCAGAAGAGTTTTTGCCGCGCCTGCACGAGGTCGCTGCCGTGGGCTGCACGCAGTTCGGCGTAACCGGGCTCCAGATCCATCAGGTCGTAGAAGCGCTCGGTGAGGGCGCGCACGCGCTCTTCGCCGCCGATCCAGTCGAAGGGGGTGGTTGCGGTGGCGGTTTCTGCGCCGGTGCCGGTGTCTTTGGGAACGTCGGAATTCATATAAAAAAACTGGCCCCAGCGCTTTCCTATAAAGCGCTGGAAGCTATCAAATGAGTAGCAATCGACACGCAGCCTATTCCGCCGAACGGCGCAGCGTGTCCACCACGGGGCGCACCAGCACCTCGCGCAGGCCCCACCAGCCCGCGGCCAGCGCCAGCACCGCACCCGCCACGGCGCCCGCCAGGGGCACCCAGGGCGCGGCCGTCCAGGTGAAGTCGAACACGAAGCGCGCCAGCGCCCAGCCCACGCCCACGGCCACGGCGCTGGCCAGGAAGCCCGCGAGCAGGCCCACGCCCACCAGCTCGGCGCGCTGCACCTGCCGCAGCAGGCTGGCGCGCGCGCCCACGGCGCGCATGATGGCGTACTCGCGGGCGCGCTCCTCGCGCGTGGCGGTGACGGCCGCGAACAGCACCACCAGCCCGGCGGCCAGCGTGAAGGCAAACAGGAATTCCACCGCGCGGATCACCTGGTCCAGCACGCGCTGCACCTGGGTGATGGTGGCGCCCATGTCCACGTTGGTGATGTTGGGAAACTGGCGCACCAGGGCGTTGTCGAAGCCGTTGGTCTCGGGGGCGCGGTACGCCGCCAGGTAGGTGACCGGCACGTCCTTGACGCTGGCCACGGGGTACATCACGAAGAAGTTGGCCCGCATCGACCCCCAGTCCACCTTGCGCAGGCTGGTGATGCGCGCCTCGTTCTGCACGCCGCCCATGTCGAACAGCAGCCGGTCGCCCATCTGCAGGCCCAGGGTCTCGGCAATGCCCTCCTCGACGCTGATGGCACCTTCCTCGCCCTGGCGCCACTGGCCGGCCACGATCTGGTTGTGGGGGGGTGGTTCGGTGGCGTTGGAAAGGTTGAACTCCCGGTCGACGAGGCGCTTGGCGCGGTCGTCGGTATAGCTGTCGGGGCCCACGGGCTTGCCGTTCACGGCCAGCAGGCGGCCACGGATCATGGGATACCAGTCGTACCGGGCCACGCCGCCGTCCTTGAGGGCCTGCTGGAACGCATCGGACTGGTCGGGCATCACGTTGATGACGAAGCGGTTGGGCGCATCGGGGGGCGTGGCCTTGCGCCAGCTGTCCACCAGGTCGGTGCGCAGCAGCACCAGCAGCACCAGCGCCAGCAGGCCCACGGCCAGGCTGCTCACCTGCACCACGGCGTAGGCGGGGCGCGCGGAGATCTGCCGCGTGGCCAGCACCAGCCAGCGCGGGGCGGTGGCCTCGTTCACGCTCTTGCGCAGCAGCTTCACCGCCACCCACGACAGCCCCGCAAACAGGGCCACCGCGCCGGCAAAGCCGCCCACGGCAATCAGCCCCAGCTTGATGTCGCTGCTGACCGTCAGCAGCAAGGCCGCGAAACCGGCGATGCCGATGCCCAGCACCGCCAGCGACGCGGGCTTGAGCCCGCCCACGTCGCGCCGGATCACGCGCAGGGGCGGCACCTGGGCCAGCTGCAGCACGGGCGGCAGGCCGAAGGCGAACAGCAGCGTGAGCCCCATGCCCAGGCCAAATGCCACGGGCCACAGGCTGGGCGGCGGCAGGGCTGACTCGACCAGCCCCGCGAGCAGCAGCACGAAGGCGTAGTGCACCAGATAGCCCAGCGCCACGCCCAGCGAACTGGCGAACAGGCCCACGAGAGCGAATTCGGCCGTGTAGGCGCCCGCGATGGTGCGCTGGCTCTGCCCCAGCACCCGCAGCATGGCCGAGGCATCCAGGTGCTCTGCCGCGAAACCGCGCGCGGCCAGCGCCACGGCCACGGCCGACAGCAGCGCCGCGAGCAGCGCCACGAGGCTCAGGAACTTCTGCGCGCGGTCCAGCGTCTGGCGCATCTCGGGGCGGCCGCTTTCGAGGGATTCCACCCGCACCCCGTGCACCTCGGGCTTCTTGGCCTCCGCCACGGCCCATTCGCTGAAGGCCTTGACCGCGGGGCCCGGCCCGATGACGGCGAAGCGGTAGGTGAGGCGGCTGGCCGGCTGCACCAGGCCGGTGGCGGGCAGGTCGGCATCGTTCACCATCACGCGCGGGGCAAAGCTCATGAAGCCCGCGCCCCGGTCGGGCTCGATCACGATGATGCGCGCGATGCGCAGCTGCGCATCGCCCAGCAACAGCATGTCGCCCATGGCCAGGTTCAGCGATTCGAGCAGGGGAGCATCCACCCACGCCTCGCCCCGGGCAGGGATGTCGCGGGTGGGCTGGTCGAGCGCCCCCGGCGCGTCAGCCACCTTGAGGCTGCCGCGCAGCGGGTAGCCCGGCGGCACGCTCTTGAGGGCCACCAGCTTGCTGGCACCGCCCTGCGCATCGCTGGCCCGGCCCATGGTGGGAAAGCCCACCGTGGTGACCGCCTGCAAGCCCAGGGCCGCGGCCCGCTCGACGAACGCCGCTGGCGTGGGGTTGTCGCTGGCCACCACGGCATCGCCGCCCAGCAGCTGCAGCGCATCGCGCTGCAGGCCGCCCTGAAGGCGGTCGGCGAAAAACCCCACGGACGTGAGCGCCGCCACCGCCAGCGTGACCGCCACGATGAGCAGGCGCAGTTCGCCCGCGCGCAGGTCGCGGGCCAGGGTGCGCCAGCCAAGGCGCAGAAAAGACAGGTTCATGGCACGGAACCTTAGCGCAAACGGAGCGCTCTGGCGCTGTTCAGGGCTTTGCGTCGCCGGCCGCCGGCGCCGCGCCACCGGGGGCACCCGCGTCCAGGCGCGCTTGCAGCGCCTCCAGCACGGGCTGGATCTGTGTGCCCACGTGGATCTGGGGGTTGGAGAATCCGTCGGTCTTGCCGGCCTCCACCTCGCGCTGCGCGATCAGCGGCACGGCCTTGGCAAAGGCCTCGGTGAATGAATGGGTCTGGCGCAGTTGCTCGTTGAACACCGCGCGGCCGAAGAACGTGAGCTCGGACCGCGTGCCGCAGCCATACGATGTGTGGGTGGCGTCGGCGGCCGTCATGATGAGCGTGCCATCGGTGGCCAGGGGCCCGATCCAGCCGCCGGAGTAGCAGGCCGACACCGCGATCACGCGGTGGCGGATGCCGGCTTCGTCCAGCGCGGCGCGCAGCATTTCCGGCGTGACGGGCTGCACCTGCAGCGGTCCGTGCGATGCCGCCAGCTCGTGGTTGCGCGCGCCGTGCGAGGTCATGTAGATCACCAGCAGGTCATGGTCGCGGTCCATGCGCGCACCCAGGGCCGAAATGGCGCGCTGCAGGTTCTGCGGCGTCGCCCAGACGTGGGTGTCGGCGGTCTCGGCATGGTTGAGCAGGTGGATCACGCGGCCGTGCGCGTCGAACCGTTCCTGCAGCAGCGTGCTGACCATGGTGCTTTCGCGCCGGAACACGTTCTCTTCGGCATAGGGAGCGAACACGAGGCCGTAGACATCCACCACCCCGTCCCGCTGGGCCGCCAGCGCTTGCACCTGGCGCTCCCACAGCGCCTGCTGCGCCTCGAACACCGGCTGCGACAAGGTCAGCTGCGCGGGTTCGGGGCCCTCCTCGGCGGCCTGCGCCGCCGCCAGGGCCGCACCGTCCAGCTCCCAGGGCTGGTCCTGGAACTGCCACATGCCCACCCCGATGACCGCCGCCATCGACACCGCGAACACTGCGGTGCGCAGGCGCGAGCGGATGAAGCGCGCGCTCACCACGACCAGCGCCGCCAGAACCCACGCCGTCAGCACGCCGTAGGCAGTCCAGAAAACGATTCCGGCCGTGTTCCCGACCCACAGCGCGGGCCGGTGGACGGTGGCACCCAGCAGGGCATACAGCACGAGCAGGGGCACCAGCGGAGCCCACGCCGACAACACATACCAGGCGGCGAGCCCGCCCGTTGGCGCGCCCTCCGGGGCCGGCGCGCCGGCCGCAAGGCGCTGCGCGGGTGCCATGGCCCACCAGGCCAGCCACAGAAGCGCCAGGCCGCTCCACATCGGCGCGAGCCAGCCCCGCAGGCTGAACTGGGCGGGCCCTGCCACCTGGAACCGCGCCGCCCCCACCAGCAGCGCGCCACCGAGCAGCACCAGAACGATCAATTGCCACGGGGTGGGAACCGCGGCCCCCGTGCGGGGCGGCAGGAACAGCGTGGCCCGCAGGCCCTCGCGGACCCAGGCTCCCAGGGGCAGGCGAAGAGGGGCAGGCGCCCCGGCCGAGGCCGCCGCCGGCGCAGTGGCGGGCGCACCGGGGGGCAGCCCCTCATCCAGCGGGATTTCGATCTTGGCGGGTTCGGGGGCCCACTGGCTCGGTTGGGTATCGGCCCAGGCGCCCTTGGCGTTCAGGTCTTGCATGCGCGCATCATGCCACCGCGGGATGACGGCCCGGGGGCCGGGGAACATGCGCAGGGGAACCGGGGCGGACCGCCGCGGGATACCCCCGAAAGTGCCTCTCAGGCCGCGCTGGCGGACGCCGCCGGCGCCATGGCAGGCACCCGCGCCAGTTCAGGCTGCAGCACCAGCCGGTGCACCCCGCTGTAGCAGACGAAGCGGCGGTTGGTGGCGCGCCCGATGGCGCACAGGCCCAGCTGCTGGGCCACGGCATGGCCCATCTGCGTCATGCCGCTGCGCGACACCACGATGGGCACGCCCATCTGGGCCGACTTGATGACCATCTCGCTCGTGAGGCGGCCTGTGGTGTAGAAGACCTTGTCCGAGCCCGACATCGGCACATGCCCCCCCGCGGAGGGCCCGCCACCGGTGCGGGCCGGCGCCTCGGGGTTCATCCACATCCAGCCCGCGATGGTATCGATGGCATTGTGGCGCCCCACGTCTTCCACGAAAGTGAGCAGTTCCTCCCCCTGGAACAGCGCGCAGCCATGCACGGAGCCCGCGGACTTGTACGTGGTCTCCTTGATGCGGATGGCGTTCACGATGCCATACAGCTGGGCCTGGGTGAGGCGCGCCTCGGGCAGCGCGATCCGGTCCACCTCATCCATCAGCCCGCCAAACACGCTGCCCTGCCCGCAGCCGGTGGTCACCACCTTGCTGGCCGTCCGCTCCTCGATGCGCGCGATGCCGTGGCGCGTGCGCACGGCGGCGGCGTGGACCTCCCAGTCGACGGTGACGGATTCGATGTCGAAGACGGACTCCACCAACCGCTGGTTGCGCAGGTAGCCCAGCACCAGGAGCTCGGGCTGGGCGCCCAGCGTCATCAGCGTGACCAGCTCGCGCTTGTCCACATACACGGTGAGCGGCCGTTCGGCGGGAATGGACACCTGCTCCCGTTCACCCAGTTCATTGACCACCTCGACCCCATGGGTGAGCGGTGCCTGGGCCTGCGTGAGGCGCGGCAACGGCGGGGTGGCGAGGTCCGTGGCGGTGCGGGAAGTCATGGCCGGACTATACGCAGGCTCCGTGCGCGCCGCAGCCCGAGGCCGCAATGCCTCATGGTGTCCTGCCCGGGGCAGGGGCGCGGAGCCCCCCTGGGAAGAGGCTGAGCGCCAGCCGCCGGGCCCGCGTTCAGGACTTGGGGGCCGATGCCGCCGCCGCGGGCGTCGACGTGCTGGGCGGGCTGCTCGCCGTGCCAGGCGGCGAATGCGCGCCTGAGGCCTCCAGGGGCTTGGCCTCCGGCGGCGTGTACGCGAACGGTCCGGGGTCGGTGCATGCGGCGGCACTGGTGGCCGTGGCGGGCTTGGCGGCTGGGCTGGTCTTGCGATAGTGGGCCGCCACGCGGTCCTGGGCCAGGCACAGCTTGTAGTTGTCCACCTTGCCCGCCCAGGCCGTCTTGGCGGCGGCTTCGGCGGCCTTGGCCGCGGCCTCGGGCGATGGCGCGGGAAGCTTGGCCACCGCCAGCATGCAGGAACTGGCCGCGCACACGGCCAGGAGCGAGGAACGGAAAAGATGCGTCATGGTGCGGTACCTCATACCTGTGCGGGTTGGCCTGCCGATGGCGCTGCGGCAGCATCGCCCCCCGGCGTGCTGGCACTGCGCTGGCGGGGAATCTTGCCCGCCTGGACGTCGTCATACCAGAGCTCATGGTGCTCCCGGGCCCAGGCCTCGCTCACGTAGCCCGTCTTCATGGCCTTGTAGGCGCCGCGCATGCCCACCGTGCCCATGTAGATGTGTCCGCAGATCAGCGCCATCATCCAGATGGCCAGGGAGGCATGGACCATGTGGGCGATCTGCATGTCGCCGCGCACGTCGCCAAAGCCGGGGATGAGCTTGTCGAGCACCAGGCCCGTGGCCACCACAAGGATGCCAGGGATGGTGATGCCCCACCAGAACAGGCCCTTCTCGCCCGCGTTGAAGCGGTGGGAGGGAACCTGGTGGTCACCGCCCAGCATGCCGCCGCCCTTGGACAGCCACACGAAGTCCGCGCGGTTGGCAATGTTGTCCTTGACGAAGGTGAGGATGATCACGAGCAGCGACACGGCGAACAACGGGCCCATGAAGTTGTGCACGTTCTTGAGCGCATAGGTGATCCATCCGAACAGCGAGGCACCCAGGACGGGCAGGAGGAAGAACTTGCCAAAGGCCATCACGATGCCGGAGAGGGCCAGCGTGCAGAAGGCGAACGCATTGGACCAGTGCGCCGCCCGTTCGAAGGGCGTGAAACGCTCGATGCGGCGGGTGCCGGCGCCCTCGGGATGGTCATGCCCCAGCGGGCCCTTGACGAAGTAGAAGATGCCCAGCGCCAGCAGCACGATGGCGAACAGCGCCGCGCCATAGGGAATGATCCAGTGGTTGCGCACCTGCCGCCAGGCCTCACCCGCATTGGTGAAACGCGAGCCGGGATACTGCACGAAGGGCTGGATCAGGTTGCCCGCCTCGGGCGCCTGCGTTTTGGGCAGGCTGCTGTAGCCCGTCACGCCCTGCCCCACCTGGCGCCACATGGGCGCATTGTTGCCAGGCTGCACCTTGGCACGCTCGCCGTTGGTCTGCCCGGCGTACTTGGGGTCCGCGCTGGCATCCGGCTTGACCTCGAAAATGTTCTGGCCCTGGATGCCGCCGGGTGCTTGCGGCACCACCGCTGCGGCCGTGCCCGCATCGGGCGCCGCTGGCGCCTGGGCACCCGCGGGTCCCCAGGCCACACCCGCCGCCACGACCAAGGCACACACGATGTGTTTCATGGTGAACCTCGCTTCACTTGGTGCGGGTGTATTCGTTCTGGCCGTACTGCTGGCGCGCCTTGAGCTGCGCTTCCCAGCCGGCCTTGTCCCCGGCCTTCCAGCCAGGCTGGGTGAAGTTGCTGCCCGTGCCGGCATATGGCGGCGCGTCGCTGCGGATGCCCGCGCCCGTCTGGGGTTTTTCGCCGCAGCCGGCGAGGGCCGCGACAGCCCCTGCCGCTGCAAGAACAACAAGAAAGGGAAGCCGCTTCATGACTTGCCCCCCGCAGGCTGGCCGGCCTGCTGCGAACCGTAGGCCGTGCCCCAGCCCCACACTTCGGCGCCCTTGCCGCGCTGCACCACGCGGTTGCGGAAGATGTCGGCCACCACATCGCCGTCGCCGGCCAGCAGGGCCTTGGTGGAGCACATCTCCGCGCAGGCCGGGAGCTTGCCCTCGGCCAGGCGGTTGCGGCCGTACTTGTCGAATTCGGCCTGGCTGCCGTGGTCCTCGGGCCCCCCGGCGCAGAAGGTGCACTTGTCCATCTTGCCGCGCACGCCGAAGGTGCCCTGCGACGGGAACTGCGGCGCGCCGAACGGGCAGGCGTAGCTGCAGTAGCCGCAGCCGATGCACACATCCTTGTCGTGCAGCACCACGCCTTCTTCGGTGCGGTAGAAGCAGTTGACGGGGCACACGGCCATGCAGGGTGCGTCGCTGCAGTGCATGCAGGCCACCGAGATGGACTTCTCGCCGGGCACTCCGTCGTTGAGCGTGACCACGCGGCGGCGGTTCACGCCCCACGGCACCTCGTGCTCGTTCTTGCAGGCGGTCACGCAGCCGTTGCATTCGATGCAGCGCTCTGCGTCACAGATGAATTTCATTCGTGCCATTGCTGTCTCCAATCAGCGATTCAGGTTTTGCCGCCGGGCCGCCCCAAGGCAAAACGCGGCCCCCTCGGGGGCAGCGCAGTACACAAAGTGACAAGCGTGGGGGCCATGTCTTCAGGCGCGTTCCACGTTGCATATCGTGGTCTTGGTTTCCTGCATCATGGTCACGCTGTCGTAGCCATAGGTGGTGGCCGTGTTCACGGCCTCGCCGCGCACCACGGGCGCCGCGCCCTTGGGGTAGTACGCCAGCATGTCGGCGCCCTGCCAGCGGCCCGAGAAGTGAAACGGCATCCATACCGTGTCGGGCGCCACGCGCTCGGTGACGAGCGCCTGCACATTGAGCCGCGCACCCGTGGGGGAACTGAGCCACACGCGCTCGCCGTTGCGGATGCCGCGATCCGCCGCCGTCTTGGGGTTGATCTCGACGAACGATTCCTGCTGCAGCTCCGCCAGCCAGGGATTGGAGCGGGTTTCCTCGCCGCCGCCTTCGTATTCCACGAGGCGGCCCGAGCTCAGGATGAGCGGGAATTTCTCGTGCACCTTGTCGGCCACGTTCTTGTCCTGAAGGCTCTTGTAGAGCGTGGGCATGCGCCAGAACGCCTTCTTGTCGTCATGGGTGGGGTATTTGGCGACAAGGTCCGGGCGGGTGCCGTACAGCGGCTCGCGGTGCTGCGGAATGGCGTCGGGGAAGTTCCACACCACCGCGCGCGCCTTGGCATTGCCAAAGGGATGGCAGCCATGCTTCATCGCCACGCGGATGATCGCGCCCGTCGGGTCGGTCTTCCAGTTCTTGCCCTCGGCCTTGGTTTTCTCGGCGTCGGTGAGGTCGTCCCACCAGCCCAGCTTCTTGAGCAGCACATGGTCGAACTCGGGGTAGCCCGTGGTGATCTCGCTGCCCAGCGAGTGCGAGCCGTCCTCGGCCAGCAGGTTCTGGCCGTCCTTTTCCACACCGAAGTTGGCGCGGAAGTTGCCGCCGCCATCCATCACGTGCTTGGAGGTGTCGTACAGGTTGGCCGAGCCGGGGTGCTTGAGCTCGGGCGTGCCGTAGCAGGGCCAGGGCAGGCCGAAATAGTCGCCCGTGAAGTCGTAGCCGGTGTCCTTGTCCTTGCCTCCCTTGGCCTTCAAGGTCTTCACGTCGAACACGTGCATGTTCTTCATGTGCGCCTTCAGGCGCTCGGGGCTCTGGCCGGTGTAGCCAATGGTCCACACGCTCTTGTTGATCTCGCGCAGGATGTCCTCGGGCACGGGCTCGTCCATGCCCTTGACCTTCTGCATCTTGTAGTTCTTGGACAGCTCGGTGGCAAAGCCCAGCTTCTCGGCGAACTGGTGCATGATCATGTGGTCGGAGCGGCTCTCCCACAGCGGATCGATCACTTTCTCGCGCCACTGCAGCGAACGGTTCGAGGCCGTGCAGGAGCCGCTGGTCTCGAACTGCGTGGCCGCGGGCAGCAGGTACACGGCGCGGTTGGGGTTGAGGTCCTCGGCCTTGCCGGGCATCGCGGCCATGGCCGCCGTGGCCGAGGGGTACGGGTCCACCACCACCAGCAGGTCCAGCTTGTCCATGGCCCGCTTCATCTCGAGGCCCCGCGTCTGCGAGTTGGGCGCGTGGCCCCAGAAGAACACGCCGCGCAGGTTGGAGTCCTGGTCGATGAGCTCATTGTTCTCCAGCACGCCATCGATCCAGCGCGACACCGTGATGCCGCTCTTGGTCATCATCGCGGGCGAGGCGTACTGCTTCTTGATCCATTCGAAATCCACGCCCCACACCGCCGCGAAGTGCTTCCAGGAGCCTTCGGCCAGGCCGTAGTAGCCGGGCAGCGAATCGGGGTTGGGGCCCACGTCGGTCGCGCCCTGCACGTTGTCATGGCCCCGGAAGATGTTGGTGCCACCGCCGGTCTTGCCCACATTGCCCAGTGCCAGCTGCAGGATGCACGATGCGCGCACCATCGCATTGCCGATGGAGTGCTGCGTCTGGCCCATGCACCAGACGATGGTGCCCGGGTTGTTCTCGTGCAGCATGGTGGCGACCTTGAGCATCTGCGCCTCGCTCACGCCACAGGCATCCTGCACCTTGTCGGGCGTCCACTTGGCCAGCACGTCCTCGCGCACCTTGTCCATGCCGTAGACGCGGTCGTTGATGTACTTCTTGTCTTCCCAGCCGTTCTTGAAGATGTGGTACAGCAGGCCGAACAGGAAGGGGATGTCGGTGCCCGAACGGATGCGCACGTATTCGTCGGCCTTGGCGGCCGTGCGGGTGAAACGCGGGTCCACCACGATCATCTTGCAGCCGGTTTCCTTGGCGTGCAGCATGTGCAGCATGCTCACCGGGTGGGCCTCGGCCGCGTTGGATCCGATGTACAGGGCGACCTTGCTGTTCTGCATGTCGTTGTACGAATTGGTCATGGCGCCGTAGCCCCATGTGTTGGCCACGCCGGCCACCGTGGTCGAGTGGCAGATGCGCGCCTGGTGGTCGCAGTTGTTGGTGCCCCAGAAGCTCACGAACTTGCGCAGCAGGTAGGCCTGCTCGTTGTTGTGCTTGGACGAGCCCACGAAGTACACGCTGTCAGGGCCGCTGGCCTTGCGCAGCTCCTGCATCTTGGCGGTGATCTCGTTCAGCGCCGTGTCCCAGCTGATGCGCTCGTACTTGCCGTTCACGAGCTTCATGGGGTAGCGCAGGCGGTACTCGCCATGGCCATGCTCGCGCAGCGCGGCACCCTTGGCGCAGTGCGCGCCCAGGTTGATGGGCGAGTCGAACACGGGCTCCTGGCGCACCCACACGCCGTTCTCGACCACGGCATCGACCGCGCAGCCCACCGAGCAGTGGGTGCACACGGTGCGGCGCACTTCGATCTTGCTGTCGCCCAGGCCCACCTTGGCGCCTTCGGCGGCACTGGACTTCTTGACCAGGGTCAGCTGCGACGCGGCAATGCCGACGCCGACGCCCAGGCCCGAGCGGCGCAGGAACGAGCGCCGGTCCATGGTGGGCAGGGCCTGCGACAAACCGCGGCGCAGGCTGTGGACAAAGGGAGATGCCGGGGCTGCGCCGGGCGCGGCGTGCGGCGATTTCTTGGTGAGCAACATGGGGCGCCCCGCGTCAGAGTTGGGTGGTCTTGTAGTACTGCTTCACATGGGCGGACAGGTGGTACCCGCCGCCCTTCTCCGGCGCCACGCGGGGGGGCGCGGACACTGCCGCATCGGAAGACGGCGCCACCTGGGGAAGGGCCACCACGGCGGCCGCTGCGGCGCCGACGGTGGCGGCGCCGGCAAAGAAGCTGCGGCGCGAGGATGGGGGTTGGCTGTTCTGCATGCTTGTCTCCAGAATGGCTGGCAGCTATGAAAGGCTGTTCATACAGTCTATGTCACTGAGTGCAACACTGCAATTGAGGCAAATACCTCCCACCAAGTTACTCACCTTTTATAGCGGCCCGGCCAGACGCCGCGAGCGCGCCCCGCTCAATCGAGCATGTCGAAGCCCTGCGCCTCCACGGCCACGAAAGCCCGCGTGAATGCGGCCAGCGCCGCATACAGGCGGGCCTGGGGGTGGGCCGCCAGCGCATCGCACAGCGCCCCGGTCCAGGGCTGCAGGTGCGTTGCAAAAAAGTCGCGCTGGGACGCCAGGTTGCACACGGCCACGTCGTCACCGGCAATCAGGTAGCGCATCACCTCGCACAGGTAGGCGATGTGGTCTTCGGTCTCGGGCATGGCCGCCTCATCACGCGCCAAACCCAGGCGGGCCAGGTCGGTGCGCAGGCGGGCCAGGGGCTTTTCGTTCAGGAAGCCGCTCAGGTAGTGCGATGCGTACAGGTAGACCTCGGGCTTGCCCACGCCGCCGAACAGGCGGTCGAACTCCAGCGCCACGGCCGCATCATCCAGCGCGCGCGCCGCACCCACCAGTTGCTGCCAGGGCTCCTGCAGAAAGCCGCCAGCGGCCGGAGCCTCCGTCACGGCCACGCGCAGGGCGGACAGCAGTTCGGGGCCGGGCGCCGCGTAGTACAGCTGCGACAGCAGGCCATACAGCTCGGCGCGCGCGGTTTCTTCGTCCAGCGCCGCGCTGCCGGGGGTGGTCATTGAAGGTTGGGCGCTCACAGGTCCGTCACTTTCGCTTCGCTTTGGGAGGAATACAGGTCGATCACGCGGCAGTCGCTGCACATCTTCAGGCGCTCCAGCGCCTCGCCCTGGAACATGGGATGGCCCGAGAGCTTGCCCAGCATGGCCTCGATGGCCTTGACCGTGCCAAACGGCTTGCTGCAGCGCACACAGGCCCAGGGCTTGGCTTCGTTGAGCACGCGCAGCTGCGCGCGCTCGGGCGTGAGCAACAGGCGCGGCTGCAGGGTGATCGCGTCCTCGGGACAGGTGGTGGCGCACAGGCCGCACTGCACGCAGTTCTTCTCGATGAAGCGCAACTGGGGCAGTTGCGGGTTGTCCTGCAGGGCGCTGGCGGGGCACGCGCTCACGCAGCTCAGGCACAGCGTGCAGCGGTCCTTGTCCACGGTGATGCTGCCCAGCGGGGAGCCCGCGGCCGGCAGCGCAATGGCATCGGGCCGCACCGTGGCCGGGGCTGGCGCGTGGTCGATGAGATGGTCCAGCGCCATCTCCAGCGTGCTGCGCTTTTCCTGCGCCACGGCGAAGCGCGCGGCCACGGCGGGCGTGGCCTGGCGGGTCTGCCCCAGCGCCTGCAGCGCGGCATCGAGCGCCGTGGGATGCACCGCTTTGACCAACTGCAGGTGGCTGCCCGTGTAGCCCAGCCCGCGCAGGATGGCCTGCGCCACATCCATCTGCGCCTGCAGGCCTTCGAGGTACTGCGGCGCTTCTTCATCGGTCACCAGCACCACGACCTGCGAGGCACCGTAAGCCACGGCGCTCAGCCACAGGTCCACGCCCAGGCTGGCCGTGTGCCACACCGCCACCGGAATCACCCGCGCCGGCACGCCGTGCGCCACCTTGAGTTGCGCCGCGCGGCCCAATTCCTCCACCAGCGCCTGCCCGCGCTCCTGGCTGTGCAGCAGCACCACGGCGTCCTTGCCGCCGGCCGCGGCATAGGTGGACAGCAGCGTCTTGAGCTTCGTGCCCTGGTCCGTGGCGCCGGGGTAGGCATAGGTCAACGCGCCCGTGGGGCACACCGTGGTGCAGGCACCGCAGCCCACGCACAAATGCGGGTTCACCTTGATTTGTTGGCGGCTCTTGTCGCTGGCAATGGCCTCGGCCGAGCAGATGTCCACGCAGGCATTGCAGCCCACGGTTTCATTGCGGCTGTGGGCGCACAGCTTTTGCTTGTAGGCAAAGAACTTGGGTTTCTCGAACTCGCCCACCAGTTCGCGCAGGCGCAGCAGCGTGGCGATGTCGCGGCCGTCCCAGCGGAAGTACCCCTGCGGCAGCGCGTGCTGCACGAAGGTGGGCGTGGCCGTGGCCGCGCGCAGGTCGAGCACCATGTCGAAGCGCTCGGTGTGCGGCGCGGCTTCGCGGGTGAAGTCGATGGCGCCCGCCACCTGGCAGACCTTCACGCAAGTGCGGTGCGACTGGCAGGCCGACAGGTCGATCTGGTAGTCCAGCCCGATGGCGTTTTCGGGGCACGCGGCCACGCAGGCATTGCAGCGGGTGCACAGGTCCAGGTCGATGGGGTTGTCGGCCGTCCATTGCACATCGAACGCGCCCAGCCAGCCAGCAACGCCCGTGATGCGCCCGCCCAGCACCGGAAAGCGCCGTGCCTGCGCGCCCCCCGCAGCGCCCGGTCCCTGGGTGAACACCGTCACCTCCAGCACGTCGGACACCATGGCCGCCGCACGCTCGGCCGCATCCAGCGGCCCGATGATCAGAAGGCGCCCTGCGCTCCTGAACGTGACCGTGGGCACGGGTGCGGGCTCGGGCAACTGCGCGGCGGCCAGCAGCGCCGCGATCTTGGGGGTGGCCTGGCTCGCATCGCGGCTCCAGCCGCCGGTCTCGCGGATGTTGACGAAGCGGAGGGGGGAGATGGCGCCCTCGGTCTGCTGGCCCAGCTCGGCGAACAGGCGCTGCTCCTGCGTGCAGGCCACCACCACGTCCTGGCCGGTCTTGATGGCCTGCTGGAAAGCGCCGGCTTCGCGCCGGCACAGCGTGGAGTGAAGGGTCAGGCCCTGGTCGTCATGCAGTGCCGCGCCCAACGCCTTCGCGTCGAGGGGCATCGTCTGGTTGCAGTCGCAGATGAGCGTCGTGGTCATGGTCGGGTTGGCTGGCTGGCGCGTCGGCTGTCCCGGTGGGGGACAGCGCGGGCGCGCCGGGCTCGCTGGAGGACTCGCTAGGAACAGCGGTGCATACCCCCGACTGTGCCACGCCCGCGGCCTCTTGCGCCTCCGCATCATCCCGATGCTGAGCGGGACCCGGGGGCTTTGCCGCAGCGCCCTCCGCGTCCGGGGAGGGCTTTTCATGGTCGAAGAAGCCCATGGCATGGGCGCTGGCCATTTTGCGCAGCATGCCCTCGGGCAAGGGATCGGGCTGCGTGTAGTCGCCGATGTAGATGTCCAGGCCGTCCATCACGTTGAAGTGCGGGTCGGCGAACAGCTTCTTCATCGCCAGGTTGCGCACCTCGGGCGAGACCGCGCGCTGCACGAAGGGCTTGAAGTCGGACGCGGGCGTGAGCGCTTGGGCATCGGCCAGCGTGGGCGGCGGTGGCGCCGGGTCGACGGGCGGCGGGTTGTCCGCCGCTGGGGGATGGGCGGCCTGCCCCGTCGCCGCTGCCGTGACGGGCAAGCCCTGCGCCGGCACGGGGGGCAGTGCGGCGGCGGGCGGTGGGTCTGCCACCGGCTTGCCCTCGCGCACCTCCTGCTTGCGGCGCGACCAGCGCCCGAGGAATCCGTCAGCCACGGTCTGCCCTTCCCTGCTCCACGACGCCACCACCACCACGCCCGCCGCCGCCGCGCTGTTTCTCGGTGGAAACGGCCGCAGGGTTGCCAAAACGGTCCTGCAGCGGGCGGAAGCTGTCGGGGCGCTTCCTGCGCTTGGGCTCGGGCTGGTAGTGCTCGGCCACGAAGGCGCGCAGCACCTCCAGCACCTCGGGCGGGGCGGGCACCTGCTCCACGGTTTCCTGCGCGTCCAGCCAGCGGCCGGCGTCGTGGTAGCTCAGGCTCACGGCCACGGGGCGCGCCAGCGGGATCTCGCCCGTGCCGGTGTCCTCATCGCGGCGCCACAGCACGAACCAGCACGGGGCCGGCGAGGTGAGGTTGAGGTGGTACCCCTCGGCATCGTCGCGGAACAGCTCCACCACGAAGCCGGGGAACAGCCAGCGCTGCTCGCGCTCGTCGCTGAGCAGGCGGCGCGGCGCGGTGCCGAAGGTGGGCTCGTTGATCACCACCTCGGCCAGCGACCAGCGCCAGGGCTGCCAGCGGTTGTCGATGCGCTCGCAGCGCATGATCACGGCAACGTCGGTGTGGGGGCGTTCGGTCATGGGCGTTGACTGTACTCCGCCCTCAGCCGGCGCTCAGGCAAAACCAGGCGGCTTTGCGGGTTCTCAGTGCGGCGCATTGGCCTGCGCCACCTCCAGCCGCTCGACGGCCACCGCGCAGTACTTGAACTCGGGGATCTTGCCGAACGGGTCCAGCGCCGCGTTGGTCAGCAGGTTGGCCGCCGCCTCCACATACGCAAACGGCATGAACACGGTGCCGCGCGGCGTGCCGTCGTCCCGCCGCACGCGCACCTGCACCATGCCGCGCCGCGAGCGGATGCCCACCAGCGCCCCGGGCGCCACGCCCAGCCGCGCCAGTTCGTCGCCATGCAGCGATGCGGTGGCCATGGGCTCGATGGCGTCGAGCACCGTGCTGCGCCGGGTCATGCTGCCCGTGTGCCAGTGCTCCAGCTGGCGGCCGGTGATGAGCACCAGGGGGTAGTCGGCATCGGGCTTTTCGGCCGCCGGGATCACGCTGGCGGGCACCAGCTGCAGGCGGCCCGTGGGCGTGGGGAATGTTTCGGTGAAGACGATGGGCTGGCCCGGGTCGCCCTCCGTGAGGCAGGGGTAGGTCACGCTGGAGTCGCGCGCGAGGCGGTCCCAGGTGATGCCCTCGATGCTGGCGTGCATGGCCTGGCGCATTTCGTCGTAGACAGCGGCCACGCCGGACTCTTCGCCTTCGTAGTTCCAGCCAAGCCCCATGCGCGCGGCGATCTGCTGGATGATCCACAGGTCCGGCTGCGCTTCGCCGGGCGGGTTCAGGGCGCGGCGGCCCATCTGCACCATGCGGTCGGTGTTGCTGGCGGTGCCGGTCTTTTCGGGCCAGGCGCTGGCGGGCAGCACCACGTCGGCCAGCCAGGCGGTCTCGGTCAAAAAGATGTCCTGCACCACCAGGTGCGACAGGCTGGCCAGCGCGTGGCGCGCGTGGTTCAGGTCGGGGTCGCTCATGGCGGGGTTCTCGCCCATGATGTACATGCCGCGCACCTTGTGCGGGTCGCTGTCGTCGGCCAGGGCCTTGTGCATGATCTCGACCACGGTGTAGCCCGGCGCCTCATCGAGCCGGGCGCCCCAGAAGTCCTCGAACCAGGCATGCGCCTCCGCGTTGTCCACCCGCTGGTAATTGGGGAACATCATGGGGATCAGCCCCGCGTCGCTCGCGCCCTGCACGTTGTTCTGGCCGCGCAGCGGGTGCAGGCCGGAGCCGGGCTTGCCGATCTGGCCGGTGACGGCGCACAGCGCGATCAGACAGCGCGCGTTGTCGGTGCCGTGCACGTGCTGGCTTACGCCCATGCCCCACAGAATCATCGAGGCTTTGCTTTTTGCAAACGCCCGCGCCACCTCGCGCAGCGTCTCGGCCGGGATTCCGCACACCGGGGCCATGGCCTCGGGGCTGCAGCCCATCACGTTAGCCTTCAAGGCCTCGAAGTTGTTGGCGCGGTCGCGGATGAAGGCTTCATCCACCAGGCCTTCGTCGATCACCGTGTGGATCAGCGCGTTGAGCATGGCCACGTCGGTGTCGGCCTTGAACTGCAGTGTGCGCCAGGCATGGCGGCCGATGTCGGTGATGCGCGGATCGGCCAGCACGATCTTCGCGCCACGCTGCGCGGCGTTCTTCATCCAGGTGGCCGCCACGGGGTGGTTGGCCGTGGGGTTGGAGCCGATCACGAAGATCAGCCCGGCATGCTCCACGTCGTTCACCGGGTTGCTCACCGCGCCCGAGCCCACACCTTCGAGCAACGCGGCCACGCTGGAGGCGTGGCACAGCCGCGTGCAGTGGTCCACGTTGTTGCTGCCAAAGCCGGTGCGCACCAGCTTCTGGAACAGGTAGGCCTCTTCGTTGCTGCCCTTGGCCGATCCAAAGCCTGCGAGCGCCTTGGGGCCGTGCGTGTCGCGCAGCGACCTGAGCGTGCCGGCGGCCAGGCCGAGCGCCTCGTCCCAGGTCGCTTCGCGGAAGGTATCGCGCCAGTCGGCGCCGTAGGGCCGCACCTCCTTGGGCACGCCGCTCTTGCGGATCAGCGGCACCGTCAGGCGGTCGGGGTGGTGGGCGTAGTCGAAACCAAAGCGCCCTTTCACACACAGGCGGCCGTGGTTGGCCGGGCCGTCGCGGCCCTCGACGCTGATGATTTTTTCATCGCGCACGTTGTAGGTGATGAGGCAGCCCACGCCGCAGAACGGGCAGACCGAATCGACCTTGCGGTCCACCGCCTGCGGGCCGATGTGCGTCTTGGGACTGAGCGCGCCCGTGGGGCAGGCCTGCACGCATTCGCCGCAGGCCACGCAGGCGCTCTCGGCCATGGGGTCGTCGAGGTCGAAGACGATCTTGCTCTGCGCGCCGCGCAGCGCGTAGCCGATCACATCGTTGACCTGTTCCTCGCGGCAGGCGCGCACGCAGCGGTTGCACTGGATGCAGGCGTCCAGGTTCACCGCCATGGCCGGGTGGCTCAGGTCGGGCGCGGGCTGCTCGCGGCGCAGGGCCTTGAGGGCCGGGCGCACGGCCACGCCCAGGCGGTCGGCCCACTCGCTCAGTTCGCCGTGCTGGCCTACCGTTTCTGAAATATTTGAATCAAATTTGCCGCTAGCGATTGATGGATAAGCGCCACCAGCTATCAATTCAGGAGTATTTGATTGGTCGTCGTTCCAGCGATAGCCCACATCGGGCATGTCCGACAGCAGCATCTCCACCACCATCTGCTGGCTCTTGCGGGCGCGCGGGCTGGCGGCCGACACCTTCATGCCCTCGGTCGGCGCGCGGCAGCAGCTGGGGGCGAGCGTGCGCTCGCCGGCGATCTCGACCACGCAGGCGCGGCAATTGCCGTCGGGGCGCAGGCCGTCGGTGTAGCAAAGGTGGGGAATGTCCACGCCATGGCGCTGCGCGGCTTTGAGGATGGTTTCACCGGCGTGGGCGGTGACGGGCTGGCCGTCCAGCTCGAAGGCCACGCCAGGCCGCGCCGCCGTGGATGTCAACACGGCGCTCATGGCTGCAGCCCTCCGGGCAGTTGCTCGGCGAGCGGGCTGTTGCGCGGCCTGGGCAGGTCGCCTGGCCAGGGCGCCTCGCCCACCTCGTGGGCAAAATATTTGTGGATGCAGCGGATGGGGTTGGGCGCCGCCTGGCCCAGGCCGCAGATCGACGCATCGCCCATCACCTGGGCCAGGTCGTCGAGCAGTTCTTCATCCCACTGCGGGGCGCGCATCAACGCCGCAGCCTTGGCCGTGCCCACCCGGCAGGGCGTGCACTGGCCGCAGCTTTCGTGCTCGAAGAAGCGCATCACGTTCAGCGCCGCATCGCGGGCCCGGTCGTGCTGGCTGAGCACGATGACGGCGGCCGAGCCGATGAAGCAGCCGTGGGGCTGCAGCGTATCGAAGTCGAGCGGGATGTTGCTCAGGCTGGCGGGAAGGATGCCGCCCGACGCGCCGCCGGGCAGGTAGGCATACAGCTGGTGGCCGTCGGGCATGCCGCCGCAGTATTCATCGATGAGTTCCTGCACCGTGATGCCCGCAGGCGCGAGCTTGACGCCGGGATGCTTCACGCGTCCGCTCACGCTGAAACTGCGCAGCCCCTTGCGCCCGTGGCGGCCAAAGCTGGCAAACCACTCGGGCCCGCGCTCGATGATGTCGCGCACCCAGTACAGCGTCTCGAAGTTGTGCTCCAGCGTGGGCCGGCCGAACAGGCCCACCTGCGCGATGTAGGGCGGGCGCATGCGGGGCTCGCCACGTTTGCCTTCGATGCTCTCGATCATGGCCGACTCTTCACCGCAGATGTAGGCACCCGCGCCGCGCCGCAGCTCGATGTGCGGCAAGGGGCATGGCGGTTCGGCGCGCAAATCCCGCAGCGCCGCCTGCAGCAGCGCGCGGCAGCCGTGGTACTCGTCGCGCAGGTAGATGTAGATGGCTTCGGTGCCCACCACCTGGGCGGCGATGAGCACGCCTTCCAGAAAGCGGTGCGGGTCGCGTTCGAGGTAGGTGCGGTCCTTGAAGGTGCCGGGCTCGCCCTCGTCGATGTTGACGGCCATCAGCCGTGGCGCGGGCTGGTCGCGCACGATGCGCCATTTGCGTCCCGCCGGAAAGCCTGCGCCCCCCAGGCCGCGCAGGCCCGAGTTCTCCATGGCCGAGAGCACTGCCTCGGCATCCATTTCGCCGTTGACCAGCGCGGCGGCCGTCTGGTAGCCGCCGTGCGCGCGGTAGGTGGCGAGGTCGGTGTGGGCGGGACTGACCGGGTCTGGCTGCGCAGGCACGCTGTGTTCGGCCAGCGCGGCAATATCAAAATTGATAGCTGCCAGCGCTTGTGGATGAAGCGCCAGGGCCCGATTTGGCTTCGAAATGATGGTGTCCAGCACGGCATCCACCGTGGCGTGTGGCACCGGGCACTGGTGCACCACGGCCACGGGCGCCTGCTCGCAGCGGCCCACGCAGGGCACGGCCACCACCTGCACATCGCCCTGCCCTGCACCAAGGTTCATCGCGCGCAGGCGCCCGGGCAGCTCGGCCAGCAGTTCATGTGCTCCGGCCAGGCTGCAGCTCAGGCTGTCGCACACCCGCAGCACCAGGCGCGGGGCCTGGGCATCCTCGCCGCGCACGATGTCGAAGTGGTGGTAGAAGCTGGCCACTTCATACACCTCGGCCATCGGGCGGTTGAGCTGCTTGGCCAGCGCCACCAGGTGGCGGTCGTGCAGCACGCCAAAGTGGTCGTTCAGCCGGTGCAGGTATTCGATGAGCAGATCGCGCCGAAAACCATCGGCCGGGCGCGGCCCCAGCAGCTGCGCCACCTCGGCCAGCGCGGCATCCTCGGGCTGGCGGCCCTTCAGGCGGCTCTTGCGGCGGATGCGCTCGCGCATGTCGTTGACGGACACGGCGGCCACGGTGGGGGCTTCGGGTGCAGGATTCATGGATCGGGATCGTGGGGGGCGCGCAGCGGTGGTTATGAAGCCGCCTGCATACCGCAGGCTGGCGAGCGCAGTGTCGACGAGGCCCGCGGGGGCGTCAAATTGCTTACGCACATGGGACGATCACAAAAACAAATGAGCCCGGGCCGTCCCCTGCGCGGCCGCTACGCCTGCGGCGGCGGCGGGCGGCTGCGATGCAGCGCCGACAGGAAGTAGCGCGCGGCCTGTGGCAGGGGGCGGTCCCTGCGCGTGATGGCGCCGAACTCGCCCATCTTGTGCTTGATGTGGCAGGGCAGGATCTTGAGCAGATGGTGCCGCGCATAGATCGTGGCGATCGACAGCGGAATCACGGCCACCATGGTGGTGTCCGCGATCAGCTGCATGGTGGTCAGGATGGAGGCCGTCTCGATCAGGCCACGGGGCGGCGGCGCGTGGAGCGAGCGGAACTCCTGGTCCAGCACCTCGCGCATGGGGCTGCCGGAGGGCTGCAGTATCCAGGGGTAGTCCAGCAAGCTGGAGAAGGGAACCTGCCTTTTCTTGGACAGCGGATGCCCCACTCCCACCACTACGGCCAGCGACTCGTTGGCCAGCGGCTGAAAGCCGAACAGGGCCTTGTGCTCCGGCCGCACGCGCCCGATGGCGATGTCGATCAGGCCGTCCTTGAGCAGTTCGACCAGCCTGTCGCTGGTGTCCAGCGTCACCTGGATGGTGGTCAGCGGATAGGTCTTGTTGAACGCGATGATGGCCTGGTTCAGCAAGGTGGGCAGCGGCGCCATGATGCAGCCCACCGCCAGGCGCCCCGCGCTTCCCAGTTTCAGTTCATCGAGTTCGCGGGCCATGGACTCCATCGAGCCGCGCATGCCCTGGAAGTACCCCAGCACGCGCTCGCCGGCCGGTGTCATCCGCTGCCCCCGCCCCTCGCGTTCGAACAGGCGCTGCCCCAGCGCCGACTCCAGCTCCTGAATCATCTTCGTGGCGGCGGGCTGGCTCATTCCCAGCTCGACCGCCGCCCCCCGCAAGGTGCCATGTTCGGCAAAAGCCAGCATGAGGGCGACCTGCCGCATGCGCAGCCGGTTGAGCAGTTGCGAGACGACAAAAGGACTTGTTTTGTGCATGGAGGAACCGCCTCTGGCTTACGGGAAAACCCAGCGTCAAATCATAACCAGTGATTATTAGTTATGCTCAATTTTTGAATTTACGTTAACTATCCGCCTCCCAATAATCGGCCCACATGCAGCAGGCGACACCACCCAAAACCGAATCCCATCCATGACAAACGCCGCAAAACCGGTCGTGGCCCTGACCCTGGGCGACCCCGCGGGCATCGGTCCTGAGCTCATCGCGAAGCTGCTCAGCCGGCCTGACGTCCACGAGGAGGCCAACGTGGTCGTGGTGGGCGACATCTGGGTGTGGAATGCCGGCCAGCAGACCGCTGGCGTCGCCGTGCCGACACACCCCGTCGCGACGCTGGCCGAAGTGCGCGACCGCCCCCAACAGGACCGGCCTGCCTTTGTGCCGGTGGCGTCCATCGATGCCGGCAAGGTCCGCTGCGGCCACGTGGCGGCGGAATGCGGGGCCTCCGTCCTTCAGGTGCTGAACCTCTGCATGGACGCGGCCCAGGCCGCCCATGTGGACGCCATCTGCTTCGCCCCCCTGAACAAACACGCCATGAAGCTGGGCGGGCTCCGCCACGAGGACGAACTGCACCATTTCGCCGCGTACCTGGGAGTGCAGGGCTACTTCTGCGAGTTCAACACCCTGGGCCGCCTGTGGACATCGCGGGTGTCCTCGCACATTCCCCTCAAGGATGCCGCGCGGGCACTGAGCCAGGAACGCATCGTGGCCGCCGCCAGGCTCATCCACCAGTCGCTGCGGGACAGCGGGTTCCCCGATCCCAGGGTGGCCGTGGCGGCCTTCAATCCGCACGCGGGGGACGGCGGCATGTGCGGACGCGAGGAGATCGACATCATCGCGCCGGCCGTCAGGACGCTCCAGGAAGCCGGAGTGCCGGCGGAAGGCCCCTTCCCCGCGGACACGGTGTTCCTGAAAGCGCGCGACGGCCACTACCAGGCGGTGGTGACCATGTACCACGACCAGGGCCAGATCGCGATCAAGCTGCTGGGATTCAGCCGGGGGGTCACCGTCCAGGGCGGGCTTCCCATCCCCATCACCACGCCCGCCCATGGCACGGCCTTCGACATCGCGGGCAGGGGCGTGGCCGATGTCAATGCCACGCACAACGCATTCCGGATCGCCGCACGCATGGGCTCGAACCAGCTGCGCGCCCGCCAGGGCGACCCGCTGGCCGGTGAATGACAGAAAAAAAGAAATCGCCATGAAAATCAAATCGGTCCGCGCGCGCGTCTACGAATGGAAGGGCAAGACCATCGCGCCCCAGGACAACTTCTGCGCCAACGCCATGGACCTCGTCTACTCCAGGACCGAGACCATGAGCACCTTCCGCTTCCACTCTTGGACCGTGGTGGAGATGGAGACCGATGACGGCATCGTGGGGCTGGGCAACGTGGCGCTGGCGCCGCGCATCGCCAAGGCCATCATCGACGAGTACCTCGCGCCGCTGGTCATCGGACAGGACCCCTGGGACTACGAGTACCTGTGGCAGCGCATGTACCGCGCCACCCATGCCTGGGGCCGCAAGGGCGTGACCATGGCCGCCATCTCGGCTGTGGACCTGGCCATCTGGGACATCCTGGGCAAGAGCGTGAACAAGCCGGTGTTCAAGCTGCTGGGCGGGCGCACCAAGGAAAAGATCCCCTGCTACTACTCCAAGCTCTACCGCACCGACCTGGACGCCATGCAGGCCGAAGCGCAGAAGTTCCTGGACCAGGGCTTCACCGCATTCAAGATGCGCTTCGGCTACGGGCCCGCCCATCTGCAGCAGGGCGTGCAGGAAAACCTCAGGTCCGTCGAGGCCGTGCGCGAGGTCATCGGCTACGACAACGACCTGATGCTCGAGTGCTACATGGGCTGGAGCCTCGAATACGCCAGGCGCATGCTGCCCAAGCTCGAGAAGTTCGAGCCCCGCTGGCTGGAAGAGCCCGTGATCGCCGACGACATCGACGGCTATGCCGAACTCAATGCCATGGGCAGCATCCCCATTTCGGGCGGAGAGCATGAGTTCAGCCTCTACGGCTTCAGGCAGCTGCTGGACAAGAAGGCCGTGAGCGTCGTGCAGTACGACACCAACCGCGTGGGCGGCATCACCGCCGCCCACAAGATCAACGCCCTGTGCGAGGCCCACAGCGTGCCGGTGGTGCCGCATGCGGGGCAGATGCACAACTACCACCTGACCATGAGCACGCTGGCCTCGCCCATGGCCGAGTACTTCCCCATCTTCGACGTGGAGGTCGGCAACGAACTGTTCTGGTACCTCTTCGATGGCGAGCCCGTGGCGGAGAACGGTTTCCTGCAGCTCAGGGACGACGCACCGGGCCTGGGCCTCGCGCTCAAGACCGAGTACCTCGACCAGTTCCACATCGTCGGATAAGGGCCGCGGCATGTCTGGACGCTCCACCCCCCGCTACCGTGGCATCTTCCCCGTGGTGCCCACCACCTTCCACGAGGACGGCACGCTCGACCTGGCCAGCCAGAAGCGCTGCCTGGACTTCATGATCGACTCGGGCGTGGACGGCCTGTGCATCCTGGCCAACTTCTCCGAGCAGTTCCTGCTGTCGGACGAAGAACGCGAAACCCTCACCCGCACGGCACTGGAGCATGTGGCGGGTCGCGTGCCCGTCATCGTCACCACCACCCACACCAGCACCGCCGTCTGCGCCGCGCGCAGCCGCCGCGCACAGGACATGGGCGCGGCCATGGTGATGGTGATGCCGCCCTACCACGGCGCCACCTTCCGCTTCAGCGAGGCACGCATCCGGAGCTTCTTCCAGGGCGTGTCCGACGCCGTCGGCATCCCCGTCATGGTCCAGGACGCACCGGCCGCGGGCACGCCGCTGTCTGCGGCCTTCCTGGCCCGGATGGCGCAGGAGATCGAGCAGGTCTGCTACTTCAAGATGGAAACCGCGGGGGCGGCGAGCAAGCTGCGCGAGCTCATCGCGCTGGGCGGCGAGGCCATCGAAGGCCCCTGGGACGGGGAGGAGGCCATCACCCTGCTGGCGGACCTGGAAGCCGGGGCCACCGGATCGATGACGGGCGGCGGGTTCGCGGACGGCATACGCCCCATCATCGAAGCCCACCGCCAGGGCGACAGGGACCAGGCCTTCGCCGAATACCAGCGCTGGCTGCCGCTGATCAACCACGAGAACCGCCAGGCGGGCTTCCTGGCGGCCAAGACGCTGATGAAGGAAGGCCGCGTGATCGCCTGCGACGCACCGCGCGCGCCCTGGCCGCCCATGCACCCGGAGGTGCGCCGCCAGCTGCTGGCCATCGCACGCCCGCTCGATCCGCTGGTGCTGCGCTGGGCGCATTGAAAGCCCTGCCCGCCATGCGCCCTCGCGATCACCTCACCACCCGCAGGCCCCGGGCTGCCGCGTGGGCCAGCGATGACCGCCGCCCCGCCCACCCCACCGCCGCCGCGCCGCGCATCCGCCGCGAGGAAGCCTTTCGCCCCGTGGCCGGCGCGGTCCGCGCCAAAGGGGATGAAGGCACCCAGGGCAGGCCCTTCGTCGCCCTGCCCGCGGACTTTGCCGGGCCCCGCCTCCCGCACGCCGCGCGCTTCCAATGCCACAGCCAGGCCGGGATGGCGACAGCCAACCCGCCCACGGCGGGCACCCACTGCCACCTGCCGTCCGCCACGGCCAAGGCACACCACGCCCAGGGATGATCGTGACCGAATTCCTCGCTCCACCACCCCACATCCTGGATGCGCGCCTGGCCCCTGTCTTCGAGGGCGCGGCGCTGCGGCGGCTGTGCACGGGGGCCGCCTGGAGCGAGGGGCCGGTCTGGCTGCCCCAGGACGATTCGGTGCTGTGGAGCGACATTCCCAACAATCGCATGCTGCGCTGGTCCCCCGCCGACGGCATGAGCGTCTGGCGCGACCAGGTCGATTTCACCAACGGCCACGCGCTCGATGGCGCGGGCAACCTGCTGCATTGCTCCCACGGGCAACGCGCCATCGTGCGCACGCCCCAGGTCGGGGGGCGCCTGCATGCGGACACGCCCGATGAGGTGGTGGTCAGCCACTTCCACGGCAAGCGGCTCAACTCCCCCAACGACGTGGTGGTGCAGAGCAACGGCTGCATCTGGTTCACCGACCCGCCCTACGGCATCCTCGGCGACCGGGAAGGCCACAAGGCGCCCCCCGAGCTGGGCGGCAACTACGTGTTCTGCTACGACCCGTCGGACGGACAGCTGCACAAGGCGTCCGGGTTCCTGCAGGAGCCCAACGGCCTCGCTTTTTCTCCCGACGAAAGCCTGCTGTACGTGAGCGACACCTCGGCCGCGCTGCGCCCGGACGGCACGGGCCACCACCACATCGTGGTCTTCGACGTGCGGGAACACGCGCTGGAGGCCCCCCGCGTGTTCGCCCGGGTCTCGCCGGGCGTGCCGGACGGTTTCCGCGTGGACCACCGCGGCCGGATCTACACCAGCAGCGAAGACAGCGTGCAGGTGCTGCACCCCGACGGAACGCTGCTGGGCAAAATTCCCGTGCCCGAGAAGGTGGGCAACGTGACCTTCGGGGGAACGCGCAGGGACACCCTCTTCATCGCCGCCAGCACCTCGCTGTACAGCATCGTTCTCAACACACGCGGAGCCCCCCGGCCATGACCGACGACGTCCTGCTTCTGGTGGAAAAGTGCAGCCACTGCCTGAGCTACTACGACATCGGCAGCGGTGAACGGCTGGCCAGCATTGCGCTGCCCGACTTCCCGCACGAGTTCGTGATCGACTCGCACCAGGCCTATGCCTACATCGGCCACTATGGCGTGGAAACCTCGGGCCATCCGGGCGCTGGCGGCACACAGATCCTTCAGGTGGACATCGCCCGCAGAAAGCTGGTGCGCTGCATCGACATCGCCCCCTTCAACCGGCTGCACGGCATGCAGATGGACGCACAGGATCGCCTGTACGCGCTCAGCGAAGACCGAGCGCAACTCGTGGTCCTGGACCATCCCGCCACGGACACGGCCCCGCGCAGGGCCGCGAGCACCGGGGGCATCAAGAGCCACCTGTTCGCGCTCACCCGCGACGGACAGACAGCCTATGCGATGAACCTGCTGTCGCACACCGTGACCAGGATCCGGCCCCACGATGCCACGGTGGCTCCCGTGGCCTGCGCTCCCGGCGAGAAACCCGAAGGCTATGCGCTGAGCGGGGACGAGAAGACGCTGTACGTGAGCTGCCGCTTGAGCAACACGCTTTGCGCGATCGACACCGCGACCATGCAGGTCAAGGACCGGGCGCCCTCGCGCGACGATCCCACGCGCCTGTACCTGTACCGGGACGGCCGGCTGGTGGTCACCAACTACGGCGAACGCAGCCTGTCCGTGGTGGACCCCGCCACGCTGCGGGAGCTGGCCCACGTGCCGATGGAGGCGCGGGCCATCGCCCTGAGCTTCCACCCGTCGCGGCCGCTGGCCTTCGTGAGCCAGGACAACGACCTGCTGGGCTGCCTCAACATGGAGACGCTGCAGTTCGAACGCTGGATCGCGACCCAGCGCGAGCCGGATGTCTCGCGCGTGCTGTCCCGCTTTCCTGCACGGGGCGGTGCATGAACGGCCTCATGCAGTGGCTGCTGACGCCCATCAGCGGAGCGGCGCACCACGAGATCGCGCCGTGGGCTTTCTGGCACGCCCGCCTCATGGTTCTGGCCTGGGCCATCCTGCTGCCGCTGGGTGTGCTGGTTGCGCGCTTCTTCAAGATCATGCCCGGCCAGGACTGGCCAGCGGTGCGCGACAACAAGACCTGGTGGCACGCGCACCGCGTGCTGCAGTACGGCGGCATGGCGCTGATGCTGGCAGGCATCGGGCTGGCCTGGGGCAACGC
The DNA here is from genome assembly GCF_059418365.1 of Acidovorax sp. GW821-FHT09A11. Classification (NCBI taxonomy): domain Bacteria; kingdom Pseudomonadati; phylum Pseudomonadota; class Betaproteobacteria; order Burkholderiales; family Comamonadaceae; genus Acidovorax; species Acidovorax sp. GW821-FHT09A11. Next base: position 38,426 of record NZ_JBWKPS010000009.1, read on the forward strand.
CCGCGGCGTGAGCCAGGCCGCGGCATGGCACGCCATTCTGGGGTGGGGGGTGCTGGGGCTGGGGCTCATGCAGCTGGCATCGGCGTGGGCCAGGGGCAGCAAGGGCGGCCCCACCGACGTGCGGCTGCGCGGAGACCACTACGACATGACCCCGGGGCGCGTGGCCTTTGAATCCGTGCACAAGGCCGGAGGCTATGCCGCCATTCTTCTGTCGATCGCCACGATCGTCCTGGGCCTGGTGGTGGCCGACGCGCCCCGCTGGATGGGGCTGGCGCTCGCGCTGTGGTGGCTGCTGCTGGCGAGCGCATTCGTGGTCCTGCAGCGCCAGGGGCGGTGCATCGACACCTACCAGGCCATCTGGGGCCCCGGCAGCGGCACGGCCGCCAGCCGCAAGCGGCCCGTGGGCTGGGGCATCAGGCGCTACACGGCGGCCCAGTGGCAGCGGAAATTCGGGCAGCGCCACACGCCCGGCCGCACTCCACAACGATAGATGACGGGAGCACCCATGGCAGGACTGGAGCTACGCAACGTGGTCAAGCGTTTCGGCGAGGTGACCGTCGTCCAGCAGATGGACCTGGCGATCCACGAGGGCGAATTCGTCGTGCTGCTGGGCGAATCGGGCTGCGGGAAAAGCACGACGCTGCGGATGATCGCGGGGCTGGAGGAGGTGACGCAGGGGCAGATCCTGATCGGCGACAGGGATGTGACCCATGCCGCGCCCATGGACCGCGACATCGCCATGGTGTTCCAGAACTATGCGCTGTACCCCCACATGAACGTGGCGGAGAACATGTCCTTTGCGCTGCGCCTGTCCGGCCGGCCCTACGCCGAGATCTTCGAGAAGGTCAGGTCCGCGGCCCGCATCCTGAGCATCGAACACCTGCTGGAACGCAAGCCCAGGGAGCTGTCTGGCGGCCAGCGCCAGCGCGTGGCCATCGGGCGCGCCATCGTGCGGGAACCCAAGGTTTTCCTGTTCGACGAACCGCTGTCCAACCTGGATGCCAAGCTGCGCGGCCACATGCGGGCGGAACTGGCCATCCTGCACGAGCGCCTGGGAAAGACCACGGTGTATGTGACCCACGACCAGGTCGAGGCGATGACGCTCGCCTCGCGCATCGTGATCTTCGACAAGGGGGAGATCCAGCAGATCGGCACCCCCTCCGACGTCTTCACACGCCCGGCCAGCCTGTTCGTGGCGGGGTTCATCGGCACGCCGACCATGAATTTCTTCCGGGCCCGCTACAGCCAGGAACATGGCCTCAAGCTGCTTCGCGGAGAAGGCTTCGCGTGGATCGCGCCGGACTGGCTGGTGGCACAGGCCCCACGGGCGGACCAGTCGCTCACGCTGGGCCTGCGCCCCCAGGCGCTGCACCCTTCCAACGCGGGCGTGAGCCTGCTCAGCCTGCAGGTGGACGTCGTGGAGTACCTCGGCACCGAAAGCCAGGTGGTGGGACACATGAACACTCCCTCCGGCCAGCGCGTGGCCGCCATGCTGCCGGGCAACGCGCAGGACCGGCTGCGCCAGCGGGTCGACCTGAGCTTCGACCCGCAGGACATGCACGTTTTCGACACCGCCTCGGGGCGCTCCCTGCGCCCCTGACACACCGCGACACCCCCACCCAGGAGACAAGACCATGAAAAGACGCGATTTCGTAACGAAAACCAGTGCCACGGTGTTCGGTGCCAGCCTGCCCTTGAGCGGAATCCGTGCGCAGAGCCGCTATTCCAGGTACGCGGGCCAGACGGTCACCTTCAGCGTGCCGGCCCATCCCCACTACGACGCGATGATGAAGATCCTGCCGGATTTCACCAGGGAAACCGGGATCAAGGTGGAAACCGACCGCCTGGCCATGGGGCGCATGAAGGAAAAGCAGCTGCTGGAGATGGCCAAGCCGCAGGGCGACTACGACCTGGGCTGCTACGTCGTGATGTGGAAGGGCGAGTACGTCGCCAAGAATCTCATCCGGCCGCTCGACCCGTTCCTGCAGAACCCAGCCCTGGCGGACCCCGCCTACGACATCAAGGACATCATTCCGGTCTATCTCGAAAACCTGGGGCTCGTGGGGGGCCCCAAGGGTTACCTGGCGGGGCCGGGCGCCAAGCTCTACGGTCTGCCCTATGGCGCGGAAACCTCGGTGCTGGCCTACCGCAAGGACATCTTTGCCAAGCACGGCCTCAAGGTGCCCGAGAACTATGCGGAGTTCGCGCAGTTGCTGCGCGTGATCAAGGACAAGGAGGGTATCGGCGCGCTGGCGTCCCGGGGCCAGGCGGGCCATCAGGCCGTGCACGCCTGGCTGCTGCACCTGAACCCGCTGGGCGGCAGCGTCTTCGACGATCAATGGCGCGTGCGCTTCAATGACAAGGCGGGCGTGCAGGCGCTCAAGTTCCTGCAGGAAGTGGTGGCCACGGGCCCCGCGGGCATCGCGGGGTATGGCCAGGGGGAAAGCAACACGGCCTTCCTGCAGGGCCAGGCCGCCATGTACCTGGACTCCACCTCCCTCGCCGGGCTGGTGAACGACCCGGCCAAGTCCCGCATCGCCGGCAAGGTCAGCTGGGCCCTGCACCCCATGGGAACGCGCCGCGCCTCCCAGTCCGGCGGGCTGGGCCTGGCCATCGCCAAGAACGCGAAGAACGCCGATGCGGGCTTCCTGCTCATGCAGTGGCTCACCTCCAAGGCCCAGGACAAGGCCGTCACCCGGGCGGGCGGCGCGCCCACCCGCAACTCCACGCTGGCCGACACCGACCTCGTGCGGCAGTACCCGGAGTTCATCACCTTCAAGGAGGCGCTCAAGTACTCCAACCCCGACTGGCGGCCCATCATCGCGGTGTGGGACAAGATCAACGTGCAGGCGCTCGGGGTCGGCATCTCCGAGGCCCTGACCGGCAAGAAGACGGCCGAGGCAGCGCTCAATGACCTGGTGGCCCCGGTCATGCAGATCATGCGTGAAGCCGGGTACAAAGTCTGAGGCGCGCCCGCCATGCGCACCCCTTCCTGGGTTCCGCTCCTCTACGTGGGGCCTGCCGCCGCGATCATGGCGGCAGCGTGCCTCTACCCGGTCATCTCGGCCTTCCAGCTGGGGCTCTACGACTGGAGCATGGGCACCCCCTGGAGCGCGGCCCGCTGGGTGGGGCTGGATGCATTCGCCGCGGCGTTCAGCAATCCCCGGGTGTGGTCGTCGCTCTGGACAACCCTGCTGTTCGCCGGCGTCTGCGTCACCGCCGAGATGCTGCTGGGCATCGCGCTGGCACTGGCGCTGGAGCGGCCGGTGCGGGGCACGGCGGTCTTTCGCACCTTGTTCATCCTGCCCATGATGATCGCGCCCATTGCCGTGGGCCTGGCCTGGCGCTACATGTTCGACGCGCAGTTCGGGCTCATCAACGCCGTGCTCGGCCTGCTCAGGATCGCGCCCCTGACCTGGCTGGCGGATCCCACGCTCGCGTTCGCCGCCATCGTGATCGCGGACGTCTGGCAGTGGACGCCCTTCGTCTTCATCATGATGGTGGCCGCCCTGGCGAACGTGGACAGCGCGGTCATCGAGGCCTCGCGGATCGACGGGGCGAACTGGTGGCAGATGACCACCCTCGTCAAGCTGCCCATGATCGCGCACGTGATCGCCATCACGCTGATGATGCGGCTGGTGGATGCCTTCCGGGTTCTCGAAGTGATCTACGTGCTGACATTCGGCGGCCCGGGCGACTCCACCGAAATCCTCGCGCTGCACATCTACAAGACGGCCTTCGTGGGCCAGCAGCTGGGCGTGGCCGCCGCCATCTCCGTGCTGCTGCTCGTGGTGGTGGCCGTGCTGTCATGGATCGCCCTGCGCATCTCGAACCCTCTGGACAACGAGAAGTAACCGGGAACGCGAGATGCCCATGAAACGCTCTCCCCTGCTCGCCACCGCGCACTACGCCATGCTGGTCGGCCTGGCCGTGCTGTGCATCGCCCCCATCGCGGTCATCTTCGCCACCAGCCTGCGCCAGCAGGTGGACATCTTCGCCGAGCCGCTGAACTTCATCTTCACCCCCACCCTGGAGAACTACCGGGCCGTCCTGCAGGAAGACAAGTTCGACCGGTATCTGTACAACAGCCTTTTTGTCGGGCTCATTTCCACGGCCGCCACCCTGGTGCTGGGCTGCATGGCGGCCTACGGCCTCGCGCGGTTCCGCTTCCCCGGCCGGCGCGCGCTGGCCTACACCACCTTGCTGCTGCGCACCGTGCCGCTGGCGGTCATGGCCATACCGGTCTTCCTGATCTGGAACGAATGGCACCTGGTCAACAGCCTGTGGGGCCTGATCCTGCTGTACGTGGCGGTCAACCTGCCATTCACGATCTGGCTGCTCTATGGCTTCGTGCTGCAGGTCCCCGTGGAGCTGGAGGAGGCAGCCGCCATCGACGGCTGCGGCCCCCTGCGCGTGTTCACCAAGGTGCTGCTTCCGCTCATGGCGCCCGGGCTCGCCGCGGCCTCGATCTTCACCTTCCGCATCGCCTGGAACGAGTTCATCCTGGCGCTGGTGCTCACCGATCGCCACTCGCGCACCCTGCCCGTGGCGGCCTCGCTTTTCGTCACCGACATGGGGGTGGACTGGGGGCGGGTCATGGCCATGGGCAGCCTCATCGCCATTCCCCCGCTGATCTTCACCTTCGTGGCGGCCCGCCAGATCATCACCGGGCTCACGGCAGGCGCCGTCAAGGGCTAGGGACGCACCCTGGCCTGCATACCCCCGCTTACCGCCCCACCCCATGAGATTCGTCCAGACACTGCGCATTTCGCAGAAGCTGCTCCTCTTCGCGCTCCTGCTGGTGGCGTGCTTCTTCCTCGGGGCCTGGCAGGTCGCGCGCTGCCTGCTGGCGATCTCGCATTTCGGCGCGGCGCTGCCAGACGCCGATCCCGTCGTGGAAAGCGCGGCCGCCGCGCTGCGGATACTGGCCCTGACCAGCGCCGTGGTGGCGGGGGGCTGCCTGGCCCTGGCATGGTGGATTGGCCGCGCGCTGCGCACGCGCGTCGCCGTCGCCCGCAAATTCACGGACGATGTGCGCATCGGCAACCTGACGAGCCTGATTCACGACGCGCAGCGCGACGAGTTCTCGCCCTTGATGGCGGCCATGCGCGAAATGCAGGAATCCCTGACCAGGGTCGTCACCAAGGTCAGGGCGGGCGCGCAGGAGGTGGCCCTGGCCAGCGACGAGATATCCCAGGCGAACACCGATCTGTCCGCACGGACGGAACGCCAGGCGCTGTCGCTGAAGGACACCACGGACGCGGTGGAGGCGTTCGCCAGCAGCGCCCTGCTGGTGGGGCAGAAGGCGGATGCGGGCAACGCCATCGCGCAGCAGACCGCCCTGGCGGGAGATCACGGCAACCGTGCCTTCGCGTCCGTGCAGCAGACCATGCAGGAAATTGCGTCGGACTCCGCGCGGGCCTTCGACATCATCGCGCTCATTGACGGGATCGCGTTCCAGACCAACATCCTCGCCCTGAACGCGGCCGTCGAGGCGGCACGCGCCGGCGAGCAGGGCCGGGGCTTTGCCGTGGTCGCCAGCGAGGTGCGCGCGCTGGCGCAGCGCAGCGCCAGCGCGGCCAAGGACATCAAGGCGCTGCTGACCCGCGGCAACGCCCGCATCGAAACCGGCGCGACCCTGGTGCAGACGGCCGCCCAGCAGCTGGGCGGCATGACCGAGGCCATCCAGCGGGTGACGCAGATCATGGCGGAGATCGCCCATTCCAGCCAGATGCAGCGCGAGAGCGTGGGCAAGGTCATCGAGTCCGTGGAGCTGATTGACCAGGCCACGCAACAGAACGCGGCCCTGGTGGAGCAGACAGCCTCCGCCTCGCAGCAACTGCGGGCGCAGGCTGCGCGCCTCGTCGGGTCGGTGAACGTGTTCACGCTCAACGGGAGCCCGTCCGAAGCCGAAGAGCAGGTGCGAAGGGCCGTGGACCTGATCCGCGACATCGGCGCCGAGAAGGCCTACCGGGAGTTCACGCACGGCACCTCGTTCAAGGACCGGGACCTGTACATCACGGTCTACGACTTCAACGGCCGCAATCTCGCGCACGGAGCCAATCCCGCCAACGTCGGAAAGGTCCTCATCGACATGCGCGACGCGAATGGCGTGGCGATCGTCAGGAACTCGCGCGACCTGGCCACGCAAAGGGGCTCTGGATGGTCCGCGCCGTACCACATCCTGAATCCGGTCACCCAGAAGATCATGGTCAAGAAGGCGTTTGTCCAGCGTGTGGGAGAGACCTTCGTCTCGTCCGGAATCTACGCCGTGGACCTGGATTGATCGACGCTCCCCCCGAGACAGGAAAAAACCCATGCAACGCAGACTGCTCGTCCAATCGCTGTGCGCCGCCACCATCCCCGCCTTCTTCCCGGGGGCATCGCGCGCCCGGAACAGGTATGCCCCCTACCGGGGCCAGAAGCTCAGGATCAGCATCCCCAGGCACCACCACTACGACGCCGCCACGAAACTGTTCCCCACGTTCACCAGCGAAACCGGCATTCAGGTCGAGTTTGAACAGCTCCCCATCGCGGAGATGAAAAAGAGGCAGCTGGAGGAGATGGCCAAGCCGCAGTGCGACTTCGACCTCGTGTCGTATGTGGTGATGTGGAAAGGCGAGTACGTCAAGAAGCGCCTCATCCGGGATATCGAGCCCTACCTGAACAACCGGCAGCTCACCCCCGAGGACTTCGACCTGCCCGACATCATCGCGGGATTCCGGGAGAACATCGGCCTGGTCGGGGGATGGAAAGGCTACCTGGCCGGCGGGGCCGCCAAGCTCTATGGGCTGCCCTATGGAGCCGAGACCTCGGTGCTGGCCTACCGGCACGACATCTTCGAGAAGTTCAACCTGAAGCCGCCCGAGTCGTACTTCCAGCTGGAACAGCTGCTGCCGCTCCTGCGGGAAAAGACCGCCATGGGGTCGCTGGCCTCGCGCGGCAAGGAAGGCCACCAGTGCGTGCATGCCTGGCTGTTGCACCTGAACCCGCTCAATGGCGGCGTGTTCGAGAACAACTGGCAGCCCCGCCTGCATGATTCGGCCGGAGTCCGCGCCGCCAACCTGCTCAAGAAGATCATCGACACCGGCCCTCCCAACGCGCTGGCGGCGGGCCAGACGGAGATGCTCAATGCGTTCCTGCAAGGGCAGGCCTCCATGTACCTGGACTCGACCCTCATCTTCGGTGCGGTCCGCGACGAGAAGATCTCGAAGATCAATGGCAAGGTTAGTTATGTGCGCCATCCCCGCGGCGCGCGCTATGCGTCCCAGACCGGAGGCCTGGGACTGGCCATCCCCGCCCAGTCGAAGAACCCGGACAGCGCATTCCTGCTGATGCAATGGCTCACCGCCAAGCAGCAGGACAAGTCGGTTTGCCACCTGGGCGGCGTGCCCCACCGGCTGTCCACCCTGGCCGACCCCGACCTGGGGAGGAAATACCCCGAGTTCCAGATGCTCCTGCGCAGCATCGGGGATGCCAACCCCAACTGGCGGCCCATCATTCCGGAGTGGGACACCATCAATACCGACATACTGGGCAAGAGCATCCACGAGGTGATTTCAGGCAAGCAGCCCGCAGAGACGGCGCTGGCGCAGGCCGCGAAGGCGGTGGCCGACCTGATGCGCCGCGAAGGGTACCTCACCACCCCGCCACCGGTCCGCTAGTTCCGCTGGTCCGGCTTGCGGCGCCCCTGCTTCGCCGTCATGAGTTTCACGCTGCTGAAGCTGGCGAAGCGCCGGCTTTCATCACCTGGCATCCCGTGTGGCGGCCGGGGCAGCCACGGTGCAGGCCGTCCCGAGCACCGCGCGGGCGTACCCGGCAAGGCCCTAGAGTCCTGCGGCTACGCCGCCAGCAATCCGCTGTGCGCGGTGGCGTGGCGCAGCCAGTCGGCATCCTGCGCCAAGGCCAGCGCGGCATCGAGCGCGCGGGTGGGCTGCACCTGGCGGTGCGACATGAAGCCGATGGGCGTGGTGAGCACGGGCGCCAGGAGGGGCAGCGCCTCCAGCCCGTCATGGCCCCGCACCGCATCCACCAGCGCGCCCGGCAGCACGCTGCACAGGTTGCCGGCCACCACGCTCAAGGCCAGCGTGAGGACCGAATCGGTTTCCATGGCGGGCCGCACCGTGGCCCCCGCGCTGCGGAAGGCGCCATCCACCAGGCTGCGGTTGTGCATCTCGGGCGTGAGCAGGCACAGCGGCAGGCGCGCCGCCTCGGCCCAGCCAACGGGCCCGCCCATCTGCAGGCCGTGCCCTTTCGGGCTGCTGGCCCGCCGCAGCAGGAAATAGTGCTCCACGTACTGCGGCCAGGCCCGCAGTTGGCCGCCGCGCGCGGGCATGCGCTCGGTGTAGCCGAGCGCGAGGTCCAGGGAAATACTCTCCAGCCCCGCTTCCAGCGCCTGCGAGCTCATGGACAGCGCGACGGGCGCGATGCCGGGGTGCCGCGCCTGCAGCTGCGCCGCAAACCGCGCCAGGATGGGCATGGCCGTGGGCACGGCGCCCAGGCGCAAGGTGCCGCGCGGATGGGCGGCATCGCTCAACAGGTCCTGCTGCAGCACCTGGTGTTCATGCAGCATGCGCTGGGCCGAGGCCAGCACACGCTCCCCCTCGGGCGTGAAGCCCTCGAAGCTGCGGCCCCGGCGCACCACCACCACCCCAAACTCTTTTTCCAGCGCCCGCAGCGCGTTCGACAGCGCGGGTTGCGTGATGTGGCAGGCCTGCGCCGCCCGGCCGAAGTGCCGGTGCTCGTGCAGCGCCACGAGGTAGCGCAGGGACGCGAGCAGGTTCATGGCACAGTGCGGCAGCCCACGGAGATCAGGTGTTCTTGCTGATCGAGATGGTGGGGAACTTGTTGGAGAAGTCCTTGGCCTGCTGGGCGATCTTCACCGCCACGTCGCGCGCCACCTTCTTGTAGATCTTGGCCACGTCCCCGTCGGGGTCGGCCACCACGGTGGGCTTGCCGCTGTCGGCCTGCAGGCGGATGCTCATGTCGAGCGGCAGCGCGCCCAGGTAGTCCATGTGGTAGTCGGCCGCCATCTTCTTGCCGCCGTCGGCGCCAAAGATGTGCTCCACATGGCCGCAGTTGCTGCACACGTGGGCGGCCATGTTCTCGACGATGCCCAGGATGGGCACGCCCACCTTCTCGAACATCTTGATGCCCTTCTTGGCATCCAGCAGGGCGATGTCCTGCGGGGTGGTGACGATCACGGCGCCGGTCATGGGCACGCGCTGGCTCAGCGTGAGCTGGATGTCGCCGGTACCGGGCGGCATGTCGATGATGAGGTAGTCGAGGTCTTTCCAGTTGGTCTGGCGCAGCAGCTGCTCCAGCGCCTGGGTGGCCATGGGGCCGCGCCAGATCATGGCTTCGTCCTGGTCCACCAGGAAGCCGATGGACATGACCTGCACGCCATAGTTCTCCAGCGGCTCCATGGTCTTGCCATCGTCGCTTTCGGGGCGGCGGTTGATGCCCAGCATCATGGGTTGGCTGGGGCCGTAGATGTCGGCGTCGAGCACGCCCACGCTGGCGCCCTCGGCAGCCAGCGCCAGGGCCAGGTTGGCGGCCGTGGTGCTCTTGCCCACGCCGCCCTTGCCCGAGGCCACGGCGATGATGTTCTTGACCTGGGGCAACAGCTGCACGCCGCGCTGCACGGCGTGCGCGATGACCTTGGTGGTGATGTTGACCGACACGTTCTCCACCCCGGCAATCCCCTTGGCGGCCGCCACGAGGCTGCGGCGCAGCTCAGGCACCAGGCTCTTGGCGGGGTAGCCCAGTTCCACGTCGAAGGCCACGTCGCCGCTGGTGATCTGCACGTTGCGCAGGGCCCGGGTGCTGACGAAATCCTTGCCGGTGTGGGGGTCCAGCACGCTGGAAAGTGCGGCCAAGAGGCCCTGTTCGGTGACTGCCATTCAATAATCTCCAGAAGAGGCGGGTAGTCTATCCAAGCGCCGTGCCCTCCGCGTCTGAAGGACAATGCGCCGCGTTGCCGCCGCCTGCGCCCAAAACCGAAAGAAAAGGACCCCCGTGAAATTCAAGATGGCCGAAAAGTCCCTGTTTGCCATGCTGCTGCGCTCGCCCTGGTGGGTCAGCTTCGTGGTGGTCGGCCTCATTGTCCTGGCGGCGGGCGCCCTCTTGCCCAAGGAGTACTTCGTGGTGGGAGCGCTCGCGGGTTTCCCCATCTTCGTGGTGGGCTGCATCGCGGCCTGGAAGCAGCTGCGCGCCCCCAACCCGGCCCAGGTGGCCGACATGCTGGAGGCCGTGGGCAGCATGCCCTGGCGCAGCTTTGCCGACACCCTGGCATCCGCCTGGACCCGGGCGGGCTACACCGTGGAGTGGATCAACGGCAACAACGCCGGGGCCGACATGCGCCTGACCCTGGGCGGCAAGACCACGCTGGTGAGCGCCAAGCGCTGGAAGGCCGCCACCCATGGCGTGGAGCCCCTGCGCGAACTGCACGCGGCCATGGTGGCCAGCGACGCTCCGGCGGGCATCTATGTGGCGGCCCTGGGGCAGGTCAGCGACAACGCGCGCCTGTATGCCCGCGACCATGGGATCGCCGTGCTGCAGGGCGATGCAGTGGCGGCCCTGCTGCTGAGCAGCCGGCGCTGATCCACGCCCCGCCGGCCCGCCCCGCAGCCCGCCATGCGGGTTTTCCCAGATGGAGCGACCGGTGGCGGACTCCACACTTGGCACATCACCCACCCCTTCGACGATGCCATCGATCAGCCCCCCCACCGACGCCTGCGCCCCCGCTCCCGCGGCCCCGCCCGCCCGTCCCACCGGCCTGCTGCTGACCGGCGGCGGTGCCCGCGCCGCCTACCAGGTAGGCGTGCTGGAGGCGATCGCCGACATCCGCAATGCCTGTGGCGCGGGCGGCGGGCCCAATCCGTTTCCCATCATCACGGGCACCTCCGCGGGCGCCATCAACGCGGCGGCGCTGGCCTGCGGGGCCGACAACTTCGACCGCGCGGTGCGCCGCATCGCACGCGTGTGGCGCCAGTTCCATGCCAGCCAGGTGTATGGCGCCGATTCGCTGTCCGTGATGCGCAGCGGGGCGCGCTGGCTCACGCTGCTGTCCATGGGCTGGGCGCTGGCGCGGTGGCGCCGCATGCGGCCCCGGTCGCTGCTGGACAACTCGCCCCTGGAGAAACTGCTGGTGAAGATGGTGCCCCTGGTGCGCCTGCCCCGGCTCATCCGCAAGGGGCACCTCACCGCGCTGGCGGTCACGGCATCGAGCTACAGCTCGGGCGAGCACGTCACGTTCTTCGAATCCAACGCGCCGGTGCAGCCCTGGGTGCGCTCGCAGCGCAAGGCCGCGCGCGACCGCATCACGCACGAGCACCTGCTCGCGTCCTCGGCCATTCCGTTCATCTTCCCGGCCAAGGGCATCACGATCGACGACCATACCGAGTACTTCGGCGATGGCTCCATGCGCCAGTCGGCCCCGATCGCGCCCGCCATCCACCTGGGGGCCGAGCGCATCCTGGTGATCGGCGCGGGCCGCATGCACGAGCCCCGGGGCGACGCCGCGGCCAACCCCACGCCCAGCTACCCCACGCTCGCGCAGATCGCGGGGCATGCGCTGTCCAACATCTTTCTGGACGCGCTGGCGGTCGACGTGGAGCGGGTGCAGCGGGTCAACCAGACGCTGTCGCTGATCCCCCCCGACGTGCGCGCGCACAGCGCGCTGCGGCCCATCGAACTGCTGGTGATCGCGCCTTCGCAGCGGCTCGACGCGGTGGCCGCGCGCCACGTGGGCGATCTGCCGGCCCCCGTGCGCGCCATGCTGGCGGCGCTGGGCGTCACGTCCAACATGGCGGATGTGCGCGGCGCGGCGCTGGCCAGCTACCTGCTGTTCGAATCCGGCTACACGCAAGAGCTGATGGCCCTGGGCCGGGCCGACACGCTGGCCATGCGCGCCGAGGTGTGCCGCTTTTTCGGCTGGACCGACAGCGGCGCGGACATTCAGACCCGCGAGCACGCCTGAAGGGCCGCCGGTCCGCCCCGGCGTCCGCTACCGCGCCTTGAGCACGTCCTTGCGCAGCCAGCCCAGGCCGTGCGCGTGCAGGCTCTGCACATATAGCCGGTCCGCCGTCTCGGTGATGGCCGTGGTTTCCGGGTAGGCGCCCGCCGGGTCCTGCAGGTCGGCCACCACCTTGCCGTCGTCGGTGAACGCGATCACGTGGCCGTACGGCTGGGGGATGGGCCACAGCGCACGCGGCAGGCGCAGTGTCAGGCTGCGCAGCCAGGGCTTGCCGGCCATGTTGTCGATGGCCGCGCCGCGCGGCTTGGCAAAGCCCAGCCAGATGCGGCCGTCCATCCCGCGCATCAGGTTGTCGGGGTAGCCGGGCAGGTTGTCGAGCAGCACGCTGGCCTGGGCTCCGGGCAGGCTGATGTCCAGGTCGTTCGCGTCCACCGCGATCTTCCATACCCTGTACTTGCCGGTTTCGTTGACGAACAGGCTCTTTTCGTCCTGGCTGAGCGCCACGCCGTTGGCGAAGCTCAGGCCCCGGGCCACCACGCGCGTGGCGCGAGTCGCGGGGTCGTACTCCAGCACCCGGCCCGTGCTGGCCTGCTCCAGGATGTCGAGCACGCTGGCCTCGAAGGTGCCGCCCCAGTCCTTGGGGGCAAAACGCGTGGAGGCGTCGCTCAGGTACATCTTGCCGCTTTGGGCCACCACCACGCCGTCGGCATAGCGGATGGGATCGCTGCCCACCTTGTCGGCCAGCACGGTGACCTTGCCATCGGGCGCGATGGACAGCAGGCCCTTGACCGCATCGGCCGCGATGAGGTGGCCCGCCGCGTCGAAGTCAAAGCCCAGCACCCGCCCGCCGGTATTGGCAAAGACCTCCTGGCCCGATCCATCGGGGTTCATGCGCAGGATGTTGCCGCTGAGCACCGTGGTGTAGAGCTTGCCGTCCCTGCCCACGGCGATGTGCTCGGGGCCGACCTCGCCGTGGAGGTCGATCACCTGCAGCTGGGCCAGCCGCGTGTTGGGCGCATGCACGCCCTGGTAGCCGGGCGCGGGCGGGGCGCTCCAGGCCACGGGCCGGATGGGCACGGGCCACCATGCCAGGTAGGCCGCCAGCACCAGCACGGCGCCAGCGGCGCTCCATCCCAGTCTCCTCCCCAGCTTCTTTGCCATCGGCGTTCCTCCGTTGTGGTCGGTGCCAGGCATTGTGGGCCCGGCGAGCCCCCGCGCACCCTGCCCGGGGCCCGTTCGCTGGCACCTGCGCGACCCGCGCGCGGGGCTGGAGCGCCCGCGGCCGCGAGGCAGGGCGCCAAACGCCTAAAATCGCGGGTTCCGCCCGAGAAAGCCGCTTTTCATGACGTCATCCGCACGCAAACTCTTCGTCACCACCGCCCTGCCCTACGCCAACGGCAACTTCCACATCGGCCACATCATGGAATACATCCAGGCCGACATCTGGGTGCGGTTCCAGCGCATGCAGGGCCACGCGGTGAACTTCGTGGGCGCCGACGACACGCATGGCGCGCCCATCATGATCGCCGCCGAGAAGGCGGGCGTCACGCCGCAGCAGTTCGTGGCCAACATCGCCGCGGGCCGCAAGCAGTACCTGGACGGCTTTCACATCAGCTTCGACAACTGGCACAGCACCGACGCGCCAGAGAACCACGAGCTGGCCCGCCAGATCTACCGCGACCTGCGCGACCGCGCCGACGGCTCGCTGATCGAGGTGCGCACCATCGAGCAGTTCTTCGACCCCGAGAAGAACATGTTCCTGCCCGACCGCTACATCAAGGGCGAATGCCCCAAGTGCCATGCCAAGGACCAGTATGGCGACAACTGCGAGGTGTGCGGCACGGTGTACGCGCCCACCGACCTGATCAACCCGTTCTCTGCCTTGTCCGGCGCCAAGCCCGAGCTGAAGAACTCCGAGCATTTCTTTTTCAAGCTCTCGGACCCGCGCTGCGTGGAGTTCCTGGAGAAGTGGACGCAGGACGGCAAGCTGCAGCCCGAGGTGGCCAACAAGATCAAGGAATGGTTCACCGTGCGCACCAATCCGGACGGCACGACCAGCGAAGGCCTGGGCGACTGGGACATCAGCCGCGACGCGCCCTACTTCGGCATCGAGATCCCCGACGCGCCGGGCAAATACTTCTACGTGTGGCTCGACGCCCCCGTGGGCTACCTGGCCTCGCTCAAGAACTGGTTCGACAAGGGCGGCCCCAAGGCAAAACACGGCGACACCCGCTCGTTCGACGAATACATGGCCGCTGCCGACACCGAGCAGTACCACTTCATCGGCAAGGACATCGTCACCTTCCACACGCTGTTCTGGCCCGCCATGCTGCACTTCAGCGGCCGCAAGACGCCCGACAACGTGTTCGTGCATGGCTTTCTCACCGTGAACAACGGCGAGAAGATGAGCAAGAGCCGTGGCACCGGCCTGGACCCGCTCAAGTACCTGAGCCTGAACATGAACGCCGAATGGCTGCGCTACTACCTGGCGGCCAAGCTCAGCGCGCGCAACGAAGACATCGACTTCAACGCCGAGGACTTCATGCTGCGCGTGAACAGCGATCTGATCGGCAAGTACGTGAACATTGCCAGCCGCGCTGCGGGATTCCTGACCAAGCGCTTCGACGGCAAGCTCACCAGCGACTTCGGCGCCACGGGCGCGTCCCTGCTGGCCGAGGTGCGCGGTGCCAGCGGCGCCATCGCGCAGATGTACGAAACCCGCGAGTACAGCAAGGCCACGCGCGAGATCATGCAGCTGGCCGACAAGGTCAACGCCTATGTGGACCAGAACAAGCCCTGGGACCTGGCCAAGGACGCGGCCAACAACGAGGCGCTGCACCAGGTCTGCTCGGTGCTCATCAACACCTTCGCCGCGCTCACGCGCTACCTGGCGCCCGTGCTGCCGGGCCTGGCCCAGGCCGTGCAAGGCTTTGTGGGTGTGGACATGCGGCAGTGGGACGTGGCGGGCGACGTGCAGGCGATCACCCCCTACCAGCACCTGATGCAGCGCGTGACCCCCGAGCAGCTGGAAGCATTGTTTGAGGCTCCAGCGCAGGCAGAACAAGCGCCAGTAGCTACTGAAACAATAGCATCCCCCGGCGGCGAGGAACTGGCCCCCACCATCACCATCGACGACTTCACCAAGATCGACCTGCGCATCGCGCTGATCGTGAATTGCGAGCCGGTCGAAGGCTCCACCAAGCTGCTGCGCCTGACGCTGGACGTGGGCGAAGGCCGCACGCGCAATGTCTTTTCAGGCATCGCCAGCGCCTACCAGCCCGCCGACCTGATCGGCAAGCACACGGTGATGGTGGCCAACCTCGCGCCGCGCAAGATGAAGTTCGGCGTCTCCGAAGGCATGGTGCTGGCCGCCAGCCATGGCGACGAGAAGGCCAACCCCGGCATCTACGTGCTCAACCCCTGGCCCGGCGCCACGCCCGGCATGCGGGTGCGCTGAAGCACTGCAACGGCCGCGCCGGCCGTTGCCTTCCCGGGCCCCGCCGCTCGTTCGCTCACAGCGATGCCAGCGGCGGCGACCGCTGCGGCCGGCCCGCGCGCAGCGCCTGTCGCCGCAGGTACCACTCGGCGCCCAGCAGGTTTGGCACCCAGCACAGCCAGGCGATGAAGGGGTAGGACACCTGCTCATCCACCCCCAGGGCCATGCTGCCCCCCAGGTAGACGCGCAGCGTGATGGCTGCCGCCGTGAGCGCATAGCTGCGCACCATCCAGCGCCGGTGCTCGGCAAAACGGCGCTGCAGCGCGCGCAGCAGGCCCATGCCGGTCGCCACGATCCAGGCCACGCCCAGCGCCAGGAAACCCAGGACGGCCACGGGACCCGTCATCGCATCCAGTGCCAGGGGCAGCGACGAGAGCCAGCCCACCGCAATCGCCGCCACATACCCGCGCCCCACCCAGCGGTGCAGGGCCGGAAACCGGGTGCGCCATGCCGCCATCAATTGCAGCGGGCCCAGCATCAGTGCCAGCGATGCGCTGACCGCGTGCACCACGAAAGCCCGGGGCGCCGACTGCAGGCTGGGCAGGTCCATCGGGAAGGGCATGCCGGGCAGCGCATAGCGCAACGAGACAATGCCGACGGCCAGGGCCGACAGCGCGAGCAAACCCCAAGCCAGGGCGGGGGCGAGAGTACGTGGAGACATGGCAACTTTCTGTGAAATGGAAGTCCATCCACTCTAGAAATTGCGTCTGAGCCCCGTGTTAGCAGCGCCTTAGGCGGGTGTTAGCAGCGGCGCGGGCGCGGGCTGGGGCGGGGGCAGATGCACCCGCGCCAGCAGGCCCGCGGCGCCGTCGTCCCGCGCCCGCAGCTCCACCCGCAAGCCCTGGCGCAGCGCTGCCGCGCGGGTGATGGCCAGGCCCAGCCCGCTGCCGTCGGCGTCGTTGCCGGGCACGCGGAAGAAGCGATCAAAGACCCGCTCCAGCAGGTCTGGCGGAATGCCCGGGCCGGTGTCCATGATGTCCACCACGGCGCCGCTGTCCAGCCGGTGCAAGCGCACCTCCACCGCACCGCCCTCAGGGGTGTAGCGCAGGGCGTTGTCCAGCAGGTTGTCGAAGACGCTGCGCAGCTCGCTGGCGGCGGCGTGGACGGCCACCTGCCCGTCTCCGGCAAAACCCACGTCGATGCGCCGCTGGTCCGCCAGCGGCATCAGCTGGCCCACGCTGTCGCGCAGCAAGGCAGTGATGTCAACGGGCGCGGCGGATGCCTGCGCAGCCACCGGTGCCTCCTGGCGCGACAGGCGCAGCAACTGGCCGACCAGGTGCCGCGCCCGGCGCATGCCCGCGTCCAGTTGCGCGAACTGCTGCTGCGCATCGCCCGCAGGCACGAAGGGGCGCAGGTTCTCCAGCTGCAGCGCCATCGCGGCCATGGGCGTGCGCAGCTCGTGGGCGGCGTCCTGCACAAAGCGGCGCTGCGCGGCAAAGGCCTCGCCCAGGCGCGCCAGCAGTGCATTGAAGGAACCCACCAGGGGCACGATCTCCTCGGGCACGCGGTCCATGCGGATGGCGCCCAGGCTGCGGTCGTCGCGCTGGGCCACTTCATCGGCCACCAGGCGCAGCGAGCGCGATGCGCGCCCCACCACCAGCCACAGCGTGAACAGCAGCGCCGGTACCAGCAGCGCCATGGGCACGATGACGTACAGCGTGCGCACCGCCACTTCTTCCTGCAGGAATTTCTCGCTTTGCAGCACCTGCACGCGGCGCTGGTGCGGCCCGGCCGCTGGCGCGGTGTAGACGCGCCACCCAGGCGCCCAGGCATCGTGGGTGCGCAGCAGACCGTGCCCTGGCGCGGCCTGCAGTGGCACACCGGTGTCGGGCCGGGACGTGGCCAGCAGCCGCCCGTCGGCCGACCACACCTGCACGGCAAAGGCGCCCCAGTCCAGGATGTTGGTATCGCTGAGCAGCGGCAGGGGCTCGACCCCGTGGCCAGCGTCCCGGCCGTCGCCGCCATCGCTGGTGCCCGCCGGCCCCTGCCCGCCGGCTGCATGGGAACGCGCCAACACCTCCATCTGGTACTGCATGAAGGTGTGGATGAGCGCGCTGTAGCTCGCCCAGAACGCGCAGCCCGCCACCACGGCGCCCACCAGGATCCAGGGCGCGAGCCACAGCAGGATCTGCCCGCGCAGGGACCGGGGGCGGTACCAGCGGGCCGCGTGCTCGCGCACCGGCCCCGTCATGGCGCCGCCACCCGCCAGCCCAGGCCGCGCACGTTGCGGATGGCGTCGGGCCCGAGCTTGCGGCGCATGCCGTGGATGAGCACGTCCACCGCGTTGCTGCTGACCTCCTCGCCCCAGCCGTAGATGCGGTTTTCCAGCTGCTCGCGCGACAGGATGGCGCCGGGGCGCTCCAGCAGCGCATGCAGCAGCGCGAATTCGCGGGCGGTGAGGGCCTCGCGGGCGCCGCCCTGCAGCACCTCGCGCGTGGCCAGGTCCAGCTGCAGGGCACCATTGCCCACCAGCGACTGGGCCACGCCGCTGCGCCGGCGTACCACGGCGCGCATGCGGGCCAGCAGCTCGGCCACCTCGAAGGGTTTGAGCAGGTAATCGTCGGCACCGATGTCCAGGCCGTGCACGCGGTCCTCGACACCGTCGCGCGCGGTAAGCACCACCACCGGCGTGAGGTCGCCGCGCGCACGGGCGCGGCGCAGCACCTCGGTGCCGTCGAGCCCCGGCAGGCCCAGGTCCAGCAGCACGCAGCTGTAGTCGCCATCGGCGAGGGCGCTGTGGGCCAGTTCGCCGTTGCGCACCCAGTCCACGGACCAGCCCGCCCCCTTGAGCGCATGCGACAGGCTGCGCCCGATCATGTCGTCGTCTTCCACCAGCAGTGCGCGCAACAGGGTTCTCCTTGGGGCCTTCAGGGTGGTACACAGCGTAGCGCGGAATTCTTAGCCCGCCATGAGCGCGGCGCCCACCCAGGACGGCGCAGGGCTAACCCGGCGCTAAGAAAGCATTCCTACAGTGCACCGGCCCCCTGCCTGCGGCGTGCGGCCCGCAGGCACGCCCGGCCTGGCCCGCCCCTTTTCTTTTTTCTTCTTTCTGGAACCCGAACCCATGACGCACTGCCCTCGCCTGCCCTCCCCCACCCACCACACCCTGCGGGGCCGCGCGGCGGTCATCGCGGCCACCCTGGCGGCGCTGGCGCCCGCCGCCTGGGCGCAGCAGGGCGCCCCCACCTCCACCTGGGGGGCGGGCCTGGCCGTCAGCGCCGACCGCAAGCCCTACCGCGACTTCGACGACAAGGCGCAGCCGCTGCCCCTGCTCACCTACGAAAACCGCTGGGTCCACATTGCCGGCCCGGGCGTGGATGTCAAGCTGCCGCCGGCCGGCCCCGTGGGCCTGCGGCTGCGGTCGCGCTTCGGTTTCGAGGGCTACGAGGCCAAGGACTCGCCCTTTCTGACCGGCATGCAGGAGCGCAAGGGCAGCCTCTGGCTGGGCGCGGCCGCCAGCTGGGACACGGGGCCGGTGCAGCTTTCGGCCGAGCTGCTGGCCGATGCCTCCGGCCACAGCAAGGGGCGCCAGTTCACGCTGAAGGCCGAGCGCCGCTTCCAGCTCGGTGCGTGGGACATCACCCCCCGCGTGTCGGTGCAGCGGCAGGACCGCAAGTATGTGGACTACTACTACGGCGTGGAAGGCGCGGAGGCCCGCGCAGGCCGCCCGGCCCATGAAGGCAGCTCCGCCGTGAACCTGCAGGCCGGCCTGCGCGTGGGCTACGCGCTGGCGCCGCGGCAGTGGATGTTCGTGGACGTGAGCAGCACGCGGCTGGCCAGCGCGATCAAGAACAGCCCGCTGGTCAACAGATCGAGCCAGCCGGCGGTGACGGCGGGCTGGCTTTACCGGTTCTGAGCGCCGCCTTCAATGCCCCACATACCGCCCTGGCCGGTGGCTGATCCACAGGAACCCGCTCATCACCAGCACGGCCAGCACCGAATACGCCACGCGGTCCACCGGCACCACGAAGAGCGCCAGCAGCACCACGGTGCCGTCGATCATCATCTGCACCTTGCCCGCGCGCATGCCGTAGCGGGCCTGCAGGTACAGCGACACCACGGTGGCCCCGCCCAGGCTGGAGCGGTGGCGCGCCAGGAACAGGCAGCCCGTGCCCAGCAGCAGCCCGCCCAGCAAGGATGCGAACAGCGGGTTCAGGTAGTCCACGTGCATCACATGGGGGAACAGCTCGGTCAGCAGCGACAGCAGGGCGACGCAGACAAAGGTCTTGACCGTGAACTCGCGCCCCATGCGCGTCCAGGCAAACCAGTAGAACGGCAGGTTGACCGCGAAGAACAGCTTGCCGAACGAGATGCCCGTGACGTAGTGCAGCAGAAACGCCGCGCCCGCCGTGCCGCCCACCAGCAGCCCCGCCTGGTTGAACAGCATGAGCGCCATGGCCACGAACAGCGTGCCGGCGAACAGGGCCTGTACATCCTCGAACGCACCATGGCGCAGGGTGGAGGCGTCGGCATGGGCATCGCCAGCGGCGCTGGAGTCATTGGCGGGGGTGTCGGTCATGGAGGGGATCACGCTGGCGTCACATCAATCCGCGCGGAGCGGGGGCCGGGATGGCCGTGCAAGAACAGCAAGCAATATGCCAGGGAGCGCGTGCTCCACGCCCGATGTCCATCCCTGAGCGGGCAGAATTCGAAGAATTTCCGGCTGCTACCGCTGGTTGGCATTCAATAGTTTGCTATCAATTTTAAAGTTCCATCCACAGCCCGCCCCCCCGCGTGGCCCCTGGCAACGGGCACATTCGGCACGCAATGTGCTTGGCGACCGCACCGGCTTCGCCCCATTGCGCTGCGCACCCGGCTCACTACACTGAAGTCTGCCCCGCGTTGATGGCGGTGGTGGCTGCATCCCGGCGGTGCCGGGGCCCTGGGCCGCCGCAGAGCCGCCGAAAAGAAAGTGCCCGCCACCATGCAGTTTTCACTCGCCTTCCACCCCCGCCTGCTCGATGCGCTGCGCGGCTACGACAAGGGCCGCTGGCTGGCCGACGTGGGTGCGGGGGTGACGGTGGGCATCGTGGCGCTGCCGCTGGCCATGGCGTTCGCGATCGCCAGCGGCCTCAAGCCCGAGGCGGGGCTGTGGACGGCGATCATCGCGGGCTTCCTGATCTCCGCCCTGGGGGGCACCAACGTGCAGATCGGCGGACCAGCGGGCGCATTCATCGTCATCGTCTACGGCATCGTCGAGCGCTACGGCGTGGCCAACCTGCTCATCTCCACCGCCTGCGCGGGCGTGCTGCTGGTGCTGCTGGGGCTCTTCAGGCTGGGCACGCTGGTGCGTTTCGTGCCGGTGAGCATCGTGATCGGCTTCACCAACGGCATTGCCGTGCTGATCGCGCTGTCGCAGGTCAAGGACTGGCTGGGCCTGTCCATCGACCGCATGCCGGGCAATTTCTTCTCGCAGATCGATGCGCTGGCGCGGCACGCGGACAGCCTCAACCCCTATGCCTTCGGGCTGGGCGCGGCCTGCGTGGCCGGGTTGTTCGTCTGGCCCAGGCTGATGATGAAGGGCTCGCCCGTGATGCAGGTGCTGGAGCGCCACACCGTGCGCAGCTTCGCGCGCGTGCCCGCGCCCGTCGTGGCGCTGGTCACGCTGAGCCTGCTGGCCTGGGCGATGGAGTTTCCGGTGGAGACCATCGGCTCGCGGTTTGGCGGCATTCCGCAGGCGCTGCCGGTGTTCGCGCTGCCCGATTTTTCGTGGGACACGGTGCGCCTGCTGGTCACGCCCACGCTCACCATCGCGCTGCTGGGCGCCATCGAATCGCTGCTGTGCGCCCGCGTGGCCGACCAGCTGGCCACCGACCCGCACCACAAAAAACACGACCCCAACCAGGAGCTGGTGGCCCAGGGGCTGGCCAATCTGGTGGTGCCGTTCTTCGGCGGCATGCCCGCCACCGGCACCATTGCGCGCACCGTCACCAACATCCGCGCGGGCGCCACCTCGCCCGTGGCGGGCATGGTGCATGCGCTCACGCTGCTGGTGGTCGTGCTGGTGGCCGCCCCGCTGGCGCTGCACATTCCGCTGGCGGTGCTGGCGGGCATCCTGTTGTACGTGGCCTGGAACATGGGCGAGTGGCACGAGTTCGTGCGCCTCAAGCACTTCAGCAACCACTACCGGCTGCTCATGCTGGGCACGTTCTTCCTCACCGTGGTGTTCGACCTCACGGTGGCGGTGGAGGTGGGCCTCTTCATGGCCTGCGCGCTGTTCGTGCGGCGCATGAGCGGGCTTTTTCGCGTGGTGCGCCAGCCGGAGCCGCCCGAAGGCGCCCCGTTCCAGGGGCGGCCCACGGCCACCTGGCGCCTGCATGGCGCGCTGTTCTTCGGCGCCGCCGCCAAGATCGACCCCATCCTCCAGGCCGTGGAGACCGGCCCGCCCGGCATGGACGTGGTGCTGGACGCCAGCGAGCTGGTGGCGCTGGACACCACGGGGCTGGACGCGCTGGCGCAGATCCTCAAGGCCGTGGCCGCGCGCGGCGGACGGCTGCGCCTGGTGCACCTGCACGAGCAGCCGCGCTCGCTGATCGAGCGCTCGGGCTTTGCCGCCCGGCTGGCGGCGCAGGGGCTGGAGGACCTTCCGGTGTGACCCGCCGCGCGGCTACTTGCCGCCCTTGAACTCCGGCGCCTCCAGGTCGGCCCCCGTCTGGGTGCGCAGCACGAACTGGTCGGGCCCATGGACCACGGTGAACACCTTGGCCTGGTTGGGTGCCTCCAGGTAGCGCCAGTCGGCATGGGTTTCCCGCTTCAGTTCATAGGGCGTGACCTTGGCGGGCTTGCCCAGCAGGCGGCGCACCTCGTCCATGCGCATGCCGGGCACCACGCGCGCGAAGTTCTCTGGGGTGAGCACCTGGCGCAGCGCCGTCATGCGGCCGTCGGCGCCGATGGTGATCATGTAGTTGACCTGGCCGGCGGGCTGGCGGTTGTATTCGAACGTGCGCGCGCCGCCGGGCTCGTCCCACACGTTCTCGGGGGCGCCGAAGCGGTCGCGCACGTCGGCCTCGGTGGAGACGCCCTCCTTGAGTTCGCTGATGCGTTGCGGGTCGCAGGCGGCAAGCGCCAGCAACGAAAAAGTGGCGGCCGCCAGGGCGGCGGCGCGATATATCAAGGGCATGAGTCGGTCCCGGTAAAATCCACGGCAAAGAGGTTAACAGTCCATGTCCATTTTCCGCCGCCCCGATTACCAATCCGATGCCACCCAGTTCATCAACCAGCTCAAGGCCAGCAAGCCCGAGCTGGAAAGCCAGCAGCTGGCCGGCCGCGCGCTGCTGTGGGACAAGCAGGTGGACCGCAAGATCTGGGGGGAGTACCGCGAAGCCCAGGTCGAGCAAAAGCCCTACGTCTACCAGACGAACGCCGACTGAGCCGACCCGGGCATCAAATTGGCCCCCAGCGCTTGATCAATAAGCGCTGATAGCTATATTTTCAATAGCAAATATCCATGACCACCGCGCGCGTGCCCGAGGCGTCCGATGATCCGGCGGGCACGGCCGCGCTGAACGCGGGCGGCATGCCCGACGTGGTCGATCAGGTCGCGCTGGCGCGCCTGTATGGCGAGCCGCTGTTCGCGCTGCCCACGGACCTGTACATCCCGCCCGATGCGCTCGAAGTCTTCCTTGAAGCCTTCGAAGGCCCGCTCGATCTGCTGCTGTACCTGATCCGCAAGCAGAACTTCAACATCCTCGACATCCCCATGGTGGGGGTCACCAAGCAGTACCTGGCGTATGTGGACGAGATCCGCAGCCGCAACCTGGAGCTGGCGGCCGAGTATTTGCTGATGGCGGCGATGCTGATCGAGATCAAGTCGCGCATGCTGCTGCCGCCCAAGAAGCAGGCCGAGGGCGAGGAGCCCGAAGACCCGCGCGCCGAGCTGGTGCGCCGCCTGCTCGAATACGAACAGATGAAGATGGCCGCCGCCCGCCTGGGGCAGTTGCCGCAGTACGGGCGCGACTTCCTGAAAGCCCAGGTCTACATCGAGCAAAGCCTGCAGCCGCGCTTTCCGGACGTGCACGTGGTGGAGCTGCAGGACGCCTGGCGCGACATCCTGAAACGCGCCAAGCTCGTGCAGCACCACAGGATCACGCGCGAAGAGCTGAGCGTGCGCGAATACATGAGCATGGTGCTCAAGACGCTGCAGGGCCGCCGCTTCGTGGAGTTTGAAGAACTCTTCGAGCCCGAAAAAGGCAGCACCGTGCTGGTGGTGACCTTCATCGCCCTGCTGGAGCTGGCCAAGGAGACGCTGATCGAGATCACGCAGGCCGAGGCCTTCGCACCCATCTACGTGCGCCTCGCCTATGTACCGGCATGACACCCTCTGAGCGGCTGCGCCGCGTCCCCCTTTCTCGCTGCGCGGGAGGGGGACGCCACCGGTGGCCTGGCAAAGCCGGCTCCACGGTGGCCCCGGCCGGGAGCCGCGCCCACTTCAACGGCAACTGACACCTTCCATGGCATCCCACGACTTCGACGTTCTCATCGTAGGCAGCGGCCTCGCCGGCCTCTCGGCCGCGTTGCACCTGGCCCCCACGCACCGCGTGGCCGTGATCACCAAGCGCACGCTGCAGGATGGATCGAGCGGCTGGGCCCAGGGTGGCATTGCCGCCGTGCTGGCCGATGACGACAGTTTTGCCGCCCACATCGAAGACACGCTGGTGGCCGGCGCAGGCCTGTGCGACCTGGCTACCACGCGCTTTGTGGTGGAAAACGCACCCGCATCGATCGCCTGGCTGCGCCAGCTGGGCGTGCCCTTCACGCTCGAAGGCGACCAGCTGCACCTCACGCGCGAAGGCGGCCACAGCGCGCGCCGCATTGCCCATGTGACCGACGCCACCGGCGCGGCCGTGCAGCGCACGCTGATCGACGTGGTGCGCGCCACGCCCGGCATCACGCTGTTCGAGCAGCACACGCTGGTGGACCTGATCACCACGCGCAAGCTGGGCCTGCCCGGCCACCGGTGCCTCGGCCTGCATGCGCTGGACAGCGACACCGATGAGGTGGTGACCTTCCGTGCGCCGCAGACCATCCTGGCCACGGGCGGCGCGGGCAAGGTGTACCTGTACACCACCAACCCCGACACCGCCACGGGCGACGGCATCGCCGCCGCGTGGCGCGCGGGCTGCCGCGTGGCGAACATGGAGTTCATCCAGTTCCACCCCACGGGGCTGTACCACCCGCACGAAAAGTCCTTCCTCATCAGCGAGGCGGTGCGCGGCGAAGGCGGCAGGCTGCTGCTACCCCCCTCGGCGGGCGGCACGCGCTTCATGCTGGACCATGACCCGCGCGCCGAACTGGCCCCGCGCGACGTGGTGGCACGCGCCATCGACTTCGAGATGAAAAAACACGGCCTCGATTGCGTGCACCTGGACATCTCGCACCAGAGCCCCGCGTTCTTGCAGGAACACTTTCCGAACATCCTGGCCCACTGCGCCGCGCTGGGCATCGACATCACCAAAGAGCCCATCCCCGTGGTGCCCACGGCCCACTTCACTTGCGGCGGAGTGCTGACCGACCTGGCCGGCCGCACCGACCTGCCCGGCCTGTACGCCGTGGGCGAGGTGGCCTGCACCGGCCTGCACGGCGCCAACCGGCTGGCCAGCAACTCGCTGCTCGAATGCATGGTGTTCGCACGCGCTGCCGCCCAGGCCATTGCCACGGCCCCCACCGCCGATCTGCCCGCCGTGCCCGCCTGGGACGACAGCCGCGTGACCGACGCAGACGAGTCCGTCGTCATCTCCCACAACTGGGACGAGCTGCGCCGCTTCATGTGGGACTACGTGGGCATCGTGCGCACCAACAAGCGCCTGGAGCGCGCCGCGCACCGCATCGCCATGCTGCAGGGCGAGATCCAGGAGTTCTACGCGCACTTCCACATCACGCGCGACCTGCTGGAGCTGCGCAACCTGGTGCAGGTGGCCGACCTGATCGTGAAAAGCGCGCAGCTGCGCCGCGAAAGCCGGGGCCTGCATTTCAGCCGCGACTACCCTGAGATCGCAGCCCCAGCCGCCCCTACCATCCTCGTCCCCCCGGTGCCCCGATGACCTACAGCGTCAAGGAAATTTTCTACACCCTGCAAGGTGAAGGCGGCCAGGCAGGCACGCCTGCCGTGTTCTGCCGCTTTGCGGGCTGCAACCTCTGGACGGGCCGCGAGCAGGACCGCGCGCAGGCCATCTGCCAGTTCTGCGACACCGACTTCGTGGGCACCGACGGCACTTTGGGCGGCAAGTTCGACACCGCCACGCTGCTGGCCGACACCATCGCCGCGCAGTGGCCTGCCGGCGCAGGCCACCGGCTGGTGGTGCTGACCGGTGGCGAGCCCCTGCTGCAGGTCGACGCTGAACTCATCGACTCACTGCACGCCCAGCAGTTCCGCATCGCCGTGGAGAGCAACGGCACCGTGAAAGCGCCCGAGGGCATCGACTGGCTGTGCATCAGCCCCAAGGCCGGTGCACCGTGGGTCCAGCGCAGCGGACAGGAGCTGAAACTCGTGTGGCCCCAGCCCGGGTTCGACCTGCGGGCGCTGGAGCAGGACACCCAGTTCACCCACCGCTTCCTGCAGCCCATGGACGGCCTGCTGCAGCGCCAGAACACCGCCGCCTGCATCGACGCCTGCCTGGCGCACCCCGCATGGCGCCTGAGCCTGCAGACCCACAAGCTCACCGGCATCCGGTGATGCGGCATTTTTGTTGTTGATTTCCGTATGTTGTTCACCATTTCCCAGCGCTTCTTCTTCGACGCCGCCCACACCCTGCGCCGCGAGATCGAGGCCGAAGGCAGCCGCCGTGTGCACGGCCACACCTACCACGCCGAGGTCTCGCTCAGCGGCCCGCGCGACCCCGCCACTGGCATGGTGCTGGACCTGGGCCTGCTGCGCCGGGGCCTGGAGGTGGTGCGCGGGCAGCTCGACCACCACATGCTGGATGACGTGCCGGGCCTGGGCACGCCCACGCTCGAGAACCTGTGCGTCTTCATCGCCCAGGCGCTGCCCGCCGAACTGCAGCCGCGCGTGAGCCGCGTGCGCGTGTGGCGCGACGCGCTGGGCGACAGCTGCTTGCTCGACCTGCCCGCGCGCTGACACACCACCTGCCCCACCGGCAGACCCCGCCCGCGCCGCCACCGACTTCACCCAAGGAAGCCCGATGTTCCGTACCTTGCTCAAATCCAAGATCCACCGCGTCGCCGTGACCCAGTGCGAGCTGCACTACGAAGGCTCCTGCGCCATCGACGAAAACCTGCTGGAAGCAGCCAACATCGCCGAGAACGAGCAGATCCACGTCTGGAACATCAACAACGGCGAGCGTTTCATCACCTACGCCATCAAGGGCCAGCGCGGCAGCGGCATGATCTCGGTGAACGGCTCGGCCGCGCGCCGCGCCGCCGTGGGCGACCTCATCATCATCGCGGCCTTCGCCCAGGTGCATGAGGACCAGGTGCCCACGCACCAGCCGCAACTGGTGTTCGTGGACGAACACAACCGCCAGACCGGACTGCGCCACGCCGTGCCCACACAGGCCCTGTGATGAACATGCAGCCCCTGCACGCCGGCCTGGTGGCCCGCAGCCTCGCCAGCGTCTGGCACCCCTGCACGCAGATGAAGCGGCACGAGGCCCAGCCGCCCGTGGCCATCGCGCGCGCACAGGGGCCTTGGCTCTACGACACGCAAGGCCGGCGCTACCTCGACGGCATCAGCTCCTGGTGGGTCAACCTCTTTGGCCACAGCCACCCGCACATCAAGGCAGCCCTCGCCGACCAGCTGGAGCGGCTCGACCACGTGATGCTCGCCGGCTTCACGCATGCGCCGGTGGTGGAGCTGTCGGAAAGCCTCTCCGCGCTCACGGGCCTGGGCCATGCGTTCTACGGCAGCGACGGCGCGGCGGCCACCGAGATCGCCCTGAAGATGAGCGCGCACTACTGGCGCAACACGGGTCGCCCCGCCAAGAGCCGCTTTGTGGGTCTGGCCGGTGGCTACCACGGCGAGACCGTGGGCGCGCTGGCCGTGACCGACATCGCGATCTTCCGCGAGGCCTACGCGCCGCTGGTGCGCCTGGCCGCCACCGTGCCCAGCCCCGATGCGCGCGGCGCGGCGCCCGGCGAAAGCGCCGAGGACGTGGCGCGTCGCAGTGCCCAGGCGCTCGATGCCTGGCTGGCCGAGCACCACGCGAGCACCGCCGCGCTCATCGTCGAACCGCTGGTGCAGTGCGCCGCCGGCATGGCCATGCACAGCCCCGAGTACCTGCGCCTGGCGCGCGCGCTGTGCGACCGCTACGAGGTGCACCTGGTGGTGGACGAGATCGCCGTGGGCTTTGGCCGCACGGGCACGATGTTCGCCCACCAGCAGGCGGGCATCCGGCCGGACTTCATCTGCCTGTCCAAGGGCCTCACGGGCGGCACGCTGCCGCTGTCGGCCGTGCTCACCACCGACGCGGTGTATGCCGCGTTCTACGACGACGATGTGGCGCGCGGCTTTCTGCACTCGCATTCGTACACCGGCAACCCGCTGGCCTGCCGCGCGGCGCTGGCCACGCTGGAGCTGTTCGGCCAGCTCGACACCCTCAACGCCAACGCGGCCCTGGCCCTGCGCATCGACGCGGCCTGCATGCCGCTCACCCGCCATCCGAGCGTGCGCCACGCGCGGCGCCTGGGAATGATCTGGGCCTGGGACATCGACACCACGCTGCCCGACTTCGCACGCCGCTACCACCAGCACGCCATGGCGCGGGGGCTGGTGCTGCGCCCCATCGGCCACACGCTGTACGCGATGCCACCCTATGTGCTCGACGAAGAGGCCGTGCAGCGCCTCGCCGAGGGCGCGCTGGGCGCACTGAACGCCACCCTGCAGGAGGAGACCCCATGATTGGATGTTTTGTCACCGGCACCGACACGGGCGTCGGCAAGACGCTGGTGTCCACCGGCCTGCTGCACGCCCTGGCGCCACACCACCGCCGCGTGGTCGGCATGAAGCCGGTGGCCGCGGGCGTGGTGCCCTGGGGCGAGGACTGGGCCAGCGAGGACGCGATCGCGCTGCGTTCGGCCTCCACGCTGGCCGTGGCGCCCGAGCTGGACAACCCCGTGCTGCTGCTCGATCCGCTCTCGCCCCACATCGCCGCCGCGCGCGCCGGGGTGCGGATCGACATCGCGGCCATCGTGCGCAGCTACCAGGCCCTGGCGGCCCAGGCCGATGCGGTGGTGGTCGAAGGCGCGGGCGGCTTCCACGTGCCGCTGTCGGACACCGAGACCGGCGCCGACCTGGCCCAGGCCCTGGCCCTGCCCGTGGTGCTGGTGGTGGGCCTGCGGCTGGGCTGCCTGAACCACGCGCTGCTCACGGCCGAGGCGATCCGCGCGCGCGGCCTCGCGCTGGCCGGCTGGGTGGCCAACCGCGTGGACCCTGGCATGGACGCGGCCGAAGAGAACATCGCCTACCTGCGGGACCGCCTGGGCGCGCCGCTGCTGGCCGAGGTGCCCTACCAGGAACTGCCCGACGCGCGCGGCCTGGTGTTCGAGCTTCCCGGGGAGTGGCTATGACCGCGCCGACCTCCTGCGCGTCCTGGCTGGACGAGATCCCAGGGCAAATCGCCGACCTCGAGCGCGCCCACCTGCTGCGCCGCCGCCGCGTGGTGCAGCCCGCAGGGGGTGCCCACCTGCTGGTGGACGGGCAATCCATGCTGGCCTTCTGCAGCAACGACTACCTGGGCCTGGCCGGCCACCCCGCGCTGGCCGAGGCCGCGCGCGAGGCCACGCACACCTTTGGCGTGGGCTCGGGCGGCTCGCCCCTGGTCAGCGGGCACAGCGCCGCCAACGCGGCGCTGGAGCAGGAACTGGCCGCCTTCGTGCAATTGCCCCGGGCGCTGTACTTCTACGCGGGCTATGCCACCAATACCGGCATCATCCCCGCCCTGGTGGGCGCGGGCGACGCACTGTTTTCCGATGCGCTCAACCATGCCTGCCTGATCGATGGCGCGCGGCTGTCACGCGCCACCATCCACCGCTACCCGCATGCCGACCTGGCGGCACTGCAAGCCGCGCTGGCCGCCAGCCCCGCGCGGCGCAAGCTGGTGGTCAGCGATGCCGTCTTCAGCATGGATGGCGACCTGATCGACATCCCGGCGCTGCTGGCGCTGTGCGAGCGCTACGACGCCCTGCTGCTGCTGGACGACGCCCATGGCTTTGGCGTGCTCGGGCCGCAGGGGCGCGGCAGCCTGGCGCACGCGGGGCTGGCGGGTGCCGCCGCGTCGCGCCGCGTGCTCTACATGGCCACGCTGGGCAAGGCGGCGGGCGTCGCCGGCGCCTTCGTGGCGGGCGACGCGGCACTCATCGAATGGCTGCTGCAGAAGACGCGCACCTACATCTTCGCCACCGCCGCGCCGCCCCTGCTGGCGAGCGCCTTGCGCAAGAGCCTGGAGCTGATGGCGGCCGCCGACGACCTGCGGGAGGGGCTGCGCCAGCGCATTGCGCAACTGCGCGAAGGCCTGGCCACGCTGCCCCCAGGACTGGGCTGGCAACTGCTGCCATCCCACACGGCGGTGCAGGCACTCGTGATCGGCAGCAACGAAGCCGCCCTGGCCGCGATGGAAAGCCTGCGCCGCGAGGGCCTGTGGGTGCCCGCCATCCGCCCGCCCACCGTGCCCGCGGGCACGGCCCGGCTGCGCATTGCGCTGTCGGCCGCCCACACGGCCCACGATGTGGACCGGTTGCTGGCCGCCCTGGCCGCGCATGCGGCCCACGCGGTCCCGGCGGCCCGCCACGTGGCCGCCCGGCAGCCGCCAGCCACTGGCACCAGCGGCGCGCGCGCGGCCGTCAGCGGCTGAGGGCAGGCGCCGCCGGTGCTCCCCGCGCCCCCCTGGAGCGCCGTCCCCCGGAGTGGCCGTCAGGCGCTTTCCTTGACCACGCGCCCGTTGAGCGGCTGCAACGGCCGCGCGTTGGCGTTGTACAGCTGGCGAAACGCCTTGATCTGCTGGGCGCCGAGCTTCACGGGCTCCTTGAGCACCATCCACTGCACGCCTTCGGAACACGGCGGCGTGGTCAGCGAGCCGTCAAAGCTGTAGTAGCCTTTCCTGGCGGGCAACAGGGCGCTGGCGTCCAGGGTGAGCCCCTGCACCGTCACCTGCTCGCCGGTGCGCGGCAGGTGCGCAAAGATGGGAGCCCACGCGGCATTGGGCTTGCCGGGCTGTATCAGCGCGGCCACCACGCCCAGCCCGCCGTCCTCGCCCTTGTGCACGAAGTGCGCCACCATGGCCGCGCGCTTGCCGCCAATGGCTTCCTCGCTGGGGGTGTGGAAGTGGAACTGCAGCAGCTCCATGGCCCTGCCGTTGACCACGAGCCTGCTGCCGGCGGGCATGTTGACCTGCACCGTGTGGCCGTTGTTGACCAGCGTGGGCGCCCCGGGCGTGTATTGGAACTCGAGCGCCGGCAGCGCCTCCTTCACGGTCTTGCGGATGTCCACGGGGCTTTGCGCCGCACCCCGCGCGCAGGCTTCAAAGCCCGCCTCCAGCGCGCCCCAGTGCGTGGCGCCGTGCTTGCCCTTGTACTCCCAGTGCGGTGGCGATTGCGCGCCAGCCCCGGTGGCGGCGCACAGCGCCAGGACGGCGAGAGCGGTGTGTCGGATCATTTTTTGGTATGTCATGGTTTTACTGAACACGGTTGAGGAAAAGCCGCTGCCCACCTGCACGTCCGCCGCATGCGCCACGGTTCGCCACGGTTCGCCACGGATTGCAGCACCCTGGCAATGTTCCTGGCGGCACGGCAGGAACCTGCGAACCGGCACACGGCGCGGGCCCCGCACAGTGAGCGCGGGGCCGCCCGGATTCTGAGCAGGCGGGCCGCTCCGCGGCAACACAAATCGCGCATGGCCCTGGTGCCGTGTCAACAAGGAGCGGCCGCCCCGCATTCGCCACCGGCCTTCAAGCGCACGCGAACGCCCGCGAGGGCTGGAACGTCGCCCCCGGGCCGGGGCCGGCCTGGGAACCTGACCGGCGCAAGCCCCCGCGCGCCCGGCGGTGAACCCGCGCCCTTAAACTGGCGCGGCGCGCACAGTGCGTGCCCCGCCCAGAACGGAATCACGAATCCCATGCCCCATCTCACCGTCGAATACTCCAGCAACCTGCCCCACTATCCCGAGGCGGACACCCTGGCTGCGCTCAACGCCACCCTGTGCGCCCACCCCGAGGTGCAGGACGAGGCCGATCTGAAGACCCGATTCATCGTGGCCGACAGCTTCGAGATCGGCACCGCACCGGCCCAGCGCGCGTTCGTGCACGCGCAGCTGCGCCTGCTCTCGGGCCGCACGCCCGAGGCCAAGAAAGAACTCTCCGGGCGCATCGCCGCCGTGCTGCGCGAACGCACACCCCGCCCCCAGGGCGTGATGGTGCAGCTGAGCGTGGAAGTGGTGGACATGGACCGGGGCTCCTACGCCAAAGAGCGGCTTTGAACCGGCGCTGAATCCTCTGCCAGCCCGGCCCCCACCACCCACGCGGGGCGCCGGCGCCGATCAGCCTTCGAGCGTGGCCGGCAGCCAGCCCCGCAGGCTGTTGAGGAAGGCCCAGGCCTGCACCCGGGGCACGTCAGACACGCGCAGCACGGCCTCCACCACGCGCCCCTCGCGCAATGCCACGGCGCGGCCCACGCCGGGCAGCAGGCCGCAGGACAGGGGCGGCGTCACCCACCGCCCATCGATGAGCGCGGCGATGTTGCCGAAGGTGCTTTCGGTGATCTCGCCCGCCGCGTTCCACAGCACCGTGTCGAACACGCCGGGCGTGGTGGGCGCCAACGCCGCATAGTGCGCGCGGCGCGTGGTCTTGTGGCGCACGAATTCGCCGTGCGCCTCCGCCAGCGGGCGCGTGGCCAGCTGCAGGCGCACGGGTGCGGCCGTGGGCTGCAGCGCAAAGGCCTCGGCCCGGGGCGTGCCGGTGGCGTCCAGCAGCAGGCGCGCCCGCCAGGCCCCCGCAGCGTGTGCGGCGGCCAGCGCCCGCAGGCATTGCGACACGGCTTTCGCATCCCAGGGCACGCCAAAGTGCGCAGCGGTCTTCTCCAGGCGCGCCAGGTGGTCGGCCAGGTGCCGGAAGGCGCCGGCCTCCAGCGCCAGGGTTTCAAGCAGGTCAAAGGGCTGGCTGGCGCGCTCGGCAAAGGCCCGCTTGTGCTGCCACTCGCTCCACTCGGCATCGGCCAGCGCGCCCGAGGTGATGCCGCTGCCAATGCCGCAGGTGGCGTGGACGGCCGGGCCTTCCTCGCCGTCGCCGCCGCTCCCGCTGCGCAGCACCACGGTGCGGATGGGCACGTTGAACGTGGCGGCCACCGCGTGCCGGCCCTGCGCGTCGGGCGGGCCGGCCGGGCGCACCACGCCCACCGCGCCGCAGTACACGCCGCGCGGCGCGGGCTCCAGCGCGCGGATCATCCGCATGGCGCGCACCTTGGGTGCGCCGGTGACCGAGCCGCACGGGAACAGCGCCGCAAACACATCGGCCAGCGTGGTGCCGGGCCGCGTGCGGGCCGTCACGTCCGAGGTCATCTGCCACACCGTGGGCAGGGCCTGGGTGGCGAACAGCGCGGGCACGCGCACGCTGTGCGGCAGCGCAATGCGCGACACGTCGTTGCGCAGCAGGTCCACGATCATCACGTTCTCGGCCCGCTCCTTGGGCGCCGTGCGCAGGTGCTCGGCCTGGGCCGCGTCCTCTTCGGGGGTGGCTCCGCGCGGGGCCGTGCCCTTCATGGGCCGGGCCAGGAGGGCTCCACCATCGGGGGCATCCCGCCAGTCGAAGAACAGCTCGGGCGACACCGACAGCACCTGCTCGGGCCCCGCGTCGATGTGCGCCGCATATCCGCCGGGCTGGGCGCGCAACAGCGCGGCAAACAGTGCCTGCGCCGACCCCTGAAGCGTGCCATGAAGGGGCGCGGTGTAGTTGACCTGGTACAGCTCGCCCGCCGCGATCGCCTGCTGGATCCGCGCCAGCGCGGCATCGAACGAGGCGCGGTCAGGGCTGCCGGTCCATGCCACCTGAGCAGGAGGCTGCGCCGCGGGGCCCTGCGCGCCTTCGGGCCAGGGCAGCGGCGCGTCGTGCACGGCAAACCAGGCCAGCGGTCCGTCGGCCGCGTGGGTCTGCAAGGCCGCATCGAACGCGGCGGCCGCCTCGTAGCGCACATGGCCCACGCACCAGCGGCCCTGCCGCGCAGCGGCGTGCACGGCGTCGAGCACGCCGCGCACCTGGGGCAGCGCGTGGGCCACGAGCACCTCGCGGGGTGTGCCGAAGGCGTGGCGCAGGCGCGGGGCGCGTGCATCCAGCGGCTGGGTGAAGTCGATGCGGGAAGTGATGGTCAAAACAGGCGCTAGCGCAGGTATTTCATGCGCTGACAGCTATCAAAATCAAAGCAGATCAGGCCCTGGGGGTGGTACTGTCAGGCAGCGCCCAGGTGCGGCACCAGGGCGCTGGCCGGCTGCCCGTTCCTGAGCGCGGCGGTGAAGGCCAGCATGCGGTCAATCGGCTGGCGCGCGCGCGGAATCAGGGCGGGGTCCACATGGACCGCGTTGGCACCGGTCTCCAGCACCCGCGCCACGTCGGCCAGGCCGTTCATCGCCATCCAGGGGCAGTGCGCGCAGCTCTTGCAGGTGGCGCTGTTGCCGGCGGTGGGCGCCTCAATGAACACCTTGCCGGGGTTGAGCGTGCGCAGCTTGTGCATCATGCCGTTGTCGGTGGCCACGATGAATTCGGTGGCATCCATGTCGCGCGCAGCCTTGAGGATGGCGCTGGTGGAGCCCACCGCATCGGCCAGGGCGATCACGTCCGCGGGGCTCTCCGGGTGGACCAGCACCTTGGCGCGGGGGTGCTCCTTCTTGAGCGCCTCCAGCTCGAAGGCCTTGAACTCGTCGTGCACGATGCAGGCGCCGTTCCAGAACACCATGTCTGCACCGGTCTCGCGCTGGATATAGGCGCCCAGGTGGCGATCGGGCGCCCACAGGATCTTCTGGCCCGCGGCCTTGAGGGCCCCCACGATGTCGAGCGCGCAGCTCGAAGTCACCAGCCAGTCGGCGCGCGCCTTCACGGCCGCGCTGGTGTTGGCGTAGACCACCACGGTGCGGTCGGGATGGGCATCGCAGAACGCACTGAATGCGTCGATGGGGCAGCCCAGGTCGAGCGAACAGGTCGCATCGAGGTCCGGCATGAGCACCGTCTTTTCGGGGCTCAGAATCTTGGCCGTCTCGCCCATGAAGCGCACGCCACTCACCACCAGCGTCTGCGCGGCGTGGTCGCGGCCAAAGCGCGCCATCTCCAGCGAGTCGCTCACCAGGCCACCGGTTTCCTCCGCCAGGTCCTGCAGGTCGGGGTGCACGTAGTAGTGCGACACCATGACCGCGTTCTTCTCCTTGAGCAGGCGGCGGATCCTCTCCTTGAGCGCGGCGCGCTCAGGTGCAGTGGGCTCGGGCGGCACGCGGGCCCAGGCGTGTTTCGTGGAGCAGACGGAGCCCTCCTGGGTACCGAGCGGCTGCTCGTATTCCACATCGATGCGGTTCAGCACGGCGGTGGTGGTGGTCATGACAGCTCCTGCAGGCGCATCGAAAAATCGGTGGCCTTCACGTCCTTGGTCAGCGTGCCGATGGAGATGCGGTCCACGCCGGTCTCTGCCAGCGCGCGCAGGCCATCGAGCGTGACGCCGCCGGAGATTTCCAGAATCGCGCGTCCGGCATTGATGCGCACGGCCTCGCGCAGCGTGGGCAGGGGCATGTTGTCGAGCAGCACCATCCTGGCGCCGGCTTCCAGCGCCTCGGCCAGCTGCGCCAGCGTTTCCACTTCGATCTCGATGAACGTGGCTTGCGCGGCCACAGCCTGCGCGGCTTTCAGCACGGCGGTCACGCCACCGGCGGCGGCGATGTGGTTTTCCTTGATGAGCACCGCGTCGTGCAGGCCGATGCGGTGGTTGGTGCCACCGCCCACGCGCACGGCGTACTTCTGTGCCAGGCGCAGGCCGGGGAGGGTCTTGCGCGTGTCCACGATCTGGGCGCGCGTGCCGGCCACCACATCCACATAGGTGCGGGTCTTGGTGGCCACGGCCGACAGCAGCTGCAGAAAGTTGAGCGCCGTGCGCTCGGCGCTGAGCAGCGCGCGGGCATTGCCCGTGAGTTCCAGCACCACCTGGTCGGGCGCGCAGCGCTGGCCCTCGGCCACATGCCAGATGATCCCCATGGTGGGGTCGAGCGCGCGCAAGGCGGCTTCGGCCCAGGGCGCGCCGCAGATCACGGCGGACTCGCGCGCCAGGATGCGCGCGCGGGCGCGGCGGGCGGGGTCGATCAGGCCGGCGGTCAGGTCACCTGCGCCCACGTCTTCCGCGAGGGCGCGGGCCACATCGGCCTGGGCCAGGGCCGCCACATCATGGTCCATGGACTGTTGGTTCGAAAGCGTCATGGGGCGGGAGCATACCGGGAACCCAAAGGCCACTGCGCCAGCGCAGCCCGTTTCCCACCGCGCCGGCAACCAATAAGTACACCCATTATTGGTCGCATAGACTCGCGGCAATTTTTGCCCATGCAAGCCCCATGACTGCCACCAGCACCGTTTCCGCCACGCCCTACGGTACCCTGCCGCCCGCATCGCCCCTGCCCCAGCGCCGCCCCGTGAGCCTGCCGCGCCTGGCGCAGATGCGCGCGGCGGGCGAGAAGATCACGATGCTGACCGCCTATGACGCCACCTTCGCGGCCGTGGCCGATGCGGCGGGGGTGGAATGCATCCTGGTGGGCGACTCGCTGGGCATGGTGTGCCAGGGCCTGCCCAGCACGGTGGGCGTGGGCCTGGACACCATGGCCTACCACACGGCCAGCGTGGCGCGCGGCCTGCACCGCGTGCAGGGCACGGCCTGGCTGGTGGCCGACCTGCCGTATGGCACCTATGCCGAGAGCCGCGAGCAGGCCCTGCGCAGCGCCTGCGTGCTGATGCAGGCGGGTGCGCACATGGTCAAGCTCGAAGGCGGGGGCTGGACCGCGCCCACGGTGGAGTTCCTGGTGCAGCGCGGCGTGCCGGTGTGCGCCCACCTGGGCCTCACGCCGCAGACCGTGCATGCCCTGGGCGGCTACCGCGTGCAGGGCAAGACCGACGACGACGCCCGCACGCTGCGCCAAGAAGCACACGAACTGCAGGACGCAGGCGCCGCCATGCTGGTGCTGGAGATGGTGCCCGCCGCGCTGGCCGCGGCCCTCACGGCCGAGCTGCCGCGCTGCCACACCATCGGCATCGGCGCGGGCAACGGCACGGCCGGCCAGGTGCTGGTGTTGCACGACATGCTGGGCATGAACCTCGGAAAAATGCCGAAGTTCGTGCACAACTTCATGTCGGACGCGGGCAGCGTGCGCGGCGCCATGGAGGCGTATGTGCAGGCCGTCAAGCAGGGGCGTTTCCCGGACAACGCGGTACACGCCTGGTAAGCGACCCCCCGGATTTTTCAACAGACGCACTCCCGCCCCATGCTGATCGCCCACTCCATCGCCGACCTGCGCCAGGCCCTCGCCGCCCGCCGCCACCCCGCCTTCGTGCCCACCATGGGCAACCTGCACGACGGGCACATCGCCCTGGTGCGCCAGGCCCGGCCCCTGGGCGACGTGACCGTGGCCAGCATCTTCGTGAACCGCCTGCAGTTCCTGCCGCACGAGGACTTCGACAGCTACCCCCGCACCTGGGAGGCCGACTGCGCGCAGCTGCGGGCCGCCGGCTGCGACGTGCTGTTCGCCCCGCGCGAGGCCGACCTGTACCCCGAGCCCCAGACCTTCAAGGTGCACCCCGATCCCGCATTGGCCGACATGCTCGAAGGCCAGTTCCGCCCCGGCTTCTTCGTGGGCGTGGGCACGGTGGTGATGAAGCTGTTCGCCTGCGTGCTGGGCCAGAGCGGCGGCACGGCGGTGTTTGGCAAGAAGGACTACCAGCAGCTCATGGTGATCCGCCAGATGGTGCGGCAGTTCGCATTGCCCATCGACATCGTGGCGGGCGAGACCTGCCGCGCGGCGGATGGGCTGGCGCTGAGTTCGCGCAACGGCTACCTCGGCCCCGAGGAACGCCAGGAGGCCGTGGCCCTGCCGCAGGCGCTCCGGCAGCTGGCGGGGCAATGGACTGCCCGGCCGCCAGCCGCAGGCGCGGCGCTGGAGCAACAGGCCGTCGATGCCCTGCGCGCACGCGGCTGGCAGCCCGACTACCTCACCGTGCGCCGCCGCGCCGACCTGCAGCCGCCCACGGCGCAGGACGGGCCGGGCATGCTTGTCGCCCTGGGGGCGGCGCGCCTGGGCGGCACGCGGCTCATCGACAACCTGGAGTTCTGATTAGCTCCTGAATTCATAGCAACCAGCGCTTTCCCATCAAGCGCCAGAGGCCAATTTCATGAGAAATCAATGCCCCCAGCCACCCCGCGCGATCCATTCCAGCAGCAGGCGGTTGACGGCCTCGGGCTGCTCCATGGTGAGCATGTGGCCGCATTCGGCCAGCACGGCATGGTGGGCGCCAGGGATGAGCGCCGCGATCTCCTCGGAGCATTCGGGCGGTGTGAGCTGGTCGGCGGCGCCACACGCCACCAGCGTGGGGCAGGCCACGCGCGGCAGGTGCAGCCGGGCATCGGGCCGGTGGATGACCGCGCGGTTCTGGCGCACCAGCTGCTGCGCGCCGGCGCGCAGCACGAAGTCGAGGTAGGCCTGCACCAGCGCGGGCCGTGCCGCATTGGCCGGGTGAAAGGCAAACGCCACGTTGGGCTCGATCACCTCGCGCAAGCGGCCCTGGGCGAACAGTTCCATCGCGGCTTCGCGCAGCGCGCGCATGTCGGGCGTCTCCGGCCGGGCCGTGGTGCCCAGCAGCGCCAGGCCGGCCACGCGCCCGGGCGCCTGGCGCGCGGCCTCCATGGCGATCATCCCGCCCATCGAGGCGCCGCACAGCAGCAAGGCCCCGGGATGCTCGGCCAGCACCAGCGCGGCCATGTCTTCAATGCGCTGCGCGTCGGGCCGCGCGTGGGCCGTGGCCACCACGGGGCGCAGCGCGGCCGGCA
Source organism: Acidovorax sp. GW821-FHT09A11 (assembly GCF_059418365.1). Classification (NCBI taxonomy): domain Bacteria; kingdom Pseudomonadati; phylum Pseudomonadota; class Betaproteobacteria; order Burkholderiales; family Comamonadaceae; genus Acidovorax; species Acidovorax sp. GW821-FHT09A11. The sequence continues at coordinate 76,897 of NZ_JBWKPS010000009.1, forward strand.
GGGCCGGCAGCTGGGCCTGCCACATGGTGGCATCACCGGCCAGGCCGGGTATCAGAACGAGCTGGGGAGGGTCGAAGGCATGCAAGGGGGTGTTGTTCATGGCCCCGGAGTGTCGCAAGAAACACGCGGGCGTGCAGGCTGCGGCGCTGGCGGGGAGGCCGCGCGGACGCCAGGACCGGCTGCGCGGCGGGCTTACAGCGCCTCGGACGGCACCGCCTGCACGCCGCCCTGGGGGGCCTGCGCCTGCACCAGATCGTGCACGAAACGCAGCTTGACCATGGCGCCGGAGGACAGCGCGAACGGGTAGGCATCGTGCTGGCCCAGGCTGCGGTTCAGGCTGTTGAGCATGAGGGTCAGCGGCACCCACTGGCGCACCATGTCCTGGAACGCGGGGCGCGGCGTGGCAAAGGGGTCGGTGACATGGTGGCGGATGGCGGCATGCGGGTCGGGCACCGTCACGCCCGCCTGGTAGCTGGCCGCCGTCTCCAGCAGGTCGATCATGTGCAGGTAGTGGGCCCAGGTTTCGGCCCAGTCCTCCCACGGGTGGGCCGCGGCATAGGCGCTCACATGGCGCGCGGCCCAATCGCCCAGCTCGTTGCCCCGGGCGTAGTGCGCGTCCAGCGCGGCGGCGTAGTCCTGCCGCTCGTCGCCAAATACATTGCGGAAGGCGTCGATGCGGCCGCCATCGCGCACCAGCTGGTCCCAGTAGAAATGGCCGGATTCATGCCGCAGGTGGCCAATCAGCGTGCGGTAGGGCTCGCCCAGCGCGATGCGGCGGCGAGCACGCTCGTCGTCGTCCGCCTCGGCCACGTTGAGCGTGATGGTGCCGCCCAGATGGCCGGTGAGGATCGCGGGGCCGCCGGGCAGGTCCGCCAGGAATTCGAAGACCGGTCCGTACCGGCCGGGGACGGGTTCCAGCCCCAGGCGCGCCAGCGTGTAGAACAGCTGGCGCTTGGCCGCCTCGATCTGCTTCCAGCGCCCCAGGTTGGCGGCTTCCGAGAGGTCGGGAAGGATGCGCGTCTGGCGGCACGAGGCGCACAGGTCGGCATAGTCGTTGGCGGGCACCGCGAAGTTGCACGCCTGGTACTCCGTGTGGTTGTGGCACATGCGGTACAGCCGCCCGCTGTAGTTCGCGGTGCCGCGCTCGCCCATGCGGCGCCACAGGCCCGGGCCGTCCTGCGGCGCGGGCGCCAGGGCGGCCATGGCGAGCTGGTCTGGCAGGAATGCCAGCGTGCTGCCGCAGTGCAGGCATTGCACGCTGTCAAAAAACACCAGGTGACCGCAATGGTCGCAATTGAATACGCGCATGGTGCCGAGCTTATACCCAGTGGGGCGTCCGTGTGGGGGCATGGCCGCCAGGTTCGCCGCGCGCCGCAGGCGGCGCCGGGCCCGGATCGGGATTCCCAATGAAAAAGAGCAGGTTCCAGGTCATTCCTGGAACCTGCTCCCTGGCCCCGCCGGCAGGTGGCGCGAGCCGCCTGCCCCGGTTCATGCCGTCCGTTCAACGATCAGGGGCGCACGACAATGCTGTTGCGCACTTCGCGCACATGCTTGGTGTTGCGCGCGATGGCCTCGGCCTGGTTCTTCTCGGTCTGCGACTTGGCAAAGCCCGACAGCTGTACCGTGCCGTTCAGCGTTTCCACGCTGATGGAGGTGGCGGAGACGGATTTGTCCTCCGCCATCTTGGCCTTCACGGCGGTGGTGATACCGGCATCATCGACATAGGAGCCCATGGTCTGCTGGTTGCGGGCCACCGAACAGCCGGTGGCCGTGACGATGGTGATGCCGGCGACTGCGGCAAAAGCGAGGGCACGTGCGTATTTCATGGTGTTGTCCTTCTAGAAGAATGGTTTGGGAACGCGGGTGCTGGAAAATTGCAATCTGCCGGTCTGTTGCACCCTCCGCGACCGGCGGACTGTACGGTTCGATATCTGGTGCCTGATGGATGATGCTGGCGGGGCGGCCGCGGTGGGGACAAAGTGTCACCCTTCAACGGCCGACCTGCAAGCCGGGCTGACAGGTCAGTATGCGGCGTGCCGGCGGCGCGACATCCACAGCACCAGCGTGGCCAGCGCGGCGCCCGAGGCGGCGGCGATCACCAGCGACTTGCCGGGCTGCTCGGCCACGTACTTGTTGGTGGCCTCCGCGGCCTGCTGCATCTGGCGGCGGGCCCGCGCGCTCGTTTCGGCGCAATAGTCGATGCTGCGTGCCGCGAGTTCCTGGGCGCGGGCCGCGAGATCGTCAATGACCGGGTCGGCCTGGCTGCGCAGGTTGCGCACGCCCTCTTCGGCTTTTTCCAGGGAGTTGTTGGCGGCATTGCGCGTGGACTGTACGGCGTCTTGCGCACTCTGCAGCACATCGTCGGCGATATGGCGGGCGCTGCTGGCAACTTTGTCGGTGGCGGTCTGGATACTCATTGGGGAACTCCTTGGATGGTGTATGCGGGGATGGCTGGTTTCACGGCAACGGGCATCAGCCCTTCTTGAGCAGCCCCAGGACAAAGGTCACGACAGCCATGATCACGAAGACAAAGAACAGAATCTTGGCGATGCCCACGGCCCCGGCAGCAATGCCGCCGAAGCCGAAAAGGGCTGCAATCAACGCGATCACCAGAAAAACAACTGCGTAATGCAACATTTCCTTCTCCTTTTGTAGGGGCCGGTGTGTGCCGGCGGGTCAGGGCACAAGAAATTCAGCGCCTGGGGTCCACTGTAGGAAGCCTGCCGCTTCAAAGATGCCGGTCCCTGGCGCGCGGGCCTGTCGGCGGTGCAGCGCGCCCGCTGTAGGACGAAGCCCTGCCGCCCGCGCACGGGTGACATGCAGCGCGCATCCCCCGCCTGGGCACGCCCGGGCAGCGGATGCAAAAAAGACGAAAAGAGCTAGAGGCCCCGAGAGGCGGGTACGTCGGCGGTACCGCGTGCGCGAGGCCAATCGGATGGAAGAAGGGCTGGAAGAAGGCTTGGCGAGGGCACCACGCCCCCGCGGATGCACCGCGCTGCGGAGGCGTCACACGTCCAGGGCGGGGGGCTTGGGCGCGTCAGCGGAGCGGTGCTGCAGCGGCAGCACCGCGGAGACCAGGGTGCCGCTGCCCGCGCGCGAGGTGATCGACAGCCGGCCGCCCGCGGACTCCACGCGGTGGCGCATGCCGGACAGGCCATGCGACGTGGGGCGCACCGTCGCCGGGTCGAAGCCGACGCCGTCGTCGCGCACCTGCACCGCCACATGGGTGGGATAGCCATGCACCGACACCAGGATCTTGCTGGCCTTCGCGTACTTTCCGATGTTGGTCAGGGCCTCCTGGACCATGCGATACACCGTGAGCTGCGAGGCATCGGGCAACTGCACCGCCTCCAGGCTGGTCTCCACCTCGATGCCGGCGCGCTCGGCATATTCGCGCGTGAGGATTTCAATGGCCGCGGTCAGCCCGAGGTTGGAGAGCGATGAAGGCCGCAGGTCCTCGATGATGCGCCGCTTGAGCGCGATGCCGCTGTTGAGCGTTTCGGTCAGGTGCTTGAGCCGCTCCGCCACCTCGGGCACGGTGGCATCGATCTTGGACTTGAGCCGCGCGACGTCCAGCTTGGCCGCCGTGAGCAGCGCGCCGAGTTCATCGTGCAGCTCGCGCGCGAGGTGCCCTCGCTCCTCTTCGCGCACCTGCTGCAGGTGGTTGGCCAGTTCGGAAAGCGTTGCGGTGCGGTCCCTCACGAGTCCCTCCAGGCGATCCCGCTCGCGCTCGAGCAGGGCCTGCTCGCGCAGGTTGACCACCTGCAGCGCCTGCGCCTGGCGCAGGTACATGTAGAACGCGAGCAGCCCGATGACGGTGACCGTGGCGATGCCGATGCGCGACAGCATGAGCGATTGCTCGATCTGCTCCTGGCCCTGCTTGACATGCCGGTCGCTGCGCGCGATCAGCTCCAGCGCATGCTTGCGGATCGCCTCCATGTGCTCCTTGCCCACGTCGGTGTGCAGGATGAATTTCCAGGCGTCCTCATTGCCCTGCCGGCGCAGGCGCAGGCTCAGCTCCATCTCCGCCAGCTTGCGGGAGATCTGCCGCGACAGCAGTGCGAACTCCTGCATGTCGTCGGGGGCATCCATGAACAGTTCGCGCAACCCGTCCAGATTGGTCTGCACGCTGGCCACGGCCTTGTCGTAGGGCTCCAGGTAGGTCTCGTTGCCGGTGAGCAGGTAGCCGCGCTGGCCTGTCTCCGCGTCCAGCATGCTCTGCAGCAGGGTATTGACGGCCTTGCGCGTGTTCTGGCCGTGCGTCATCTGCTCGACCGCATCCTGCGAACGCATGTGCCCCGTTTCATTGATCCCCACCAGCACCATGGCCGCCAGCAGCGCCATCGGCAGGCTCAACGCCATCTTGCGAACCTTGGGAAGCCAGATGCGGGTGTTTTCTTTGAGGCTCATACGCGGTATTCTGGATAATGTCTGAGGACCCGGCCGCCGCCACACCCCATCAGGGTGTGGCATGCCGAAGAACCTGTGCAACCAACAAACATCAGGCGCGGCACCACCGCCCTGCGAAAGAAAGATCGATGATCAAGATTGGCATTGTGGATGACCACGCGATTGTTCGTTCCGGGCTGCGGCAATTTCTGTCGGAGCACGTGGATCTGCGGGTGGAGGGCGAGGCCGCCAACGGCCGCGAAGCCATCGACCTCGTGCGCAACAAGGAAATCGACGTGCTGCTGATGGACCTGTCGATGCCCGGCCAGAGCGGGCTGGATGCGCTGGCCATGCTGCGCGCCAAGGCGCCGGACATGGGCATCCTGATCCTGAGCGGCTATCCCGAAGAACACTACGCGATCAACCTGATCCGCCAGGGCGCGAGCGGTTACCTGAACAAGGAATGCGAGCCCTCGGAAATCGTGGAAGCGATCCGCACCATCGCGCTGGGCCGGCGCTACCTCACGCCCGCCGTGGCCGAACTGCTGGCCCAGCAGCTCAACCGCAAGGACGACGCCCCGCCGCACGAGCAGCTGTCGGAGCGCGAGTTCCAGGTGTTCCTCAAGCTTGCCAAGGGCGAGACGGCGGGCGACATCGCCAAGGCCTTGTCGTTGAGCGTCAAGACGGTGAGCACCTACCGGACGCGTCTGATGGAAAAGATGAGCCTGTCCTCCAACAGCGATCTGACCTACTACGCGCTCAAGAACCGCCTGATTGACTGACATGGAACAGTGGCCTCAGTCCGGGGTCATGATTCGGGTCCGGCGGGGCATGGAGGTTCAGGTGTGAAGCCTGGACCCGGCGTGCAGCCCCGCCGCGGCGGGTTCACGCAGCTTGGCCAGATGCCGGCATGGGGGGGTTGGAGTCCAGGGGCACGGGGCCGCTGTGCTGGATGCAGTAGTCCACCAGCGCGTCGATTTCATTGGATTTGTCGAACACCGCGTCCACGCCCAGCTGCGCACAGCGCATGCGCACGTCGGGTGTCGCATAGTTGCTGAGCACCACCATCTTCTGGCCAGGCTTGCGGTCGCGGCAGGCCGCCAGCACCCCCAGGCCGCTGCCCTGGCGCAGGAACAGGTCCACGATGGCCAGGTCCCACTGCCCGCTGTTCGCGGCCAGCCAGCTCTTGCCTTCGTCTTCCGTCTCCGCCACTCCTACCGCCTCTACGGACGCCAACTCTTCGAGAGTACCAATCAGGTTCTCACGGATGGTCGCGTTGTCTTCAACGATATAGGTGCGGAGTTTCACGGAAGGGGTCCAGTTTCGCGACCGGTGCACAGTTGCGCTGATCGAGCCTCGAATTTAGATGCTGTGATGCCGTGATTCTGCCAGCCGCCACACGCGGCGGTTGTAGGAGGAATCCTACCGCGCAACACACACGGGGCAGCCGGGTGCGCGCCCTACATGCATGGTGCTCCACTCCATGGACCGGCCGTCCAGCATGAGCAGGCGGCCAGCCAGCGAAGTGCCGATGCCGGCCAGCAGCTTGAGCGCCTCCGCCGCCTGCATCGCCCCGACCACCCCCACCAGCGGAGCGAACACGCCCATGGTCGAACAGGCCACCTCCTCGAATTCGGCCTCCGGGGGGAAGATGCAGGCATAGCAGGGGGATTGCGCGGCACGTGGATCGACCACCGTGATCTGCCCGTCGAACCGGATCACCGCCCCCGCGACCAGCGGCTTGGCATGGGCGACGCACGCCGCGTTGATGGCGTGGCGCGTGGCGTAGTTGTCGCTGCAATCGAGCACCACGGTGGCTTCGCGCACGAGCGCATCCAGCACGCCGGCATCGGCCCGCGCCTGAAGCGCCGTGACCCGTACCCCGGGATTGATGGCAGCCATGGCGGCGGCCGCGGAGGCCACCTTGGGCTGCCCGACCCGCGCCGTGGTGTGGGCGATCTGCCGCTGCAGGTTGGTGAGGTCGACCACATCGTCGTCCACCAGCGTGATGTGCCCGACGCCAGCGGAGGCAAGGTACAGCGCGGCGGGCGAACCCAGGCCGCCCGCGCCGATGATGAGGGCATGCGCCGCCAGCACCCGCTCCTGCCCTTCGATGCCCATCTCATCGAGCAGGATGTGGCGCGAGTACCGCAGGAGCTGGTCGTCGGTCATGAAGGAATCTCAAGCAGAAAAGTGAACACAGCCAAGGGCAAAGTCAAAGGCACAAAAGGAAAAGCCGGATTCCGCTGGAATCCGGCTTGGAGCCGATCAGACCACGAGCGAAAGAAAGCTCAATTCTCTTTCTTTTCTTCCTTGCGTTCCGTCAAGGTCTTGCTGACCAGCACGGAGCGGCCCTTGAGCTGGTTCAGCGCCTGCACCAGCTGGAAGTCCTTGTCCGAACCGAATTCGGGCGCCTTGCGGTCGGAAGCAGGCTTCTTGGCCTCGTCCTCCATGCGCTTGCGCGCATCCTCGCGGGCCTTTTCACGGGCCTCGTCCTTCTTTTCCTCGCCCTGGCCGCTGCCCAGGTGCTTGTCGAGGTCGGCCTCGCGCATGCGCAGGGCCGCAAAGATGTTGCCCTCCTCGGACTCGTCGATCATCACGTCGGGCACGATGCCCTTGGCCTGGATCGATTTGCCGCTCGGCGTGTAGTAGCGTGCCGTGGTCAGCTTGATGCCGGTATCAGGCCCCAGGGGACGCACCGTCTGCACCGACCCCTTGCCGAACGTCTGGCTGCCCATGATGGTGGCGCGCTTGTGGTCCTGCAGCGCGCCGGCCACGATCTCGCTGGCGGATGCCGAGCCTTCGTTCACCAGCACCACCAGGGGCACGGACTTGAGGGCCGGGGGAAGGCGGCGCAGCGGGTCGCCGCCGCCACGGCGCTGGTAGTAGTCCGGCGATGCCTTGTAGGTCGCCTTGCTGTCCGCCAGCTGGCCGTTGGTCGTGACCACCGTGACGTTCTCCGGCAAAAACGCCGCCGAGACGGCCACGGCCGCGTCCAGCAGGCCACCGGGATCGTTGCGCAGGTCCAGCACCAGGCCCTTGAGGTTGGGGTCCTGCTTGTAGACCTCCTCCACCTTGCGCACGAAGTCATCGACCGTGCGCTCCTGGAACTGCGACAGGCGGATCCAGGCGTATCCGGGCTCCACCACCTTGCCCTTGACGGACTGGGTCTTGATCTCTTCGCGCGTGATCGTCACCGGGAACGAGCGGTTCTCGTCCTTGCGGAAGATGGTGAGCGTGACCTTGGTGTTGGGCTCGCCGCGCATGCGCTTGACGGCGTCGTTGAGCGACAGCCCCTTGACCGCCGTTTCGTCGATCTTGGTGATCAGGTCGTTGGTCTTGAGGCCGGCGCGAAACGCCGGGGACCCCTCGATGGGCGAGACGACCTTGATGAGCCCGTCTTCCTGGGTGATCTCGATGCCCACGCCCACGAAGCGGCCCGACGTGCCCTCGCGGAATTCCTTGAAGGACTTCTTGTCGAAATACTGGGAGTGCGGATCCAGGCTGGCGACCATGCCCGAGATGGCGTCGGTGATGAGCTTCTTGTCGTCCACCGGCTCGACATAGTCGGTCTTCACCAGGCCGAACACCGCCGACAGCTGCTGGATTTCCTCCAGGGGCAGTGGCGTCATGGCGCCGCGCGCCACCGTCTGCAGGGACACCGTGGTGAGCGCTCCGGCCACCACCCCCACCGACACCCATCCTGCAATTTTAAGTTTGTGGCCCATACAACACCTTTTACCGCTTCGAATCAATATACACCTTGGAAGGGCCGAACCCGCCGCGGTTCCGCACGGGCACTCACTTTGGCAGGAGAAGATGGCGGGTTTTCCCCGTCTTTACGCGAGCTTTACGCCTTGCCCTGCGATGCCACGGCGGCCGCGGCCCTGGCGGCCGCTTCCGCGTCACCCAGATAGTAGTGGCGGATGGGTTTCAGGTCGGCGTCGAGTTCATATACCAGTGGAATCCCGTTGGGAATGTTCAGGCCGACGATGTCGGACTCGGAGATGCCGTCGAGGTACTTGACGAGCGCCCGGATGGAGTTGCCGTGCGCGGCCAGCACCACGCGCTTGCCCGAGCGGATGGCCGGCGCCATCGCGTCGTTCCAGAAGGGCAGCACGCGCGCCACGGTGTCCTTGAGGCATTCCGTCAGTGGCACGCTGCCCTCGGCCAGCGCGGCGTAGCGGCGGTCGCCACGCTCGCTGCGGGGGTCCGTGGCCTCCAGGGCCGGCGGGGGCGTGTCGTAGCTGCGGCGCCAGACCAGCACCTGCTCGTCGCCATATTGCTTGGCCATGTCGGCCTTGTTCAGGCCCTGCAGGGCGCCGTAGTGGCGCTCGTTCAGGCGCCAGTCCTTGACGACCGGCAGCCAGGTGCAGTCCATCTCGTCCAGCGTGTACCAGAGGGTGTGGATGGCACGCTTGAGCACGCTGGTGAAGGCCAGATCGAACTCATAGCCCTCGGCCTTGAGCAGCTTGCCGGCGGACATGGCCTGGGAAACTCCCGTGGGCGTGAGGTCGACATCGGTCCAGCCGGTAAAGCGGTTTTCAAGGTTCCAGGTGGATTCGCCGTGGCGGATCAGGACGAGTTTGTACATGGTTTCCCCAGGAAAGGCGGGTCAAAGAAATGCGGGCCAAAACCCAGCATTCTAGAATTACGCCGTTCGCCAACCCAAGGAATCTTCGTGAAATTCATTATCGACAACTGGTATCTGATCTTTGTTGCACTGGCTTCGGGCGGCATGTTGCTGTGGCCGGTCCTCAAGAACGCCAGTGGCGGCTCGCTGACACCCGCGCGGGCCGTGCAGCTCATCAACCGCGAAAAAGCGGTGGTCATCGACGTCTGCGAGACCGAGGAATTCGCCGCCGGCCATGTGAACGGTGCCAGGAACGTGCCCCTGGGCCAGCTCGAAGAGCGCCTGCCCACGGTGGTCAAGAACAAGGCGCTGCCCGTGGTGCTGGTCTGCGCGAGCGGCGCCCGCGCCAACCGCGCGGTGGCCATTGCCAAGAAGCTGGGCTACGAGAACGCCCAGTCGCTCGCTGGTGGCCTGAAGGCCTGGCGCGAAGCCAGCCTGCCTGTGGAAAAAGCCTGATCCGCCCCCAGTTATTGGGTCCGCGATAGTCTTGCCACTGATTTTTAGCCCCACAGGAAGAAAGAGGAAGGTCCGCCATGCAACCCGTGAAGATGTACACCACCGCCGTCTGCCCCTACTGCATCCGGGCCAAGCAGATCCTCAAGTCCAAGGGCGTGGAGCAGATCGAGGAAATCCGCATCGACACCGACCCCGCCGCGCGCGTCCACATGATGGAGATCACCGGCCGCCGCACGGTGCCGCAGATCTACATCGGTGAAACCCATGTGGGCGGCCACGATGATCTGGTGGCGCTGGACAGCCGCGGCGAGCTCATGCCCTTGCTGGGCGCCGCCTGACCCCCACCGCGGGCGCTGCATAATGCAGCCCCATGTGCCCGCTGCGGGAGCTTTTCCCGGGCGGGTTTTGTTTTGCTAGAAATTCCGTTAGAGCAAAGAGACTTCACCATGGCCGACCAAGAAAATCCCGTGTTCCAGATCCAGCGCGTCTACCTCAAGGACATGTCGCTCGAGCAGCCCAATTCCCCCGGCATCCTGCTGGAGCAAGAGCAGCCGAACGTCGACATCCAGCTGGGCGTGGAAGCCACGCCCGTGGCCGAAGGCATCTTCGAAGTGGCCGTGACCGCCACCGTGCAGACCAAGATCAAGGACAAGACCGTGTTCCTGGTCGAAGCCAAGCAGGCCGGCATCTTCGAGATCCGCAACGTGCCGGAAGACCAGATGGGCCCGATCATGGGCATCGCCTGCCCGCAGATCGTGTACCCCTACCTGCGCGGCAACGTGGCCGACCTGATCAACCGCGCCGGCTTCCCGCCCGTGCACCTGGCCGAAATCAACTTCCAGGCCATGTACGAGCAGCAGCAAGCCCAGGCCGCCGGCCAGGCTTCGCCCATCATCACGCAATAAGAAGAGCCCCCTGAGGCGCTTCGCGCCTTCCCCCTTTCTCGTCGCGCTGCGCGCTCGGGAGGGGGACGCGGCCAACGGCCTGGCAAAGCCAGTTCCGCGGCTACCCCGCCTGGGCCGCGCCGCTGGCAGGGGCCGCGGGCGAGGCGTAGCGCGGAGATCATCGAATCAAAGACTTTTTGGCCTCCAGCGCCTGATGAATAAGCGCAAGCAGCTATGAAAATCATAGTATTGGGTGCCGGTGCCTGGGGTTCCGCCCTCGCCATGAGCGCGGCCCAGCACCCTGCCGGCCATGCGGTCACGCTCTGGGCGCGCGACGCGGGCCAGGCAGACGCCATGCGCGCGGCGCGCCAGAACGCGCGCTATCTGCCGGGCATCGACTTTCCCCCTTCTCTCTCCATCGCCGACGGCCACTTTGGCGCATTGCTGCCGGATGCCGACCTCGTCATCGTGGCCACGCCCATGGCGGCGCTGCGCGGCATGCTGCAGGCGCTGCGGGGATGCACGGCGCCCGTGGCCTGGCTGTGCAAGGGCTTCGAGGCGATGCCTCCCGGTGCCGGTTCGGCATCCTTTGGGCTGCTGGCACATGAAGTACAAGCGCAAGTAGCTCCTGATTTAATAGCAGGTGTATTCAGCGGTCCGAGCTTTGCGCAGGAAGTGGCGCTGGGCCAGCCCACCGCGCTGGTGGCGGCCAGCCCGCATGCGCGGGTGCGGGACGCGCTGGTCGGCGCGTTCCACAGCCCCAGCGTGCGGGTGTACGCCAACGAGGACATCGTGGGCGTGGAAGTGGGTGGCGCCGTGAAGAACGTGCTGGCCATCGCCACGGGCCTGTGCGACGGCCTGGCGCTCGGGCTCAACGCCCGTGCCGCCCTCATCACGCGCGGCCTGGCCGAAATGACCCGGCTGGGGCTGGCGCTCGGCGCGCGGCCCGACACCTTCATGGGCCTGTCGGGCCTGGGCGACTTGGTCCTGACCGCCACCGGCGACCTGTCGCGCAACCGCCGCGTGGGCATGCTGCTGGCGCAGGGCCGCACCCTGGCGCAGGCGGTGGAGTCGCTGGGCCACGTGGCGGAAGGCGTCTACAGCGCCCGCACCGTGGCGCAGCGGGCCGCCATGCTGGGGGTGGACATGCCCATCACCCGCGCCGCGGTGGCGCTGCTGGACGGCCAGATCCAGCCCGCGGACGCCGTGGCGGCGCTGATGGGCCGGGGGCCCGCGGCCGAACTGGTGTAGTCGAACGGCGCGCGGCAGGCGCCTGCCCGGCAAGGGCCGGCCGTACCGCCCCCAGCGCCGCACACCCTTATCGCAAAACAAAAGCCGCGTGCGCCCTGGGGCGCACGCGGCTTTTTACATGGATGGTGCAGAGGTCAGAACACGCCAAACAGCATGAGCAACAGAACAACCGACAGCGGGACGCCGAGCAGCCACAAGATGATAGGCATGGTGATCTCCTTGAAGGGATGAAGAAATGTGGATGGCTCTACCTTAGGGCCCCGCCTCCCCCCGCCCTGTGCGCCAGCGCTGCGCGTGGCCGTAGTCCCGTGCCTACCAGGTGTCGGCGCGGGCCGCGCCGCAAAGGCGCCGCCGTCTTTCATTCCCATCCTTCGCACCGCCGTCCCGGCCGCTGCGCGCGGCGGCCGCGCCAGCCTTCTACAGTCCCAGCTCCAGCGCCAGCAGCTCGTCCACCGTCTGGCGGCGGCGGATCAGGCGCGCCTGGCCGCCGTCCACCAGCACCTCCGCGATCAGCGGGCGCGTGTTGTAGTTGGAGGACATCGAGGCGCCATACGCGCCCGTGTCGTGGATCACCAGCAGGTCGCCGACCTGCGCGGCCGGCAGGTCGCGCGGCAGCACCACGCCGCCATCGCCCTGCGTGAACACGTCGCCCGATTCGCACAGCGGCCCGGCCACGACGGTGGGCTGGGCGGCGGCGGTGGTGCCATCGCGGCGCAGCAGCTCCATCGCGTGGAAGCTGCCGTACATCGAGGGGCGCATCAACTCATTGAACCCCGTATCGACCAGCACGAAGCGGTTGTTGCCCGCGTTCTTGGCGGCCCGCACCTCGCCCAGCAGCACGCCGGATTCGGCCACCAGGTAGCGGCCCGGTTCGATCTCCAGGCCCAGCTTGTGGCCCACCACCGCCTCGGCCTGCTGGCGCGCGGCGTCCCACAGGCCGTGGTAGTGCTGCGTGTCGACCACCGGGTCCCCGCTGCGGTAGGGAATGGACAGGCCGCCGCCGGCCGAGATGGCATGCAGGTCGTGCCCGGCCGCGTGGGTGGTGCGCACCAGACCCACCATGGCGCCGCAGACTTCCGCCAGGTGGCTGTAGTCCACGCCCGAGCCGATGTGCATGTGCAGGCCCACGAGCTGGAGGCCGTGCTGCGCGATGGCGGCCAGCGCCGCGGGCAGGTCGGTGTGCCAGATGCCGTGCTTGCTGTGCTCGCCGCCCGTGTTGGTCTTGTTGCTGTGGCCGTGGCCGAAGCCGGGGTTGATGCGCAGCCACACGCCATGGCCGGGCGAACGCGCGCCCAGCTGGTGCAGCATGTCGATGGAGCCCGCGTTGACCGGCACGCCGTGCTCCACCACGCAGTCGAGCGTGGCGGCGTCGAACAGGTCGGCGGTGAAGACGATCTCCGACGGCTCTCCGCCGGCCACATAGCCCGCCGCCAGCGCGCGCAGGATCTCGCCGCGCGAGACGGCGTCCACCTTCACGCCCTGCTCGCGCATGAGCTTCAGGATGTGGATGTTGGAACAGGCCTTCTGCGCGAAGCGGACGGTCTCGAAATTGGACACCTGCGCGATGCGCTGGCGGATGGTGGCCGCGTCGTACACCCACAGCGGGGTGCCGAACTGGTCGGCCAGGGCCCAGAGCTGGGCGGGGGAGAAAGGGTTGGACATGCGGATTCCCAAGGCAGGATGCGGTGTGAAGGCTGGATGATGCCTCCTTCCCGCCATTTGGTCGAATGCCTTGATTTACAGCATCCATTCATTCTGGATATGCTCTATCCATGACCGATGCCGCCATCTCCCCCCTGGCCCGCCGCATCACCCACCGGCACATCGAAGTGTTCCGCGCCGTGATGGCCGCGGGCAGCGCGACCGGCGCGGCCAGCCTGCTGCACAGTTCGCAGCCCACCGTGAGCCGCGAACTCGCGCGCCTGGAATCGCTGCTGGGCTATGCGCTGTTCGAGCGCATGCAAGGGCGGCTGCGGGCCAACGCGCGCGCGCTCGCGCTGTGGGACGAGGTGCAGCGCTCCTGGCAGGGCCTGGAGCGCGTGGTGGACCGCGCCGTGGCGCTGGGCCGCCCCGATGCCGTGCAGCTGTCGGTGCTGTGCCTGCCCGCGCTGGCGCACGCCCTGCTGCCGGGCGCGGCGGCGCGGCTGTTGCAGGCACACCCGCACGCGCGCCTGTCGGTCACGCCGCAGGAGTCCCCGCTGCTGGAGGAATGGATGAGCGCCCAGCGCTTTGACCTGGGCCTGTGCGAGCAGGCCGCCGCCCCGCCGGGCACGCGCGCCGAGGTGCTGCTGACCCTGGATGAAGTGGCCGTGGTGCCGGCGGACCACCTCCTGGCGCGCCGGCCCGTGCTGCATCTGGAGGATTTTGCGGACCAGCCCTTCGTGAGCCTGTCGGCCGACGACCCCTACCGCCGCCTCATCGACGCGCGTTTTGCGCAAGCCGCCGTGCCGCGCACCCTGCGCATGGAAACCCACAGCGCCGCCGCCGTGTGCGCGATGGTGGAACACGGCCTGGGACTGGCCATCGTCAACCCGCTGACCGCCCTGGCGGCGGCCGGCTCCGGCGGCCGGCTGGTGGTGCGGCGGCTGGCGTTTTCGATCCCGTTCAGCGTGGCGTGCGTGCTGCCGCTGTACCGCCCGCCCCTGCCCGAGGTGGCGCCCATGCTGGAGGCGCTCCAGGCCGAGGCGGTGGATGTGGCCCGCCAGTTCCGGGCGCTGCCATGAACGGGCGGCGCAGCCAGAACATAGTGCTATTCAATCAATAGCACTCAGCGCTTGTCCATCAAGCACCAGGGCCCGAATGGCCCAGATCGATCACGGTGGCGTGAGGGTGCGCACCTTCTCGGCCAGCCGCTCCTGCACCGAGGGCGACACGAACTTGTGCACTTCGCCACCCAGCACGGCGATCTCGCGCACGAAGGTGCTGCTGATGAACTGGTACTTGTCGCTGGGGGTGAGGAACACGGTTTCCACCTGCGGCATCAGGCTGCGGTTCATGCCCGCGAGCTGGAACTCGTAGTCGAAGTCGGTCACGGCGCGCAGGCCGCGCACCATGGCCTTGCCGCCGCGCTCCACCACGAAGTCGCGCAGCAGGCCCGAGAAGGCCTCGACCTGCACCTGGGGGTAGCCCTTGACCGCCTCGCGGACCATGTCGATCCGCTCTTCCAGGGTGAACAGGGTCTTCTTGTGGTGGCCCGCCGCCACGGCCACGATCACGCGTTCGAACAACTGGGTGGCCCTGCGTACCACGTCTTCATGGCCCAGCGTGATGGGGTCGAAGGTTCCGGGGTATACGGCGAGCACGTTCTGGGCCATGGCTGGTTGTCTCCTGTCTGGCGGAAGGGTCGTTGGCCCCACCTGGCGGGCCGCGTGGGCGCATTATGCAGTGCACTGCAACATGGACGTTCGCGCCCCTGTCCCCGGCGGGCGTGGCGGCGCCCCGGCGGCGCGCGGGTGTGCGGCCTGGGCTCCGGCCTGAAAGGCCTGGCGGCGCCAGGCGGAGGCTTCAGGCGCCGCGCCGCAGCAGGTGGGCGTGCACCGCACCCGCCTTGAGGTGGCGGTGCAGCGCCAGCCCCCAGGGCGCCAGCTCTTCATCGGCCCAGGCGCGCGGTGCCTCGAGGTACACGAATCCATCGGCGGCCACCGCCTTGGCGGCGGCCTGCAGGGCGGCGCCGAACAGGTCGCTGTCGAACGGCGGGTCCAGCAGCACCAGGTCGATGCTGGCGGGCGCGGCCTGCTTGAGGGCGGCGATGCCGTCGCCACGCTGCACGCGCACGGCGGTGGCCTGCAGGCGCTGCTGCAGGGTGTTCAGCTGGGCCACCAGGGCGGCGTCGCTTTCCACCAGCTGCACGGCGCTGGCACCGCGTGATGCGGCCTCCAGCCCCAGGGCGCCGGTGCCCGCGAAGGCGTCCAGGCAGCGCCAGCCCGCCAGGTCCTGGCCGAGCCAGTTGAACAGGGTCTCGCGCACGCGGTCGGGCGTGGGGCGCAGGCCGGGGCGCTGGGCCACGGGCAGGCGGGTGCGCTTCCACAGCCCGCCGATGATGCGGATTTCGCCCGCGCCCTTGGGCGCGGCGGCTGGGGCCGCCTTGTCCTTGGGCGCGCCCTTTTTGCCGGTGGCGGCCGCCGGGGGGGTGGCCGCAGCGGCCTCCTGTGCCTTGCGGATCTCGGCGTTGATGGCGGTGGTTTTCAGGGTCGAGCGGCTCATGGCTTGCCCCCCACCACCACGGTCACCATGCGCTCGGGTTGCAGCTTCCGGGCCATGGCGGCGCGCACGTCGGCCACGGTCAGGGCCTCCACCTTCCTGGACCACTGGTCCAGGTAGTCCAGCGGCAGTTCGTTCCAGGCGATGTTGGCCACGTTGCCCAGGAGTTTCTTGTTGCTGTCGATGCGCAGCGCGAAGCCGCCGATGAGGTTGTCCTTGGCCGCACGCAGTTCGGCCTCGGTGGGGCCTTCGGCCACGAAGCGCGCGATCACGTCGCGCGAGACCTTCAGGGCCTGGGCCGCCTGGTCGGGGCGGGTCTGCAGGCCCACGGTGAAGGCACCCGCATGCATGCCGGCGGCGAAGTAGCTGTAGACGCTGTAGCTGAGGCCGCGCTTTTCACGCACCTCGCTGGTCAGGCGCGAGACAAAACCGCCGCCGCCCAGGATGTGGTTGCCCACCAGCAGCGCGAGGAAGTCCGGGTCGCGGCGCTGGAAGCCCGGCTGGCCGATGAGCACATGGGCCTGGGCCGAGGTGAAGGGGACGTTCTGCTCCACCGGCGCGGCCAGCGCGCTGATCTCGCCCACGGGCGGCAGCGGCGCGCAGCCCGACGCAGCGGGCAGGCGCGACAGCAGCGTGGCGACCAGCGCCTGGGCCTGCGCGCGCGACACGGCGCCCACGATGCTCACCTTGGCGCGGCAGGCAGCGATGTGCTGGGCATGGAACGCCTGCATGTCCGCCACGTTGATGCGCATCAGCGTGTCTTCGGTGGTGCGCACGCCATACGGGTGGCTGCCGTACACCGCCGAGGCGAATGCATACCCCGCCACGGTGGCGGGGCGTGTGTTGGCCTCCTTCAGGCTGGCGATCCAGCGGGCGCGGTCGCGCGGCCACACGTCGGCGGGCCAGCTGGGCTCGCCGATCTGGCGCGCGGCCAGGCGGGCGGCCTTGTCGAGCAGCGGCGGGTCGGTGAGCGATCGCAGCGAGTAGTGCAGCGCATCGTTCTCGGCGCCGGCCTCGAAGTTCGCGCCCAGGTCGGCCCAGGCCTCGCCCAGGCCGTTCTCGTCCAGCGCGGGCTCGTTGCCCAGGGCCTTCACGCCCTTGCTGGCCATGGCGGCCATGGCACTGGCCAGGCCCGCCTGCCCCGCCGGGTCGCGGCGGCTGCCGGCGTCAAAGTCGATCTGCACGTCCACCATGGGGATGACGGGGCTTTCGACCAGGTAGACCTTGGCGCCGCTGGGTTCCGTCCAGTGCTGGATGGGCAGCAACGCCCAGGCAGAGTTTGAATAAAAAACCACTCCAGCGCTTATCAACAAAGCGCGAGCAGCTATATTTTTGATAGTAATCATGTGCAAGGGGCCCAGGGCGGGTTCAACGGATCACGGCGCCGGGCGGCAGCGTGGGGCGGGCGCGGGGGGCATCCAGGGGCTGTGGCAGCAAGGTGGCCACGGTGAGCTGGTCGTCGCCAAAATACCTGGCGGCCACGGCCTGCACCTGGGCGGGCGTCACGGTGCGCAGCAGCTCCAGCAGGCGTTCATTGGCGTCGAGCGGAAAACCCTGCACCCAGTTGCCGCCCAGCTCCTGCGCCTGGTTCATCACCGAGTCGCGCTCGTACACGGTGGAGGCGATCCACTGCGTCTTGACGCGCGCGAGTTCGGCCTCGCTCACGCCACCCTGGGCCACGCGGGCCACCTCGGCGCGCAGGGCGTCTTCGACTTGCTGGGCCGTCTTGCCCGCGGCGGGCACGCCGCTGAGCATGAACAGGCTGGGGCCGCGCCCCGTGACCATGGCGCTGCTGTTGGCGCTGTCGGCCACGCGGTTCTCGCCCTGGGTGAGCGCACGGTCGAGCCGTGCGCCGTCGTAGCCGCTGAACACCGCCGACAGCACCATCAGCGCGAGGGCATCGCGGTCGGTGTCGGTGAGGTTTTCCACGCGGTCAAGGCTGGGGGTGCGAAAGGCCAGCGCCACATACGCCTGCTCGGCCGGCGCCTTGACGGCGATGCGGCGCAGGCCCTGCTGCGCGGGCTCGGCGCGCGGCTTGCGCTCGGGCAGCGCATGGGCGGGGATGCCGCCGTAGTATTTTTCGGCCAGGGCCCGCACCTGCACGGGGTCCACGTCGCCCGCCACCACCACCACGGCATTGGTGGGCGTGTACCACTGGCGGTAGAAGGCGCGCGCGTCGTTCGGCGTCATGGCATCGAGGTCGCTCATCCAGCCCACGATGGGGCGACGGTAGGGCGACGCGGTGAAGGTGGCGGCAAACAGCTGCTCGGCCAGCATGGCGCGGGGCTGGTCCTCGGTGCGCAGGCGGCGCTCTTCCTTCACCACCTCCAGCTCCTTCTTGAACTCTTCATCCGGCCAGTGGTTGTGGGCGAACCGGTCGGATTCGAGCTTCATCACGTCTTCGAGCCGGCTGGACGGGATCTGCTGGTAGTAGCCCGTGTAGTCGCGGCTGGTGAACGCGTTCTCCCGCCCGCCCAGGGCGGCCACGCGGCGCGAGAACTCGCCCGGCGGCAACGTCTTGGTGCCCTTGAACAGCATGTGCTCGAGCACGTGCGCCACGCCCGTGGTGCCGTCCACTTCGTCCATGGAGCCCACGCGCACCCAGACCATGTGCACCGCCGTGGGGGCGCGCCGGTCGGGCTGCACGATGAGCTGCATGCCGTTCCTCAGGGTGAACTGCTGCGCGCCAGAGGCCGTGGTGGACGGCGTGGAAGAAGGCGCATCGGAGGGTTGGGATACCGGGGTGGTTGCCGCGAAGGCAGCCCCGGACGAGAGGCAGGCCAGCAGGCCCAGTAGGGTGAAAGCACGTTTCATAGAATGGATGATTCTAAGAACCCACCAATGTTCAGTTTTTTCAAGAAAAAGCCCGCCGCTCCGCCATCGACGCCCGCACCGTCCGATGCGCCCTCCCCGGCCATGTCGTCCGGCGCTCCAGCACCTGCCGCCCCCCCCACTTCCGTCCTGCCGGCCACGGCAGTTCCGGCGGTGCATCAGCCGCCAGGGCCTTCGCCTGCCCCCGCGCAGGTGACCACGCCCGCGACAGCGCCCGCAGAAGCTCCCGCCGCGGCGCCGGCCGCTTTTGGCTGGCTGCGCAACCCGTTCGCCCCCAAGGCGCCCGAGGCGGCCCCCACGCCCGTGCCCGCACCGGCCGCGGTTCCGCCGCTGGCCCCCGTGGCCGTGGCAGCGCCGGTGCAGGCCTCGCCGCCGGCGCCCGTGGCCGTCGTGGCAGCCCCCCCCATCGCCGCACCGGCACCTGCGCCGGCCGCCCCCGTGGAACGCAAGGGCTGGCTCGACCGCCTCAAGGCCGGGCTGCGCAAGACGGGCAGCAGCATCACCACGGTGTTCACCGGCACGCAGATCGACGATGCGCTGTATGAAGAGCTGGAAGAGGCCCTGCTCATGGCCGATACCGGCGTGAAGGCCACCATGCACCTGCTGGCCGACCTCAAGCGCAGGGTGAAGGACAGCAAGACCACCGACCCCGCCGCCGTCAAGGGCCTGCTGGCCGACTCCCTCGCCGACCTGCTGCGCCCGCTCGAAAAAGCGCTGGTCATTGGCGAGCACACCCCCACCGTGATCATGGTGGCGGGCGTCAACGGCGCGGGCAAGACCACCTCCATCGGCAAGCTCACCAAACACCTGGCCGGCGAAGGTGCGGCCGTGCTGCTGGCGGCCGCCGATACCTTCCGCGCCGCCGCGCGCGAGCAACTGGGCGTCTGGGCCGACCGCAACACGGTCGAGATCGTGAGCCAGGAAGGCGGCGACCCGGCCGCCGTGAGCTTTGACGCGGTCACGGCCGGCAAGGCGCGCGGCAAGGACGTGGTGCTGGTGGACACCGCCGGGCGCCTGCCCACGCAGCTGCACCTGATGGAAGAGCTGAAAAAGATCCGCCGCGTGGTCACCAAGGCCGACGCCACGGCGCCGCACGAGGTGCTGCTGGTGATCGACGGCAACACCGGCCAGAACGCCCTGGCCCAGGTGCGTGCGTTCGACGATGCGCTGCAGCTCACGGGCCTCATCGTGACCAAGCTCGATGGCACGGCCAAGGGCGGCGTGCTGGCGGCCATCGCGCAGGAACGTCCCATTCCGGTGTATTTCATCGGCGTGGGCGAGAAGCTCGAAGACCTGGAGACCTTCAACGCGCGCGAATTCGCGCAGGCGCTGCTGACCTGAAAACCCGCCCGCAACCGCGATCCATGGCCCCCTCGGGGCCATTTTCACGTTTACGAACGGCAGCAATTCCCCCATGATGGGCTTTCCCCAGGAAAGGCGCGGACGCCCATGTTCATTGAGCTGGTCAAAGGTGTTGCCTTGCTGCTGGCGCTGTGCTTCCTGCATGGGTTCAACATCCGCGTCTGGCGCCGGCACCCGCGCACCGGGCAGGTTTTCTCCGGCATCCTCTTTGGCTCCATCTGCGTGGTGGGCATGCTCACCCCCGTGGTGCTGATGCCGGGCGTGATCTTCGATGCGCGCTCGGTCGTGCTCAGCATGGCGGGCCTGTTCGGGGGCCCGCTGGTGGCCTGCATCGCCGCCGCCATGGCCGCCACGGGCCGCCTCTGGCTGGGGGGCGCCGGCGCCGAGGTGGGCCTGCTGGTGATTGCGCTGTGCACCACGCTGGGCCTGGTCTACCGCGAAGGCCGCGCGCGCGGGCGCCTGGGGGTGGAGCCCGTTCCGCTGGCCCTGTTCGGGTTGCTGCTGCACACCGCAGTCGTCGCCCTGTTCCAGCTGCTTCCCGCCGAGGCCGTCCAGCGCATCAACCAGACCCTGGCCGTGCCTTTCCTGCTGACCTTCACGCCCGCCACGGTGGTGCTGGGCCTGCTGCTGCGCGATGTGGAAGAACGCCTGGCCACCGAGCGCGCGCTGCATGGCACGGCGGCGCGCCTGCGCGCCATCGCCCAGGCGATCCCCGACGTGCTGCTCGTGCTGGACGCCCGTGGGCGGTATGTGGAGGTGCTCTCGCCCGACGACGCACCCCTGGCGGCCAGCCCGCCCCAGCTGATTGGCAAGCGGCTGCATGACGTGCTGCCCGCGCCACAGGCCGACAGCTTCCTGGAGCTGATCCGCAATACCTTGCAGTCGGGCCAGACGCACAGCATGGAGTACGAGATGCAGACGCTCTCGGGCCCACGGCATTTCGAAGGGCGCGCTCAGCCCCTGGGCGTTCAGGTGGGCGGCCAGGCGGCCGTGGTCTTCCTGGCCCGCGACATCACCAAGCGCAAGCTCGCCGAGGGCGCGCTGCGCGAATCGGAGCTGCGCTTTCGCTCGCTGCTGCGCAACATTCCGTCCATCTCCGTGCAGGGCTATCTGGAGGACGGCACCACCAGCTACTGGAACCGGGCGTCCGAGCAGCTCTACGGCTACACCGCCGAGGAAGCGCTGGGCAGCAACCTGCTGGACCTCATCATCCCGCCGGCCATGGCCGACACCGTGCGCGGGCACATGCGCCACATGTTCGCCACGGGCGAGGTCATCCCGGCGGGCGAACTGCAGCTGCGGCGCAAGGACGGCTCGCCCGTGGACGTGTTCTCCAGCCACGCCTACATCCAGGTGCCCGGGCATCCGCCCGAGATGTTCTGCATCGACATCGACATCTCGGGGCGCAAGGCCGCGGAGGACGAGGCCCGCTACCTGGCGTTCTACGACGCGCTCACGCAGCTGCCGAACCGGCGCCTGCTGGTGGACCGGCTGCAGCAGGTGCTGGCCAACGGCGCGCGCTCGGGCCTGACCACCGCCGTGCTGTTCGTGGACCTGGACAACTTCAAGACGCTCAACGACACCCGGGGGCATGAGGTGGGGGACCTGCTCCTCAAGGAAGTCGCCCTGCGCCTGCCCGGCTGCGTGCGGGAACAGGACACCGTGGCCCGCCTGGGTGGCGACGAATTCGTGGTGGTGCTGCAGAACCTCAGCAGCGACCCGCCGGAAGCCGCGGCGCAGGCGCGCACGCTGGGAGAACTCATCCTGGCCCAGCTGCGCCAGCCCTACCAGCTGGCGGGGCACGAACACCATTTCACGGCCAGCATCGGCGTCACGCTCCTGCGCGACCACCGCGACTCCGTGGACGAAGTCCTCAAGCAGGCGGACATGGCCATGTACCGCGCCAAGGACGCGGGCCGCAACACCCTGCGCTTTTTCGACCCCGACATGCAGCAGGCCGTCAACCGCCGTGCGCTGCTGGAGGCGGAGCTGCACACCGGACTGCGGCAGTCGCAGTTCCTGCTGCTGTACCAGCCCCAGGTGGACGACCAGGGGCGGGTGACCGGCGCAGAGGCACTGGTGCGCTGGCGGCACCCGGTGCAGGGCATGGTCCCGCCGTCCGAGTTCATCCCCCTGGCGGAAGAATCCGGCCTGATCCTGCCCCTGGGCCACTGGGTGATGGAAACCGCCCTGCGCCAGCAGGCCCGGTGGCGCCAGCACCCGCAGTTTGCCCACCTGAACGTCGCCATCAACGTGAGCGCGCGCCAGTTCCTGCAGGACGATTTCGTGGCCCAGGTGCTTGCGCTGCTGCAGCGGACGGGGGCCGATCCGGCACGGATCAAGCTGGAACTGACCGAAAGCCTGCTGCTCGACAACGTGGACAACGTGATCGCGACGATGCGCGCGCTCAAGGCCCATGGGCTGGGCTTTTCGCTCGACGACTTTGGCACGGGCTACTCGTCCTTGAGCTACCTCAAGCGCCTGCCGCTGGACCAGATCAAGATCGACCAAGGCTTCGTGCGCGGAGTGCTGCTGGACCCGAGCGACGCGGCCATCGCCCGCTCGATCATCGCCCTGGCGGGCAGCCTGGGCCTGGACGTGATCGCCGAGGGGGTGGAAACGGCGGCGCACCACCAGTTCCTGCTGGCACACGGCTGCAAGGCGTTTCAGGGCTACCTGTTTGGCAGGCCGCTGGCACTGGAAGACTTTGAACGGGCGGCGCTGGAGGCACTGGGCCCCGCAAAGGCCCCCGGCTGACCTCGCGCCAGACCGGCGCCGCGATGGCATTCAAGTTGCCGCACGCAAATGCCGATAACCAAAGGCCACGACAGTCGGCCCCGCGCCGCGCCTCCGTGGAAACCATGGAGGTGCCCCATGAAAATCGAGTCGTCCACCCTGCAGATGCAGGCCCGGCATGCCGCCACGCGCATGCACAGCCAGACAAGCCGCCTGGAAATGTGGGTGGGCGAGCGCCCTCCGGGCACGCCCGCCGCCCGCCAGGCCCCGCCGCCCCAGATCTCCAGCGCGGCCCGCCTGGCCCAGGCCGCCCACGCGGCCGCTGCCTCGGCCTCCGTCGAACCGCGCCCCACGCGCGACCCCGACGAAGGCCTGACACCCCAGCTCGCGATGATCCGCGACCTCATCGAACGCATGACCGGCGTGCTGGTTCGCGTGTATGCCGGGCCCAAGGCCGCAGAGGCGCCCGCCGAGCCCGTGCCCGCTGCGCCGCCCGCCGGGAACGGCACCACGGAGGCCCCCCGCCAGCGCGCGGGCTTTGGCATGATCTACGAACAGCGCGAGGTGCTGGAGGAAACCGAACGCACCCAGTTCGCGGCGGCGGGCACCGTGCGCACCGCCGATGGCCGGGAGATCCAGTTCACGCTGCAGCTGGACATGCAGCGCAGCTACCGCGAGGAATCCTCCGTCAGCCTGCGGCTGGGCGATGCCGTGGCGGTGGACCCCCTGGTCATCAACTTCGACGGCACCGCCGCGCAGCTACAGGACCTGCGCTTCGCCTTCGACCTGGACGGCGACGGGCAGACCGAACAGGTGCCCCTGCTGGCCGGGAACCGGGGCTACCTGGCGCTGGACAACAACCAGAACGCACGCATCGACAACGGCCTGGAACTCTTCGGCCCGGGCACGGGGAACGGCTTTTCGGAGCTGGCCCGGCATGACAGCGACGGCAACGGCTGGATCGACGAGGCCGACCCCGTCTTCCAGCAACTGCGCGTGTGGACCCCGGGTGCGGATGGCACGGGCCGCCTGCAAACCCTGCAGGAGCTGGGCGTGGGCGCGGTGCAGCTCAGCGCCCAGGCAACGCCCTTTGCCCTGCGCAGCGCCGACAACGGCAGCCTGGGCGCCGTGCGCTCCACCAGCGTCTACCTGCGAGACGACGGCAGCGCGGGCACGGTGCAGCAGATCGACCTGAGCGTGTAGCCAGCCCAGCCACAGGGGCCAGGCAGGAACCCGCCCCTGCCGCCCAGGAGGCTGAAAAAAACCGCGGATGCCCCGCAGTCAGGCCAGCACCGTGGCATGGGCCACCTGCGCATCCACCCAGCCGGCATATTCTGCGGACCCCTGCAGCGCCTGCACCACCAGTTGCGGCAGCGCATAAGGATGTTGCGCCCGCAAAAGCGCCAACAGCGGGTGCAGCGCGCGCGCCACGGTCTTGCAGACCAGTCGGAGCTCACGGTCCTCCTGCGAGGCGCCCTGCCAGCGGAAGTAGGCCGTGATCGGCTCCACCTGCACACAGGCCGCCAGCCGCGCCTGCAAGACCAGTTGCGCCAGCCGCCGGGCTTCCGCTTCGGTGGCCACCGTGGTGGTGACAACGAGAATGTCGCAAAGGGCGGTCGGCTCGGTCATGCACGTCTCCCGAAGTTGGGCGCTGCAGTCTGCCATAGCGTCCTGGGAAGCGCCAGCCGGTGGTTCTCCACGCCCCTCCCTTGACGGCTCCGTGCGCCGTATCCATCTGCCAATGGAGAACTTCTAGCCGCTTTCAATGGCAGGCGCTGCGCGTCACCCTGCCCAGGCCATAGGGTGTGTTAGATTTTGTTCACTATTCATGCGTTAGCTGGGCCTGTCGCTCGTTGTTTGCGAGTCAAAGCAATTCAGCAGACAAATCCTCAAAGAAAAAATGACGGCTCAACGCGCACTTTTCACCATCTGCTCGAACAACTATGTGCCGATGGCCAAGGTCTTGCTGGAGAGCATCCAGCGGCACCATCCAGAAGCCGATGTATATCTGTGCCTGGCCGACGACGTGCAGCCGGAGATGGTGGACTATCCCGATGCATGCCAGGTGATTGCGGCCACAGACCTGAATATCGATGATTTCCGCGGATTCGCATTCCGCTACGACATCATGGAATTCAACACGGCCGTCAAGCCCTTCATGTTCCGCGCGCTGCGGGACCGGGGTCATGAGCACGTCGTTTATCTCGACCCAGACATCGAGGTATACGCGCCGCTGGACAAGGTGTTCGCGTTGCTGGACGCCGGCGCCTCGTTTGTCCTGACGCCGCACATGACGAAGCCCGCCGAGCGGAGCGACTTTCCCGATGACGTCGGCATCATGCGCGCCGGTGTCTACAACCTTGGTTTCCTGGGAGTCGGTGCCGCGCAGGAAACAGAAGAGCTGCTGCGTTGGTGGTCGCGCCGGCTGCAATATGACTGCGTCAACGAGCCGGATTCCGGCCGATTTGTCGATCAGAAATTCATGGATCTGATCCCCGGCTTTGCCGCCAAGGCGCAGATTCTGCGGGATACCACATACAACGTGGCCTACTGGAATCTCCACCAGCGGACATTGACGGGCGAAGCGGGTGCGTGGCTGGTGGACGGCGAGCCTCTGTGTTTTTTCCACTTCAGCGGCATTGATCCACTCAACCCGCAACGGTTGTCGAAATACACCCAGGCATTTCGCGACGCAGACATCTCGCATCCGCTGGCAAACCTGATGCATCGCTATGCGTCCCGGGTGCTCGCCAATGGCCACGGAGACATTCCTGTCGGCGCATACGCTTATGGGCGATTTGCCTCTGGCACTCCCATTCCGAAATTTGTACGCCGCATGTTCCGTGACCGCCATGTGCGCTGGCTAGGCGGCGATCCATTCGCCACTTACGAGGACTACTTGCATTTGCCAAGTCCCGACGCATGCAGCGGGGCCTCGGGTCAGGCCACGCGCCTGCTGACAGAAATACACCGCAGCGAGCCGGGGCTTCGACATGCATTCGATCTCTCGACAGCACACGGTGTCGACAGATACCTGGACTGGTTCAGAACCCACGGGCGACCCTGGTTCGACGGCAGAGCCATCATGGCCCCCAGGCAGCCCATCGATGCACCGTCCACAACCGCTATGGACGCCCTCCCTTTGCAGTGCACGAACAAAGGTCCCTCGGTCACGGTGGTGGGTTACCTGCGGCTGGCGTTGGGCGTTGGCGAAGCAGGTCGACAGATGTTGCGTGCGCTCGACCACGGCCAGATCCCGGTATGCGGCCTGCCGGTTCGCATCAGCGCGTTGTCCAGTGAACTGGAACAGTCTCTGGAAGGACTTTTTGTTGGCCAATCGTCCTCCCCCATCGAGGTCTTCAACGTCAATGCGGACCAGTTGCCCCTCGTCGTCAAAACACTCGAATCCTCCTTGAATCCCGGGGCTTGGCGGGCGACGATGCCCTTTTGGGAACTGGAGAATTTTCCCGCCCCTTGGCTCAAGGCATTCGATCTTGTGGATGAGGTGTGGGCGCCCACGCAGTACATCCAGGCCATGCTGGAAGGCAGAATCGACAAGCCTGTGCGCTACATGCCGCTGATGCTCACTTTCGAAACCCCGAAAGCCGGTGAACGGATGCAGTTCGGATTGGACGATGGTGCTTTCATATTCTTCTTTTCCTTCGATTGCCTGTCATTTGTGGAGCGCAAGAATCCGATGGCGGTGGTCCGGGCGTTTCGCCGTGCGTTTCGCCAAGATGCGCCAGTTGCGAAAGTCCGGCTGGTCATCAAGGCTCTGAACGCGGACAAATTGCGTGGCCCGCAGGCCGCACTGTTGCAGGAGTTGCGCGGCGATCCGGATGTCCAGCTGATTGAAGACACCCTGAGTCGGAGCGCCACCTTGCAACTCATCGGCTGCTGCGATGCGGTCGTGTCGTTGCACCGCAGCGAAGGCCTGGGCTTGCTGATCGCAGAAGCGATGGAGCTGGGCAAGCCGGTCGTTGCCACCGACTATTCCGCCACCACCGAACTGGTATCCAACCAGACAGGCTGGCCTGTTGATTACACGCTGGTTGCAGTACCCGAAGGCCACTACCCATTTCACGCCGGCCAGATGTGGGCCGAACCGGACGAAACGCATGCGGCGTGGCAAATGCGCTCGGTGTATCTTCATGCGGACGAAGCCGCGCGCCGTGCGCGCAATGCCCGGGATTTGCTGCACAAGCAGCATGGGCCGGCCGCATGTGCGCAACGGCTGCGCAGCCGAATTGCCGAAGTACTCGCACTGCAGTGCACCAAATAGCGTGCGCTGAATGCAAACGCCGCCCCGCGTCGCAACGACACATCTCAGCCTATAGCAATTCGAAGCAGGACACGTGATGGATGAGCTAGCAAAAAACACATGCGCCGAATCTGCATGCATGGCGAACGCCCCGCAGACCTCCGGGGTCGCGGCACGCTCCATTCCGTCCGGTAAAAATTCTGCCCACATGGAGCAGGCGCCTCTGCGCGCCTCAGCTTTGGAGCATCGCCGGATTGAACTAGACCTGATCGACACACGCGAGGAATGCAGACGGCTCGCGCGCGCTGGCGCCGAAATGCACGACGAGATTCTGGCACTCAATCGCGCCCTGCTGGCGGCAAGGCAACAGGTTCAGATCCTGCTGGTGAATCAGCGAGAGCTGGAGCAATTGCGCGCGACACGGCACTCCCTGCAAGCTCAAGTGGACGCGCTTGTGCGGTCTGGCTCCTGGCGCATTACCAAGCCGATACGCATGATCTACAGCCTGCTATCCAGCCACTCCTGACACCCTGCCGTGAACATAAGGCAGCGCAAAGGTTCCCAAGAGCACCAAGCCAATCAGGGCAAAGTTGAACCGGTAGTGCCGCTGCAGATGCAGCAAAGGATGGGGTGCGAGCCGTGACTGAAACACCTGCCACGTCTTGAGACCATGCAACAGATAAGCCGCCAATGACAGACTCAGCAACAGTGGATGCTGCTCCATGGCGGCCCAGACTGCGACAAGCCCATAGGCAGCACTAAACAGCACGAAGGCCGCGATGGAGGTGGCATTTTTTCCGAACGCCACCGCGTTGGTCAAAATACCATTTGCTGCATCCGCGTCATGTCCGCGCACTTCATGCATCAGGTGGCCAGCCGCAAACACGACACCGAAATAGCACGCAAAAACAAGGCTCTGAGGGTTCAGTTCGCCAATCGCCAGATAGCCCAGCAAGAAATGCAGGATGCCACCGGCCAGATGCAGCAGCGAACTGGCAATGGGGATGCCTTTGAGGTGCCACCGGGGTGAAGAGTAGAACGTGCTGGTCAGCAGCATGCCGCCGGCGACCCACAACGAATGCAATCCAAGATACGCCGAGAATGCCAACCCCAGAACCGCCCACAGTTGCGCCATGCACCACATTGCCCGCCTGGATATGCCGAGCGACAAGAAGGTACGCGTACTTCGATTCGGATCCTGGAGGTCACCGTCAATACCCGCCCAGTCGTTGAGCACGATGATGTGCGCCACGAGGCAGGCGCTCGCACACACCAATGCCACCAGCGTGCACAGCGTATCGGTCCCGGAACGTTGGACACTGCGATCAAGCGCAAACACAAATCCCATCAAAGGCGTGCCTTGAAGCACTGCGACTTCGTCCATCCGCACGCACTGCAGCCATCGGAACCAGGCAGGTGTCCGCATCCCACACCCCATCAATGAGAGGAAGCAACGTTCTTGCGCGCCTGCTCGTTGGCGGCGAACAAACGAAGCCACAGCGCAAGCCCCAGCTCTGGAGACCAGTAGTAGCGGCTGACGGTCGCCGTGAGATCATTGTGGAAATACAGTACCGGTGATTGCCACACGCGCTCAAATCCCTTGGCCGCGATTGTCCGCAGGAGCTTGTCGTTGTCCTTGAGCCGGCTCCGACCCGGCCTCGCCTCCGTCAGGTGGATGCCTTCAATGACCTTCAACCAGAGCTGCTGATCCGGATCCTGCACGGCGAGTAATGACTCTGGCAACTTCAACGGGCAGCCCATGGCCTGCAGGGCAGGCAACCGCCACATCACCGCGGCAGGTGCGCGTTGGTAATAGACCCACAGTGACGGATCCTGGGAGTGCGACTGCAAGACTTCACACAGTTTCCGCGCCGCCAGGGAATCGACTTGGTACAACCACATCAGGACATGGATCTGAATACCTATGTCCGCAGGATTGGGGTTCTTGCCCGGATCGATGCACTCGTAGCGATCCTGGGCGGCCAGCCAAGTACGGTAAAGACCCTCTGGAGTCTTGAATGCCTCCAGCGTCGCACGGGCCTTTTCCTGCAACTTGCCGTCCAGCGCGGGGGCAAGGCGCCAGACCAGCGCCGTGTCGTCAGCATCGGGAGTGATTCTGCAGCCCAATACACCATGCGAAGGAAGATCGGGACGGCCGTGGTAACGCACAAGACCGGTCTCCTCGATCTGTTCGGAAAGAAAGCGTTTGGCCTTGTCCAGCGTGCCAGACAATTTCAGGCTGGAACTTACGGGGCCCAGAAGGTCGACGATCGCCGCAGTCGAAAATACGTTCAGCTCCGAATGGGGCTGCCGGAAATGCACCTCGCTGGTGTAGTCAGTCAGCCAATACCCCCCACTATCCTGTTGGTATTCGAGCGTCGAGGTGGCGAACTTTGCCATCTCGGAGATGGACATTTCATCGGACCACCGGGGAGGCGCTGCAGCGGGTTCAACCGAAAAGACTTTGGAGACGAGACGCTGGGGGGCTGACGCCGGGCTTTTGGACGGCAACACCACGGAGATTCTGTGTTCGCCTGCTGACAGGCCGCGCACCGCAATGCTCGCCCTCCATCCACTGGCAGCGGTGACGCCCAGGACCTTCTCAACGTCCGGGCGTCTGAAGAAAGAGCTGATACCCGCCTCTCGCCGGTCATCCAGCCAGAGCTCAAGATTTCCCGGGACCTTGTTCCCCGAGGATATCCAGCCGACCACGTCGAGACCCCGGTTCGGGTGAACGCGAATCGCATCAATGGCCCCTCGCCACGGGACCTCCATCAAAGCCGCGGCGTGAGCAGCGGGAACCGGCAGTTCGAATGCCTGGAGGATCCAGGGCATTGCCTGGGGGTTCGAGCGGACCAGCGCACTGAATACAGGCCGACTGGAGGTCAAAAGCGCGGCCGGAAAAGATATCTTCCAGGTTCCGGTATTCCGGGCGCCCACATCTTCGTCTTGGCGGTACCCAAAATCGGACGTGCCACCGGACACTCGCACCCCGTCGATCAGCAGGTGCACATCGAAAGGCTGGCGGCTTCCGAAAAGAGCCCATCCTTCCACCGTGGCGAGTCCCTCGGGAGAAATGTTCAATCGGTCGATTGATCCGGACAACCCAGGAAACAGATCATTGAAAAACTTGGGGCGGGCCAACCACGGAGAATGTTCGGTCATCCACGCGGCACGTTCGGATATCGCCACCCGCTGGCTGGCATCCTGCGGAGGATGGGCACTGAGGTATTCCGAGTGGGCGCTGCCGGTGTACCCAAAGGCCCCGATTGCCGAACTGGCGACGGCAAACAGGCCGAGCGCCACAAACACTCTTCGCGCATTGACCCCCAAACCCTCGACGACAGGGGGCAACATCCAAAACAGGATCGGCAGCAGATCGGTCAGAAACCGGGGGCCCCAGCTGACACCGGAACTCCAGTTCACCGCGGCATAGAAAACAACTTGCAGCACAACCACTCCCGCCAGCAACAGCGACAGCAAACGCAAAGACGGTTGACGGGCCTGATGAAGGAAGCCAGGCAGAGCAAAAAGCAGGAACGGAGAGAATACGAACAACCCCTGCACCGGGCTGAACAAAAGTCCACCCACGCCCTTGAGGGTATTCAGCAGAGAGATGTCAAGTTTTTGCCCTTGCAGGGCCAAGCCATAGCCGCCGATCCAATTACCTACCACCCCCAAGTTGTAGGCCAACGTTGCCACCACGGGAACGACAGCACCCACGACAAAGAATTTGAAATTTCCCCGATCTTTGAGAAGCGCATGGATTGCAAAGCCTGCAGCAAGAATGGCATCGGGTTGCCTGTTGCAAGCCAACAGGGCACACAGCAGGCCCGTCACGGCTGCGCACGAACGCGTGCGTCGTGGCAAGACGGATAGCCACAGCAACCCGATCACCAGCAACTGGCCGATGCCATGCATCCACAATGCCTGGCTGCTGATGACCCACGTGGATGTACCCCATCCAAACAACAGTGCCAGCCAAGCGGCCGTCTTGGTGTCGGATTGCCGCCGAAGCAGCAAGAACATCAAGGCGACACTGATACTGGCGATGAGCGAGGCGGCAAGCTTTTCCATGATGCGGCCTACGCGCTCTACGCGCTGCACCGCCCAATCGGTGGCATTCAGGTACAGGACCGCAGGTAGATAAAGCGGCGCGGCCAGTACGGGCGTTACCGGAGGATACATCGAGACGAGGTGGCCATCAGCAGTCCTGAGCATCCACCAAGCCTCACCGATCTGGCCTGGCTTCTGTGGAGGACGAAGACCTTGGGCCACATGCAGCGCAACGGGATCAAGGGTTAAGGTGCCATGCTTCCAGATCGACAGCGGCAAGTACCGGGCTGCGTAAGTGTCTGCGGCTCCGATCGTTCGCAAGTTGATGTTGAATATCAGCAAGCCGGCGCAAAAAAGCAGCAACGCCACCACCCCATCTCTGCCCAAGCGCAACCAAAGACCAGGCTTGGGGGGTGTTCGCTCAAAAGTTGCCAAATGGCGCATATCTAGGTTCATCGTCTTGTCGGAAACGCATTGGCGTGCATGGCTTCGCCCCGAGGAGTGGCCCGCACTGACAGCATCAATCCGGCGGACACCAGGCAAGCCTCGTGAAAATCAGGGCACCACGACATGCCAACGGGACGTAGACGCTTGGGCAAGCGACTTCAGTGTAACAATCTGCAGCGTGCATAACGGGAAAATGGGCTGCTCCCATGCCGGTGGCTGAACGTTGCAATCATCATGATGAGCGCACGAACTGCTATTTTTCGACGATCGGTCCCCATGAAAAAAAGGAGCCGAGGAGATCCTAATTACCGGTGCAAAAATGGCTCTCGCTCGTACAAAACTGTATGGAAATGCCGCTCGTTTTTCTCCGTCGAGCCTGCTTGTATGTCTGAACTGTGTCCCAATCTCGTTGTCCTCATGCCCGTCTATGAAGACCGGGAAGCATGTTCGCTCCTGTTGCAGCACTTGGACGAGCATGTTCACATCCCGTATTCTGTAGTGATCGTGGACGACGGGTCCCGCCGCTATCCGTTTGAATTCGAGCGGGGGGTGCATTCCCACATGGATGGACATCTATTGCGTCTGCACGACAATTTCGGCCATCAAATAGCCATTTCGGTGGGTTTGCGGTTCATAGCAGAGCATATACACGATGATCAATTGGTGGTGATCA
The DNA here is from genome assembly GCF_059418365.1 of Acidovorax sp. GW821-FHT09A11. NCBI lineage: Bacteria > Pseudomonadati > Pseudomonadota > Betaproteobacteria > Burkholderiales > Comamonadaceae > Acidovorax > Acidovorax sp. GW821-FHT09A11. The sequence goes on from NZ_JBWKPS010000009.1 coordinate 109,077, forward strand.
TGGACTCTGACGGAGAAGATCTGCCCGAAGCCATCGAGAGGTTGATTGCAGGGCTAGAAGACGCGTCTGATGTCGCCGTCGCGTCAAGGGGCAGCCGCAACGAAGGAAGGCTCTTCCGACTTCTTTATGTGGGCTACAAAGTCCTTTTCCTCTGTTTGACAGGCAGGCGCATGAACTTCGGCAACTTCATGCTGCTGCGCGGATCCGCTGTCAAACGGCTCTGCACCATGCCCACGCTGGCGAGGCACATTGCCGCAACAGTGCTCGTGTCGGAGCTGCGGGTACAACGCATTCGCGTGGATCGTGGACACAGATACGCGGGCCGCTCCAAGATGAATCTCCCGCGACTGGTGCAGCATGGCATTGCCTCTTTCTCGGTCTTTGCAATCGTGGCAAGGCGCCGACTCGCCGTGGCCACGGCTGTATTCGGGGGGCTGGCGATAGGATGCGGCCTAGCCTTCGGCACGTTCATCGTCGGACTGGATCAAGGAAACTTCTCGCTAGGGGTTGCAACGGCGACCGCAATCTTCATTGCAGCATGTGCGGCTGCCGCGTCGTTAAATATTGCCTCACATCTGGCAAAACACCACGGGCCTTTAAAGGCTCTCATCCAATTCGAAAAATCGTCCAAGATACCGGTCGAGACAATTGACGATATCCCCCCGGTGTTCCACCAACAGGAATACGGTCTCCCCCAATCGATGGCCGATCCAGGCTCAATTGCCAAAGGTACCCAGCCTTCTTTTCCGCAGCAACTCCCAGTCTGATGCGTCGATTCATCCTGTCAATGTCGGGGGTTTTACTGTATATAGTGATCGCAGTGATTACTTATTGGCTTTACATTCACTCGGTCAAAGTTGATGTCGTGCTATATGCCGCAATCTGGGCTTGTTGCTTGGCCCTTCTGGTTTATGCCGCAATTATATTGGCACTACCATTTTCCAGCCAATTCAGCTCACTCGAGAAGGCACAGAATATTTCAATCTGCGCACTGATAGGCTATGCAATGGCCTTGACATTCCCAACAGTCATTGATCGCTCACTGTCATTTTATATTCTTGAAAAACTCCAACAGCGTGGTGGAGGCATTCAACATCAACGCCTGGATTTGGTTTTTCGTGAAGAGTATTTTCGCGAGCACCGCCTGATGGATGTTCGGATTACCGAGCAAATGCAGTCTGGCACCGTTTTTATTGATCAAACAAATTGCCTACGGCTCACTTCACGCGGAGAACACCTGGCAAGCTTCAGTCGTTTTTTTCGCTCTAATTTTCTCCCCCCGCAGAGGCTTATTTCCGGAACCTACTCAAAGGACCTCATCGATCCTTTTGCGCACAAGACTGCCATACCCCGCTATCTTTGTGAGAAATGAATTGAGCAAACAAGCTTCAAACAAGCACATGACCGAAAATTTTTACCAAATTAATCTGGTGAATTGTGGCATTTTACGGGAGTAAATTTTGAATATTGAAAAAGCGAAGCAACTGGTCGCTTCTGTGAAGCACTGGCATCATGCTTTTGAAATCTATCCAGGTCTTTTCACACCTGGAACCTATGATCCACGTTTTCTCCTCAATGACATTTCCTTCCCCCCAGATCTTCGAGGTCAGCGGGTACTTGACATCGGCCCTTCAGACGGATTTTTCTCTCTCGCAGCTCACAGACTGGGTGCTGAAGTTGTCGCCATTGACTATCGGAGCAAAGATGCCCATGGATTTGGAGTGATGGAAGAAATCTCGGGGCGATATTTCCAATACCACCGTGCCAATGTCTATGACCTGAATGCCAAAGAGCTGGGGACATTTGATCACGTACTTTTTCTCGGTGTCCTGTACCATTTACCAGATATGGTGAAGGCACTTGGAATTGTTCGATCCCTTTGCCACGGGGTGATGTACCTCGAAAGCCATGCGGCGAATGATCTGCCCACGAACGAAGCCCAGGCTCGCTATTACCGTAGCAATACCCTTGCGGCAGATATCACCAATTTTTGGTCGCCCAATCCCGCATGCATACATGATATGGCGTTTGATAGCGCCTTTGATCTCGTCTCTCATAGAACATGGAGCGACCGTTACTTCGGCCGTTTCACGATCAATGAGGAACCGGTGCGCAAACGAAAGCTCCAACTGGGCTACGGGCTGCTCCAATAGTCTCGACCGCTCGCCGAAGTCATCCGCACATCCACCTCATGAAAGACCAAAAAGGTTGTTCACCTTCACCTGCTCCTCAGTACGGGCAGGCGCGGGTTTTGGCGGTCCTTGACATTCCTGGACTGGGTTCATCGCAAGCCCAGGGGGATTGACGCCACCACTACTGTCGATGTGACAGAAATCGGCAACCACGACCGTCGAGAAAGGTGCCTCCCACCCCGAACAACCGGAGGGGAACTCCGGGTTTAGCACTCACTCATAGAGAGTGCTAACATCATGGCTTAGAGGAAAGGATTCCCGGAATGAACATTCAATCTGGAACCGCGACGACGACTTTGGCGCCCGCCAACCCCTGGGCGCTGGTGCCCCCGCTGGGCAATCTGGATGCCTACATTTCCGCTGTCAACCGCCTGCCGCTGCTCACCCACGAAGAAGAGCAGACGTACGCACGCCAGCTCAAGGACCACAACGACCTGGACGCCGCCGGACGGCTGGTGATGTCGCACCTGCGCCTCGTGGTGTCGATTGCGCGCCAGTACCTGGGCTACGGCCTGCCGCATGGCGACCTGATCCAGGAAGGCAACGTCGGCCTGATGAAGGCCGTGAAGCGTTTCGACCCCGACCAGGGCGTGCGCCTCGTGAGCTATGCCATGCACTGGATCAAGGCCGAGATCCACGAATACATCCTGAAGAACTGGCGCATGGTCAAGGTCGCGACGACCAAGGCACAGCGCAAGCTGTTCTTCAACCTGCGCTCGATGAAGCAGGGCTTCAAGGCCGATGCTTCCGCCGCGGATGCCGCGACGCACCGGGACACGCTGTCCGAGCAGGAAATCGACACCGTGGCCGCGCAGCTCAACGTGAAGCGTGAAGAAGTCATCGAGATGGAAACCCGCATGTCCGGTGGCGACGTGCTGCTCGACCCTGCACCTTCGGACGATGGCGAACAGGCGTTTGGCCCCATTGCCTTCCTGGCCGATGCCTCGCATGAGCCCACCGCCATGATCGAGTCGCGCCAGCGCGATGCGCTCGCCACCGACGGCATCGCCACGGCGCTGGACAGCCTGGACGCGCGCAGCCGCCGCATCGTGGAAGAGCGCTGGCTCAAGGTCAACGACGACGGCACGGGCGGCATGACGCTGCATGAACTGGCCGCGGTCTATGGCGTGAGCGCCGAGCGCATCCGCCAGATCGAGGTGGCCGCCATGAAGAAGATGAAGAAGGCGCTGGCCGAGTACGCCTGAATGCCCGCGGGGGCGCGTTAATATCCCGCTTGTGCAGAAGTTGCCTCGAGGGGCCCCAGTTCTGGGGCCCCTTGTCGTTATGGCCCCGAACTTTTTTTGGAGGAGACCCACCCCATGTCACGCCCCGTTTCCCGCCGCGCATCGCTGCTGATCGCCCTGGCCGCCGCATCCCCCTGGGCACTCGCCCAGAACACCGCCAGGCCTTCGGCCCCCGCCGCGGCCGCGCAGGTCTGGCCGAACAAGCCGCTGAAGATCATCGTGGGCTTTCCGGCCGGCACCTCGCCCGACCTCACCGCGCGCGCTTTCTCGGAACCCCTGTCCAAGGCCCTGGGCCAGCCGGTGATCGTGGAAAACAAGGTGGGGGCAGGCGGCAACATCGGCGCCGACGCGGTGGCCAAGGCGCGTGATGACCACACCATCGGCCTGATGATCAACGGCAACATGACCATCGCCAAGATGATCAACCCTGCCGTGCCCTACGATCCGCTCAAGGACCTGGCGCCGCTCAGCCTCATCGGCACGTCGCCCCTGGTGCTGACCGCGCCCGTCACGCAGCCGGGCGTACCCGCCAACAGCGACGCGCGCGACTTCTTCGTGGCGGCGCGCAACGGCGGCGACAAATGGAGCTATGGCACGCCGGGCGTGGGCACCGTGGGCCACATCGGCACCGAGCTGCTGAAGTCGCGCAGCAACATCAACCCCGTGCACGTCCCGTATCCGGGCTACCCGCAAGTCGCCAATGCCATGCTGGGCGGCCAGCTGCAGATGGCGCTGCTGCCCCCGGCGCTCGCCCAGGCCCAGGTGCGCGCCGGCAAGCTGCGCGCCATCGGCGTCACCTCGGCGGGCCGCAGCCCGCTGGCACCCGATATCCCGAGCCTGTCGGAAGCCGGTATCCGGGGCTTCAACCTGGAAATCTGGAATGCGTTTGCCGCGCCGGCCACGATGCCCAAGCCACTGCAGGCCAAGCTGGCCGCCGTGATCAGCGAGATCGCCCGCAGCGAAGACATGCGCAACAAGCTCTTTCAGCAGGGATGGCAGGTGGCAGGCACCTCGCCCGAGGGGCTGGCCAACCGCATCAAGGCCGACACCAGCCTGCTGGGCGGCGTGATTGCGATGCGCGGGATCAAGGCGGAGTAGAGTCCCACAGGCCATCGGCGGGCGGCATACATTTTGTTGCAGCGCGCCATGAACCCGGGTAAGGTCCATGGATCCTGCCCGGGTTTTTTGTTCCGGGCCCTGCCGCCCCGGAATCCCACGCCCGCATGCCCCATTGCCGTACCACCCCATCCCTGCCTTCCGGTGGCGGGTGCTGCCTCTGCGCAGGACAGCAGCAGTGCCTGCTGGGCCGGCAAGACGAAAAACGGCGCGCTGGCTGGAAGCCCCTTCTGGTGGAGCGTCCGGTGCGCAAGGGCGAGTTGCTGTTGCGGCAGGGGCAATCGGGGCAGAAGACGTTCAAGATCGTCAAGACCGGCATCGTCGTGGTGCTGTGCAGCGGCGAGGACGGCGTGGAGCGGCCGATCGGCCTGTTCGGCGCCGGGCAGCCCCTGGGCTCGACGGCGCTCGTGCAGGAACCGGCCGCCGTGTCCTGCCGGGCGTTGACCGCGGGGCGCATCTGCGAGGTGCCCGTGGAGGCGGTCCTCCAGCAGGGGCTGCTGGATTCCGAGTTGCTGCGGGGGCTTGCGCAAAGCTACGCCCACACGAACGCCCGCCTGGCCGACTGGGCACGCATCGCCCGCATCCGTGGGGTGACGGGGCAGCTGGCGGCCACCCTGCTCCAGCTGGCCAACCTGCAGCGCAGCTCCCTGGTGCGGCTGCCCAGCCACCAGGTGCTGGCCGATCTTCTCTCCACCACCCGGGAAACCATTGCGCGCACGCTGCGCCAGCTCGCGCTGCGCCATGGGCTGGTGCGCCGCGACCGCTGGCATTGTGAAATCCAGCGCGATGTCCTGATCGGGCTGGCGGGCGGCCCGGCGCAACAAACCGGCACCTAGCCTCCGCGCGCGCAGCCCTTACAGAACGGCGGAATCCTCGCTCGCCCGTTGCGCCAGCAGAAGCTGCGCGACGTGGGCTGGCGCCACCGCCCGGGAGTACAGCCACCCCTGGTAGGCATCGCAGCCGTACTGCGCCAGCAGGCCCAGCTGTTCCGCAGTTTCGACCCCTTCGGCCACGACGTGCAAGCCCAGTGTCTTGGCCAGCACGATGATGGCCTGCACGAGGACCGCATCGCCGTTGCTGTGCAGCAGAGGGTGGATGAACTCGCGATCGATCTTGATCCGGGAGACCGGCAAGTGCTTCAGGTACGCCAGGGATGAATGGCCCGTGCCGAAGTCGTCCAGGGCGATGCACACGCCCAGCGCCTGCAGGCGGCACAGCACATCGCGGGCCTGCGCGGGGTCCGCCATGGCCTCGGATTCGGTCACCTCGATCTCCAGCAGGTCGGGCCGCGCGCCATGAAGGGCCAGGCTGCGTTCGATCTGCTCCACCAGGTCGGTCTGGCGCAGCTGCTGCGCGGACAGGTTGATCGCCACGCGCAGCGGCAGGCCCGCCCGGTCCCATTCGGCGATCTGCTGGCACGCCGTGCCGATCACCCACGCACCCACGGCAAGGATCAGGCCCGTCGCCTCCGCCACGGGAATGAAACGGGTCGGGGGAACCTCGCCCAGCTGGGGATCGGTCCACCGCAGCAACGCCTCCACCGCCTGGATGCGGCCGCTGCCCACCTCCACCTGCGGCTGGTAGTGCAGATGGAGCCCGCCGTAGGCCAGGGCCAGCTTGAGGCGCTCGTGCAGTTGCAGCTTCTCCGCCATGCGGGCGCCCAGCGGCGGCTCGTAGAACGCGTAGTTCGCGCGGCCGGACTCCTTGGCGTGGTACATCGCCATGTCGGCATAGCGCATGAGGGTGGGGGCATCCTGCGCGTCCCGCGGGTACACGGCAATTCCCAGGCTCGCGCCGAAATCGAGTTCAAAGCCATGCATCTGAAAGGGCTGGCACAGCGCCGCGAGGACCTGGGCGGCCACCTGTTCCACATCGCGGACCTGCGCGATGTGCGGCAGCAGCACGGTGAATTCGTCCCCACCCAGCCGTGCCAGCGTATCGCCGCCGCGCAGGACACTCTTGAGCCTGCGCGCCACTTCCACAAGCACCCGGTCCCCCGCGGCGTGTCCATAGCCATCGTTGACGGCCTTGAAGTCGTCCAGGTCCAGCACCAGCAGCGCAAAGGAATGGCCGCCAAGCGCCGCTTCGGCAATGGCCTGCTCCAGCCGCTGGCCGAACTGCCAGCGGTTGACCAGGCCGGTCAGGGTGTCGTGCGTGGCCTGGAAGTGCATCTGGGCCTGCAGCCTGCGCACCTCCGAGATGTCGCGCACGAAGGCCACGGCCGTGCCGCCCTGCGCGTCGGTGTAGCCCAGGGCGATATCCACCGGCACGGACCGGCCGTCCTTGCGGGCGATCCACAGATCCCGCCCCATTCCCATGGGCCGGCGCGACGGCGACTGGAAGTAGCTGTCCAGATGGCGTCCATGCGCTTCCCGCAAGGCGGGCTGCAGCAGGAGGCTGACGGGGCTGCCGCACAACTCATCGGCCGCATAGCCGGAGATGGACTCCATGGCCGCGTTGGCCATGACGATGCGGCCGCCGCGGTCCACCAGCAGGATGCCGTCGGGGGCCGCGTTCGTGGCGGCCAGGATCAGCGCGCCCTCGTCGGCCGGTGAAAGGGGTGCCGCGGCCATCACCCCAGGTCCTTCTTCATTCTTCATCCTTCATCGCGTCGGGCCTGGCCAGGCCCGTCCCCGCCGCCCCGCCACAATGGCAGGCGGTTGCGCCGGGTGGCGTCTACGTACAAGCGCATCGATGCCAGATTCCTTTGAAAAATGGATGTCACCAGAGCACCTTGCCGCGCACGGGGGCAAGGCGCATCGCATGGAGCCATCCGCCAGCGGCGGCACAGGCCCTGGGGCCACTCTAGAGAATCACGCGGGCATTGGCATCCAGATGGCCCCGACCAGGGCCTGCAACTTGCCGCGAATGTGACGTATGTCGCGTTCCTGCCCCCCGGCGTGAGGCAAATCCACGACAAAAAGCCGGAGCAGGCGCCAGCAGCGCCCGGCGGCACATCCGGTCAGCCTGCTTCCGCCAGCAGCGCCTTCACGTCGGACGCCAGGGCCTGCGCTCCGCTGCCATAGCGGTTGTAGACGCGCAAGCGCCCTGCCGGGTCATAGACATAGCTGCCCGCCGAATGGTCCATGGTGTAGCTGGTGGGTGTCTTGCCGTCGACCTTCTTGTAGTAGATCTTGAAGTCCTTGGCGACGGCTGCCAGCTGCTCGGGCGAGCCGTACAGCGCCAGGAAGCTGGGGTCGAAGTTGGCCATGTAGGCCTTGAGCACCTCCGGCGTGTCGCGCTCGGGATCCACCGTCACGAAGATGCCCTGCAGGCGGTCGCCGTCCTTGCCCAGCATCTTCTTGACCTCGGCCAGCTCCTGCATGGAAGTGGGACACACGTCGGGACATTGCGTGAAGCCGAAGAAGACCACCACCACCTTGCCCGCGAAGTCCTTGATGTGGCGCGCCTGGCCGTTGTGGTCGGTCAAGGGGATGTCGCGGGCATAGTCCGCGCCGGTGATGTCCACGCCGCGAAACTCTGCCTTTTTCTCGGAACAGGCACTGAAAATGCCCGCAGCGCTTATGGACAAAGCGGCAAAAGCTATCGTTTTAAGAGCACTTCTTTTGAGCATGGGCATGGTCGGGTTCACAGCACGTAATGGTCCACCAGGAGGGCTGCAAACAGAGCGCTCAGGTGAATGAGGGAAAAGCGGAAGGTCTTGCGCGCCAGCGCGTCCGAGTAGTTGCGCCACAGCGCGAAGCCGTAGCCGCAAAAGCCTGCGCTCAGCACCACGGCGGCGGCCAGGTAGATCCACGAACTCATGCCGTAGACGAAGGGCATCAGGCAGCCCGCGAACAGGATCAGGGTGTACAGGAATACCTGCAGGCGGGTGAACTCGTTGCCATGCGTCACCGGCAGCATGGGCAGGCCGGACTTGCGGTAGTCCTCCACCCGGTACAGGGCCAGCGCCCAGAAGTGGGGAGGCGTCCACAGGAAGATGATGAGGAACAGGATGAGCGCTTCCGGTCCCACATCGTTCGTCATGGCCGCCCAGCCCAGCACGGGGGGCATGGCGCCGGACGCGCCGCCAATCACGATGTTTTGCGGCGTGAGGGGCTTGAGGATCACCGTGTAGACGACCGCATAGCCCACGAAGGTGGCGAACGTGAGCCACATCGTGAGCGGGTTCACCCAGAAATACAGCAGCGCGGACCCCGCCGCGCACAGCACGGCCGAGAACAGCAGCGTCTGCGCGTTGGACAGTTCTCCCTTGGCCGTGGGGCGCCAGGCGGTGCGCTTCATCTTGGCGTCGATACCCTGCTCCACGATGCAGTTGAAAGCGGCTGCCGCGCCGGCCACCAGCCACACGCCCGCGCAGGCCAGGGCCATCAGCCCCAGCTGCGGTGCGGAAGGAAGCCCAGGCACGGCCAGCACCATGCCGATGAGCGCACAAAAGACGATGAGCTGGACCACACGGGGCTTGGTCAGCGCATAGAACTGCGACAGGCGCGAGGGCGGGGAAACAACGGCGGGGGCAGCAGCACTCATGCGGACACTCTCGATGCGCCCGATGGCGCGGAAAACTCTTGGGGCGCGGATGCCGCGCGGCTGGACACCAGGGCCCAGGTCAATACCACCACCAGCGCCGCGGCGCCGCCGGTGTGCAGCACGGCGGCCACCAGCGGCCAGTCCAGAACCACGTTGGACAGGCCCGTGGCCAGCTGCAGCAGCGCAAGCCCCGCCAGCCAGCGGCACTGGGCGGGCAACACATGCGCCCGCCGAAGGCCCCACCACACGATGCCCAACGCTGCGAGCACTGCATAGGCCATCAACCGGTGCGCATAGTGGATGGCCGTGAGACCGGCGAAGCTGATGTGGTTGCCATCCTGCAGCATGCCCAGCGCGCGCCAGACCTGGAAACCCTGGCCAAAGTCCATCTCGGGCCACCAGCTCCCCTGGCAGGTGGGAAAGGTGGTGCACGCCAGCACCGCGTAGTTGGTGCTGACCCATCCGCCCAGCACCACTTGCAGGGCCACGAGCACGCTGGTGGCGACCAGGCCCCAGCGCAGCCCCGTCGAGAGGCGCACGGGCGTGCGGCCCTGGGCGCGGTGGGTATGGCGAACCGCCTGCACGCACAGCAGCGCCAGCAGCACCAGCCCCCCGATGAGGTGCAGCGTGACGATGGCCGGAAACAGCTTCATCGTCACCGTCAAGGCGCCAAAGGCCCCCTGCAGGCAGACCCAGAACAGCGTGAAGGTGGGCCACCACGGGCTGACGGGAGGCCCCTCGCCCCCGTCGCGGCGGGCCTTGCGGTGCTGCACCCAGGCCGACACGGTGAGCACGATGATGAGCACGCCCACACCGGTGGCCAGGTAGCGGTGGATCATCTCGACCCAGGCCTTGCCATGGGTCACGGGGCCGGTGGGCATGGCCTGCTGGGCAGCGGAGATCTCGGTGTGCGCGCCCACGGGGCTGGCGCTGCCGTAGCAGCCGGGCCAGTCAGGACAGCCCAGGCCCGAATCGGTCAGGCGCGTGAAGGCGCCGAACAGCACCAGGTCAAAGGTCAGGAACAGGGTGAGCACGGTCAGCGCCTGCAGGCGCCGCATGGGAGAGCTGCCACGGTTGCGCAGGCCGACCCAGGCCAGGGGGCCGAGCGCTATCAGCACGCCCAGCAGCATGAGCCGGGCGATGGGCGCCAGATCGTAGAGCGGCTGGGCGTCCATCACGGCTTTCCGGGGCGTCCGGCTTCATCCCAGGAAGACGACGCGCGCAACAGGCGTTCAAGATCCCGCTTGGCCTTGGCCGCGCCGGCCGTGTCCATCGCCGCAGGAAACCGCATCATCCAGTTGCCCATCGGGTCCACGACATACAGGTGCTCGGCGGACCGATGGCCTTCGGCGGGGGCCAGCCAGGCGCCCAGCGCGGCGCCGTCCACCCGCAGCACCGTCGCCTTCTGCAGGGCGGGCGCGAGCTCGGCCGGCACGCTGGCGGCATCATTCACCAGCCAGACCCAGTCCACCCGGTCTTTTTCCTTGCCCAGGCTTTCACGCAGCTGGCGCTGCAGGTACAGGTGCTTCTGGCAGTCCGCGTCGCAGGCACCGCCCGCCACGCTGACCAGGAGCCACTGCCCCTTCAGAGACGCCAGCGAGACGGCATTGCCGTCCAGCGACGTGGCGTCGACCTGCGGCATGGTGCGCTGGGGGTCGATCAGTTCGCCGTAGTTGCGGCGGCCCTCGGGGCGAACCACGTAGTAGGTGAAATACGAGGCGATGACCGGGGCCGCGCAGATGAGCAGGACGCCGAACATCTTCCATCGCCCATGGCGGGCACGCTGGGCCGTGGCCACGGCGCCGTCCGCGGGGGGCAGCGTGTGCACGGTAAGGCCCAGAGGGTGGTCCCCATGGGCCTCAGGCGGCAGGCTGGCTGCGCGGGCGAATGAAGCGTCGGACGATTTGGAACCAGACATAGAGAAGTGCAATCAGGCCGCAGAGCCCGAACCATTGAAATGCGTAACCGTAATGCTTGTCGACGCCCGCGCCGACCACGGGCCAGTCGCGTTGCAGCCCCTCGCCTGCTTCGCCCGTCTGCAACACCGTGAGGTTGGCGAGCGCAAGACCGGTTTCGGTGCGGAACGCTGCCAGGTCGAGATTTTGCCGGATGCGGGAAGACCCCTGTGCGCTATCGGCCCCCTGGAAGTCATACAGGCGCGAAGGCGGGAGCGCCACGCGGCCCTGCACGCGCACCACCTGGTCCTGCACGGTCTGCACCCGCGGCAGCTGCGTGCGGTCCTGGAAGTTGCGAGCGGCCCAGCCACGCTGCACCAGCACCACCGCGCCGCTGCCTTCGGCCAGCTGCAGCGGTGTCAGCACGAAAAACCCGGGGCGGCCGTGCATCTGGCGGTTGTCAAGGTACACGGTGTGCTCCGGCAGCCACCGGCCTTCCAGCACCACGGCACGGTGCACGAGCGCTGCCGCATCCGGCTGCGCCGCGGCCGCGAGCAGCGTTCTGGCGTCGACGGCGGGCATGCGGCCACGCTCCTCCAGCATGGCTTGCAGGGCCTCCTTCTCCGCGGCGCGCGACAGCTGCCAGCGGCCGAGCGAGGCCGTGGCCAGCATGCCGGCCACCGCAGCAAGGGTGATCAGCCAGAAACGCAGGCCCAGGGGACGACGTGACACTGTCACAGGATAATGTTCTCCATGAAATACCTCGTAGTGGTGGCGTTCATCGCCATTCTGGCCAGCCTGGCCTCCGCCCTGTTCTTCATGATGCGCAATGGCCGCAACGACAAGGCCAAGGGCAGCCACATGGCCAAGGCACTCGCGGTGCGCGTGGGGCTCTCCATCGTGCTCTTCCTGTGCATCCTGGTGGCGTGGAAGCTGGGCTACATCCAGCCCACCGGCCTGCCGGCCTCCCGTTGACCGGGGCCATGAAGCGGCAGTGGCCCAAGCCCCGCATACCCCCTTCTCATCCCGCCCTGGCCCTGCCAACAAAAAAAGCGCCGCGAGGCGCTTTTTTGTTGGCAGCGTGCCTGGTTACATCCAGTAGACCAGCACGTACAGGCCCAGCCACACCACGTCCACGAAGTGCCAGTACCACGCGGCGCCTTCGAAGCCGAAGTGCTTGTCCGCGGTGAAATGCCCCTTCTGCAGGCGCAGCGTGATCACCAGCAGCATCAGCATGCCCAGGAACACGTGAAAACCGTGGAAACCCGTGAGCATGAAGAACGTGGAGCCGAACACGCCGGAGCTGAGCTTGAGGTTCAGGTCGGTGTAGAGATGGAAGTACTCGTAGCCTTGCACCAGCAGGAACACGAAGCCCAGCAGCACCGTGGCCCACATGAAGCCGATGGTCTTGCCACGGTGGTTTTCGCGCAATGCATGGTGGGCAATGGTCAGCGTCACGCCCGACGTCAGCAGCAGCGCCGTGTTGATGGTGGGCAGCCAGAAGGGGCCCACGGTCTGGAAGGGTTCGACGATGCCGGCCGGCGAGGCGGTGGCACCGGCGGCAAGGCTGGGCCAGACCGCCTTGAAATCGGGCCACAGCAGCGCGTTGTCCAGGCTGCCCAGAGCGGGCACCGAGTGCGAACGCGCCCACCACAGTGCCGTGAAGAACGCGCCGAAGAACATCACTTCCGAGAAGATGAACCAGCTCATGCTCCAGCGGTACGACAGGTCGATCTTGTGGCCGTACAGGCCGCCTTCGCTCTCGCGCACCGCATCGCCGAACCACTGGTACAGCGTGAACAGCCACCACACCAGGCCCAGTGCCAGGGAATACTTGCCCCAGTCGTGGCCATTGATCCACTGGCCCGCGCCCAGAATGACGAAGAACAGACCGGTTGCCGCCATCACCGGATGACGCGACTCTGCGGGTACATAGTAGTACGGGGTTCCGCCGTGGGTTGATGCACTCATTTCAGCTCCTGACTCTCAAAATCTTTGTTTTCGGCTTTGTTGTTGCGGATACGGTTCCAGCAACCCATTCACACGACCCAGTTCACCAACGCGATCAGGCCGATCACCAGCAGAAAGACGGCCACCAGCCCCACCACGATGATATGCAGCGGGTTGAGCTTTTCGACATCCTGCTGGTACTCGCTGCCCTTGCGCAGACCTATCAGCGACCACGCCACCGCCCGCACCGTGCGCAGCAGCGATCCCTTGCGCTCGTGGGGCTTCACCACCGGCTGCTCCACTGGCGTATTCATGAACCCGCTCCCGCCGCTGGAGAGACCAGGGGCGCGGACAGGCCCACGGCGGCAGTGGACTGCGGTGCTGCCGGCGTCTTGCCACCCACCTCGAAGAACGTGTAGGACAGCGTGATGGTCGTCACGTCCTTGGAAATACGCGGATCAATCACAAATGCCACGGGCCATTCCTTTTTTTCTCCAGGCTCCAGCGTGTACTGGTTGAAGCAAAAGCACTCCAGCTTGTTGAAGTGCGCCGCGGCCTGGCGCGGTGCATAGCTCGGTATGGCTTGCGCAGCCATGCGGCGGTTCTGCACGTTCTGGAACTCGTACATCACGGTCGTCAGCTCGCCGGGGTGCACCTGCACCGAACGCTGGGCGGGCTTGAAATCCCACGGGCCGCGCGCGTTGGCGTCGAACTCCACCGTGATCGTGCGGGTCTTGTCCACCTGCGTGTTGCCCGGCACCTTGACATCCTTGCCGGCCACGCCGTTGCCCGGCACCTGCCGCTCGGACAGCGACAGGATGTTGATGCCCGTCATCTCGCAGATGTGCTTGTAGATGGGGATCAGCACATAGCCGAAGGCGAACATGCCGGCCGCGATCACGACCAGCTTGCCGACCATCTTGGCGTTTTCGCGGTGCAGGCTCATGGCAGGTGCGGGCTCAGCGGGACAGCAGAACGACCTTGACCATGAACCCGACGAAGAACACCACCGCGACGGACGCCAGGATCAGCGCCATCCGCAGGTTGCTCTTTTTCTGTTCGGGTGTCATGGGCATGGTGTTCAGCCGATCACGCGGGTGGCCGTGGCGTCCAGCTTGGGGGGATTCTCGAACGTATGGAAAGGTGCTGGCGACGGGACTTCCCATTCCAGGCCTTCGGCGCCGTCCCAGGGCTTGGCCGCAGCCTTCTCGCCCTTGCCGCGCATGGCGGGGATGATCACCGCCACGAAGAAGTACACCTGCGCGAGACCGAAGCCCAGCGCGCCCACCGAAGCGATGGCGTTGAAGTCGGCGAACTGCATCGGGTAGTCGGCATAACGGCGTGGCATGCCGGCCAGGCCCAGGAAGTGCATCGGGAAGAAGGTGATGTTGAAGAAGATCAGCGAGGACCAGAAGTGGATCTGGCCGCGCGTTTCGGAGTACATCACGCCGGTCCACTTGGGCAGCCAGTAGTACACGCCCGCGAACATCGAGAACAGCGAGCCGGCCACCAGCACGTAGTGGAAGTGGGCCACCACGTAGTAGGTGTCCTGCAGCTGGATGTCGATGGGCGCCATGGCCAGGATCAGGCCGGTGAAGCCACCCATGGTGAACACGAAGATGAAGCCCACGGCGAACAGCATGGGGGTCTCGAACGTCATGGAGCCGCGCCACATGGTGGCGATCCAGTTGAAGATCTTCACGGCCGTGGGCACGGAGATCAGCATGGTGGCGTACATGAAGAACAGCTGGCCCGTCACGGGCATGCCGGTCGTGAACATGTGGTGTGCCCACACGATGAACGACAGGATGGCGATGGAGGAGGTCGCGTACACCATGGAGGCGTAGCCGAAGAGCTTCTTGCGTGCGAACGCGGGCACGATCTGGCTGATGATGCCGAAGGCCGGCAAGATCATGATGTACACCTCGGGGTGGCCGAAGAACCAGAAGATGTGCTGGTACATCACCGGGTCACCGCCGCCGGCGGGGTTGAAGAAGCTGGTGCCGAAGTGGCGGTCCGTCAGCGTCATGGTGATGGCGCCAGCCAGCACGGGCATCACGGCGATCAGCAGGTAGGCGGTGATCAGCCAGGTCCAGGCGAACATGGGCATCTTCATCAGCGTCATGCCGGGCGCGCGCATGTTCAGGATGGTCACGATGATGTTGATCGAGCCCATGATGGACGAGGCACCCAGGATGTGCATCGCGAAGATGCCGGCGTCCATGGAGGGGCCCATCTGCAGCGTCAGCGGCGCGTACAGCGTCCAGCCCGCGGCGGGTGCGCCACCGGGCATGAAGAACGAGCTCACCAGCATGATGGCCGCGGGGATCATCAGCCAGAAGCTGAAGTTGTTCATGCGCGCGAAGGCCATGTCGGATGCGCCGATCTGCAGCGGGATCATCCAGTTCGCGAAGCCCACGAAGGCCGGCATGATGGCGCCGAACACCATGATGAGGCCGTGCATGGTGGTGAGCTGGTTGAACAGCTCGGGGTTCACCAGCTGCAGGCCGGGCTGGAACAGCTCGGCGCGGATCAGCAGTGCCAGGACGCCGCCGACCATCAGCATGGCGAAGGCGAACAGCAGGTACAGGGTACCGATGTCCTTGTGGTTGGTGGCGAACACCCAGCGGCGCCAGCCGGTGGGGCCGTGGTGGTGGTCGTGGCCGTCGTGTGCGTGATCGCCCGCGTGCCCGTGGTTGTCGAGAACTGCGCTCATTTTGGATTCCTCAATACGATAGGGCGATGATTACTTGCCACGCTGGGCCACGATTTCAGCAGGCTGCACCAGCTGGCCGGTCTTGTTGGACCAGGAGTTCTTCGTGTAGCTCACCACTGCGGCGATGTCGGTATCGCTCAGCTGAGCCCATGCAGGCATCGCGCCATTGGCCGCGCCCTTGAGCACGACCTGGATCTGCTTGGCGTGGTCCGCATCCAGCACGATGGCCGAGCCGTCCAGCGGCTTGATGGGACCGGCGCCCTTGCCGTTGGCCTGGTGGCAGGCCGCGCAGTTGGCCGCATACACCTTCTCGCCGCGCTTCATGATGTCGTCCAGGGTCCACACCTTGGTGGGGTCGTCCAGCTTGGCCGCGGCCTTCTTCTTTTGCTCGCCCACCCAGGCGGTGTAGTCCTCGGCGGACACGACCTTCACGTGGATGGGCATGTAGGCGTGTTCCTTGCCGCACAGTTCGGCGCACTGGCCATAGTAGTCACCGATCTTCTCGGCGCGGAACCAGGTGTCGCGCACGAAGCCGGGGATCGCGTCCTGCTTGATGCCGAAGGCGGGCACCATGAAGGCATGGATCACGTCGTTGGCGGTGGTGATGATGCGGACCTTCTTGCCCACGGGCACCACCATCGGATTGTCCACCTTCAGCAGGTAGTTGGCAGGGGCGTCCTTGACGTTGCCGCTGTCGGACATCACGCGGTGGCTGCTGTCCAGCGTGGAGATGAAGGCCAGGCCCTCGCCTTCGCCGGTGATGTAGTCGTAGCCCCACTTCCACTGGTAGCCCGTGGTCTTGATGGTGAGGTCGGCATTGGTCGTGTCCTTCTGGGCCACCAGCACCTTCGTGGCGGGCAGGGCCATCAGGATCACGATGATGAACGGAACAATGGTCCACACCACTTCCACCGTCACGGACTCATGGAAATTGGCCGATTTGGCGCCCTTGGAACGGCGGTGCTTCCAGATCGAGTAGAACATCACGGAGAACACTGCAACAAAGATCACCGTGCAGATGATCAGCATCATCCAGTGCAGAAAATGCTGCTCTTCTGCGATCTTGGTGACGGGCGGCGCCAGGTTCAGCTGGTTGACTGCGGGGCCGCCAGGCAGGTCCTGAACGGCATGGGCTGCGGAACCCACCCATGCACCGGCAATCAGCAGCAGAGAAGCCAGCTTGTTGGAAATGCTCTTCATAGTTCTCACTTACTTCTAAGCCTCAATTTAACCAATCCCTTTCGCGCGCCTGCGTGGGGTCAGGCGGCGCGCAAGGCCATGCGGATCTCCGATGCCAGGACCGGCCGAAGCTCGGGGCGCACATAGCGCCCCACTTCGACCGAACGGCCCTGCGCAGACAGCATGATCAGCGAACGGTCTCCGGTCTTGGGTTCTACGCGAACCCGGCTCCGGTCAAACTCGGCACGCTCCAGCTTGCCTGCTGTCTCCAGTTCCACCACGAGGCGCGAGCCCTGCAGTGAAATCCTCTCGCCATCCGCCGCATGGCGACCGTACATGGCGAATGCAATTCCTACAGCCACAATTTCGAGCCATGCGAAGGGCATGACCAGACGGGCACCGAGCATCCAGAAGAAAGCCGCGATACCCAGCGACATCAGGCACAGCGACAGGTACGTCCAACCCAGTTGCGCCGGCGTGACCGAGCAATTGCGAACGAGACGCCAGTCGATGCGCTGACCCGACACCGTGGCAAAACGAAAAACCAAGCCCGTCACCAGAAGTGCTCACAAGACTGCCGGCTGAAGGTGCCTGCCATGCGTTGCCGCGACAGGCGCAGCCTGCAAGGTTGCGCGGGAAGATGCCCGAAATCTCAATAACCCGGAATTGTAGCGTGCCTTGTTCCATGTCATTGACACGGAGTTACAGACTAGCTCTCCTTGCCGCCCTGTCGCAGCATGGTGCGCATGTCCTGCAGCGACACGGCACTGCTGGGGCTCACGCGCACGCGCGGCGCGGGCTTGAACGCATGCCCGTAGATGATCTCGAAGGTCAGCGCCAGTTGCCCTGCGTTGCCAGGGTCCGCCAGCCGGTGCGCCAGCGCTTCGTACAGCCGCTCGCGCCAGCGCCGCCCGCGCAGCGCGCCAAAACGCGCGGGGTGCAGGTTGCAGCCCAGTTCCTGCAACTCCCGCACCAGCCGCTGCGGGGTGGCGAAGGTCAGCGTGATGCGCTCCATGTCCATCACAGGCTCGGCAAAGCCCGCGTGCACCAGCATGTCCCCCCAGTCGTGCATGTCCGTGAACGCATGCCCGGCAGGAGGCAAGCCCAGCTCGGCGTACACCGCATGCAGCTCGCGCAGCGTGTCGGGGCCCAGGCACGAGAACATCAGGTAGCCATCCACGGCCAGGGCACGGTGCCATTGCGCGATCAGCGCCTGCGGGTCCGCTGCCGTGTGCAGCGCCATGTTGGCCCAGAGCATCTGCACGCTCGCATCCGCCGGCGCACCCAGCTGCGGGTTGCCGGCGCCCCAGCGGGCGGGACTCCACCAGGGCCTGGCCAGGGCCTGCCGCGCCACCTCCTGGCAATGCGCGGCCGTCTCGTAGATCTGGCAGCGTGCCTTGGGAAAGCGTGCGCTCACCAGCGTATGTGCGTGCAGCCCTCCGCGCACCGCATCCCAATGGCACCACGATTCGGGAGCCTGGCGGATCCACTGCAGGCGGTCCTCCATGCGGCGCGCCACCTCCTCATGGAGCCAGGGGGACAACGCAGGGGCCGCCGCATGCCAGCGGGCCGCAGCAACGGGATCAATGGTGGGGGGACGCTCGGAGGGCATGGCAGGACGGGCGAGTATATTGATTCATGCTTTTCACGGGCTTGCTAGGGATTTCGCGCCCTCTTCGCACCTGGGCGGACAAGGTGCCCAGCCAGTGCGCCGCCTGCCATGCATGGCCGTCGCAGCGGATCTGCAATGCCTGCGCGGCGCGCTTTGCCCAGCCCGCCACACGCTGCCAGCGCTGCGCCCTGCGGGTCCCCCCGGGGGTCGCCGTCTGCGGCGCCTGCGTGCACAGCCCGCCCAGCTTCGATGCCTGCGTGGCCGCCGTGGACTACGCCTACCCATGGGCCGACGCGCTCGCGCACTTCAAGTTCCGGGGTGACCCCGGGTGGGCCAGGGCCCTGGCCACGCTGATGCGCAGCACGCCCTGGATGGAACCGGCCCTGGACGCGGCGGACCGCGTGCTGCCGATACCGCTGTCGGCCGAGCGCCTGCGCGAGCGGGGATTCAACCAGTCCGCGCTCCTCGCAAGGCATCTGGCAGGCCCCAGGAGCGACACCCGGACCCTGCTGCGCCTGCACGCCAGCGAGGCACAGAGCGGACTGCCTCGGGCGCAGCGCCTGCGCAACCTGCGGGGTGCGTTTGCCATCGAGCCCGCGCATGCGGCGGCCCTGCGGGGCCAGCGCGTGGTGCTGGTCGACGATGTGATGACCACGGGCGCCACGATGCAGGCCGCCACGCAGGCACTGCGCGAGGCGGGCGTGGCGCATGTCACCTGCGCAGTCCTCGCGCGCACGGGGCTGGACTAGCGGGATACTTTTGATTACGAGCGGTTGCTCAACTCACACGCCGGGCGATGACAATAGCCAGCATGTTCCATATCGTCCTCGTCGAACCCGAGATCCCGCCCAACACCGGGAATGTGATTCGCCTGGCGGCCAACACCGGGTGCACCCTGCACCTGATCGAGCCCCTGGGGTTCACGATGGAGGACAGGCAGATGCGGCGTGCGGGGCTCGACTACCACGAGTACGCCCAGGTGCAGATCCACCCCGGCTGGACCGCCTTCCTGCGCGATGCCCAGCCCGACCCCTCCCGCATGTTCGCCATGACGACCCACGGCTCGCAGCCGGTGCACTCCACCTGTTTCCTGCCGGGCGACTGGCTGGTGTTTGGCGCCGAGACGCGGGGTCTTCCACCCGAGCTGCGCGACAGCTTCCCACCCGCGCAGCGCCTGCGGCTGCCGATGGTGGCAGGCCAGCGCAGCCTAAATCTGTCCAACGCCGTGGCGGTGACGGTGTTCGAGGCCTGGCGCCAGAACAGTTTTGCGATGCCCGATGGCGAGATCACCGTCGAGCCAGAAGGCACCATCATCAGCGGATTCGCCCAGCTGGGCTGACGCAGGCCGTTCATCGCCGCCTGCGGCCGGCCGGGGGAACATGACCCGGCCACCAGAGCGGAAACCGCCGCCCCAGCCAGCCCGCTAGCCTGCCTGCCCGCGCTGTTCGGCCATGGCCAGGGGCACCTGCTCGCTCAGGAAGTCCAGGAACACCTTGGTGCGCGCGGGCAGCATGCGGCCCGAGGGCAGCGCGGCATAGATGGTGTAGCGCGAAAAGATCCACGCGGGCAGGATGTGCACCAGCTCTCCGCGGGCCAGGTGTTCTTCGGCCAGCAGGCGCGACGTGACCGCCACCCCCGCGCCGTCCACCGCCGCGCGCAGCAGCAGTTCGGTGCTGACAGACTGCAGCACCGCCGGCATGTCGATTTCCTGGGCCGGCAGATTGCCGGAGAGGGATTGCAGGCGCAGCTTGCGGCCAGGCCCCGTCTGGGAACGGGCGGCCATGCCCGAGTCGCGCAGGTAGTCGTGCTGCAGCAGGTCCTGCGGCTCGCGCGGAATACCCTTGCGTTCCAGGTAGTCGGGCGACGCCACCACGATGGCCTCGCCCTTCAGCAGCGGGCGCGCCACGATGTTGGCGTCGAAGTCCTCTCCCGCCACCATGATGGTCACGTCGTATTCGTCCACCCGCGCCGAGGCATAGGCGTCCAGGTCGATGTCGAGCAGCAGCTTGGGAAACTCCGCATGCCACAGCGCCACCATGGGCGCCAGGAAGTTGGTGGCCAGCACCGGGGCCGCGACGATGCGGATGGTGCCGCGCAGGTCGCGCGTGTTCGCGGCGGCGGCCGCCTCGGCGTCGTCGATCTCGTGCAGGATGGTGCGCACACGCTGCAGGTAGGCATCGCCCGCATCGGTGAGGGCCAGCTTGCGGGTGGTGCGCTGCAGCAGGCGTGTGCCCAGGTGCTGCTCCAGTTCGGCCACCATGCGGGTGACCACGGGGGGCGACATGTCCATGGCCCGGGCGGCGGCGGCAAAGCCGCCCTCCTCCACCACGCGCTCGAACACCTTCATGGCTTGCAGGCGGTCCATGGGTCAGACCTCCTGCCCGCGAGGGGCCAGGCTCAGGCGGGTGCCCCGAAATTTCTCGCAAGCGATTCGGCCACGCACACGGGTTTGTCGCTGCCCTCGCGTTCCACGGTCACCAGCCACGTCATCTGCATGCCATCGGGCGCCACCGGCTCGGCCGCCTGCAGCGTGAGGCGCGCGCGCAGGCGGCTTCCCACCGGCACCGGCGCGGTGAAGCGCACCTTGTTGAGCCCGTAGTTCACGCCCATGCGCGCACCCTCGATGGTCAGGCCCGCCTCGAAGAACTGCGGAATCAGCGACAGCGTGAGAAACCCGTGGGCAATGGGCGCGCCAAACGGCCCCGCTTTCGCACGCTCGGGGTCCACGTGGATCCACTGGTGGTCGCCCGTGGCCTGGGCGAACAGGTTGACCTGTTCCTGCGTGATGGTGATCCAGTCGGTCACGGCGACCTCCTGGCCCACGCAGGCGCTGACTTCGGAGTAGGAGCGAAAGATTTTCATCACCCCAATGTAGCGCCGCAGCCGTGCGCGCCTTGTCTGGCACGGGACACCGTGCGCCCATCTGGCACACAACGCCAGCAACTGGCACTCCCCAGGCCAGTGCCACCGTGGATCTGGCTTTGCCAGTCCAGGGGTGGCGTCCCTCTCGGGGGAAGGCGCGCAGCGCCTCAGGGGGGTTCATGTGTCTAGCCACGTACAGATTCCTTGCCATTGCTCCAGGTCGCGCGCCACACGGCCCGGCGCCACGTCGAACAGCGTGAGGCCATGCGCCGCCAGGTGGATGTAGTTCTGCGTGTCGCGCAGGTAGCCCAGCACCGGAAACCCGAGGTTGTCCACGAAGTGGTGCAGCTGCTCGGCGGCCTTGGTGCGCGCGTCCACGCGCATGCCCACGATGCCCACGGGCACGCCCGCCGCGTGGCGGTGCTCGGCCAGCTGGTCCAGGAAGCTGCGCGTGGCGAAGATGTCGAACACGCTGGGCTGCAGCGGCACGATGATCTTGTCGGCCAGCTTGAGCACGTCGTTCAGGCGCCAGCCGTGCAGGCCGGCGGGCGTATCAAGCACCGCATGCGTGGTGCCCTTGGGCGGGCGGCTGATCACGTCCGAGCTGAGGCCGTCCCAGGCGCCGATGGGGCGCGCGGCCGGCGGGCGCAGGCCCAGCCAGAGCCTGGCGGACTCCTGCCGGTCGGTGTCGCCCAGGATCACGGGATGCCCCTGGCTCGCAAAGTAGCCCGCGATGTTGGTGGACAGCGTGGACTTGCCCACGCCGCCCTTCGGGTTGGCGACAACAACTACTGGCATGACAACCTCCTTGGAATCCGCGCATCCATGAAAATACAAGCCAAATCAGCCCCTGACGCTTGATGGACAAGCGCCAGCAGCTATCAAAATCAAAGCATCAGCAACACGCTGGGGCCACCTCAGGCGTGCTGGCCGCCACGCTTGACGAAGAACAGCCCCGCGCCCACCGCCATCAGCAGGCCGCCAAACACGCGGTTCTGCGCGCGCACCGCACGCGCGCTGCGCATCAGGCGGCGCAGGGCGCTGGCCCCGAAAGCGTAGCCGTGCATCACCACCACGTCCACCGTCACCGTGGTGGCGGCCATCACCAGGAGCTGCGTCCACAGCGGGCGCGTGTCGGTCATGAACTGGGGCAGCACGGCCACCATGAAGATGATGCCCTTGGGGTTGGTGGCGTTGGTCAGGAAGCCCGTGAGGCAGCGCTTTTGCCAGGTGCCCGCCGGTGCTTCCTCATCGCCCTGCACGGGCGATGCGTCGCCCGCGCGCCACTGGTTGAAGCCCACATAGATCAGGTAGCACGCGCCCAGCACCTTGACGACGCTGAAGGCCACCTCGGACGCCAGCAGCAGCGACCCCACGCCCGCCCCGGCAATCAGCAGGATCAGCAGCAGGCCCAGCTGCAGGCCGAAGATGGTGGCGCCCGTCTTGCGCACGCCGAACGACAGGCCATGGCTCATCGACAGCACGGCCCCCGAGCCCGGCGACACCGCGATCAGGCACGACGCCGCGAAAAAAGCCAGCCAAGTCTGCAAGTCCATGAAACACCGCGCCTGTAATCCGAGAAGGGCACGCATCTTAACAACGCGCCCGCGCCGCCGCCATGGCATGCACGAAGAGCGCCTCCAGCGCTTGTCCCACCAGCGCCAGATGCTATTAAAAGTGAAGCGCCGCAACAACATGCCTCGCCAGCCTCTCCACATCGCCGGGACGGTGCCAGAATCCTGACACGCCCACGCCCGCATCCCCGCGACGCCCCTTCCCCACGCCATCGCCCGCATCCCCCTCTATGGAACACGCCCCCACCTGGCTCACCTACGGCTTCCTGTACCTCACCGCCGCGGTGCTGGCCGTGCCCATCGCCAAGGCGCTGGGCCTCGGGGCCATCATCGGCTACCTCGCGGCGGGCATCGCCATCGGGCCCTGGGGCCTGGGGCTGGTGAGCAACGTGCAGGACATCCTGCACTTCGCCGAATTCGGCGTGGTGCTGATGCTGTTCCTCGTGGGGCTGGAGCTGCAACCGAGCCGCCTGTGGGCGCTGCGCCGCCCCATCTTCGGCACCGGCACCGCGCAGGTGCTGGGCTGCGCGGCCATGCTGTTCGCGCTGGGCGCCCTCGCCGGCCTGCCGTGGCGCGTGAGCCTGGTGGGCGCTTTGGGCCTGGCGCTGTCCTCCACGGCGATCGCGCTGCAGTCGCTGGCCGAGCGCAACCTCATGCGCACCCAGAGCGGGCAGGCGGGCTTTTCGATTTTGCTGTTCCAGGACGTGGCGGCCATCCCCATCCTGGCCCTGCTGCCGGTGCTGGGCGCCGCTGCGGGCGACGGCGCGGGCCACACGCCGGGCGAGATGGCGCTCGAGGTGCTCAAGATCGTGGGCGTGATCGCCGCCATCATCCTGGGCGGGCGCCTGCTGCTGCGCCCCGTGCTGCGCTGGATCGCCAAGAGCAACACGCCCGAGATTTTCACCGCCGCCGCGCTGCTGCTGGTGGTGGGCATCGCCTACCTGATGGTGATGGTGGGCCTGTCGATGGCGCTGGGCGCCTTCCTGGCCGGCGTGCTGCTGGCCGACAGCGAGTACCGGCGCGAGCTGGAGGCCGACATCGAGCCCTTCAAGGGCCTGCTGCTGGGGCTGTTCTTCATCGCCGTGGGCATGAGCATCGACTTCGGCGTGATCCTGCGCTCGCCGGGCCTCATGGCCGCCATCCTGGTCGGCTTCCTCGCGGCCAAGGCCATCGTGATCTACACGCTGGCCAAGCTGGTCAACATCCCGTACCAGGAGCGCCCGGTGTTCACGCTGCTGCTGGCCCAGGGCGGCGAATTCGCTTTCGTGGTGTTCCAGGCCGCCGCCGGTGCCAGCGTGTTCCCGGCCGAGACGGCCTCGCTGCTCATCGGCGCGGTGGCGCTGTCGATGCTGATCAGCCCGCTGCTGCTGGTGCTGCTGGACCGCGTGCTGCTGCGCCGCTACGCCCAGCTCAAGTCCGAGCCCCGGGCCGAGGAAATCTCCGAGCCCCAGGAGGCGCCCATCATCATCGCGGGCTTCGGCCGCTACGGGCAGATCGTCTCGCGCGTGCTGCTGGCCCAGGGCCTGCGCACCACCGTGCTGGACCACAGCGTGGAGATGCTGGAAGTGGCGCGCACCTTCGGCTACCGCGTGTTCTATGGCGACGCCACGCGGCTCGACCTGCTGCGCATCGCGGGCGCCGAACACGCCCGCATCCTGGTCATCGCCGTGGACGATGCCGAGCAGTCCCTCAAGATCGCCAAGCTTGCCCGCGAACACTTCCCCCAGCTGCAGGTGGTGGCCCGCGCGCGCGACGTCACGCACTGGAACAAGCTGCGCGACCTGGGTGTGACGCTGGTGCAGCGCGAACTGTTCGAGTCCAGCCTGCAAAGCGCGCACACGGTGCTGGAACTGATGGGCCTGGCGCCCGCCGAGGCCACGGCCATCACCCGGCGCTTTCGCACCCACAACATCGCCCTGGCCGACCGCATGTACCCGCACTACAAGGACCGCGCCAAGTTCATCGCGGTGGCGCGCGAGGGGCGCAACCAGTTCGCCGAGCAGATGGCCAAGGAGCGGCAGGAGAGCGCGGCGCTGGGGGCGGCGGGGGGCGCGTACCCCGGGTATGGCGAGCCCGGGAGCCCGCAGAGCGCCGACGGGGCGGCCAGCGCCCAGGATGTGGACAAAAGCAGGCCTTGACGCTGATCCATCAAGCGCCAGATGCTATCCGTTCAATAGCAAAAGACCGACGATTGCCGCGCGGGAGGGAGCACGGTCGTGCGCGCCCGCAAGCGGTCGGTCTTTGCGGCGGTGCCTGGCCGTCCGGCGGAACCGCGCAACGCGCACTGCGGCGCCGCTTGCATGGCCACCTCTCAAACGATAACTATTCGCATTAGAATACCCCCTCCTGCCAGCCAGCGTCCCGAAAAGCCACGCGAGCCAGCGCCTTCAGCGTTTGTCCGCCCTCGGCTTTCTCTCCATCGGGACTCCCATGTCTTTTCAGCCCTCGCGCGCGGCCCGTTTCTCGCCGCGCTCTTCGCTCGCCCCCTCTTCCTCCCCGTACCCCTGGGCCCGCAAGGCCGGGGTGTTTGCCCTGACCCCGCTGGCCCTGTGCCTCGCCCAGGCCGCCGTGGCACAGCAGGACGCCGATGCACCGGCGGCCGCCGCCCAGGTGGCCGCGCCGCAGCTCCAGGAAGTGCGCATCAATGCCAGCACCGAGAAGGACATGGGCTTTGCGCCCGTCGAGGCCCAGACCGCCGGCAAGGCGCCCATGCGCCGGCTGGAGACCCCGCAGTCCGTGAGCGTGGTCACGCGCGAGCAGATGGAGTCGCGCCAGATCACCAACGTGCAGCAGGCGCTGCAGACCGTGGCGGGCGTGAGCCCCGTCAACTTCGGGCGCCGGGGTTTTGACGACATCAACATCCGGGGCTTTCGCTCCACCGAATCCATCCTGGTCGACGGCCTGGTGCAAAGCCCCGGCATGTGGGCCAAGCTGCAGCCCTACGGCTACGAGCGCTTCGAGGTGCTCAAGGGCTCGGCCTCGGTGCTCTACGGCCAGGTGCAGCCCGGCGGCATCGTCAACGCGGTGAGCAAGCGGCCCAAGAAAGACGCGATCAACGAAGTGGGCGTGGAGGTGGGCAGCTTCGGCCAGCGCACGCTGCAGGCCGACGTGAACAAGCCGCTGTCCGAATCGGGCAAGACGGCGCTGCGCATCAATGCCCAGGTGTCCAACGCCGACGACCCCACGCAGTTCGTCTACCGCAAGGACCGGTGGTTCGCCCCGTCGCTGTCCATCGACCTGGGCGCGCAGACCGACCTGGTGCTGTTCGCCACCTACAGCCGCAGCGAGTGGATGCGCCAGCAGGGCATCACACCCTACGGCACGCTGCTGCCCAACCGCAACGGCACCCTGTCGCGCACGCTGTTCACGGGCGATCCTGCCTTTGGCGTGTACGACGTGGAGAGCACCACGCTGGGCTATGCGCTGGAGCACAAGGTGTCCGACGCGATGACGTTCCGCCAGAACGTGCGCTACGAGACCGAGAAGGGCACGGGCAACTTCGTCTCCAACCAGGCGCTGCAGGCCAACCAGCGGCTGCAGAACCGCCAGGCGTCGCGCCAGTACATGGACTATGACCTGCTGGCCACCGACACCTCGATGCTCACGCGCTTCGAGGCGCTGGGCGCCAAGCACCAGCTCGTCACGGGCCTGGACGTGCGCAGCGGCCACAGCCTGCTGGCCAGCCGCACCTGCCGCATCGGCGCGCTGGACCTGTTCGCGCCCGTCTACGGCATGCAGGCCACCTGCCCCACGGCGCTGACCAGCGACGCGCCCGCCAAGCTCACCGTGGCCGGGCTGTATGCGCAGGACCAGATCAAGTTCGGCCAGGGCTGGACGGCCCTGGTGGGCCTGCGCCGCGACTGGTCCACCAACGACACGAACAACCGCGTGGCCAACACGCAGACACGCCAGAAGGACAGCGCCACCACGCTGTCCGCCGGCCTGATGTACGAGTTCAAGCCCGGCTGGGCCGCGTACGGCAGCTACGGCGAATCGTTCCTGCCCCAATCGGGCCTGACCTTTGCGGGATCGAACTTCGTGCCCGAGACCGGCAAGCAGTGGGAGGCCGGCGTGAAGTATGAGTCGCCCAATGGCCAGCTCACCGGCGCGCTCGCCGTGTTCGACCTGGTGCGCGAGAACGTCACCACCGCCGACCCCGTGAACACCGGCTTCAGCGTGCAGACCGGCCAGCAGCGCGCGCGCGGCCTGGAGGTGGAGCTGGGCGCGGACATGAAGAACGGCTGGAAGCTGACCAGCGCCTACACCTACACGCAGACCAAGGTCACGCGCGACAACAACGCCGCCATCGTGGGCCTGCCGCTGAACCTCACGCCGCGCCACACGCTCACGGCCTGGGCCACCTACAAGCTGCCGCAGCACCAGCGCATCACGCTGGGCATGGGCGGGCGCTACGTCAGCGAGCAGATCGGCTCGTATCCCTTCACGCTGCCGTCGTATGTGGTGGCCGATGCGTCCATCAGCTACGCGGGCGACAACTACCGCGTGACGGCGGGGGTGAAGAACGTGTTCAACAAGGCGTACTACGACGGCGCGATCAACGCCAACGTGGTCTCGCCCGCATTGCCGCGCAGCTTCAACCTGGGCGTGACGTACTTCTTCTGACGCAGCGCCATCACCCCGCCACCGCGAGCCGACCATGACCAGCCAGCGCACCCTCAACCGCCTCTTCGTCCTGCACTCCTGGGCGGGCATCGTCACGGGGCTGCTGATGTTCATCGTGTGCTTCTCGGGCGCGGTGGTGGTGTTCAAGAACGAGATCGACCTGTGGGCCAACCCGTCGCTGGCGCAGCTGCCGCGCTCTGCGACGCCCGCGTCGCTCGATGCGGTGCTGACGCAGCTGCACACCCGCTACCCCGGCGCCACGGTGGAGACCATCGCGCTGCCCGACGCGGTCAACCCGAGCTACTTCGCCTTCGTGCGCGAGCGCGGCGCGCCGGCCAGCACGCGCACCAAGGTGGCCCTGCGCTCGGACACGGGCACGGTGGTGGGCCCGGTGGACAGCCAGCTCGGCCAGTACCTGCGCATGCTGCACGTGTTCCTGTTCTTCGGGCCGCGCTGGATCGTGGGCTTTCTGGGCGCCGCGATGCTGGTGCTCATCGTCACGGGCATCGTCATCCACCGCAAGATCCTGGCCGAGCTGTTCACCCAGCGCTGGGGCCGCAGCTTTCGCGTGGTGATGTCCGACCTGCACAAGTCCGCGGGCATCTGGGGCCTGGGCTTTCACATCCTGATCGCCACCACGGGGGCCTGGATGGGCCTGGCGCCGCTGTTCGAGCAGGGCTACAAATACGTGACCACCAGCAGCACCGAAGCCGCAGCCACCGCCAAGCCCGCGCGCAAGGCCGCTGGCGATGCCGCCGAGCCCGTGCGCATGCAGTCGCTGGATGCCCTGTACGCCACCGCGCAGCAGGCCGTGCCGGGGCTGGAGGCGCGCTACGTGTCGATGCGCCGCTGGGGCACCGACACCGCCGAGGCCAGCTTCACCGGCAACCTGGGCGGCCACCTGGCCAGCACCGCGCGGGTGGACATCCACGCCGCCACCGGCGTGCCCAGGAAGGTGCACGACCCGCGCACGGCGGGATTCTGGTCGCTGGTCAACGGTCTCATGGAGCCGCTGCACTTTGGCGACTTCGGCGGGCTGACGCTCAAGTGGCTGTATTTCTTTCTGGGCATGACGCCAGCGTTCCTGTCGATCTCGGGCACGCTGATCTGGCTCGATGCGCGCCAGCAGCGGCGGCGTGAGGCCGAGGCCGCGCAGGCGTCGGCCGGGGGCATGGCGGCGGCAGGTTGAGGTCCCATCCACTGCACACGCTCATCCGCCTCTTCGCACCGCTATTTATTGTCGATTTCTGCCCGCCCCACCAACCCATGCAACGCTTCTTTCTGGCCCTGCACGCCACCACGCCCGCGGCGCTGATCGTGGCCGTGTTCGTGCACCTGTGGGGGCCGCCCGGCTTGCCTTCGCTGGCGCAGCGGCCGGTGTGGGCCGTGTGGTTGCTCATCGGCACATGGCTGCTGCTGTCGGCGCTGGCCGCGTGGGCGCTGCGCACGCTGGCGCTGTGGCGCGTGTCGCTGGGTGGCGCGGGGGCGTTGCTGGCGCTGGCCGGTGCGGTGGGCCTGGTGCTGGGGAGCGCGCTGGCGTCCGGCATGCTGGCCAGTCTCGCGTTGGTGGGCGCTGCCTGCGTGGGCATTGCGACCTTTATCGGGCCGCAGCGCGTGCAGGCGCCACGGCGCAAAGCGGTGCGCCACCAGGCTGCGGCCACGCCGGGCCGCGCTGGCCATCCTGGCACGCACCACACCACCAAACGCCGCCGCTGGCCCGCGCGCGTTTTGGCCCGCTTTGGCATCCCTGCACACCTGCCGTTTTGGCTGGCCGGTGCACTGGCGGTGGAATCGTTTCGGCTCGCCCACATCGTGGCGACAGAGCCAGCGCGCTCGTCGGGCATGCTGGGCCTGCTGCTGGCTTTCTTTGTCGCGCTGCCCGCCGCCGCGTTGCGCCACTGGGCGCTCCGAACCGCCCTGCTGCTGTGGGTGCTGGCAACGCTGGCCTACGGCGGCTTGGCAGCCAAGGCGGGGCTGGATCAGTGGGCCGTCGCCGCAGCCCTGTGCGCGCTGGCCGCGGGTGCCCCGTTGCTGCTGCGCGCACGGCGGAGGCTGCGCACGCGGCAGACGGAGCGCATCACACCCACCGCACAGGTCCATGCTTCTGACCGCCACCCGCCGGAGGCCGCATGAACGAACTCATCGCCGCCTGCACCGCACTGGCCTCGCTGATCGCGCTGACCCGCTGGGCGCGCACCGTGCCCACCCGCGCCTGGGGCCACGGCGTCGGCAGCACCGGCCAGGCGCCACCTGCACCGCTGCGCGCCTGGGCTGTGGCCATCGGCACGCTGTTGCTGCAGGGCTTGGCAGCCACCGCCGCGACCGGGCTGGCCGCCGGACTGGCGCTGGTGGCCGCATCATGGATGGTGCTCGGCTGGCTGCTGGTGCTGGCCATGAACCAGTGGCCCGCCGCCAGCCTGCCGTGGGCCCAGCGGCTGGGCGCGCTGGGCGGGGCGGGGTGTGTGCTGGCGCTGGCGTGGGAGCTGGTGCGTGCAGGGGGCTGGGCAGGCTGATGGACGCGCGCCACCTCCGCCAGGTGGGCAAGGCGCCAGATTTTGGGTTGAAATGGGACTCAGCGCTTGATACATAAGCACTTGTAGCTATATATTTTATAGCGTAATATCTAGACGGCACTGCCATGCGCCGGTGCCCGCACCCGCTGCCCCACGGCACAATCGCGCCCATGGATCAGCTGCTCGACGCCCCCTGGGTGCACACCCTGCGCTTCTTCCTGGAAGTGGCCGCCACCATCGCGTTTGCCCTCTCGGGCGTGATCGCCGCCGCGCGCAAGCGGCTCGACGCCGTG
This sequence comes from Acidovorax sp. GW821-FHT09A11, assembly GCF_059418365.1. NCBI lineage: Bacteria > Pseudomonadati > Pseudomonadota > Betaproteobacteria > Burkholderiales > Comamonadaceae > Acidovorax > Acidovorax sp. GW821-FHT09A11. The sequence goes on from NZ_JBWKPS010000009.1 coordinate 139,337, forward strand.
GGCGTGTGTGTGGTGGCGTTCGTCGCGGCCTTCGGCGGGGGCACGCTGCGCGACCTGCTGCTGGACCAGCGGCCCTTCCTCTGGATACGCCACACCGGTTTTGTCTGGGGCATCCTGGCCCTGTGCGTGGGCGCGATGCTGTTCATGCGCCAGCGCCACTTTCAGCCCACCGAGCGCGCCATGCTGCTGCCCGACGCGATTGGCCTGGGCCTGTTCGCGGCGGTGGGCGTGGACATCGCCACCGCCATCGGCATGCCGCCGATCATTGCCGTGATGATGGGCGTGACCACGGGCGTGTTTGGCGGCGTGCTGCGCGACGTGCTGTGCAACGAGGTGCCCCAGGCCTTCAGCGACCACCGCCCCTACGCGCTGTGCGCCTTCGCGGGCGGCTGGGCCGACGTGGCGCTGCGCCAGATGCAGGCGCCGGACTGGGCTCCGCTCGTGGCCTGCGTGCTGCTCACGGCCGGGCTGCGCGGGCTGGCGCTGTGGCGCAACTGGCAGTTGCCCGCCTGGCGGGTGTGACAAGAAACCAGAGGCCGCCATCCCGGCCGCCGATCCGGCACACTGTGCCGCGTGGCACCACCGTGACAGCCCTGCACCGGCGCGGCCTGCACACTGGGCCGCGAGGAGTATCGAGACCATGACCCCGGACCACCCCACCCCCGCCGCCCTGCGCGCCACCGCGCTCATCGACAGCGACGCCCCCGCCATCCAGGCCTTCGCGGCCAAGCATGCGCGCGGCGCCACCGACCGCGAGCGCGCCGTCGCCCTGTACCTGGCCGTGCGCGACGGCTTTCGCTACGACCCGTACCGCATCGACCTGTCGCCGCACGGCATGGCGGCCAGCACCGTGCTGGCCCAGGGCCATGGCTGGTGCGTGCCCAAGGCCGCGCTGCTCACCGCCGCGTGCCGCGCGGCGGGCATTCCCGCGCGCATGGGTTTTGCCGATGTGCGCAACCACCTCAGCACCGAGCGCATGCGCGAGACCATGAAGACCGACCTCTTCATCTGGCACGGCTACACCGACATCTGGCTCGACGGCCAGTGGCGCAAGGCGACGCCCGCCTTCAACATCGAGCTGTGCGACCGCTTTGGCCTGCTGCCGCTGGAGTTCGATGGCGAGAACGATTCGATCTACCACCCGTTCGACAAGACCGGCCAGCGCCACATGGAATACGTGCTGCAGCGCGGCGCTTTCGACGACATGCCGCTGGCGCGGATCGTGGCCGACTTCCAGGCCGTGTACGGCGGCTGGCTCGGTGGCGGCACCACGAGCGCGCTGCACGGCGCGAGCTTTGCGAGCGACGTGGAGCAGGAGGCGGCGCGATGACGCAGGCCCCGCTGGCGGCACCGGGCACCGCGCCCCAGGTCCCTGATGGCTTCGCGGCCCTGCCCTCGGGCGGCCCGTTCATCGAGCACAACGGCCCGCTGTACCTGCGGCACGAAGGTGCGGTGGTGAAATTCGGCTTTCGCGTGGAGCACCGCCATGTGAACCCCATGAACAACCTGCACGGCGGCATGATGGCCAGCTTCTGCGACATGCTGCTGCCGTTGTCGGTGCACCGCAAGAGCACCGAGGTGGCCGGCCGTTTCCTGCCCACCATCAGCCTGCAGATCGACTACCTGGCCCCCGCGCCGCTGGGCGCCTGGGTGGAGGGCGAGGCCGAGCCGCTGCGCATCACCCGCTCGCTGGTGTTCGCGCAGGGCCTGGTGACGGCCGATGGCGTGCCCTGCGCGCGGGTGAGCGGGGTGTTCAAGATAGGCCCCACGGGCCCTGCCTAGCCCGCCCGGCGGCCAGGGCCGCCGTGGTGGCCGCTGTCACGGCCTGCAGGTGCGCAGGCCCTCGGCCCCGGCGGCGCGCGGCGAACACGGGCGCCTCGCCATGGCCGCATCGCCAGACCACGCCGGGTAGCCGCCCATGGCATGGGGAAGGGCTACGCCCGCGGCGCGGCAGCATCGCCCGCGATGCCCATCACTCCCACCACATGCTCCACGAACCGCGCGAGCTTGGGCAGCTGCCGCCGGTCCGGCGCATAGACCAGTTGCACGGCGCGGGCCACCGGCAGGCAGTGCTGCATCACCGGCACCAGGGCGCCACTGGCCAGGTCGTCGGCCAGCAGCACCTCGGGCTGCATGATCAGGCCCAGGCCGCGCAGCGCGGCCTGGCGCAGGCCGTCGCCCTGGTTGCACACAAAACGCGCGTTCTCGGGCCAGAAGAACTCCGCGTCGCCATCGCGCAGCGTCCATTCCACACGGCGCTGCCATACCGAATGGCTCAGGCACTGGTGGCGGGCCAGATCGTCGGCGCGCCCGGGCGTGCCATGGCGCTGCAGGTAGGCCGGCGCGGCCGCGATCACCATGCGGTAGGGGCGCAGCGGGCGCGCCACCAGGCCCTCATCCACCACCTGGCCGATGCGCACGGCCACGTCGAAGCCCTCGCCCGTGAGGTCCACCACGCTGTCGGTGAGCTGCAGGTCCACGCGCACCTGGTCATGGCGCTGCAGGAAGTCGGCCACCAGCGGCGCGATGACGTGGTTGCCCAGCGTGAACGGCGCGCTCACGCGCAGCAGGCCCTGCGGCACGGCGCGGCTGCGCTCCACGGCGGACTCGGCCCAGCGCACCTGCTCCAGCACGCGCTTGCTGTCTTCGTAGAACGCGGCGCCCACCTCGGTCAGGCTGTTCTGGCGCGTGCTGCGCTGGAACAGGCGTGCGCCCAGGTGGGTTTCGAGCTGCTGGATGTGCTTGCCCACCATCACGGCCGACACCTGCAGCTGGCGCGCGGCGGCGGCGAAGCTGCCGGCTTCGACCACGGCCACCATGACTTCCATGTTGCGCAGTTTGTCCATGGGCTGATTCCTAATCAATGGTTAGCACAAGAAGAACTTCAATGTACTTTATGCATTGATTGATTCGCAAAAGAATCGGGGCCTGTCTGTTCCTCCACCCGTTCTTTTTCAAGCAAAGGAAAACACCATGTCCAAGATTCTTCTCATCGGCGCGAGCGGCACCATCGGCCAGGCCGTGCTGGCCAACCTGGGCGCGCGCCACGACGTGATCACCGTGGGCCGCAGCAGCGGCACGCACCGCGCAGACTTTTCCCAGCCGGGCTCGGTCGCCAGGCTGTTCGAGGCGGTGGGCCAGGTCGATGCCATCATCAGCACCGCCGGCAACCTGCACTTCGGCCCGCTGGCCGACATGACGCCCGAGCAGTTCAACCTGGGGCTGCAGGACAAGCTGCTGGGCCAGGTGCAATTGGCTTTGATCGGCCAGAAGTACCTGGCCGATGGCGGCTCCATCACGCTGACCGCAGGCATCCTGTCCATCGAGCCCATCCGCAACGGCGCCAGCGCCACGGCGGTGAACGCCGCCATCGAGGGCTTCGTGGCCGCCGCCGCCATCGAGCTGCCGCGCGGCCTGCGCATCAACGCCGTGAGCCCCACCATCCTCACCGAATCGGTGGGCGTGTACGGGCCGTTCTTCCCCGGCTTCGACACGGTGTCTGCCGAGCGCGCCGCGCGCGGCTACCAGCGCAGCGTGGAAGGCGCGCAGACGGGGCGGGTGTACCGCGTGCAATGATCACGGCCACCTGCACCCTACCCGTCTGGGCATGAAAAGAAAATAGCTGCTGCCGCTTGTCCAGCAAGCGGCAGAAGCTATCAATTTAGTAGCATCAATGATCGAAGGCGCAGATCAGTCCAGACTCGCGCCGGATTCCTTGACGACCTTGCCCCACTTCACGGACTCGGCCTGGATGAAGGCGGCAAACTGCTCGGGCGTTTCGCTGTACGTCTCGGCGCCCTGCTCGTTGATCTTCTTCTTCACCTCGGCCTGGTTCAGCACCTTGGCCAGCGCGGTGTTGAGCCGGGCCAGCACCGGTGCGGGCGTGCCGGCGGGCGCGAACATGCCGAACCAGGACGTGGCCTCGTAGCCGGGCACGCCGGCTTCGGCGATGGTGGGCACATTGGGCAGCTCGGGCGAGCGCTTGGCCGTGGTCACGGCAAGCGGCACCAGCTTGCCGCTGCGCACATGCTGGATGGCCGAGGGCATGTTGTCGAACATGATGCCGATCTGGTTGCCCAGCAGGTCGGTCACCGCCGGTGCGCTGCCCTTGTAGGGCACGTGCACCATGTCCACCTTGGCCAGGCTCTTGAACAGCTCGCCCGACAGGTGGATGGAGCTGCCGTTGCCCGACGAGCCGAAGTTCACCTTGCCGGGGTTGGCCTTGGCGTAGGCGATCAGCTCCTTCACGCTCTTGTAGGGCTGGGCGGGGTTGGCCACCAGCAGGTTGGGCACATTGGCCACGCGCGTGAGCGGCGCGAAGTCCTTGATCGGATCGAAGGGCATCTTCTTGTACAGCGCGGCGTTGATGGCATGCGTGCCCACCGTGCCCATGAAGAGCGTGTAGCCGTCCGCCGGGGCCTTGGCCGCCAGCGCGCCGCCGATGTTGCCGCCCGCGCCCGCGCGGTTGTCCACGATGACCGACTGGCCGAGTTCCGTGGTCAGCGCCTGGCCGATGATGCGCGCCAGGATGTCGGTGGTGCCGCCGGCCGCGAAGGGCACGACGATGGTGACGGGCTTGGTGGGATAGGCCTGGGCCATGGCTGCGCTGCTGCCCAGCAGGCCACCAGCGGCGATGGCGGCGATGCCCGCGCAGGCAGCGGCCGACAGCGCGAAGCGGCGGGTGGTGTGGATGGAACGGGTCATGGTTTGTCTCCTTCAGGAAGGTGGATGAAATGGGTGTCACGAGCGCGGCATCCGCCGCGCCATGGCCTCAACCGGGCGCCAAGGCCTCCGGGCGAGAACAGGGGGTGCGCCCCTTTCAGGGCTGCAGTGAAAATGCGTTCAGGTGGCTAGACAGGTGCCACGCCGAGCGTGGTACCACCGCACACGTACAACACCTGCCCGGTCACGAAACCGTTGTCGGGCGAGAGGAAGAACAGCGCCGCGCGCGCCACGTCGTCGGGCGTGCCCATGCGGCCCACCGCAATACTGTTCAGGATGCGCTCGGTCTGCGGCGCGCCCTCGGGGTTGCTCTGGCGGAACAGTTCGGTGGCGATCGGCCCCGGGCCGATGGCGTTGACGGTGATGCCGTCGCGCCCCAGTTCCATGGCCAGCGTGCGCGTCATGCCGATCATCCCGGCCTTGGTGGCCGAGTAGACGACGCGGTCGCCCTTGCCCAGCGCGGCGCGCGACGACATGTTGACGATGCGGCCCTGGCCGTAGGCCCGCAGCGTGGACAGAAAGGCCTGCACCAGCAGCATGGGCGCGCGCAGGTGCAGGCCCACCACGTCGTCCAGCTGCGCGGTGGTGGCGGTGTCGATGGTGCCGGGGCGCGTCGCGCCCGCGTTGTTCACCAGGGCGGTCACGTTGTGCCTGGCGGCGATCTCTGCCGCGCGCTCGCGGGTCGATGCCTCGTCGGTCAGGTCGCCCTGGTACGAGGTGAGCAGCGGGTGGCTCCACGTGGGCAGCGCGTAGTCCAGGTTGACCACGGCGCGGCCCTGGGCGAGCACGGCTTCGGCAATGGCGCGGCCGATGCCGTTGCTGGCACCGGTGACGACGGTGACGGGGGTGGAGGAAGTCACTGCAGAGGCCACGGTCACACGCGCTCCAGAATGATGGCGATGCCCTGGCCCACGCCGATGCACATGGTGCACAGCGCGTACTGGCCCGCATGCTCGTGCAGGCGGTTCACGGCGGTGGTGACCAGCCGCGCGCCGCTGGCACCCAGCGGGTGGCCCAGCGCAATCGCGCCGCCCCAGGCGTTCACCCGCGCGTCGTCGTCCTTGAGGCCCAGGGCGCGCAGCACGGCCAGGCCCTGCGCGGCAAAGGCTTCGTTGAGTTCGATCACGTCCATGTGGTCGATGGTCAGGCCCGTCTGCGCCAGCACCTTCTGCGTGGCGGGCGTGGGGCCAAAGCCCATGATGCGCGGCGCCACACCGGCCACGGCCATGCCCACCACGCGGGCGCGGGGCTTGAGGCCGTACTTGGCGGCATGGGCTTCATCGGCCAGCAGCAGCGCGCAGGCGCCGTCGTTCACGCCCGACGCGTTGCCCGCCGTCACCGTGCCATCGGGCCGCACCACGCCCTTGAGCCTGGCCAGCGCTTCCAGGCTGGTCTCGCGGGGGTGTTCGTCCTGGCTGACGACGATGGCGTCGCCCTTCTTTTGCGGGATGTGCACGGGCACGATCTCGCGCGCCAGGTGGCCGTCCTTGATCGCGGCCACGGCGTTGAGCTGGCTGCGCAGCGCCATGCGGTCCTGCGCCTCGCGCTCGATGCCGAAGTCGGTGGCCACGTTCTCGGCGGTTTCGGGCATGGAGTCCACGCCGTACTTTTCCTTCATCAGCTTGTTGACGAAGCGCCAGCCGATGGTGGTGTCGTACACCGCGTTGTTGCGGCTGAAGGCGCTTTCTGCCTTGGGCATGACGAAGGGCGCGCGGCTCATGCTCTCCACGCCGCCCGCGATCATCAGGCCCGCCTCGCCCGCCTTGATGGCGCGCGCGGCGGTGCCCACGGCGTCCAGCCCCGAGCCGCACAGGCGGTTGATGGTGGCGCCGGGCACGTCGATGGGCAGGCCCGCCAGCAGGCTGCTCATGTGGGCCACGTTGCGGTTGTCCTCGCCGGCCTGGTTGGCGCAGCCGTAGAGCACGTCGGTCACCGCGGCCCAGTCCACGCCGGGGTTGCGGTCCATCAGCGCCTTGATGGGGATGGCGCCCAGGTCGTCGGTGCGCACGCTGCTCAATGCGCCGCCGTAGCGGCCGAAGGGGGTGCGGATGGCGTCGCAGATGAAGGCTTGGGTGGTCATGTTTTTTGTCTCCTCGGATCTCGGTGGATCGGCTCGTTGAAAAGGGAAGGGATTCGGGGCGCCCGCGGGTGCTCAGGTCGCCGGACGGATGGGCTGGCCCACCAGGCTTTCGAGTTCGGCGTGGGAAAGGCCCGGCACGGTGTCGATGAGCTGCAGCCCCGTGGGCGTGCAGGCCAGTGTGCACAGATCGGTGTAGATGCGCTTCACGCACGCGACACCGGTGAGCGGGTAGCCGCAGCGCTCGACGATCTTGCTCGCGCCCTGCTTGGTCAGCAGGTCCATCATCACCCAGGTCTGCTTGGCGCCGATGGCCAGGTCCATCGCGCCGCCCACGGCCGGGATGGCGCCGGGCTCGCCGGTGCTCCAGTTGGCCAGGTCGCCCGTGGCGCTGACCTGGAAGGCGCCCAGCACGCAGATATCGAGGTGCCCGCCGCGCATCATCGCGAAGCTGTCGGCGTGGTGGAAGTACGCGCCACCGGGCAGCAGCGTCACCGGCTGCTTGCCGGCGTTGATGAGGTCGTAGTCCTCCAGGCCTGCGGCGGGTGCCGGGCCCATGCCCAGGATGCCGTTCTCGCTTTGCAGGATGACCTCGCGGCCCGCGGGAATGTGGTTGGCCACCAGGGTGGGCTGGCCGATGCCCAGGTTGACGTAGGCGCCGTCGTGGATGTCTTGCGCCACCCGTTTCGCCAGTTCTTCTTTACTACGCTTTTGATAGCTGCTCACGCTTTATCCTTGTGCGGTAGAGGCCGATTTCATGCCGATTTCTTGAAACCACCCGCCTGCGTGGCCGTGCGGTCGATCTTGACCACATGGCTCACGTAGATGCCGGGGGTGACGATGGCCTCGGGGTCCAGCGCGCCCAGCTCCACCACCTCGTGCACGGTGGCGATGGTGGTCTTGGCGGCGGTGGCCATCACCGGCCCGAAGTTGCGGGCCGACATGCGGTAGGTAAGGTTCCCCCAGCGGTCGCCCTGCTCGGCCTTGATCAGCGCCACGTCGCCGTGGATGGGGAATTCGAGCACGTAGTGCCTGCCGTTGATCTCGCGCGTTTCCTTGCCGGCGGCCAGCTCGGTGCCGTAAGCCGTGGGGCAGAAGAAGGCGCCGATGCCCGCCCCCGCCGCCCGCAGGCGCTCGGCCAGGTTGCCCTGGGGCACGAGCTCGAGCTCCAGCTTGCCGCTGCGGTACAAGTCGTCGAACACATAGCTGTCGACCTGGCGCGGAAAGCTGCAGATGATCTTGCGCACCTGCCCCGCCTTGAGCAGCGCGGCCAGGCCCTGGTCGGCATTGCCGGCGTTGTTGTTCACCACCGTCAGGTCCCGGGCGCCCTGGGCGATGAGCCCGTCGATGAGCTCACCCGGAATGCCCGCCGTGCCAAATCCGCCTATCAACACCGTGGCACCATCCTTCACCCCTTGCAGGGCCTGGGCCACCGAGTCCGCCAGTTTGTTGATCATCGAAACGCTTTCGTGATTTGCTTGATCTTCGGTTTCAATTTGTTCGCTTATAGAACAAATGTTCGCATAAAGAATTATAGTAGGCGCACGTATGAATATCCAAACCCCTGACGCCAAAGACCCCAAGCCCAGCGACAGCTATGTGCAGTCGTTCGCGCGCGGGCTGGAGGTGATCCGCTCGTTCAGCGCGGCCACGCCGCAGCAGACGCTGAGCGAAGTGGCGGCCCGTGCGGGCCTCACGCGCGCGGGTGCGCGCCGCATCCTGCTCACGCTGCAGACGCTGGGCTATGTGGAGACGGACGGCAAGCTCTTTCGGCTGAGCCCGCGCATCCTGGACCTGGGATTTGCGTACCTTTCATCGCTGCCGATCTGGAACCTGGCCGAGCCGGTGATGGAGGACCTGGTGGAAGAAGTGCGCGAGTCGTCCTCGGCCGCCGTGCTCGACGGCCTCGACATCGTCTACGTGCTGCGCGTGCCCACGCACAAGATCATGCGCACGAACCTGGGCGTGGGCTCGCGCCTGCCCGCGCCCTGGACCTCGATGGGCCGCGTGCTGCTGGCCGGGCTGCCCGATGAGGAGCTGGAGGCCCGCCTGGCGCAGCATCCGCTGGAGCGCTTCACCGCGCACACCACCACCGAGCTGCCCGCGCTGCTGTCGCGCATCCGCGAGGCACGCCAGCAGGGCTGGTGCCTGGTGAACCAGGAGCTGGAGGAAGGATTGATCTCGATCGCCGCGCCACTGGCCGACCGCACGGGGCGGACGGTGGCGGCGCTCAACATCAGCGGGCAGGCCAACCGCACCAGCGCGGCCATGATGCAGGAGAGCCTGCTGCCCGCGCTGCTGCGCGCCGCGAAGACCATCTCGCGCATGATGGGTGCGCCGCGCGGCCGGGGCGAGTGAAGCCCGGGGCCCGGCGGCCGCCGGGCGGCTTCACGCCGGTGCCAGCCTGGCACCGGCACGGGCATTGCGCGCACAGGGCGCCCACGCTGGGGTGGTGAAGGCTCAGTTCTTGCGAAAGCCCAGCACCAGCACCACGCCGCCCAGCACCATCGCCCCCAGGCTCATCCACTGGGGAATGTTGACGGACTCTTTTTCCTTGACCGTCAGTTCCAGCGGGCCCAGCTTGGCCTGCGTGGTGTCCTTGGTGAAGCTGAAGCCCCCCGTCAGAAAACCTGCCAAGCCCAGCACCAACAAAAGCACACCAACGATTCGCATTGCATTCATGACAGATCTCCCAACACCGGGTATTCAGGGACTGCGGCAGAGCGGGCCCGGCTCCCTGTCCCTGCGCATCGCCAATGTAGGGCAGCTCCCGCCGCGCCCGCGTAGGACACCGCCGCTGCCGCGCGTCGCGCACCCGCCCCGGCGCGCCAGCCGCACTCCGGCGCCGCGTGCAACCCTGCACGCCCTGTGCGCCAGGGCTGCGTGCTACGCTCACGCCCCATGTTCAGCCCCTCCCAAGCCGACGTGCGCCGCTTTCTCTGCGGGGTGCACGCCAAGACCCAGGCCGGCGCGCCCATGGAAGCCATCGAGACGCTGGCCAGCCTGTGGATCGCCGAGCACCCCGAGTACCACACCGACCTGTCCGACGCCGATGCCGCCGTGGCGCGCAACTACGACGAGACGCCGGGCCAGACCAACCCCTTCCTGCACCTGTCCATGCACCTGTCGATCAGCGAGCAGTGCAGCATCGACCAGCCGCGCGGCATCCGCCAGGCGGTGGAGCTGCTGACCGCGCGGCTCGACTCGCTGCACGATGCGCACCACGCCGCCATGGACTGCCTGGGCGAGATGCTGTGGGAAAGCCAGCGCGCCGGCCGCCCGCCGGACGGCGAGGCCTACATCGCCTGCGTGCAGCGGCGGGCCACGCGGGACTGAGACGGATTGGCCTCCAACCGCATGGCGTCGTTGGTTCGCCTCGCCATGCTGCAGCCCTGTCCTGGGCTTCCCGCCTGGTTGCCCGGCTGCATGCAAATTCGCATGCGGCGCTGAACCCTCCCCGCTCAGCGCCCGGGCTTGCGCGCCTTGTGCGCCAGCGCGGTGCCGGCCAGCAGCAGCACCAGCAGGCCGAGCCCTTCCCGCGAGAACAGGGGCACCGGCACCGGGGTGGGCGATGCGCTCACGACCAGGGTCCCCGCCGCGCTGCTTGCCAGGAAATTGCCGTCGCCGGAGTAGCTTGCGGTCAGCGCCTTCGTGCCAGAGCCCTTCGGCCGCAGTGAGCAGCCTGGCGCCGCCGCGGCCGCCGCGTAGCTGCAGCTCAGGCCGTCGGTGGTGTTCGTGATCGTGATCGTTCCCGTCGGCGTGCCGCCCCCCGGCGCGGCCACCGCCAGCGCCGCCCACACCGTCACCGAACCGCCCAGACCGACCGGTCCCACCGCCTCCAGGGCGATACCCGTCGAAGCTGGCAGGACCTCGATGGCCACCGGATTGGACACCGAAGGCAGCGTGAAGCTGGCGATGTCGCCTGCATAGGCCGCCTGGACGTCGTGCCGTCCAACGGGCAACTGGCGCGCGAGTGCCGCCCTGGCGGAGGTATCGAGCCCCGCATCGCCAAGGTCCGTCGCCGCGCCATCGGAAAAGTGCACGCTGCCGGCCGGCGGCCCCGCTCCCCCCGTCACTTCGGCCAGGAGCGTGATCGCCTGGCCGTAGACGAACGTGGCTCCGGCCAGCGGCTGAGCCAGGCGCACGCTCGACTGCTGTTGCACCGTCGTCTGCATCGATGCCCGGACCGAGGCATCGCCCTGGCTCGTCACGGTCAGCGTCCGCGGCCCGGCCGAGGCAAATCCGATGGGCCAGCCCACGCTGCCATCGCTCTGCGCGATCACGCCAGGCAGGACGTCGCCCGCCACCGAGCTCGTGATCCTCCATTTCGTCGTGTTGTCGATATGGGCGTTGACGACGGCATCGTCCACCGCCAATACGAATCCTGCGGCAGGATCGGCCGGGGCCGTCGCAGGCAGCGAAACCGCCGTTTGTCCCGCGGGCAGCAGCACGGTGGACGGCCCTTGCAATGCGGGCACCGGAAGCGGCAGGTTGTGAAACTGCAGATCAAAGCGCGCGTTGTGCCCCGGCATCGTGATGTGCACGAGGTAGCTTCCGACGACACGATTGGCCGTGGGCACGACGGGGGTCCAGTTGTCGGAGCCCATCGTCTCGAAGGTATTCCTCCCGGAAGGGAAGGTCGCGCTCGCGCCCGTGCCGGGCGCCGCAACGTTGACGGGCACAGAAAGAAAGCCGATGGCATGGGTGTCGCTCCACACCGTTTGCGGCCGCACTCCAAACGGAGAGGAGGGCTGGCCGATGCGCATGCTGAACGACTGCGAGGCCGGCATGTAGGCGGTCTCCCAGCCCCAGGGGCCCGCGTCGTCGGGATCGAAGAGTCTCACGCCCTGAAAAATAGCCAGCGGACCCTGGAGCGCCTCGGGCGTCTTGTACACCAGTGTTGCCCGCGGCGCGCGCGCAGTGGTGCTGTTCGGCACACCATCGACGGTGGCGAGAGCGCCGGCGTCCGGCTCGAGTGCGGCCGCATAGCCTGGCAGCGCGGAATCCGTCGTGCCGGGGTTCGCATTCTGTTCGTCCGCCAGCAGCTCCCCGTAGTTGCGGCTGAAATCGAACACGCTGACCGCGCCCGGGCCCGCCACAGGCGCCGTCGCCGCCCGGGCGCCGTCCCACGCGGGCTGGGTGTTCCAGGAAACGGTGCCCGCGTCGAAGTCCTCGGCCGGGGAGAGCCGCAGCGTGCCCGGTTGCGAAACGCTGCTGGCATAGGTCACGAGGCTGGCCTGCAGCGGCGTGGAGGAATACTGCATGATGCTGCGGACCACAAAAGGAAGCTCCGGCGTCTTGAGCAGCGCGACGCCGCGGCTTCCGGCCGTGCCGCTCAGCCGCAGATCGGCACTGCCCGCATCCGCCGCACCGGGAGCGCTCTCCTGGATCTGGGACGACGATGCGGCATTCGATGACACCCCCGTCAAATCCGACAGCGTGATCAACAACTGGACGGAATGCGGCACCAGCGTCTTGCCCGGGCTCGACTCCTTCGCCGCGACATCGAAGTCGGCATGGGACGCATCGGCACCTGGGACGCTGACGATCTTGATGCCGTTGTTGGCACGGCTGCCGTCCACCCACGACTTGACGATGTCGGTGGCGTCGAAGCTCCGAAAGCCCGGTTGGCGAATGGCCACCGGCTTGCGCACGCTGCTTCCGGCCTGGTAGTCCGGGTCGACGCCAGGCGTCGGCGGGCCCTCCACGCATGCAGGCGCCACGCTTTCCTGCGGCCAACAGCCATTGCCTTCGAGGGGAACCAACGCAACGCTGCCGGCCACCCGGACGTTCTGGACATAGACGACGATCCTGGCCCTGGCGATCTTGTCCGCGGTCAGCGCATAGGCGGACGGCCCCACCTGGAGCGGCTGACCGGAGCCCGCCCGCGACACCAGGACCATGTTGCCGTTGGGAAGCGTATCGAGCGAGAAGCGGACGACCGCCTGCTGATGTTCATTGATCCGCAGGCCATCGGGATTGCTCGGTGCGTAATCCGATCCCTGCAGACTCGCGTCCGCGACCAGCGGCGCCTCGATCCATTGCGTCTGCACGACGATGGCACAGCCCCCCAGGACCAGCGTTGCGCACACGGCGGCGAACAGGCACAACGCGCCCTTCAGGTGCCAGACACTCCTGCCCATCTCATCCCCTGTCTTCGGTTTTGGCGGCGGATCACGGCCCGCCGCAGCATCGCGATGGATCGTAGGGGAGGGGAGCTCGCCGGTCATGTGCCGACGGCACACGACCGCGCGCGCCTATTCGTCAGCCAGCCAACCGGCGAGCTGGTGCCGGCTGCCGACGCCTGTCTTGACGTAGATGTCCTCGAGATGGCGCTTGACGGTACCCGGGCGGATGCCGAGCCTTGCCGCGACTTCGGCGTTGGTCGCGCCATGGGCCACCGCCACGAGCACTTCGCGTTGGCGCTCGCTCAAGGCGCGATCGTGCAGCCGGTGCGCGATGTGGCGGCGCCTGCTGCGGGCCTGCAGGCGGCCCAGCGTCTGGCGGATGTGGCCTTCCAGCAGCGCGAGCGACGTGCGCTCGGGGTCGCCGAAGCCGCGCGTTGCGCGCGTGACATTGAGCGTGAGCATGCGCCCTTCGCCAAGGTCGATGTCCAGGCCCAGCCCATCCTTCTGGCCGACGCGGCCATAGGCCTCCGCGTTCAGCGCACACCGGCTCCACGCCGTCGGCGAGAGTTGGTCGGAAATGCTCATCGGCACGCGGCGCTTGCCGTAGCCGGGATTGTCGCCAAGGTGCTGATGGACGGCCTCGTTGATTTCGCGCGACACGGCGCGCTCCGGCGCATACAGGGTGCGCAGCGTCGGCGTGCAGTTGCGCCAGTCGACAACGAAGATGTCTCCGCCCACCACGCTGCGCAGCGCCTGGAGCAGGTTGTTCGACAGGTCGTTCGAGTCCCGTGTCGAATGCACCAGCAGCGTCGCGTGGCTCAGCCGGTGCAGAGAATGCGAGTCGAGATAGCCCATCGTGTCTCCGCCTGGATCGATGCAACCGTTCAAAAATACCAGCGTCCCGTGCCGAAGCTGACCCTCAGCCGCCCGTCATGCCCCGCCACCAACAAAAACGCCCCTCGCAGGAGGGGCGTCTTCTTGGTGGCACACCGCAGCGGCTCAGCGGAAACGCGATTGCGGCACCACGTGCAGGTCGCCGTCGATGCCGCTGATGTAGCCCGACAGCGCCTTCAGCTCCGCATTGGTGAACTGCTTGGCCACGCCGCCCATGATGGCGTTGCTGCGGCCCACGTTGGGGTTCTTCTCGGCCTTGTAGGACTTGAGGGCCACGAAGAGGTAGTCCGCGTGCTGGCCCGCGATCTTGGGGTACGAGGGGTCGATGGGCTTGGCGAAGTTGTCGCCGTGACACGAAACGCAGGCGCCCTTCTTCAGAAGCTCGGCCACCTGCACGCTGGGTTCGCGACCAGGCTTGGCGGGCAGTTCGGCCCCCGTCTTGCCATGCTGCTCATAGTAGGCGGCCACGTCGGCGATGTCCTTTTCGCTCAGCGAATCCGCGATGCCGCGCATGGTGGGGTGCTTACGCTCGCCCTTCTGGTAGGCCACAAGCGCCGAGGCAATGTACTTGGCGCTCTGGCCCGAGATCATGGGCACCTTGTGCACTTCGGGAAAGCTGGCCTGGTAGCCCGGAATGCCGTGGCAGCCAATGCACATGGCAATCTTCTGCTTGCCGGCTTCCACGTCGCCTTTGGCTTCCTGGGCATGGGACAGGGCGGTCACGGAAGCGACAGCCAGGGCAAATAGCGTGGTCAGCGTTTTGTTCATTTTGCGCGCACAATCTCGTGGAAGTTCAGCTCTGGGCTCTGATCAACCGCCGATTATAGCCAGCGCCTGTCAAGCCCATTCATCAACGATCCGGTGATTCGCCCCCATGAAATTCCAAGGCTCCCAGAACTACGTCGCCACCCAAGACCTGATGCTCGCCGTGAACGCGGCCATCACCCTGCAACGCCCGCTGCTCATCAAGGGGGAGCCGGGCACCGGCAAGACGATGCTGGCCGAGGAAGTGGCCCAGGCGCTCGACATGCCGCTGCTGCAATGGCACATCAAGTCCACCACGAAGGCGCAGCAGGGCCTGTATGAGTATGACGCGGTCAGTCGCCTGCGGGACAGCCAGCTGGGCGATGGCGACAGCGCCGAGCGCGTCAAGGACATCCGCAACTACATCATCCAGGGCGTGCTGTGGCAGGCCTTCACGGCCGACCGCCCCGTGGCGCTGCTGATCGACGAGATCGACAAGGCCGACATCGAATTCCCGAACGACCTGCTGCGCGAGATCGACCGCATGGAGTTCTACTGCTACGAGACGCGCGAGCTCATCAAGGCCAAGCACCGCCCGCTGGTGTTCATCACCTCCAACAACGAGAAGGAGCTGCCCGACGCGTTCCTGCGCCGCTGCTTCTTCCACTTCATCAAGTTCCCCGAAGCCGACACGATGCGCCAGATCGTCAACGTGCACTTCCCCACGCTCAAGAGCGAGCTGCTGGGCGTGGCGATGAAGACGTTCTACGACGTGCGCAACCTGCCTGGCCTGAAGAAGAAGCCCTCGACCAGCGAACTGCTCGACTGGCTCAAGCTGCTGGTGGCCGAAGACATTCCGCTGACCGCGCTGCAAAGCGCCGACAACAAGGTGGCCGTGCCGCCGCTGGTGGGCGCGCTGCTCAAGAACGAGCAGGACGTGAGCCTTTTCGAAAAGCTGGTGTTCATGAACCAGCGGAACCGGTAGTCCCCCCGCCATGGCCGCACCCACCACCCCCTCCCTCATGGACGGCATCGCCGACGCCATCGGCTTTGTCGGCGGCGCCCTCGCCGGTTTCTGGCTGGGCCAGTGGCTGGGCCTGGACATCTTCGCACCGGGCTACGGCAACAAGGCGCTGGGGGGCATCGCCCTCGTGGGCCTGGGCGGCGGCCTGGGCCTGCATGCGGCACGGCGCTGGCAGACGCACCGGCGCAACAAGCCTTCCAAGGACTGATGAAGGGCAACGACACATGGCCTTTGTAGAACCCGTCACCCTGCGCGACCGCGGCATCCGCCTGGAACCCCTGGCGCTGTCCCACGAACACGGCCTGGCCGCCGCCGCCGCCGATGGCGAACTGTGGAAGCTGCGCGTCACCTCGGTGCCCGAGCCCCAGGACACGCGTGCCTACATCGAGATGGCGCTCAGGATGCGCGAGGACGGCAACCGCTTCGCGTTCGCCGTGGTGGAGGATGCCAGCGGCAAGGTCCTGGGCTCCACGAGCTACCACGACATCCTGCCCGCGGTGAAGCGCGTGGAGATCGGCTACACCTGGTACCGCCAGAGCGTGCAGCGCACCCACGTCAACACCACGTGCAAGCTGATGATGATGGGCCACGCCTTCGACACGCTGGGCAGCCATGTGGTGGGCTGGCGCACCGACAACTACAACTTCGCCTCGCAAAAAGCCATCGAGCGCCTGGGCGCCAGGAAGGACGGCGTGATCCGCGGCCACGCCCTGCGCCGCGACGGCACCGTCCGCGACACGGTGATGTACAGCATGCGCTCGGGCGAATGGCCCGAAGCCAAGGCGCAGCTGCTATACCTTTTAGAGCGCCACACGCTTTCCCAGTAACCGCTGGAGGCCAGAACCATGCTCATCGACTTCTTCTACACCCTGCGCTCGGCCAAGCTGCCGGTATCGGTCAAGGAATACCTCACCCTGCTCGAAGCCCTGCAGGCTGGCGTGGTGGGCCCCAAGTCCGACGATGCCTGGAGCCTGGACGACTTCTACAACCTCTCGCGCCTCACGCTCGTGAAGGACGAGAAGCACTACGACAAGTTCGACCGGGCCTTCGGCGCTTACTTCAAGGGCGTGGAGATGGTGGCCGACTTCACCAAGGAGATCCCGGCCGACTGGCTGCGCAAGATCCTGGAGAACGAGCTCACGCCTGAACAGAAAGCAGCCATCGAGAAGATGGGCTGGGACGAACTCATGGAGACGCTCAAGAAGCGGCTCGAAGAGCAGAAGGAACGCCACGAGGGCGGCAGCAAGTGGATCGGCACGGGCGGCACCAGCCCGTTTGGCCACGGCGGCTACAACCCGCAGGGCGTGCGCATTGGCGGCGCGGGCAAGAACAAGAGCGCCGTGAAGGTGTGGGAGCAGCGCGCCTACAAGGACTACGATGACCAGCAGGAGCTGGGCACGCGCAACATCAAGGTGGCCCTGCGCCGCCTGCGCAAGTTCGCGCGCGAGGGGCACGAGCTGGAGCTGGACCTGCCCGACACCATCCGCAGCACGGCCGCCAACGCGGGCTACCTCGACATCAAGATGGTGCCCGAGCGCCACAACAACGTGAAGGTGCTGCTGCTGATGGACGTGGGCGGCACCATGGACGAGCACATCCAGCGCGTGGAGGAACTCTTTTCCGCCGTGAAGACGGAGTTCAAGCACCTGGAGTTCTACTACTTCCACAACTGCGTGTACGACTTCATGTGGAAGAACAACCGCCGCCGCTTCGCGGAGAAGTTTCCCACCTGGGACATCATCCGCAAGTACAACAAGGACTACAAGCTGATCTTCGTGGGCGACGCGACCATGAGCCCCTACGAGATCCTGCAGCCCGGCGGTAGCGTGGAATACAACAACGAGGAGGCGGGGGCGGAGTGGATCCAGCGCCTCACGCACGCCTTCCCCAAGCACGCGTGGATCAACCCCGAGCCCCAGGGCGTGTGGCAATACCGGCAAAGCATCAGCATCATCCAGCAGCTCGTCGGCAACCGCATGCACCCGCTGTCGCTCAAGGGGCTCGAAGAGACGATGCGGCTGCTGTCCAAGTAGGCAGGGGCGCCCGCGGCGCGCACCGGTCCATCGCGCGTAACTGTCTGACACAGGCGGTCTTATTTTCGGTGCATAGTGGCGGGGCAAGGCCTGCGGGCCACGTTCCACTCCAATACCGTCCTGTCGTGCATTTCAGCATCCCGCGCCCTACCGCCACATCTCCAACGCCGGCCCCGTGGCCGGCGTTGCTGCTTTTCGGAGCGCTGGCCCTGCAGGGCTGCAGCCTGCTGCCCCGCGCGGAGGAACGCGACGCCCCGGCGCCCGCGCCGGTCATCGCCGCATCGGATGCGCCGTCGTTCAACGTGCAGGTCAAGGCCCCGGACAGCGTGCGCGAGACGCTGGAGCGCCACCTGGAGCTGCAGCGCTTTCGCAATCTGCCCGACCTGCACGCCAACGAGCTGCAGCGCCTGCTGGGCGCGGCCGACGCCAATGCGCGCGAACTGCTGGGCACCATGGGCTACTTCGCCCCGACCATCACGGTGGAGCTGACCGACACCCCCGACAGCAAGACCGCGCCGCGCACCGTGACGGTGACCGTGGAGCCAGGGCCCCAGACCCGCATCGCCAGCGCGGACATCGACTTCGCGGGCGCCGCCAGCCCCGCCATCGCCGGCACGCAGGCGCAGGAAAACGACGCTGCCGACACGAAAGCCAGCCTGCGCCAGCAGCAGCGCGTGCAGCGCGACTGGTCCCTCTCGCCCGGCCAGCCATTCACCCAATCGGCCTGGGATTCGGCGAAGACCGACGGCCTGCGCCAGCTTCAGGCCCGCCGCCACCCCACCGCGCGCATTGCCAGCAGCCGCGCGCAGGTGGATGCCGACAAGCACGAAGCCAGGCTGAGCGTGACCTACGACCCCGGGCCGGTCTACCGCTTCGGCCCACTGCGGGTCGATGGCAGCCAGCGCTACGACCCTGACGGCGCACGGCGCCTGGCGCGGCTGCCCACGGGCGCGGTCTACGACGAGGCCGAACTGCTGGACGCCCAGCTGCGCCTGGCCAGCAGCGGCTACTACGACGCGGTGTTCCTCACGCTCGACACCGAGGGCACCGACCCCCAGGCCGCGCCCATCGTTGCCCAGGTGCGCGAAGCCCCGCTGCAAAAGCTCGTGTTCGGGCCCGGCTTCTCCACCGACAGCGGCGCACGCCTGTCCCTGGAGCACATCCACAACCAGCTGCCCGGCTTGGGATGGCGCGCCGTGAGCAAGCTGTCGCTGGACCGGGAGACCAAGCTCGCGGGCACCGAATGGACCGACCTGCCAGACAACCGGGGCTGGCGCTGGTTCGCGGGCGGCCAGCTGCAGCGTGAATCGACGGGCGACTACGAAGTCAACAGCGGGCGCCTGCGCTCGGGGCGCAGCAAGAGCACGAAGCACATCGACCGCAACTACTTCCTGCAGTACGACTACGCCAACAGCCAAGGCCTGAACGCCCCGCCATCTGGCACGGCCGTCAGCGTGAACTACGGGTGGACGGGCCGCTACTTCAACAACCCCACGGCCCCCACGCGGGGCCACGGGATTGCCGTGGAACTGGGACTGGGCACCACGCTGCGGCCCGAGCGCGACCCGTTCGTGCGCACGCTGGTGCGGTGGCAATCGTTCCTCCCGGCGGGGCGCGTGCAGGACGCGGCGGGCGTGGCCCGCAGCGCCCGTGTGGCGCTGCGGGCGGAAGCCGGCGCCGTGGTGGCGCGCGATGGCGCGCAGATTCCCGTCACCCAGCTTTTCCTGACCGGTGGCGACACCACCGTGCGCGGCTACGGGTACCGCAGCATCGGTGCGCGCACGGACAACGGCCAGCTCTATGGAGGCCGCTACCTGGCCGTGGGCAGCGTCGAATGGCAGCGGCCCATCGTCTACGGCGGCGCCATGACCGACTGGGAAAGCACCCTGTTCGTGGACGCGGGCGCCGTGGCGGACCGCATGGGGGACCTGGACCCGCGCGTGGGCGTGGGTGCCGGCGTGCGCTGGCGCAGCCCCGTGGGCCCCTTGCAGGCCGATCTGGCCTACGGCGTGAAAACCAAGGAACTGCGGCTGCACCTGCGGCTGGGTTTCAGCTTCTGATGGCCGGGCGGATGCACCCCGACACCCCCAAGCCCCACGCCCGCTCCTCGGACTTCAGCGCCGGGGCGTCGTCTTCCGGGCCGCGCCCGCCAGCCCGGCGCGCGCGCCGCGCCGCGCGGGCCGCGGGCTGGCTTCTGGTGGCCCTGGTGGCGTTGATGATCGCCGCCGTGGCGGCGGTGTGGTGGTGGACGGGCAGCGGCACCTCGCTGGCCACGGCGCTCGCGCGGGCGGCCCGCTACCTGCCGGCCGGCCAGCAGCTGGAAAGCCGCGAGGTCACCGGATCGCTGCGCCAGGGCGGGCACATCGGCTGGCTGCGCTGGAGCAGCCCGGCCCTGGCCGTCGAGGTCACCGACATCCGCCTGGGCTGGCAGCTGGCCCCCCTGCTGCAGCGGCGGCTGGAACTGGGCGAAGTGCATGCCGCGCGCGTGCAGATCACGCCGCAGGGCAGCCAGCCCGATGCCGAACCCGCCACACCCCTCACGCAGCTTGTGCTGCCGCTGCACATCGGCGTGCCGTTTCGTGTCGACCAGCTGCAATGGGCCGGATCGCCCGCCGTGCAAGCGCTGGGCCTGGCGGGCGACTACCGGTTTGACGGCCGCGAGCACCGCCTGAACATCGACAGCGTGGAGCTGGCCCAGGGCCGCTACAGCGCGCGGGCCACCCTGGGCGCACAGGCCCCCATGGCACTGGATGCCAGCGTGGATGGCACCGTGCACACCGCCGTGCCTGGCGGCGAACCCGCCATGCAGGTGCAGGCGCACGCCACGCTGCAGGGCACATTGGCCACCGCTTCGGCGCGCTTGCAATTGCAAGCGCGTGTAAGCCCCTCCCCCGGCACCTCCACGCCCGCGCCAGCCCCGGGCACGCGGGGACCCCGGGCTCCAGCGTCGCCCACCAAGGCGCCCGCCCCCGCCCCAGCGCAACCCATGCAGGCCGATGTGCAGGCCACGCTCGCGCCCTGGGCGACCCAGCCCCTGCGGGCTGCCAGCGCCACGCTGCACGCCATCGACCTCGCGGCGCTCTGGCCCCAGGCGCCGGCGACCCAGTTGCACGGCACCGTGCAGGCGGGGCCAGGACCGGCAGGCGGCGGCACCCACTGGTCGGTGCAAGCGCAGCTGCACAACGAGCTCCCAGGCCCCTGGGACCAGGCACGCCTGCCCCTGACGGCCCTGCGGGCCGACGCCCGCTATGACGGCACCCGCTGGACCGTGCCTGCCGCCACGGCCTCGGCCGGCGATGGCACGGTGACGCTGCAGGGCCACTACACCCCGGCCACCCACGCGATGGAAGGCGAGGCCCAGGTGCGCAACCTGCGCCCCGACGCACTGCACACCGCCTTCGCGGCCGCCCCCTTGGCGGGCCGCCTCAGCGCGCAGACGGCGCAGGGCGACACCGTGCGCTTCACGGCGGACATCCGCGCCGCCGCGGCGGGCAGCCGGGCGGCGGGCGGCCGGGCTTCCGCCCTGCGCATCAACACCTTCACCGCGCAAGGCCACTGGCAGCCCGCCCCGCCCCCGCAGGCCGGCACTGGCGGCACGTTGCGGCTCGAACGCCTGCTGCTCGACGCCCTGCAGGCGCGCGCCGAGGCCACCGACCTGCGCATCGCGCTCGGCGGGCCGCCTTCCGTGCAGGGCCAGATGGTGCTGACAGTGCCCGGCGCCACCGCCCGTGCCCAGGGCCATGCCGCGCCGCTCGCCGGTGGCGGCGACCTGCAGGTGCAGTGGAGCGACATCGACACCACCCAGCGCTGGCTGGCCAGCCTGCCGCTGGCGGGCGGCACGCTGCAAGGCGCCATGCAGGGCATCTCCGCCAAGGGCGCGGGGCAGCTCACCGCCCGCTGGAAAGGTGGCTGGCAGACGCTGGTGCGCCAGCTGCAGGCGGCCGGCGGCGGCAGTGCGCCGCCAGCGGGCAAGGACACCTTCGAGCTGCAGGCCACCCTTGGCACCGCGCACATGGAACTGTCGCTGCCGCCCGCGCCAGGTACCGGCCGGGGCGCCACCGCGGTACAGCTGCACGCCGTGAAGGCCGAGCTTTCCGGCACCCTCGCACAAGCCGCGCTGTCGCTGCAAGGAGAGGCCCGCATGGATGCGCCCCAGGGCGCACAGGCCCACCGCCTTGCGCTGCAGACCCGCCTGACCGGCGGGCTGGCCGCCCCCGCGCAGTGGCAGGTACAGGTCGGCGAGATGCGCCTGCAGGCGCAGGACACACAGCGCCCCGGGCCATGGACCCTGCAGCTGTCCGAACCACTGCACATCACCGCGCGAACCCCGGGCACCGCCCCGTTGTCGGTGGAAACCTCCGCAGGCCAGGCCCGCCTGAACGGCCCGCTGCCGGGCACCGTGGTCCTGCGCTGGCAGCCCGTGCGCGTGGCCTCCGGGCCCGCGCTGCGGGTGCAGACCCAGGGCACGCTGCAGGGCCTGCCCATGGCCTGGGTCGACGCGCTGGGCGCGGGAGATAACTCTGCCGCCGCGGGCCGCCCGGCCCAGCCCCTGCTGGCCCGCATGGGCCTGGCCAGCAGCATCGTGCTGGACGGCCAGTGGAACGTGGACACCACCACAGCCAACCCGCGCGCCAGCGCCAGCCTGCGCAGGGCCAGCGGCGACCTGCGCATCCTGGCCGGAGACCCCACCGCCGTGACGGCCGTGCAGAGCAGCGGCCAGGGCAAGGGCGCGGGCGCCGCCACCGCGATCGCCACCGAGGCCTCGGCAGCACCGGCGGGAGCGGGCACGGCAGCGGGTGTGCGCGAGGCCGAGGCCACCCTCGATCTGGACGGCGAAGCCCTGCGGGCGCGTGTGCGGTGGATGAGCGAGCGCGCCGGAGAGATCGACGCCAGCGTGAACACCCGCCTGTCACTCGCGGGGCCCGCGGCCGCCTCGCCCCCCGCACCCGCTCGGCCGGGCGCGGCAGACGCACCACAGCGCACCGGCACCGCAAGCCTTGCCTGGGCACCGGATGCGCCACTGGCTGGCACGCTGCGCGCGCGCCTGCCCGACGTGGGCGTGTGGTCGGCCCTGGCCCCGCCCGGCTGGCGCGTGCGCGGCACGCTGGACGCGAGCGCCACCCTGTCGGGCACCCGCAACGCGCCGCGCTGGTCGGGAACCCTGGGCGCGGACGACCTGGCGGTGCGGTCCGCCGTGGACGGCGTGGACCTGCAGAGCGGCCGCCTGCGTGCCACGCTGCAAGGCAACCAGCTCGACATCACCGAGTTCCGCCTGCAGGGCGGGCGCGGCAGCGGCGCGCGCATCGCGGGCTTCAGCGGCAACCGCACGGCCGCGCCGCAGGACGGCGGCACCCTCACCGGCACCGGCCGCATCACCTGGGGCGATGCCGCCAACGGCCTCTCGGGCATTGCCATGGGTTTTCAGGCGGAGGCCAAGGCCCTGCAGGTGCTCGTGCGCGCAGACCGGCAGATCAGCGTGTCGGGCCAGCTGCAGGCCCAGCTGCAGCAGGGCCAGATCAGCCTGCGCGGCAAGCTCACCACCGACCGGGCCACCATCATCCTGCCCGACGAAAACGCCCCCAGCCTGGGCTCGGACGTCGTCGTGCGCTCGGCCGCCAAGGACCGCGAGGACCAGGCCAGGGCGCAGGCCGCCGCGAAGGCCAGCCAGGTGGCGGCGCAGGCAGAAACCGCCAAGCCGCCCGACATCGCGGTCACCCTCAACCTGGGCCGCGACTTCGCGCTGAGCGGCCATGGCATCACCACCCGGCTGACGGGCGAGGTGGACATCCGCAGCAGCGCCGTGCCCGGCGCCCCACCCCGCGTGACGGGCGAGGTGCGCACCGAGGAAGGCCGCTACCGAGCCTGGGGACAGATGCTGGACGTGGAGACCGGGCTCATCCGCTTCAACGGCCCGTACAACAACCCGTCGCTGGACATCCTCGCGCTGCGCCCCAACATCAGCGTGCGCGCGGGCGTGCAGGTCACGGGCAGCGCCCAGGCCCCCCGCGTGCGCCTGTATTCCGACCCCGAACTGCCCGACGCGGAAAAACTCTCGTGGGTGGTGCTGGGCCGCAACGCAGCCGCGGGCGGCGCCGAGGCCGCCGTGCTGCAGCAGGCCGCGCTGGCGCTGCTGGGGAGGGGCGGCAACAACAACACGGCGGCCAACATGGCCAGCCGGGTCGGCCTGGACGAGATCGGCTTCAAGGGCCCCGGCTCCGGCGAAGACGCCAGCGCCGCCGCCCTCACCTTCGGCAAGCGCCTGTCCAAGGACCTGTACGTGACCTACGAACGCAGCCTGTCGGGCACGCTGGGCACGCTGTACATCTTCTACGACCTCTCGCGCCGCCTCACGCTGCGCGGGCAGACCGGCGAGAAGAGCGCGGTGGACATCATCTACACGGTGAAGTACGACTGAGGCCCCACCTCCGGGAAGGCACGCGCGGCCCCACTACAATGCGCGGCTGCCTCCTCGTAGTTCAATGGATAGAACGAGTGCCTCCTAAGCGCTAGATACAGGTTCGATTCCTGTCGAGGGGACCAATTACCAGTCCGGAAGCGTCCACACGCTTCCGGACTTTTTTATTTCCCCTTTGAAAACAGCATCTTAGCTGTCCATGGCAGTCCAGGGCAATCCACCGCCACCTACGGAGTTTGGGGGCACATCCGGGGGCACTTTTTTCAGAACTGGGGGCATATGGTGCCCCCAAAGGTGCCCCCTAGGAGATGCCCCCAGCGCCGGGGGAAGAGTCGGCAGCCTTAAAACGGGGCTCCGGTATGCCAGTTCCACGCTCTCGCCATGGCTGGAAGACAAAACACTTGCTCGCGCTTGGACGGTCGGCAAACCCCTCAAAGCCTACAAACCCCACCAGCCAGCCCTGGTCCACGTGCCCCGAAAGCAGGCCGCGGCCCTTTTCACTTGCTCGCGCTACGACGGTCGGCAAACCCTCCAAAGCCTACAAACCCCACCAACCCACCCGGCCTGCAGGTCTGCGAATCGTCCCGCTGCTTTTTCACTGGCTCGCGTTTCGTCGGAAAAAAACCCTTCAAAACCCACCAAACCCTACCAAGCCACCTCGGTCGGATGGCACACTGATACTGTGTTTAATCACAGCATCCGGCGATGGCCAGCGGGCTGCACGGTATCCATGCCCAAGCGAATCCTCGAAAAAACCTCTCTGGAAGTCTCCCGCCTGCGCAGTGACGGCTCTTACGCCGTGGGCGGAGTGTCTGGCCTGTATCTCAAGATCGAAGGCGGCTCGCGCGCCTGGGTGCTGCGCTATGTGCACGGTGGCCACCGCCGCCGCATGGGCCTGGGCAGCTATCCGCTGGTCGGCCTGGCTGAGGCGCGCGAGGCCGCCCGCAACGCCCTCAAACTGCGCCTCGGCGGCGTGGACCCGCTGCAGGCCCGGCACGATCAGCGCGAAGCGGCCCGGCTGGCCATGGCGCGGCAGGTGCGCTTTGATGACGCGGCCGAAGCCTTCATTACTGAACACGAAGGCACATGGCGCAGCCTCAAGCATGCAAAGCAATGGCGCAGCACCCTGGCCACCTATGCATTCCCCCATATCGGCCACCTGCAGGTGGCAGACATTGGGCAGGCCCACGTGCTGCAGGTGCTGGCCCCCATCTGGAAGACCAAGACGGAGACCGCCTCCCGGCTGCGCGGCCGCATCGAGCAGGTGCTGGACTGGGCCACGGCCCATGGCCACCGCACTGGCCCCAACCCTGCCCGCTGGCGCAGCCAGCTCGAACACATCCTGGCGGACCCGAACAAGCTGGCACCGGTCAAACACCACGCGGCCGTGCCCGTGGCCATGCTGCCCGGCACCTACCAGCGGCTGCTGGCCATGGATGGACAGAGCGCCCGCGCGCTGTGCTTCCTGATCCTCACGGCCGCACGCTCTGGCGAGGTGCGCGGCATGGTCTGGAGCGAGGTCGATCTGGAGGCCGGTCTGTGGACGGTGCCCGCCGAACGGATGAAGTCCCACAGGGAACACCGCGTGCCCCTGTCGCGCGAGGCGCTGGAACTGCTCAGGGCGCAGCCGCGCATCCCTTCAGTCGAGCATGTGTTCCCCTCCAACCGCAAAGGCCCGCTGTCCGATATGGCCCTCACGGCCTTGATGCGGCGGCATGAACTGGGTGCCGTGCCGCATGGCTTTCGGTCAACGTTCAGGGACTGGGCCGGGGAGATGACGCACCACGCGCGCGATGCCGTGGAGCTGTGTCTGGCCCACGCGATTGACACACGGACCGAAGCCGCCTATCGGCGCGGGGACATGCTGGAAAAGCGGGTGGCCATCATGCGGGATTGGACGGGCTATGTTGCCTCTGGGTGCCCTCTGCAAGAGGAGGTGGCAAGAGGCTCCGCAGCTGACGGATGAAGGCCCAACAAGGGTCACAACAGCACCCTCTCTTTGGCCTTATGACATCCGCCCGATCAACCAGCTATGCAATCGGCTGCTGAAGGCCTTGTACATGCTGGCCCCCAGTTCGTAGAGGCAGGTTATGCCACGTCAGTAGCGTTTGAAAGAATATCAGAATCTGCAGTCTTCTTACTTGTGCGTATGGCTTGGGCGGCGATAAGTTGTTGATGTCCTCGCTCAGTCAAGCGCCAATATGTGCTCTTATCTGAGACGGTTCTACGCTTAAGGCCTGGAGCCATATAGCCTAGCGCTTGCAGTTGAATTTTAACTCTATCCACAACAACAGTTGCCAAAACAATTCTGTCAAATGAAAGTTTGTTTCCAGGGGAACTCTCTGCATTATGAAAAGCACACAGTTTGAGTTTGTCATTGAATTCAGCTTCTGTGCATTCGTTTACTAGTGCTGGCCCAACATACCGCAGTATCGTATCCCAACTAACCAAAACTTTTTCCAGTCTGAATTCGCCCTTTTCAACGCGCCGAACGCTAGGACTAATATTAAATAATTCTGTACCGCTTGCAAGATCTTCCGGGCTTATCGCTTGTGAGGGTGCACTGGTTGCTGCCGCAGTTAATTCAGCGACCTTAGCTCTCAAGTTGGCAAGTTCAATCTGCATTGCTTCGGTTGCCGCAAAGCGACCTCTAACCCAGCCCTCAGCCGGGTGCGTCTTTCGCATATTCACTAAGCTTCTAGATACAAGTCCACCTAACTCGGCGGCCGTAGTCCATGCTTTGCGGTGATGGGCAGCCTCCACTTTCACGCGAAACTCTTCGAGTTTTTTTCTTCCTTGCTCACTCTTCTCGGTCTTTGACGTCGGTAGATTTTCAACATTACTATGCATAAAAGCCATAATTGGCTTCTTTTGGGACAGAGCGTAATCGTACTCTTTTTCTGTAAAACTAACACCCGCACCATCCATACTTCCGTACCGACCAGCGAGCACAAGACAGTAATAGTCGGAGTCATCAATAACCCCTTTTATCAAATCCCAAGCCTCGCCATCAGTCGCAGGGAAAAGCTCCATCCCCGCAGGGATGCAATCAAGCTCCAGAAGCGCTTGAATTATTTCTGCTCGCTCCTCTTTTAAGTCCGCAAAAGTTGAAGAAATAAAGACCTGATGACGCTTTTCCATGAGCTCTCCTTGAATATTAGAATAAATCGAACATCACCTATCCTACGATGAGCAAAGGGCGGTTTACCTCAGCTCGCTCAGTAGCGCAATGA
Source organism: Acidovorax sp. GW821-FHT09A11 (assembly GCF_059418365.1). Classification (NCBI taxonomy): domain Bacteria; kingdom Pseudomonadati; phylum Pseudomonadota; class Betaproteobacteria; order Burkholderiales; family Comamonadaceae; genus Acidovorax; species Acidovorax sp. GW821-FHT09A11. Next base: position 166,607 of record NZ_JBWKPS010000009.1, read on the forward strand.
TTGATCTTTACTTATAGACGTCATGCTATCAACAATTCTGTTTCTTCAAAAAACACGAAGCAGCCTCTACCACTTCGCGCCCTTTCACAGACTGAACCAGCGTTACAGCACCACCTCCCCACCGCGCCGCACCTTGTGAATCTGCGCAGGCGTCAGCACATCCTGCGCCGTCAGCGCCCCCAGGTCGAACACCCCCAGCACCTCCACCTGCGGCCGCGCGCCGTACTCCGGCAGCCCCTCAGCCATCGCCTTCAAGCCATCGAGGATGAACGCCCACCGCGCCGCCACCATCTCCTCGCGAAGGGCCGCAGAGCTGGGCGGGCGCCCCAGTGAATCCTCGTGCACGCTGGTGCTGCAAGGCGCATGCGCCGCCAGCGCCATGGCCCTGGCCACCGCCTCCCCGGCCTCCTGCAGCACCTTGTAGCCCTCGGCCCGTGCGTGCGCCGTGTAGGCCCGCTCATACGCTGCCGCATAGGTGTGCGCCTGCCTGCTGGCCTCGGCCGCCAGCGCCTGCAGTTCCTTCGCTCCTTTGGCCTGCGCCACCCGCATCACCTCGGCCATGGCCTGCGCATCGTTCTTGCGGTTGAGCGCACTGCGCGTGGCCGCATCGCTGCTCTCATACCCACCGCTGGCAAACGCTGCATGGAAGGCATCCGAAGCCGCATCGGCTTCCGCTTCGGCCGCCTTGATCTTGCGCCCCAGCAGCTCCTGCGCGGCCTTGGCCTGGGCAAACCTCGGGCCTGCATCGTTGTCGTAGGCCGTGCGTGCGCGTGCCAGCTCGGCCAGGGCTTCGTGCAGCGCAGCCTGGGCGCTGCGGGCGTGGTGTTGAACATCGAACTTCATGAATCACTCCTTGTGGACTGGGGTTAAAAAAACACGCGGGAAGAAAGGGTTGAAGGCGGCGCGGCCGCAGGCTGTGGCGGCTCCTCGGGTGCGAGCCACTGCCCCGCGCCGCAGCCCTCCAGATGCCTGCGCGCCACCTGCTGCGCGGCCGGGGTCAGCTTCGGAAACAGGGAGCGCACGGCTTCGCGCAACTGCTGCAGCTCGCCCTGCTCCGACCGCATCGCATCGATGCGCGCCTGCAGCGTGGCGGCCGTGCGCATGGCCTTGTCGAGCTGGGCCGCGAGGCGCTGCACCTGGGCCACGCTCTCGCGCTCCTGCGCAGTGGCAGGCACCACAGCACGCAGCGCCTGCAGCTCGCGCTGGCGTTTTCGCCGGTGCTTGCGCTGCCGCTCTGCATCCGTCATGGGGGTTGGCTTGTTGCTGCGCATGGTCAGTACGGCAACGCGCAGAACCGATGGCAGCGCTGCAGCACGTCCTTGTGCGGCGTGTACCACTCGGGCACGCCCGGCAAGCGCCCTTGCGCGGCCATGGCGCAATTGCCCTTGCGCTGCAGGTGGTAGCAATCGCGGCAGCGGTGGCGGTCGTCTTCGAGCACATCCACGGCTGCGGCCGACAGCAGCGCCAGCAGGCCGGGTTTGTGTTCTCTGATTGCCTTGCTGGTGGCTTCATCCAGCCACACGGCGGGCCACACCTGCAGGTTGCCCTCGGCCGTGGCCGACAGGTGCAGGCCCTTGTGGCGCAGGCGCTCCAGCAGCGCAGCGGCGGCGGTGGTGTTCTCGCTCATGCTGCGCCCCTCAGAACGTGGCCACGTCGTCGGCCGCAGGCATGGCCATGGCCTCGGCCGCAAGGTTGCGGCTTGCCGACTGGTGCACAGCCCAGTGCAGCAACCCGGCCCGGTGACCGATGCGCACGAACCGTTTGCCGTCCACGATGCGCCCCTGCATGCGCTCTATCCAGCGGCCCAGCATGCGCGAATTGATCTTGCCCGCCTGCCCTGCAATGTCATCCATCGCCATGGCCAGGAGCGCGTCGGTGTCGCTGCGCCGGATGGCACCGCCCACGGTCGTTTGATCCGGTCCAAACGCTGCAAACCATGCCTCCACCAGCGCGCGCAGCTTGGTGGTTTCCGGGTCTTGCTCGAAGGCGCGTGCGGCCGCTTCCATGGGGTCGGCCAGTGTGGGCAGCCCTGCCCCTTCGGGTGTGCCCGCGATCGCGGCCACCTGCTGCGCCAGCCAGCAGATGGGCTGGCGCACCAGATCATCCCAATGCTCAAAGCTGGCCGTGCGCCCCTTGGCCATCTTCGGGCGCCCTGCAGTGATGTAGGCCCGAACAATCGTCAAAGCAGCCACCACATAGGCCAGCCGGTCCGTCTGCACCATCTGAGCCGGGTCGAACGAGAAGTCCCGCGTGTACGGTGTCTCGCTCTGCGCGTCGATGCGCGCCGTCAGCACCCTTCGGCAGGTGTCCGACGTCATGCGCAGGTTGTTGCCCGTGGCGATGAACAAGGCCCGGTTGGGCAGCGTGATGGTTTCGCTGCTGCCCAGCACCCGGTCGGCAAAGGTGGGCGCGGTCAGGAAGGCATCGAGCGAGGCAGAGCCCAAGGGCTCGCGCACGTTGTCCCACAGCACCACGCGCTGGCCTTCGCGCAGCACCGCAAACAGGCGCTTGCGCGTTTCTTCGTCGGTGTCGGCCGGGGGCAATATCGAAGGCTCCGAGCCCATGGCCAGGATGCCGATACAGCGGGCCAGCAGGGTTTTGCCGCTGCCTGCGGCCGGGGCATCGAAGCCCACGCCGGGCGCGGTGGGCAGGCTCGCCCGCAACGCGGCCGACAGCAGGCCGTGCAGCGCCACGCCGTTGGCCACCGCATCCACCAGCGGGAACAGGGCCAGCGGTGCCCACAGAAAGCGCAAGGCTGCCAGGGCGTCCGGCACGGTCGGTTTGACCGGCACGCGGGGTGGGCTCGGGTGTTCACAATAGAACAGCAGGCCCGATGCCTCGTCGTGGCCAGGGCGGTCCAGAATGCTGCCGTCAATGCGCAAGGTGGGCGCAGTGACCACCGCCACCAGCTTCTTGAACCCGCGCTCGCCATGCTTGGCCAGGATGGCGCGGGCCACGCTCAAAGGGGCATCCTCGGGGCCTTCTTCGGGCGCTTCCTCGCCATCGGCCTTTCTGCGGTGGCGCATCGAATAGAACTCGCACACCCGGCCCATGTGGTCGGTCAGCCAGTCGGGTGTGACCGGCCGGGCCTTGCCGTCACTCACGTAGGCCACGGCGCCCTCGCCATAGTCGAACAGCTCGCCGCGTTCCTGCAGCACGGCCAGCACCGCATCGGTCGTGGCCACACGCATGCCGCGCCCCACCTGAATGCGGGCACTCTGGCGCAACAGCTCAAAGCGCATCCCGCCATGGCGGTGGGTGAACAGGTAGGGCCTCTGGCCGCTCTTGAGGTTGACCACGGCCACGCGGGTGTCGCTGTCCGGGTCCAGCGGGTCGGCAAACTGGGCGTTGTGCCAGCGCTCCGGGCGGTCGAGGATTTCTCCGACGGACACGGGCTTGCCCTGCTCTGCCATCAGCACAAAGTCGCCCATCAGCACGCGCTGGGCGCTGGCGCGCTGCAGCACGTCGCGGGCCTTGTCCACGGGGATGCCCCGGCGCTTGGCCAGGGCCGGGGCGTTGGTGGCCACCCAGCGCTCGCGCTGGGCTGCGCACTGCCCCGCCAATTGAACCCGTGCGGCCTTCTTGAGCGCCTGGGCCTGCTTGTGCGTGTCGGCATCGTGCGGGATCAGCGCGAGGTCGAACAGGGCCAGCGGGTCGCCAAAGATGCGGGGCGCGGCGTGCGGCCGCTGCAGGCTCTTGCCCAGCAAGGGCGGCGCGCAGAAGTCCAGGCGCTCGGGCTGCCACACGCTGGCATCGATCAGGGTGCGCTCCAGCGCCTGCCCGGCCCGGCCAACGTCGAACCAGCCGTGGCCAGCGGCCCAAAGAAGCTGCACCAGGGCGCGCCCGGCCTCGGGGATGCGTGACGCATCGCGCACCGGGATATACAAACGATGCCGGGTCAGCGCCGACAGCTCGCGGCCGTCTACCGTGCACACGCCTGCGGAACAGCTCGGGCGCCAGAGCATGGGCGCGTCAGCAAGGGCCGGGCAAGCCTCTATCAGGCGCTGGCGGAACACATCCGCAGACAGCTCGCCATCGGGCGCGCCGTCATGGTCCAGCATCAGCACGCCAGGGCCTACGGGGTAGGCAAAGTGCCTGCGGGTGCGGGAGATTGCACCCGGTGTCTCTGGCACTTCGCGCTCGGGGACGATGGGCACGCTGGCACCTGCAGCAGCGTCGCACACGCCCCAGCTCGTGGCCTGTGCGGGGTCCAGGGTTTCCAGCACATCGGCCAGTTCCTGCAGGCCGTGCGCCACCGTTCGCACCGCGCTGCCGCGCATCATGTTGGCCGCGCTTTCCTTGTGCAGCGTGCCGTCGGGGGCCAGGGTCAGAACCTTGGTGAGGCGGTCGGGGACTGTCGCCGTGAAGACGGTGAACTGCAGGGCGCCAGAGGGTGGCGCGGATGGGGTGTTTTTTGCAGCGTCCGATCTGGGTGCGCTGGCCTTTTTTGTAGCCATGGTGGGGTCGTTTTCTAAAGCCGGGTGGCGGTGAATCGGGGGGTGTGGTGGGTGCCTTCGCTACCGTTGGTGCTGGCCATGTCGGCCACCATCGGGAAGACCTGCAGGCCGCAGGCGCTGGCCTTGCGGGCCAGCTCGGCGGCGCTGCGCCATTGGTCGGGGTCGCGGGTATCGATGAACACATGCAGATGACGCAGGCCACGGGGCCAGCGCGCATGCGCGAGCAGCGCGGCATCGGGCACGGCCCACACCGGCATGCGTGCGGCCTGGGCGATGCGCAACGCCGTGGAGATGCCCACGGCCATGCCCATCACGCGGCTGGTGCTGTCTGCAGGGGCCA
>NZ_JBWKPS010000010.1:0-165690 GCF_059418365.1 Acidovorax sp. GW821-FHT09A11
TTGGGCAGGCCCGTCAGCGCGTCGAAGAACGCCAGGCGCTCGATCTCCTGCTCCGCTCGCTTGCGGTCCGTGATGTCCATCGTGAAGCCGTGCGATACCACCGAGCCATCGGGCTCGCGGTGCGGAATGGCATTGGTCATGTGCCAGCGGACGCTGCCGTCGGGCATGCGCACGCGGTATTCGCACTGCCAGGGCACCAGCTTGCGCACCGAGGTGATGGCGGAGCGCTGCACCTGGGGCAGATCCTCGGCCAGCACGCGGTGCATGAGCACGCCGTGGTCGGCCGTGACCTCGTGCGGCTCCACGCCCATGAATTCGCGCACCGCATCGCTGATGTACTGCACGCTGGTGCCGCCATCCGCGTGCAGGCGGTATTCGTAGATGAAGCCCGGAATGCGGCTGGCGATGCGCTGGATGAACAGCAGCTGTTCGCGCAACTGCTCGGCGGCGCGGTGCTCGTCCGTCACGTCCTGCACCACGCCCATCACCACCTGCACCCCGTCGCGCGGGAGCGTGCGCCGCACGCGGGAACGCATCCACCGCACCTCGCCATCGGGACGGCGCCAGCGGTATTCCACATCCCCGCCGGCTCCACGCTCGCGCACCTTGTCGAACACCTGGCGGTCTTCGGGCAGGATGCCGCTCACGGCGCGCTCCGGGTCCACCCATTCCTGCTGCTCGAAACCCGCGATCTCGCACAGCCCCGGGGACCACAGCAGCACCGTCTCGCCAGGGTCTTCGATGCGGCGCCAGTGGCCGGTGCGCGCCAGGCTCTCCATGGCGTTGAAGACCTCGGTCTGCTCGCGCAGCTCGCGGCGCACCTCCTCCAGCGCGCGTTCGGAAGCGGCCAGCGCCGAGCGCAGGCTTTCGGCCTCGGTGGCATCGCGCACCGTGACCACGATGCAGTCATTGGTCACGCGGCGGGCAGAAAGATCCCAGGCCAGCAGCAGCCGGCCCGGCTCGCGCACCACCTGGCGGCATTCGAGCGGCGCCCCCACCCGGACCACGCCGTGCAGCTGGTCCAGCAGCGCCGTGCCTTCCAGCAGGTCGAACACCTCGCTCGCATCCGCGCCCGGGTTGCGCACGGCGCCCAGGCCGGGCATGCGGCGGGCGGCGGCGTTGGCGGCCAACAGCAGCAAGCGGCCCCGCTGCAGCCGGAACTCCATCAATGCCACCGGAACGGCATCGACCAGGGCCTGCAAGCGCGCCTGCGCCATGGGCTCTATGGGGCCCTCACCAGCGGGGGCGAGGAGATCGGTCAACAGTTCGGACGAGATCACGGTCGCTCTGGAACCTCTGAAGCCTGCGGTTGGGATGGGTCCCGCCTGCGCAGGGCGGGGCCGACGGTCAAAAGCCAAAGTGCCAGCATACAGGCAAGAGTATGTCTAAACGTAACATTCGTTCAAAACCTGGGGCATTTTCCCAAGGGAAAACCCGAGGCCCGCCGGACACGCCGCAGGGACCGGCACGGGCCCGCCGCCAGGTTTCGCCGCGCGGGGCCCGCGGCGGCGCGTGCCGGGCGAACTGCTACAGTCCACGCCTCATTTCCCGGCCCCCCGCATGTCCGACACGCTCGAACACCACACCCCCATGATGCAGCAGTACCTGGCCCTGAAGGCCGGGTATCCCGAAACGCTTGTGTTCTACCGCATGGGCGATTTCTACGAGGTGTTCTATGGCGACGCCGAAAAGGCGTCGCGCCTGCTCGACATCACGCTCACCCAGCGTGGCCAGTCGGGCGGCCAGCCCGTGCTGATGGCGGGGGTGCCGTTCCATGCGCTGGAGAACTACCTGGCGCGCCTGATCAAGATGGGCGAGTCGGTGGCCATTGCCGAGCAAGTGGGCGAGGTCGGCGCGGCCAAGGGGCCGGTGGAGCGCAAGGTGGTGCGCGTGGTCACGCCCGGCACGCTGACCGATACCGAGCTGTTGTCCGACAAGTCCGAATCGCTGCTCATGGCGGTGCACCAGGCCCCGCGCGCGCGCTGCGGCCTGGCCTGGCTGAGCGTGACACAGGGCCGCGTCTTCCTGGCCGAATGCGCGCACGATGAACTTGGCGCCTGGTTGGCCCGCGTGGCGCCCAGCGAGCTGATCTACAGCGCGGGCGTGACCGAACGCTTCGAGCAACAACTGCAGGTGCTGCGCCAGGGTGGCGCCTTCACCTGCCCCATGAGCCCCCGCCCCGACTGGCAATTTGACAGCGCGTTGGGCGAACGCAAGCTGCTTGAAAACCTGGGCGCCGCAAGCCTGCAGGCCTGGGGTGCGCACGAACTGGGCGAGGCCCACGCCGCCGCTGCCGGGTTGCTGACCTACGCAGAACACACGCAGGGCCGCACCCTCACCCATGTGCACAGCGTGCAGGTGCAGCGCAACGACGACCTCATCGACCTGCCTGCCACCACGCGCCGCAACCTGGAGCTGGTCAAGACCCTGCGCGGCGACGATGCGCCCACGCTGTTTTCGCTGCTCGACACCTGCATGACCGGCATGGGCAGCCGCCTGCTCAAGACCTGGCTGCTGGAGCCGCGCCGCGACCGCGCCGAGGCGCGCAAGCGCCTGTCGGCCACCACCGCCCTGCGCGGTGCGGGCGGCGCCGGTGGAGGCAGTGGCCCCTGGGCCTTGCTGCGCGGCGAACTCAAAGGCGTGAGCGATGTGGAGCGCATCACCGCCCGCATCGCCCTGCGCCAGGTGCGCCCGCGAGAATTGGTGGGACTGGGCAAAACGCTACAAAAAGCAGAGCTACTAGCGCTTAATGGACAAGCGCTAGAGCCCTATTTGATTCAAATATTTAGCCATCTGCAGCCGCCCGAGGGCTGCACCGGCCTGCTGCAGGCCGCCATCGCCGAAGAGCCCGCCGCCCTGGTGCGCGACGGCGGTGTGATCGCCAGCGGCTTCGACACCGAGCTGGACGAGCTGCGCGCCATCCAGACCAACTGCGATGCCTTTCTGCTGGACCTGGAAACCCGCGAGAAGGCACGCACCGGCATCCCCAACCTGCGTGTGCAGTTCAACAAGGTGCACGGCTTCTATATTGAAGTGACCGGCAGCCACCTCGACCGCGTACCCGACGACTACCGCCGCCGCCAGACGCTGAAGAACGCCGAGCGCTTCATCACGCCCGAGCTGAAAACCTTCGAGGACAAGGCCCTGTCGGCCAACGAGCGTGCCCTGGCCCGCGAGAAATGGCTGTACGAGCAGATCCTCGACCAGCTCCAGCCCCACGTGCCCGGCCTCACCCGCCTGGCCCAGGCGTTGGCCACGCTGGATGTGCTGTGCGCGCTGGCCGAACGCTCGCTCACCCTGAACTGGTGCGCGCCGCAGTTTGTGCCCGAGCCGTGCATCGAGATCGAGGGCGGCCGCCACCCCGTGGTCGAAGCCCGCCTTGCCGAGACATCCAGCGGCAGCTTCATCGCCAACCACACGCGGCTGAACGCCAACACGCGCATGCAGGTCATCACCGGCCCCAACATGGGCGGTAAATCGACGTACATGCGGCAGGTGGCGCTCATCGTGCTGCTGGCCAGCATCGGCAGCCACGTGCCCGCTGCCAGCTGCCGCCTGGGGCCCATTGACGCCATCCACACCCGCATCGGGGCGGCCGACGACCTGGCCAACGCGCAATCCACCTTCATGCTGGAGATGACCGAGGCTGCGCAAATATTGCACGCCGCCACGCCCCACAGCCTGGTGCTGATGGACGAGATCGGCCGGGGCACCAGCACGTTTGACGGCCTGGCCCTGGCCAGCGGCATTGCCACGCACCTGCATGACAAGACCCGCGCCTTCACGCTGTTTGCCACGCACTATTTCGAGCTGACCGACCTGCCCGCCAAGGCGCGCCATGCGATCAACATGCATGTGAGCGCCACCGAGAGCGGCACCGACATCGTGTTCCTGCACGAGATCCAGCCCGGCCCGGCCAGTCGCAGTTACGGCATTCAGGTGGCCAAGCTGGCGGGCATGCCCTCGCCCGTGCTGCACCACGCGCGCCACGCACTGGCGGCATTGGAGGAACGTGCAGGCGAAGACGAATTGCAGGTGGACCTGTTCGCCGCGCCCGAGGTGCCTGAGAGCGCCGGAGCCAGTCCGCTGGAAGCTGCGCTGGCAGGCATCAACCCCGACGCGCTCAGCCCGCGCGAGGCCCTGGATGCGCTGTACCAGCTCAAGAAAATGGTGGGCTGACGCAGTCACGCTACCCAGCGGATAGCGCTCCCCACCAAAGCGAACCCCTCCACCTGCCCGGCTTAAAGATCCTGCGCCACCGGCGCCAGCTGCCCCAGCATGAAGGTGATGAACGGCGGCACACACTGCAGGTGCCCGGCCACCGGTTGTGCGCGGCACTCGGTCAGGCCGGCCAGGTCGCCAGCGCCGCGATTCTGCATGGCGCGCACGGTGCTGACCGAGCTGGTGTAGGGCACCGTGCGGTCGTCGCGGCCGTGGTACAGGCGCACGGGCACATTGGGTTTCCAGTCGTAGACGTTGCTGGCGCTGGCGAGGGCCAACACGTCGTCGGCCAGAAAGTAGTCGATGAAGCGCGTGTCATAGGCCACGTCGGCATCGCCCGGGATGAGCGCACGCAGCAGCAGGCGGCGCACCTCACGCTGCACGCTGCTGCCCAGATGGTGCAAGAAACCAGGGTTGATGAGTGCGCCGATCACCGGCTGCTCTTGCCGCACCAGGTCCACCAGGCCATCCATGGTGGTCTGCACGTTGTAGGGCCCCGCGCCCGGCACCACCATGCGCAGCTGCTGCAGGTGCGGCGATCCGCCCGCCTGCAGCGCGCGGTGCGTGGCCATGGTGACGTAGCCGCCTTCGGAGTAGCCGGTCAGAAAGAGCTGGCCGTTGTCCGCCACGTTGGCCTGGCCGCGCCAGGTGCGGGCGGCGGTCAGAAAATCCGCTGTGGCGGCGGCCGAGGGCGCCGCCAGCAGGTAGGGGTGGGGCGTGCCCTTGGAAGCGCCAAAACCCACGTAGTCGGGCGCCAGCACGATATAGCCCAGCGACGCGAGCACCACCGACACCTCGGACGCCACCGCGTTGTTGCTGGGCGCCTCGGCATCGCGGAAGATGGTGCCGTGCTGGTAACTGAGCACCGGGCTCTTGGCGCCGGCTGGCTTTTGCGGCACGCTGACCAGGCCGGAGGCGCGCACCTCCTTGCCGTCGGCATCGGTGGTGAGATATTCGAGCCGGTAGGAGGCGACGCTGTAGCGCGGCACCACGTCCTGGGCCAGCGATTCCTTGGCGGCCAGGGCTGCGGCGATGCCAGCGGCCGGCACCGTGCCAAGCAAGGCGGCGGATTCGAGCTGGCCGGAACGCGCCGGTGCGGGGGGTGGCTCCGGAGGGTTGCCGCCATCGCCGGGGTCTTGCGCGCTGCCTCCGCCACAGGCCGCCAGCAATGCCACCAAAGCCAGCGCGCAGGCGCGGCGGGTTCCAGACAAAATCAGTGGGTTCAACACGGCAAGGCCCCTCCAGGTGAAGCGGCGGATGATAGGAGCGGCGGGCGCATGCTGCCTGGCCTGGGAGGAATAGCCCTTTGCCCCCTCGGCGGACCTTGCCTTGCCAACTGCTGTGGCCCCGGGTTGGCGGCGGGGGTTGCAGCAAGCCGATTCTTATTAAAAATTGCCTGCAGCGCTTGTCCATCCACCCTCCATTGCTATCAATTTCGCATACCCGCCACGAAGCACAGGAGAGCCGTCCGGCACCACCTCCCAAGGGGGCCTTCCCACGCCAGACTAAACTCGCGGGTTCCTCTCTTCCAACGACCCCACTTTTTCCATGACGTATTGCGTCGCCATCAAACTCAACGCCGGGCTGGTTTTCCTGTCCGATTCGCGCACCAACGCCGGCCTGGACCAGATCAGCTCTTTCCGCAAGATGATGGTGTATGAGAAGGCGGGCGACCGCTTCATGGTGCTGTTGTCGGCGGGCAACCTGTCCATTTCGCAGTCGGTGCGCGAGATCCTGCAGACCGAGCAGCTCAAGGATGGTGACTCGGGCGAGACGATCTCCATCTGGAACGCCAAGAGCATGTTCGACGCGGCCCGCGTGCTGGGCGCCGCCGTGCGCCACGTGCACGAGCGCGACGGGGCGGCGCTCAAGCGCTCGGGCGTGGACTTCAATGTGTCCATGGTGTTCGGCGGCCAGATCAAGGGCGAGGGCATGCGCCTGTTCCAGGTGTATTCGGCCGGCAACTTCATCGAGGCGACGTCCGAGACGCCGTACTTCCAGGTCGGCGAATCCAAGTACGGCAAGCCCGTGCTCGACCGCGTGCTGACGCCCGAAACACCGCTGGACGAAGCCGCCAAGTGCGCGCTGGTCTCCATGGACAGCACGCTCAAGTCCAACCTCTCGGTGGGCCTGCCGCTGGACCTCGTCGTCTATGAGGTGGACCGTTTCTCGACCGAGAAAGTGGTGTGCATCGACGAGAACAATCCCTACTTCCGCATGCTGCACGACAGCTGGGGCCAGAAGCTGCGCCAGGTGTTCGACAGCATCGAAGACCCCGCCTGGGGCGGCGGCGTGACCACCGTGCCCATCATGGTGAACCCGGCGCGCAGCAAGCCGCTCAAGAAGATCACCAACCATCTGGACAAGCTGATCTGACGGCCGCGGGGCCGCAGCGCCCGACCTTCCCTCCTGCCGGGTACCCCATGCTTCCCATCGTCTTTTCGCACGCCAACAGCTTCCCAGCGAGCACCTACCGCGTCCTTTTCAAGCACCTGCGAGCCCGCGGGTTCGAAGTGAGCGCGGTGGATCGGTATGGGCACGACCCCAGGTACCCCGTCACCAACAACTGGCCGCACCTGGTGCAGCAGCTCGCCGACTTCGCCACGGCGCAGGTCCAGCGCCTGGGTGCGCCAGTGTTTCTGGCAGGGCATTCGCTCGGCGGTTTCCTGAGCGTGATGGCAGCGGCCCGCCACCCCGAGCTCGTGCGCGGCGTGCTGCTGATCGACTCGCCCCTGCTGGGCGGCTGGAAGGCCAACGCGGTCGGCGTGGCCAAGCGCACGCAGGTGGTGGGCTCCATCTCGCCCGGCAAGATCAGCCGGCAGCGGCGCTTCAGCTGGGCCAGCAATGACGAGGCGCTGGAACACTTCCGCAAGAAGAAGGCCTTTGCACAGTGGCATCCGGACGTGTTGCAGGACTACATCAGCCACGGACTGCAGGACCACGATGGCAAGCGCGTGCTCGGATTCGACCGTGCGGTGGAAACCGCCATCTACAACACGCTGCCGCACAACCTGGGCCGGCTGCTCGGCACCCATCCGCTGCAATGCCCGGCCGCCTTCATCGGCGGGCGGGACTCGGACGAAATGAAGCAGGTGGGCATGGCCATGACGCTGCGCATCACCCAGGGCCGCACGATGATGCTCGACGGCAGCCACCTTTTCCCCATGGAGCAGCCGCTGGCCACGGCCGCCGCCATGGAGGCCTCCCTGCTCAACCTGGCGTCGCTGAACCCCTGAGCCCAGCGGCATAGCACCGGAACAGCCGCCAAAAGCGCCGAAAAAGCGCGCTGATGCGCAGGACACACAGGCCGCGCCATTTTTGGCTTCATCCTCTACACTGGAGGTTTGTTACAGCGTGATACACACATGCCTGCACGGACCCCACTGGCCGCGCGCCTGCCGGCGCTGAGCTTTGCCCTGCTGGCCGCCTTCCTGGTGGCCACGGCGGTGCGCACCCACAACGACACCACCATCGCCATCGTCACGGCCTCGGTGCTCATGTTCGCGTGCTGCTGGGCCAGCGCCACGCACCTGCTGGGCGCCCGGCCCGCGCTGCAGTTCGTGCTGATCGCCCTGGGCTTGGGCTGGTTCGCCGAGCAGATGGGTACCACGCATGGCTGGTTCTTCGGGCACTACACCTACACCGAGGTACTGGGCGCGCGGTTTGTGGATGTTCCCATCGTCATTCCCATGATGTGGTTCGCGCTGACGTATGCGGGCTACGTGATCAGCAACCTCATCGTCTGGCAGTCGCCGGTGGACGGCGCGCCGGGGCTGGGCCACGCCGCGATGCTGTCGTTCCTGGCGGCGATGATCGTCACCGCGTTCGACCTGGGCGCCGACCCCTACCTGGTCTACACCCTGAAAGCCTGGATCATGGCCAAGACCGACGGCGCCTGGTTTGGCGAAACGGTGCAGGGCTTCTTTGGCTGGGTGTTCGTGGCCTTCGTGATCATCTTTGGCTTTCGCATGTCGGTGCGCAAACTCGCGCTTCGCCCGACCAGCCCCTTCCTGCGCCGCCATGCGCTGGTGCCACTGGCCATCTACGCATCGGGCATGGTGTTCCAGATGATCCTGGGCAATCCGGTGGAGATCCGCTCGATCGCGCCGTTCGCCATGGGCATCCCGTTGCTGTGCGCCCTGGCGGGCTTTCAGCGCTGGCGCGCAACCACGGAGACCGCAGCATGAACCACGGCAAGACCCTCTCACCATCCCCGCTGTCCGATTCGGAGCTTGCAGGCATGCAGCGCCACGCCGACCCGCTGGCCGACCAGACCATCGCCGACATCCTGGGCGACTGGCCCGAAGGGGACGTGGCGATGGACGCACCGCAATGGGCGCGCATCGACACCGTGAACCGCCTGTTCGGCCAGTGGGTGGACAACGCAAGCCTGGTGGGCTGGACCGCCCAGGGCGAGGGCGTGGATGCGGCCATGTCCAAGGCCCTGGACCACTATGTACAGACCGCCCAGGTGCTGCCGCCCTGGGCCGATGCCCGCAAGATCGAGCGCGCCGAGAAGCTGTTCATGGAACACGGGGCGCTGTCATGCATCCTGCTGTTCTGCGCCAGCCTGCCCGAGTGCTACGTGATTCCCGACCTGTCGAGCGTGCTGCACACCTCCGGCCAGCTGGAGCAGAACGCGGAGTACCGCATCCGCTCCACCGCCGCGATGATCTTTCCGGTGATGATGCATGGTGGCCTCAGCCAGCGCGGCGCCGGCGTGGCGCAGGTGCTCAAGGTACGCCTGATCCACGCCACCATCCGCAACCTGATCCTGCATGGCAGCCCCCAGAATGCCGTCAGGGACCTGCTGGCGGGCGGCGCGGGGCGTATTGCGCCGCAGGCCCTGCAGACCCAGGGCGGACGCCAGGCCATGTTCCAGACGCTGTATGCCCGTGGCTGGAACCTCCAAGGTGACGGCCTGCCCTGCAACCAGGAAGAACTGGCCTACACCCTGCTCACGTTTGGCTATGTGTTCCTGCGCAGCCTGCGCCGCCTGGGCATCGGTTTGCGGGCGGCCGACGAGGAAGCCTATCTGCATGCCTGGAACGTGGTGGGCCACATCCTGGGCATCGACCGCGCCCTGATGGTGGACACCATGGACCAGGGCAAGGCCCTGATGGCGCGGATGCAGGCCCGCGGCCGCGCCGAACCCGTCACGCCAGACCCCCGTCCCGCCCTGGGCCAGGCCCTGATGCAGACCATGGAGAACGCCCTGCCCTGGCCCATCGTGAAGCCCTTTCCCCGGCTCATGACCCGCTACCTGTGCGGGCGTGACACGGCGAGCGATCTGGGCCTGACACAGCCCGTGCCCTGGCCGTCGGCGCTGCTGTTCTGGGGAGTGCTGCTGCTGGCGCGGGCCGTCGACGTGGCTGCGCGGATGGTGCTCCCCCGCTTCTCCATCGTGCGGGCCCTCACCCGCATCCTGGGCTACCACTTCATGAGCAAGGTGCTCATGAGCCAGACCCGCCCCCTCCAGCTGCCCACCGAGCTGCTCAACCAGGTGGACGAAGTGATGCACAGCTGGAGCGATGACCCCCACGCCCCCCGCTGGCTCAACCGCATCGAGGACCGGCTGACCACCCGTGGCAGCTGGAGCCTGGGCCTGGCCGGGAAGGCGAAGGCCGCCAGCGCGGGCCCGGCGCGGCAAGCCACGTAGCCGTTGTTCTCACGCCGATGCACCTGCTGCCCCGCGTTCTCCTGATGCTGGCCCGGCTTTGGCGCGCGCATTGCCGCAGGGCATCCATCCTGCTGTGGCTGCTCGCTCCCCTGGCCCTGCCCGTGGGCGCGCAGGCGGGCACGCCCCTGGTGCTCACGCAGGAGAGACCGCAAGTGAATGCCTGGGAGGCCATCACGCTCAAGGCCGACCCCACGTACCAGCTCTCGGCGCAGGACATGCTGGGCCGCCTGGACGAATTCGAGGCGCCCGCGCGACGCGGCGGCTCGCTGGGCGTGCACAAGGCAGCGATGTGGCTGCACATCCCCATCATTGCGCCCGAGGCGCCGCGCACCCCCTGGGTGGTCAATATCGGCTACAGCTCGCTGCAGGCCGAAATGTACCTGGCCAGCGGCGGCCAGGTGCTTCAGCAGGTCCGCACAAGCCCGTCTGACCAGACGCAGCGGTCCAGCCGCACGCCGGCGATGGTGTTCGAGCTGCGGGCCGGGCAGCCCTACGACCTGTTGATACGCGTGCAGGCCACCGGTCCGCTGATCCTGCCCGTCACGGTCAGCGAAATGCCCATTCACATGCGCCAGGCCCTGGGCGAGCAGATGCTGCAGGGCCTGCTCAACGGGCTGGCGCTCTGCCTGCTGATGTACAGCCTGATGCAGTGGGTCACGCAGCGCGATCCCATGTTCGGCTTCTATGCGCTGGTGGTGCTGGGCAGCGCGGGCTTTTCGCTGCAGTTCTTCGGCATCGGTCCGCAGTACCTGTGGCCTGGCAATCCATGGATGGATCGGTATTCGGGCCTGGTGGCGGGGCTGGCGGCCCTCGCGGGCTCGTTCCTCTTCCTGGGCCACACCCTGGCCGGCCACACGCAGGGCAGCCGGTACGCACGCACCATGCGGGCGGGCGCAGCAATCACGGCCATGGTCTGCGCAGGCGTCGTGTTCGGCTGGTTGAGCGTGCCCATCGCCATCGCGTTCATGAGCCTGGCGGGCACCCTGCCTTCCCTCATCAGCCTGCCTGCCGCCGTCGCGCGGGTGCGGCAGAAAGACCCCATCGGCGCCACCCTGCTGGTGGCCTGGATCGCCTTCGGCGTGGCCGCCGCCGTGATGGTGTGCCTGGTCCAGGGCTGGGTGTCCGCGAACTTCTGGACCCTGCACTCGTTCCAGTTCGGCGCCACGGCGGACATGCTGCTCTTCTTTCGCGTGCTGGGCCTGCGCGCCCAGGCCGCCAAGGCACAGGCCCAGGAGGCCATGCGAGAGCGCGACGTGATGCACTCGCTGGCCCACACCGATCCACTCACGGGACTGAGCAACCGGCGCGACCTGCAGCACGCCCTGGAGGCCGCGCTGGCCCAGTGTTCGCCGCAGCGGCTGGTGGCGCTGTACCTCATGGACCTGGATGGATTCAAGCCCGTGAACGACGCGCACGGCCACGATGTGGGCGACGATTTGCTCGTGGCCGTGGGCCGGCGCCTGCAGGCCAACGTGCGGCACCAGACCGACCTCGTGGCCCGGCTCGGCGGCGATGAATTCATCATCATGGCCCGCGACCTGGCGACGCCCGAGCAGGCCGAAGATCTGGGCCGCTCGCTGTTGCGGGCCTTCGAGCAGCCTTTCACATTGAGCCACCTGCACATCCAGGTGGGGCTGACCATCGGGTACGCACTGGCGCCCCTGGACAGTGATGACCCGCAGGCCCTGATGCGGCACGCAGACGCCGCGATGTACGCGGGCAAACAAGGCGGCAAGCACTCGGTGCGGCGCATCACCACCACACCGGCGCTGGCGGGATGATGGAGCACCGCAGCCCCTTGTCGCCCTGCAGGCCGGGGAGCAACATGGCAAGCACAGATGGCGACGCGCCCGCCGTGAATCCATGCTCGCGCAGTGGCACGCTGGCCGCTGTGGCGAACATCCGGCAGCGCGCCCACAGCGTCCGGGCGGGCGGGGCCGGTGGGGCCGGTGGAGCGGGCATCACATCCTCCCTGGAAGCGCGGGACCCCGGCGTGCGCAAATACCGCGTGCCAGGCGTTGCGGGCCTTCCTATACTCACAGCGCATTGACGAGCACCATGCGCCCAGTCCCTTCCCTGCTCCCGTGGCAATGGCTGCCGGCCCCGGCCTGGCAATGGGTGCTGGGATGCCTGCTGCTGCTCGTGCACGCGGGCGAGGGCTGCCAGGCCGCCACGGACCGGCTGCTTCTGCGCGACGACGTGCCTTCGGTCAACGTCTGGCCGGCGGTCACGGTGCTGGCCGATCCCACCCGGCTGCAGTCGGTGCAGGATGCGATGGCCCGTGCCCCGGATTTCTCCGCGCCGCCCGGAACCAGCGGAACACTGGGCGTGCGGTCCGACGCCATGTGGATCCGCATCCCGCTGACGGTATCGCCCACCTCCGACGGCATCTGGATCGCCGACATCGACTACCCGGTTCTCAACCGCGTCGAGGTCTATCTCACCACAGACGGCCATGTCAGCCAGCAGGCCACGCTGGGCAGCCTGCAGCCTTTTTCACAAAGACCGCTGCGCAGCCGCACCCACGCCCTGGCCCTCGCCATGCAGCCCGGGCACGACTACGACCTGCTGCTGCGCGTGGAAACCCGGGGCGCCATGGTGCTGCCGGTCACGCTGAACAAACCCACCGCATGGCACAGCGCCGCGATGAACGAGCAGATGCTGCAGGGCATCCTGACGGGCCTGGCACTGTGCCTGCTGGTTTACAGCCTGGCGCAATGGATCAATCTGCGGGACGTGCTGTTCATCCAGTACGCGCTGCTGCTCACGGGCAGCCTGCTGTTCTCACTGCATCTCTTCGGCCTGGGCACGCAGTACCTCTGGCAGGACAGCCTCTGGTTCGAAATCCACGCGGCGGGCCTGTCCGCGCTGATGGCCACCTGCGGATCGTTTCTCTTCATCAGCCAGGCCCTCGTGGGGCACCGCCCCAAGAGCCTCCTGCTGCGCACGATGCGCGGTGGCGCCCTGCTGTGCGTGCTGCTGGCTTTCATCCATGCGCTGGACATCCTGAGCACGCCGGCCGTTGCCGCCATCGTGAGCATCCTCGGCCTGGTTCCCGCGCTCATGGGCATCCCGGGCGCCGTGCGCCGCGCGCGCCAGGGCGACCCCGTGGGCAGCAGCCTGCTGCTGGCGTGGCTGGTCTACTTCGCGGCCACGGCCACGGTGATCGGCGTGATCCGTGGCTGGGTGCCGGTGAACTTCTGGACGCTGCACTCCTTCGAGTTCGGCGCGACGCTGGACATGCTGCTGTTCATGCGCGTGCTGGGCCTGCGCACCAAGGCACTGCGCCTGGAGGCGCTGGACGCCAACCGCGAGCGCGACGCCATGCGCTCCCTCGCGCACACGGACCCCTTGACCGGCCTGCCCAACCGGCGCGGCCTGAACATCGCGCTGGCATCCGCGCTGGCGCGCTGCGGGCCCGACAAGCTGCTGGCCGTGTACGTGATGGACCTGGATGGGTTCAAGCCCGTGAACGACCAGCACGGCCACGACGTGGGCGACGAATTGCTCGTCGCGGTGACCCGGCGCCTGCAGGGCCACGTGCGCCAGAGCGACGTGGTGGCCCGCCTGGGGGGTGATGAGTTCGTCGTGATGACGGGCCACCTGGGCAGCGAACAACAGGCGCAGGAGCTGGGGCACAAGCTGCTGGACGCATTCCGCTCGCCCTTCTCGCTGGGCAACGTGCGGGTGGAAGTGGGCCTGACCATCGGCTATGCCATTGCCCCGGACGACAGCAACGATGCCATCGGCCTTCTGAAGCTGGCGGATGCGGCCATGTACAGCGGCAAGCAGGGCGGCAAATTCTGCCTTCGGCGCAATACCGGCGACCTCGCACTGTCCTCCGCCTGAGCACCGCCGGCAACACGGGCCATTCCGAACTGGTCAAACAGCCTGGCTTCAGTTAAACACGGGACTTCGCGTTTTCACGAAGGATTGTTCGCCATGGCCCATCGCAAAAGTCCCGCCCGCGTTGCCAAAGACGCCCGCATCGCGCACTTCCGGTCGCTTGCCGCCCGGCAGGCCACCGCCCAGAACGCGCCCGGCGCGACACTCACCTGGGACGCGGTCGCTGCGCTGGAGGCCAGGCTGGTGGGCCGCATCGTGCTGCCATCGAGCCCCGACTACAACGCGGCCCGCCAGGAGTCCAATCCCGCGTTTCAGGCCTATCCCGAGATCATCGTGTACTGCGCGTGCGAGAACGATGTGCTCGAATGCCTTTCCGTCGCGCGCACCTATCAGGTCTGGGTGGCCGTGCGTTGCGGCGGTCACAGCACGGCGGGCTATTCCGTCAACAGCGGCATGGTGGTGGACCTGAGCGAACTGCAGGGCGTGGTGCTCGATCCCGCCCGGGAGCGCGTCTACGTGCTGCCGGGTACGGATTTCGATCATTTCAACGGCGCCATGAACCACACCGGCTGGCATGTGCCCACCGGGGCATGCGGCAGCGTCTGCGTGGGCGGGTTCGTGCAGGGGGGCGGCTACGGCTATACGTCGCGCGCCTTCGGCATCCAGAGCGACCTCGTGGAGTCGTTGCGGGTGGCGCTGGCCGACGGCACCATCGTCACCGCCAGCGCGCAGGAGAACCCCGATCTCTACTGGGCCCTGCGGGGCGGCACGGGCGGCAACTTCGGGGTGCTGCTGCAGGTCACCTACCGCATGCTGAGGCTGGACCAGGTGTGGGCCTGGGCCATCAGCTGGGATGCGGCGCACGCGGCGGACGTGCTCACGACGATGCAGGCCCACTACATGAAAACCGGTGCCCCCGATGCGCTGGGCTACATGATGAATCTGGGCTACCAGAACGGTGTGCCGGTCTATATGGTGCAAGGCATGTTCTGCGGCACGCGCGAGGCGGGCATGCAGGCCATCGCACGGCTGATGGCGATCCCGAGCGCGCAGCTGCTGGTCGACAAGACGGGCACCTACCCCGAGATGAACATCTGGCTCGAGGACCATCCCTACACCTTGCCGGACAACCTGCCCGACGGCGTCGCGGAGACCAAGGCCAGCGGCTACATCAGCGCGCCTTTGTCGCGCTCGGACTGGCAGCGCATCATCGACTACTTCCAGACCTCCCCCAATCCCTGGTCGCTCGCATACCTGGAGCCCTATGGCGGCGCCATCAACCGCTACCCGGTGGCCGACAGCGCCTTCATCCACCGCCATGTCGATGCAGACCTGGTGGTGGACGTGTTCTGGACCAATGCGCAGGAGCGCACCCAGATGGAAGCCTGGCTCGATGGCTTCATGAACCTGGTCAAGCCGTTCCTGAACGGGCATGTGTACCAGAACTACCCGGACGCGAGCCTGCAGGACTTCCCCACGGCCTACTGGGGCCCGGCCTATCCGCGCCTTCAGCAGGTCAAGGCGCGGTACGACCCCTCGAACTTCTTCCACTTCCAGCAGAGCATCCGGCTGCCCAACGGCTGAGCAAGCCGCGCGGCCCCGGCGCCGGGGCCAGGGCCCCCGGTCCGGCAGGCTCTCAAGGGCAGACGGCGTCCGCGTAGTGCAGCCGGCCCTTGCCCGCGCGCTTGGCGGAATACATCGCCTGGTCCGCCCGGTTCATCAGGGCATCGATGTCGCCCTCCAGCGGGGGGTGCACCGCGACACCGATGCTGGCGCCGACGAACAGATCCCGCCCTTCCACGGTCATGGCCTGGTGCAGCGCGTCAATGATGCGCTGGCCGATGGTGTCGGTCACATCGCGCGTCACGTCCCGGTCCAGCATGACAAGGAATTCGTCGCCGCCCAGGCGCGCCAGGGTGTCGCCCGCACGCACCGTGCTGGCAATGCGCTGGGCGACGATGCGCAGCACCTCGTCGCCGGCGCGATGGCCTTCGGAATCGTTCACGCCCTTGAAGCCGTCCAGGTCGATGAACAGCAGCGCCACGGAGCCCGCATTGCGCCGCGCCTGGCTCAGGGATTGCTCCAGCCGGTTCTGAAAGGCCGCCCGGTTGAAAAGGCCCGTGAGCGAATCATGGTTGGCCAGGTAGTGCTGCTGGCGTGCGATCTGGATCTTGGCCGAGACGTCCTGCACCAGCGCCATGATCGAAGTGACCTGGCCCTGGGCATCGGTCAACGCGGAGTTGAACCACTCGCAATGCACCTCGGTCCCGTCCTCCCGCGTGAAGCAGGTCTCCGCGCGGTTCTGGGACTCCTGCCCGGACTGCAGGCGCTGCAGGGCATGCTCGAGCCCATCGTCCTGGGACGACAGGTCCACGAGCTCCGTCAGCAGCCGCCCCTCCAGCCCCGCCACATGCAGCCAGCCCATGAGCTGCACGGCACGCTGCGAACAATGCAGGAGCTTGAGGTTGTGGTCCATCTCCAGCACCGCGAGCGGGCTGTTTTCCATGTGCGAGGAAAGCCGCTGGTTGGCGGCGCGCAGCGCGTTCATGGTGACCTGCAGCTCATGGACGTCGAGCGCTGTGGTAATGAAGCCATCGATCACGCCGTGCGGGTTGTGCCAGGGCGTCAGGCAGATGGTGCGCCATTCGTCAAAGCCATAGGGCGTGCGCAGCAGGCGCTGGTACTGCACGCGCTCGCCCTGCAGCACGCGCTCGACAAAGGGCATGAAGCGCGCGCAATCGATCTCGCCGTACACCTCCACCAGGGACTTTCCGATCAGGTGATGGGGCACGGTGCCGAACCACCGGGCATACTCATCGTTGACATAGATCATGGTCAGGCTGCGGTCCACCACAGCCATGGTCGCCCCGGCGCTGCGGGTGATCAGATCGAGCAATTCCGCTTTGGACCAGGACTCCTTGCGGGCGGCGTAGGCGGGCGGCGGCAACTCAGGCTCGTCTTGCATCATGCGGCGAAAGCCCCCGGCGGGGAAAGGATCATCAACAGATGAGGCAACACGCGCCGGCCCCGCCGTGGCGGAACGCGTTTCGCATTGCCCTGCTACAGGTAACAGTGTGTCTACCCCAGCTTATCACTTTCAATGGGCACCCGTCCCCGGCCTGCCTGCGGGTGCTCTCGCCCCCACCGCGTTCTTTCGCACCGGCGGCCAGGTCCGCCCACGCCGCTACCGGCAGCAGCGGTACGCCAGGCCCACGGTCACGGAGTACCCCGTGGGCTCCACCGTCAGCGGGCTGCGGCGTGCGTCGCCCTTGAGCTGCGACACGCGCGCGGCACCCAGCACGACCCAGTGGCGATTGATGGCGGACATGACCTCCACGCCCGCATCCACGCTGTACAGCCCGGCGCCGGGGTCAAATGCCGGCAAGGGGCTGGCACCGCCCGCCGGCACGCCGAAATGGCCGCGCAGGTAGCTGCGGTCGCCAAAGCTGGCACCCGCGCCGAAGGTCACCGTGGTCTGCGCGGTGACGGGCCACGCATACCCGACGCTGGCGGACATCTGCGCGCCCCCGTCGCGCCCGAGAATGTCCTGCGAGAAGCCCGCGCCCACGGACCACTGCGGCGTCAGCGCATACCCGGCACTCACCCTCGCGCGCAAGGTGGAGCGCACCGAGGGCAGCCCCACGAGGATGGGCGCATCCGATCCATCGCGCCCCTTGTCGATGCGCAGCGACGCTCCCAGGTGAAATTGGTCCCCCTGCGCCAGCGTGGCACTGGCGCCCGATTCGCGTGGACCGAGCCCGTGGCCCATGAAGGCGCTCCCGCGCGATGTGCTGAGCCGAAAGCGCCCGTACTCGATCGCCCATGCTGGCCGCAGGCTGTTCTTGCGGCCATCGCCCCCCGCATAGTCCGGGCTGGAGCCCATGATGGCGCCCAGCGCATAGTTGAACTGGGGGGCAGGCGGCCCCTCGGCAGCGCGCGATTGCGCCCCGCGCGCCAGCGGCGTGGCGCCCAGGCACGCCAGCGCCGCAGCACAGGACCACAGACAGGCAAACGGAACAGGACGGTTCATGCGCGGATTATCAGCCCGCCCATTGCACCCAGCCCGTCCATGCGGTCGCCAGGACGACGATGCCGAACACGATGCGGTAGTACGCAAACGGCACGAAGCTGTGGCTGCTGATGTAGCGCAGCAGCCAGCGCACGCAGAGCCAGGCGCTGACGAACGAGAACACCAGGCCGGTCGCGAACATCGGAATGTCGGCCACCGACAGCAGCGCGCGCTCCTTGTACAGGCTGTACACCCCGGCACCGATCAGCGTGGGGATGGCCAGGAAGAACGAGAAGTCCGTTGCCGCCTTGCGCGACAGCCCCAGCAGCATGCCGCCGATGATGGTGGCGCCGCTGCGGCTGGTGCCGGGCACCATCGCCAGGCACTGCACCAGGCCCACCTTGAGCGCATCGAGCGGCGTCATCTCGTCCACCGTCTGGATGCGCGTGGCGGCCGGCGAGCGCCGCTCGGCCCACAGGATGATGAAGCCGCCCAGGATGAAGGTGCTGGCCACCACCACCGGCGTGAACAGGTGCGCCTTGATCATCTTGCCGAACAGCAGGCCCAGCACCACGGCGGGCAGGAAGCCGATGAACACGTTGAGCGCGAACCGCTGGGCCTGGCGCTCGGTGGGCAGGGCCACCAGCGTCTCGCGGATCTTCTGCCAGTACACCAGGATGACGGCGAAGATGGCGCCCGTCTGGATGGCGATGTCGAACACCTTGGCCTTGGCGTCGTCGAAACCCAGCAGCGAGCCCGCCAGGATCAGGTGCCCCGTGGAGGAAATGGGCAGGAACTCGGTCAGGCCTTCGACCACGCCCATGATGGCGGCCTTGACCAGCAATACAACGTCCACGCGCGCTCCTTGAGAAAACTTTAAGTCAAATCAGCCCCTACCGCTTATCTGACAAGCGCTAGCAGCTATCAAAACAGGAGTATATGCGCAGCGAGACCTGGCACCCCTCAGGACCGTGCCCGCGGGGGCGTCTGCCCAGTTGTCTGCTGCGGCACCTGCCACGGTGCCTGCCACCCGCCGCCCAGCGCCTGCACCAGCGTCACCACCGCGAGCTGGCGGTTGACCTGCAGCTGCAGCAGCGCGCGCTGCGCAGAGAGTGCCGAGACCTGGGCCGTCACGACCTCCGTGTAGCTCACCTGCCCTTCCCGGTAGCGGTTGAGCAGTTGCTGCGCGGTGCGCTCCGCCGCGGCCACCGCCTCGCGGCGCAGGGGCTCCTGCTCCTGCAGCGTGCGCAGCACCGTGAGCTGGTCTTCCACCGTCTGGAAGGCCGTCAGCACCGTCTGGCGGTAGACCGCCACGCGGCCCTCGCGCGCGGCCTGGGCTTCTTCCACGCGGGCCGCGGTGGCCCCGGCATCGAAGATCGTCTGCGCCACCGACAGCCCGAGCGACCACACCAGCGTGGACGCCTTGAACAGGTCGGCCACGCTGCTGCCCCCGCTGCCCACCGACGCGCCCAGGCTCAGGTTCGGAAAGTAGCCCGCGCGCTGGATGCCGATCTGCGCATTGGCGGCCGCCACCGCGCGCTCGGCCGCCGCGATGTCGGGCCGGCGCTGCAGCAGCGTCGAGGGCACGCCCAGCGGAACCTCGGGCACCGCCGCCACCCACTGCGCGCGCGGCAGCGAAAAATCGGCCGGGGCGCGCCCGGTCAGCACGGCCAGCGCATGCTCGAAGCGCGCGCGGTTTTGCCGCACGGTGGCCAGGTCGGCGCGCGCATTGGCCAGCTGGGTCTGTGCCTGCAGCACATCGGTCTGGGCCACCACGCCCGCGCCGTAGCGGTTGCGGGCGATCTGCAGGCTGCGCTCATAGCCCTCCACCGTGGCCTGCAGCAGCTCGATCTCCGCATCCGCCTCGCGCAGCTGGAAGTAGGCCGAGGCCAGCGTGCCCACGGCCGACAGGCGCGCGGAGGCCAGGTCCGCCTCGCTCGCCTGCGCGCTGGCCTGGGCGCTGTTCACGCCGCTTTGCAGGCGTCCCCAGAGGTCCGGCGCCCAGTCCACCCCCAGCGATGCCTGGGTGGACAGGCCCGAGCGCGTGGCGCCCTCGCCGCCCGTGCGCGTGGCGCCGCCCGAGAGGCTCACGGACGGCAGCAGGCCCGCGCGCTGCTGCCGCACCACGGCCTGCGCCTGGGCGTAGGCCGCCACGGCGGCGGCGATGTTCTGGTTGGACAGCTGCACCTGCTCGGCCAGGCGGTTGAGCTCGGCATCCTGGAACAGCTCCCACCAGGGGCCACGGTCCAGCGCGTCGGCAGGCGCCGCGGGGGCCCAGGTGGCGCCCGCCTCCTTGAACGACGTGGGCACCGCCATGTCGGGTTGCTGGTAAGGCGGCGTGACCGAGCAGGCGGACAGCAGGGCCGCGATGGCCACCACCAGCGCCAGGGAGGCCGGGCGAGCCATGGGGCGTGGCGCAGGGTGGCGGGCGGCGCGGCGCGCCGTGGGCGCGCCGGGTGTGAGCGGGGCATGGAAATGTGTCATGGGCACCGATCAGGTGGCCGCGCCGGGGGCTCCGGCGCGGCTCAGGTGTTGTTCGTTGGGGGCGGGCGTGCGCAGCTTGTCGAGCAGCACGTAGACCACCGGGGTGGTGAGCAGGGTCAGCAGCTGGCTGGCGATCAGCCCGCCGATGATCGCCACGCCCAGGGGCTGGCGCAGCTCGGACCCCTGGCCGAAGCCGATGGCCAGCGGCAAGGCGCCCAGCGCGGCGGCCATGGTGGTCATCAGGATGGGGCGAAAGCGCAGCACACAGGCCTCGCGCACGGCCTCCAGCGCCGTCAAGCCGCGGGCACGCTCGGCCTCCAGGGCAAAGTCGATGATCATGATGGCGTTCTTCTTCACGATCCCGATGAGAAGAAACACCCCGATGAGCGCGATGATGGTGAACTGCATGTTGAACAGCAGCAGGGCCAGCACGGCCCCCACCCCCGCCGAGGGCAGGGTGGTGAGCACGGTGATCGGATGGATCAGGCTTTCATACAGCACGCCCAGCACGATGTAGATCACCACGACGGCCGTGATGATCAGGAACGCCTGCTGCCCCTGGGATTGCTGCGCGCTCAGCGCCGTGCCCTGGAAGCTGCCACGCACATTGGTCGGCATGGCGATGTCGGCCTCCGCCTGCTCGATCACCTGGCGCGCCTGGCCCAGCGTGGTACCGGGGTCGATGTTGAACGAGATGGTGGTGGCCAGTTCACCGTCCTGGTGGCTGATGGAGGTGGGCGAGGCCCTTTCCACCACGCGCGCGATGGCGCTGAGCGGCACCATGGTGGAGGGCGTGGTGCTGATCACCTGCCCCGTGGACGCGCCGCGCTGTCCCGGGTTCGCCGCCGTCCCCGTGGCGCCGGTCGGGTTGGACGCCACGTAGATGTCCTTGAGCGCCGGCGGACCCCGCGTGTATTCGGGCGCCCACTCCATGATGACGGCGTACTGGTTGAGTTCGCCATAGATCGTGGCCACGGAGCGCTGGCCGAACGCGTTGTACAGCGCGTTGTCGACGGCCGATGAACTCACCCCCAGGCGCGAGGCACTGGCGCGGTCCACCTCCACATAGGTCTCCACGCCATTTTCCGCCTGGTCCGTGTCCACGTCCTTGAGCAGCGGTTCATCTTTGAGCCGCTCCGCCAGCTTGCCGGCCCATTGCTTGAGGTCCGCCATGTTGTCGCTCTTGAGCGTGTACTGGTAGGTTGAATTGCTGGAGCGCCCGCCCATCCGCAGGTCCTGCACCGGGTTCAGGAACACGCGCAGTCCCGTGATCTGGTTGAGCTGCGGCCGCAGGCGCGCGATGACGGCCGGCGTGCTGTCCGTGCGCTGCGCCAGGGGCTTGAGATTCACGAACATGAAGCCGCCCCCCGCGCGGCTGCCCCCCGAGAAGCCCACCACGGTATCGACCGCTGGATCCTTGCGGATGATCTCCACGGCCTCGCGCAGCTTGCGCGCCAGCGCGTCGGACGAGATGCTCTGGTCGGCCCGCAGCCCCGCATTGAGCTGTCCGTTGTCCTGCTCGGGGAAGTACCCCTTGGGAATCTTGGCGAACAGGTACACGTTGAGCCCGATCACCGCCAGCAGGATGAGAACCACCAGCGCCTTGCTGGCCAGCGCCCAGTCCAGGCTGTGCTCGTAGCCGCGCAGCACGCCCTGGTAGCCGCGCTCGGCCCATCGCGCCAGGCGCGACGGCGGCTTGTCGCTGGCAGGATCATGTTCGCGCAGCAGCCACGCGCACATCATGGGCGTGGTGGTGAGCGAGATCACCAGCGAGATCATCACCGCCGCCGACAGCGTGATCGCGAACTCACGGAACAGCCGCCCCACCTGCCCGTCCATGAACAACAGTGGAATGAACACCGCCACCAGCGACAGGCTGATCGAGAGCACGGTGAACCCCACTTCGCGCGCGCCGCGCAGCGCGGCCTCCATGCGGCCCATGCCGGCCTCGATGTGCCGCATGGTGTTTTCCAGCACCACGATGGCATCGTCCACCACGAAGCCGGTGGCCACCGTCAGCGCCATCAGGCTCAGGTTGTTCAGGCTGAAGCCCAGGAAATACATGACGCCGAAAGTGCCCAGCAGGGACACCACCGTGGCGACCGCCGGAATCACGGTGGCGCGCGCCTTGCGCAGAAAGAGGCCCACCACCAGCACCACGAGGGCGATGGACACCATCAGGGTGAGCTCGATCTCGTGCAGGGACGAACGGATGGAATTGGTGCTGTCAGACGCCACCGCCACCTGGATGTCCTGCGGCAGCTGCGCCTGCAGATCGGGCAGCAGGGCGCGCACGGCATCCACGGTCTCGATGATGTTGGCGCCGGGCTGGCGCGTGACCAGCACGATGATGGCGGGCTCGCCATTGAACAGCCCCACGGTGCGCAGGTTCTCCACGCCATCCACCACGCGCGCCACATCCCCGAGCCGGACGGCGGCGTTGTTGCGCCAGGCGACGATCAGCGATTCGTACTCGGCGGCCTTGCGCGCGGGCGACGGCGTGTAGATCTGCAGCCGGCGGCCATCGCCCTCGATGGCGCCCTTGGGGCGGTTGGCGTTCGATGCCTGGATCGCCGCGCGCACATCCTCGGTGCTGATGCCGTAGCGGTTGAGCGCGAACGGCAGCAGCTCCACCCGCACGGCGGGCAGCGAGCCGCCACCGATCTCCACCTCGCCCACACCCTCCACCTGCGACAGGCGCTGGCTCACCACGTTGGAGACGGCATCGTAGATCTCGCCCGGCGTGCGGGTCTTGGACGTCAGCGCGAGGATGATGACGGGCGACGCCGCCGAGTTGCGCTTTCTGTAGGTGGGGTTGCTGCGCAGCGTGGCGGGCAGGTCGGCGCGGGCGGCGTTGATGGCGGCCTGCACCTCCCGCGCCGCCGCGTCGATATCGCGGTTCAGGTCGAACTGCAGGCTGACCCGCGCCGAGCCATTGGAACTGGACGAGGTCATTTCATTGACCCCCGCGATCACCCCCAGCCGCCGCTCCAGCGGCGTGGCCACGCTGGTGGCCATGGTCTCGGGGCTGGCCCCCGCCAGGCTGGCCGATACCGAAATGGCGGGATAGTCCACCTGCGGCAAAGGCGAGACCGGCAGCACGAAAAAAGCCGCGATCCCCGCCAGCGCCATGCCGATGGTGAGCAGCACGGTCGCGACCGGCCGCTCGACAAAGGGGCGCGACAGGTTCATGGCGCCTCTCCTGCCTGCAAGGGCGCCGCCGCCGTGCCCCTGCCCGTCCATCGGCGGCCCAGCCGGTCAAACGCCAGGTAGATCACCGGCGTGGTGAACAGCGTGAGCATCTGGCTCAGGATGAGCCCCCCGAAAATCGCGAGCCCGAGCGGGCGGCGCAGTTCGGCGCCCTCGCCCCAGCCCAGCATCAGCGGCAGCGCCGCGAACAGCGCCGCCAGGGTCGTCATGAGAATGGGCCGAAAGCGCAGCAGCGCGGCCTGGTGGATGGCCTGCTGCGGCGGCATGTTCTGATGGCGTTCCGCGTCGATGGCGAAGTCGATCATCATGATCGCGTTCTTCTTGACGATGCCGATCAGCAGGATGATCCCGATGATGCCGATCACGCCCAGGTCGTTGCCCGACACCATGAGCGCCAGCAGCGCCCCCACCCCGGCAGATGGCAGCGTGGAGAGGATCGTCACGGGGTGGATGTAGCTTTCGTAGAGCACGCCCAGCACGATGTAGACGCACACCATCGCCGCCAGGATCAGCCACAGCTGGCTGGAGAGCGACTTTTCGTAGGCCCCCGCGGCACCCAGGAACTCCATCGACAGCCCCGGCGGCACACCGATTTCCTTGGCCGCGGCGCGGATCGCGTCCACCGCGCTGCCCAGGGACACGCCTTCGGCCTTGTCAAATCCCAGCGTCGCGGCCGGGTACTGGGCCACGCGCGTCACCTGCAGCGGAGCCAGCTGTTCCCGGATGGTGGCCACGGCCGCCAGCGGGGTCGGGGTGCCGGAGCCGGTGCGCAGCTGCAGCGTGCCAAGCGCCTCGGGCGTATTGAGCTGCTCCTGCTGCGCCTCCAGGATCACCCGGTACTGGTTGGTCTCGGTGAAGATCGTGGACACGATGCGCTGGCCAAACGCGCTGTACAGCGTGTCGTCCACGGTGCTGGCCGTGACCGACAGGCGCGACGCCGTGTTGCGGTCGATGTCCACATAGGCCGACAGGCCCTGCGCGCCCGCATCGGTGGTGGCGTTGCGCACCTTGGGTTCGCTCTGCAGCCGCTCGACCAGCTTGCGCGTCCAGTCGTTGACCTGCGCGGAATCCACGCCGCCGATGGATACGCGGTACTCGGTCGGCCCCGTCTCCGCGTCGATCGTCAGGTCCTGCGTGGGCTGCAGGTACAGCGTGACCCCCGCCACCGCCTGAACCCGCTCGCGCAGCCGCAGCATGATCGCCTCCTGCGCGTCGCGCCGGGGCTGGAGGTTGATCAGCATGCGCCCGGCGTTGAGCATGGTGTTGTTGGCGGCATCCACGCCCACGAAAGAGCTGAGCGACAACACGTCCGGGTCCTGCAGGATGGCGCGCACGGCCGCCTGCTGGAGTTCGCTCATGCGGTCGTACGAAACGTCCTGCGAGGCCTCGATGCGCGCCTGCAGCTGGCCGGTGTCCTGCGTGGGAAACAGGCCCTTCGGAATCACCACATACAGCAGGGCCGTGAGCGCCAGCGTGAGCACCGCCACCGCCAGGGTCACGCCCTGGTGGCGCAGCACCCACTGCAGCCAGCGGTCGTAGCCCGCGATCACCCGCTCGAACCCCCGGTTGATGCGCCCCGCCATCCCCCGGGGGCCGCCCACGGGTTCGGCACGCAGCCAGCGCGCGGCCATCATGGGCACCAGCGTGAGCGACACGATGCCGGAGATGAGGATGGTGATGGCGAGCGTGACCGCGAATTCGCGGAACAGGCGGCCGACCACATCGCTCATGAACAGCAGCGGGATGAGCACCGCGATCAGCGACACGGTCAGCGAGATGATGGTGAAGCCGATCTGCGTGGCGCCCTTGAGCGCGGCCTGGAACGGCGGCTCGCCCTCCTCCAGGTAGCGCGCGATGTTCTCGATCATCACGATGGCATCGTCCACCACGAAGCCGGTGGCGATGGTCAGCGCCATCAGGCTCAGGTTGTTGAGGCTGTAGCCCAGCAGGTACATCACCCCGCAGGTGCCGATGAGCGAGATGGGCACGGCCAGGCTGGCGATGACCGTGGCCCGCAGGCTGTGCAGGAAGAAGAAGATCACCAGCACGACCATGAGCACGGCCAGGACCAGCTCCATCTCCACATGGTGCACCGAGGCGCGGATGCCCGTGGTGCGGTCGGACAGCACCTGGACCTTGAGCGACGCGGGCAGGCCCGCCTGCAGCTCGGGCAGCAGCTTCTTGATGTTGTCCACCGTGGCGATCACGTTGGCGCCCGGCTGGCGCTGCACGTTCAGGATGATGGCCGGGGTCTCGTTGGCCCAGGCGCCCAGGCGGTTGTTCTCGGCGCTGTCGACCACGCGCGCCACCTCCAGCATGCGCACCGGCGCGCCGTTGCGCCAGGACACGATGAGGTTCTTGTAGTCGTCCACCGTCAGCAGCTGGTCGTTGGCGTTGATGGTGTAGGAGCGCTGCGGCCCGTCGAAACTGCCCTTGGCGCTGTTGGCATTGGCCGAGGTGATGGCCGTGCGCAGGGTATCGAGGCCAATGCCGTACGACGCCAGCGCCTTGCTGTCGGCCTGGATGCGCACCGCGGGGCGCTGCCCGCCCGCCAGCGACACCAGCCCCACGCCACTGACCTGGCTGATCTTCTGCGCCAAGCGGGTGTTGACCAGGTTCTGCACCTCGGTCAGCGGCAGCGTGTCCGAGCTGATGGCCAGCGTGAGCACCGGCGCATCGGCGGGGTTCACCTTGGCATACACCGGCGGCGCGGGCAAGTCGGCGGGCAGCAGCGAGTTGCCGGCGTTGATGGCCGCCTGCACCTCCTGCTCGGCCACGTCCAGCGCCAGGCCCAGGCCGAACTGCAGGGTGATGATGGACACGCCCGAGGCGCTGGTCGAGGCCATGCGCTCCAGCCCCGGCATCTGGCCGAACTGCCGCTCCAGCGGCGCGCTCACGGTGCGGCTCATCACTTCGGGACTTGCGCCCGGGTACAGCGTCTGGACCTGGATGGTGGGGTAGTCCACCTCGGGCAGGGCGGACAGCGGCAGGAAGCGGAAACCCAGCAGCCCGGCGAGCACGATGGCCACCATCAGGAGCGCGGTGGCCACGGGCCTTTCGATGAAGGGACGTGAAGGACTCATGCTGGTGGCGGCTCAGGGGTTCTGCGCGGGGCGCTGGCGGCGCTGCTGGCCTTCACCGGAGGCACCGCCACGCGGCCCGCTCGCTCCCGAGCGGGGCCCGCTGGCGCCCGGGCGGGGGCCGCGCGCGGCCGCAGGGGCACCGGGCAGCTGCACGGCCATGCCGTCCTGCAGGCGGTCCCCGCCCTCGGTCACCACGCGTTCGCCCTCCCGGAGCCCTTCGGCGATGGCCATGAGCCCCACGGTCGCCTGGCCGCGCTTGACCTTGCGCAGGGACACGGTGCGGTCTTCGTTGATGACATAGACATAGTCGCCATTGGCGCCCGTGCGCACGGCCGTCACCGGGACCACCACCGCGGGCACGTTGCGCAGCAGCAGCTGCACGTTCACGAACTGGTTGGGAAACAGCGCCCCCGCCGCGTTCTCGAAGCGCGCCTTGGCCTTGACGGTACCTGTGGTGGTGTCCACCTGGTTGTCCAGCGTGGAAAAAAGGCCCTTGTCGAGTTCGGCCTTGCGCGTGCGGTCCAGTGCCGTCACGGCCAGCGTGGGCGCCGCGCCCTGCGCCGCCCGGACATCGCCCACGCGGTCCTGCGGGACCGAGAACTGCACGTCGATCGGGGCCACCTGGGTGATGGTGGCGATGCCCGTCGCGTCGCCCGATGTCACATAGTTGCCCGCATCCACCGTGCGCAGCCCGATGCGGCCCGTGGCGGGCGAGGTGATGCGCGTGTAGTCCAGGTTCAGGCGCGCCGTGCCTTCCTGGGCCTTGTCAGTCATCACCGTGCCTTCAAGCTGCTTGACCAGCGCGGCCTGCGTGTCCACGTCCTGGCGGGCGATGGAGTCCTGCGACAGCAGGGTGCGGTAGCGCTCCAGCGTGAGGCGCGCATTCTCCAGCTGGGCCTCGTCCCGCTGCCGGGTGCCCTGGGCCTGCATCAGCGCCTGCTCGAAGGGCCTGGGGTCGATCTGCGCCAGCACCTGCCCCTTCTTGACCATCTGGCCCTCGGTGAAAAGCACCTGCGTGAGCATGCCCGACACCTGGGGCCGCAGCGTGACGGTGGTGGCGGGGATCACGGTGCCCAGCGCGTCGATGACCACGGGCAGTTCCGCCCTGCGCGCCACCGCGTCGCCCACGGTGACCATGGGGCGCCCGCCCCCGGGCATGCCCCGGCCGGGCCCGGCGCCCTGCTCGCCGCCGGAACGCTGGACGAGGTACCAGGCAGCCCCGCCGACAAGGCCCACCAGCACCAGGGCCAGCAGGCTGCCCACCCATCGCGAGCGCCGGGGCGGTGGGGCCGCGGGGGCGGGCGGAATGGCCGATGGCGGGGGCGCGTTGACGTCTTGCGGGTTCATGGCGGTCCTGATTCGTGTTCTTGGGCTGCGGGCCGGACTGGGGGAATGACAACAGGCGGCGGCGGAGATCGCGCCATGCCTGATCGTAGAGAGTCAATTCAAGCTTTGCCTTGAACGCTGTGCGAAGAAAAGTAAACCTGGGAGGCCGGGCGCCAGGGCACCTTCCGTTCCGGGCGGGCGGCGTCCCCACATTCCCCGGAGTTTGCATGAAATCGGGGGCCCAAGGCCCTGCAGGCCGCACCGCCATCCTGCATTTCGCGGCAGCCAGGCCGCGTTTCGTCGCAAGGCGCTGGCGGCCCCGGGCGGGCGGCGGCACAGTCCGCTCCATCGAACGCGCCAGGAGCATCCCATGCAACTCACCCCCGTCATCGCCATCCACCTCGCCGCCGCCCTCGCCGCCACGGCCATCGGCCCCCTCGCCCTGTGGGCGCGCAAGGGCGCCACCCAGCGCCCCCGCCTGCACCGCGCCGCCGGATATGCCTGGGTCACCCTCATGGTGGCCACCGCGGTCTCCGCCATCTTCATCAGCGGCGGCAATGGTCCCCGCTGGGGGAGCTTCGGGCTCATCCACCTGCTGATCCCGGTGACGCTGGGGATGCTGGTGCTGTCCTTCATCTACCTGGCCCGGCGCAACATCGCCGGCCACCGCGTGGTCATGCAGCGCATCTACATCGGCGCCTGCATCGTCGCAGGCGGCTTCACCCTGTTGCCCGGGCGTTTTCTGGGGCACTCGCTCTGGAGCCAGCTGGGCCTGCTCTGACCCCGCCCCTTTCCAGCCCCCACATCCCCTCCACACCAAGGAACCACACCATGCTGCTCAATGTGATTGTTCACCAGCCCCAGGCACTGATCCAGATCGTCACGCACACTCCCTACTGGGTCTGGGGCCTGCTGGCCGCCCTCGTGGGGCTGGGGGCCAGCCAGCTGTGCGACCGCACCGCCAGCCTGCGCCGGACCCTGCTCATGCCCGTGGGCATGGCCATCTTCTCCGTGGCGGGCGTCGTGTCGGCGTTTGGCGGCGCGGGCCAGACGGCGGCGCAGGCGGTCGGCGCCTGGCTCGTGGCCGCGGTGCTGATCGGCGCGCTGGCCCTGTGGTTCCAGCCCACCGCGCCGGCCGGCACGCTCTACGCGGCCTCCTCGCGCAGCTTCCACGTTCCGGGCAGCGCGATGCCGCTGGCGCTGATCATCGGCATCTTCCTGACCAAGTACTTCGTGGGCGCCGAGCTGGCCCTGCAGCCCTCCCTGGCCCGGGACGGCGCGTTCGCCCTGCAGATCTCCGCCCTCTACGGCGTGTTCAACGGCCTGTTCGCCGCCCGGGCACTGCGTCTGTGGCGCCTGGCGCAGCACAGCGCGGTCTTCGGCGCCTCGCCGGTGGGCACCTGAACCCCGGCCATGGCCGTTGCCTGCCCTTCCCTTCCCTGCCTTGCCTGACTGTTTAGGAGAACCCGCCATGCGCCAAGAACCGACCTTCAACGACCCCATCGAACGACTGGCCCGCAAACGCGCCGGCGCCAAGCTGGGCTGGTACATGCACGCCAGCGTCTATCTTCTGGTCAACCTGCTGCTCGTCACGCTGTCCGCCAGCAGCGGCCGCCACTGGGCCGTCTACCCCGCGCTGGGCTGGGGCATCGGCCTGGCCGTGCACGGCATCGTGGTGTTTCTGCTGGCTGGTGGGTCCGGCCTGCACGAGCGCATGGTGCAGGCCGAGCGCGACCGCATTGCCCAGAACCACAACCCATCCTGAGCGAGGCTCCATGAAACAGCTGCACATCCACCACCACGTTTCCCTGATCCTGGCGGGCCTGCTCGCCGTGTGCGCCAGCCTGGCGCAGGCGGGTACGGGCCTCATGGAGATTCCGGGCATGCAGGGCGACGGCCCCGTCACCGTGTACTACCCCAGCAGCGCACCCGACGAGGCACTGCAGCGCGGCCCCTTCAGCCTCCAGGCGGCCTGGCAAGGCGCTCCGGTGGCGGGCAACGGCCGGCTGGTCGTGGTGTCGCACGGCTCCGGCGGCAACCCGTGGGTGCACTCGGACCTGGCGCGCGCCCTGGTGGGCGCGGGCTTCGTGGTGGCCCTGCCCGAGCACGCCGGCGACAACGCGAAAGACCCGTCGACCCCCGGCCCCGAAAGCTGGAAGCGGCGCCCGGCCGAGGTCTCGCGCGCCATCGACGCCATCGCCAAGGACGCGGCCCTGGCGCCCCTGCTGTCGCTGGACCGGGTGGGCATGTACGGCATGTCCGCCGGCGGCCACACCGCCCTCAGCCTGGCTGGCGGACGCTGGTCGCCCGCCTTGTTCCGGCAGCACTGCGAAGCCCACATCGCGGACGACTTCGCGACCTGCGTGGGGCTTGCCACCGAACTCAAGGGCAACCTCCTTGACGGCGTGAAGAAGGCCGTGGCGCTGGGCGTCATCCGCCAGCGTTTTGACGACGCCGCCTGGCAGGCCCATGGCGAACCGCGCATCGCGGCCGTGGTGGCGGGGGTGCCGGCCGCGGCGGATTTCGACATGGAGTCACTGGCCAGGCCGCGCGTGCCCCTGGCGCTGATCACCTCCGGGCACGACCTGTGGCTGGTGCCCCGCTTTCACAGCGACCGTGTGCTCCAGGCCTGCGCCGACCGCTGCACCCTGCTGGCCGCCCTGCCCGACGCCGGCCACGGCGCGCTGCTCTCCCCACCGCCGCCCCGGGACCGGATGTCCGCGCTGGCGGCGCGGCTGCTGGGCGACCCGCCGGGCTTCGACCGCAGCCAGATGCACGCTGTCGACCTGCGGATCGTGCGCTACTTCGAGCAGCACCTGCTGCCGCTGCCGCGCCGTGGCGCTCCGTGACCGCATGACGCGGCACACCCGTTTCGCCATGAAGCCCGTGTCCGCATCCCCCTTGCCGCAGTCCTTCTGGCCCATCAGTCCCCGCCACCTTTACGCCATGCTCATCCCTGCCATCCTTCTCCTTGCCGGCTTCGCCGCGCTCGCGGCCGCCATTGCCTGGGGCGGGCCCCGGGACATCGCCGCGCTGGACAGCGTGAACACGCCTTTTGCGGGCGTGGACTTCAGCCAGCTGCCGCCCGTGCAACGCTACACGGCACGCGACGGCACGGCGCTGGCCTGGTACGGCTACGCCCCCGTGGCGGCAGCCGGCGCGGAGCCCCTGCGGCGCGTGGTGCTGATCCATGGGTCTTCCTCGCGGGCTCGGTCCACCCATGTGCTGGCCCAGGCGCTGGCCGCATCCGGCTATGCGGTGGCAGCGCTGGACATGCGGGGGCACGGCGAATCCGGCCCGCGCGGGCAGGCTGCCTATGTGGGCCAGATGGACGATGACCTAGAGGATTTCCTGCGAGCCGTGTCCCACGCTGGCCCCCAGACGCTCATGGGATTTTCCGCCGGGGGCGGCTTCGCCCTGCGCATTGCGGGCGGCCCCCTGCAGGGGCTTTTCGACCGCTACGTGCTGCTCGCCCCCTTCCTGCACCAGAATGCGCCCACCGCGCGGCCGGACACTGGCGGCTGGGCCGCGGTGGGCGTCCCCCGGCTCATGGCGCTGACACTGCTCAACCAGTTGGGCATCGCCTGGTGGAACCACCTGCCCGTGCTGGGTTTCGCACTGGACGAAGCCTCGCGCGCCGGGCTCACGCCGCACTATTCCTACACGGTGGCCAGCAACTTTCGCCCGCGCGGCGACTACCTGAGCGACATCCGCAACGCCCGTGGCCACATCTGCATCGTGGCCGGCCAGGAGGACGAGCTGTTCCACGCCGAGCGCTATGCCGGGCTTTTCGCCCAGGCAGGCAAGCCCGTGCCCGTGACACTGGTGCCCGGCGTGAACCACATCGGCCTCACGCTGAACGCGCTGGCCGTGCGCACCATCGCCCACGCCTGCCAGGGCTGAGCCCGCGCGGCGCCCGCCTAGAATCGACCCCTCACCATGCCCCAACCCATGACCCCCGACGACATCGAACAACTGGCCCGCCGGCGCGCTGGCGCCAAGCTGGGCTGGTATGTGCACGCCGCCGCCTTCGTCGTGGTCAACCTGGTGCTGTTCAGCCTGTCGCGCTACGGCTTCGGCAACCGGCCGTGGTCGGTGTTCCCGCTGCTGGGCTGGGGCCTGGGGCTGGCGCTGCATGGCATCTCGGTGTTCGTGCTGGGCACCGGCAGCGGCCTGCGCGAGCGCATGGTGCAAAAGGAGCGCGAGCGGCTTTTGCGCGACCAGCAAGAGCGCAACCAGCGCTAGGCCCCACGGCCTGCGCCTTCGACCACCACGCCCGCGCCGCCATGAAAATCGACTGGATCGAGAAGCTGCAGCACCTGCTGCAAGTGCTGGCCTTCTGCCTGGCCATCGCGGCCCTGCAGTACGCCTTCCAGCCCGAGAAGGCCTACGACATCCCGGCCCGCTACTCGCTGGCCATCGGCTCGCTGACCTGGGCGCTGATCGACTTCGGCCGGCACCTGTTTCCGTCCAGCAAGGAGACGGGCTGGCCCACGGGCCTGTCCGGGTTCCTGCTGCCGTTTGCCAGCATCGTGCTGGGCTACCTGGGCGGCACGCTGCTGGGCGACTGGTGGTGCGGCAGCTCGTCGTGGGACCAGGGTGGCCGTGCGCAGCTGCGCATCTCCATTGGCATCACCGTGGTGGCGGGGTTCCTGGGCACCTACTACTTCTACACCAAGAGCAAAAGCGCCTGGCTGCTGGCCAAGGTCAACGAGGTGCGCAGCCAGGCGAGCGAAGCGCAGCTCAAGCTGCTGGAAACGCAGCTCGAACCCCACATGCTGTTCAACACCCTGGCCAACCTGCGCATGCTGATCGGCACCGACCCGGCCCGCGCGCAGGAGATGCTGGACCGCATGATCGGCTACCTGCGCGCCACGCTCAGCGCCTCGCGCAGCACCCAACACCGGCTGGAGAACGAGTTCGAGCGCCTGCGTGACTACCTGGAGCTGATGGCGGTGCGCATGGGCCCGCGCCTGGCCTACACGCTGGACCTGCCCGACGCGCTGCGCGATGTGCCCGTGCCGCCGCTGCTGCTGCAGCCCCTGGTGGAAAACGCCATCCGCCACGGGTTGGAGCCGCAGGTCGAGGGCGGGCACATCACCGTGCGTGCCAGCACGCGGCAGAGTGACAGCGGGGCGCTATTGGTGCTGGATGTGACCGACACCGGCGCGGGCCTGCCCGACACCCTGCCCACCCCGGGGCCGGGGCAGAGCTTTGGCCTGGCCCAGGCGCGTGAGCGGCTGGCCACACTGCACGGAACGGCGGGCACTCTGAAATTGATAGCTGGCAGCGCTGGCGGGACAAGCGCTACGGTCACTTTTCCCTTGAAATCGAGCCCGTCGACCACCACCCCATGACCCAGCCTGCCGTGCGCGCCCTGATTGCTGAAGACGAACCCCTGCTCGCCGCCGCGCTGCAGCAAGAGCTGGCCCGGTCCTGGCCCGGGCTGCAGGTCGTGGCCACCGTGGGCGACGGTCTGTCCGCCGTGCGCCAGGCCCTGGCGCTGCAGCCGGACGTGCTGTTCTTCGACATCCGCATGCCCGGCCAGAGCGGGCTGGACGCGGCCGTGGAACTGGCCGACGCCTGGCCAACGGAAGGCCCCGCGGGCCGCCCCTTCCCGGCGCTGGTGTTCGTGACCGCCTACGACCAGTACGCGGTGCAGGCGTTCGAAGCGCAGGCGGTGGACTACCTGCTCAAGCCCGTGCAGGCCGCGCGGCTGCAAAAAACGGTGCAAAAACTGCAGCTGGCGCTTGCCAGCAAAGCGCCAGCCGCTATGGATTTTGAAGCAACCATGGCCCAGTTGCGGAACCTGCTGGTGGCGCCCGGGGTGGCGGCCCCCGTTGCCGCAGCTGCGCCCGCTGCACCGGCGACGGGCACGCCGCTCACGCTCATCCAGGCCAGCAGCGGCAGCCAGATCCACATGGTGCCGGTGGCCGACGTGCTGTATTTCGAGGCGGCCGACAAGTACGTGCGGGTGCTGACCTCGGCCCGCGAGTACCTGATCCGCACCCCGCTCAAGGACCTGATCGGCCAGCTCGACACCCAGGTGTTCTGGCAGATCCACCGCAGCACGCTGGTGCGCGCCAGTTGCATCACCACCGTGACCCGCGACGAGGCGGGCAAGCTGCACCTGGAGCTGGCCGGACGGCCCGAGAAGCTGCCCGTGAGCCGCCTCTACGCCCACCTGTTCAAGGCGATGTAGCGGCGCGCCCGCGCCCGGGTGTCAGCGATTGGTGGCCAGCAGCAGGCCGCCCGCCCCCATGAAGAAACCGCCCGTGGCCTTGTTCAGCCGGACCACGCCGCGCGAAGTGCGGATGAAGCGGCGGATCTGGCGCCCGCCGGCGGCATACACGGCCGTGGAGACGAACTCCGCCGCCAGGTACACGGCGCCCAGCACCACGAACTGGCGCACGGCCGGCTGGCTCGGGTCGATGAACTGCGGGAAGATCGCCGCGAACAGGATGATGGCCTTGGGGTTGGTGATGCCCAGCAGGAACTCCTGGGTGATGAGCGCCTTCAGCCGCACCGGGGCGCCGGAGGATTTCACGTCGCCGCCCTCGACCACCTCCAGCCCGCTGAACTCACGGCTGCGCCATGCCTTCCAGCCCAGCCAGAAGAGGTAGCAGGCGCCCACCCACTTGACGACCGTGAACGCCATCTCGGATGCCAGCAGCATCGCCCCCAGGCCCACGGCCGAGATGGCCAGGAAGATGGCGAACGCCGCCACCCGCCCCAGCGTGGCCACCAGCGCCGCGCCGATGCCCGCGCGGATGCCGTTGTTGAGGCCGCAGAAGTTGTTGGGGCCGGGCGTGAGCGCAATGGCCACGGCCACCGGGGCGAAGAGGAGCGCGTCCATGGGGTGTCCTTCAAGAGAAATGGGCAGGCAGGGTCGCCCAGTTTAGGGCTGTCAGCACTATTTTTGCTGGCATCGCAACCCGAAGGGGAGGCCGCCCACTGCATCCCATCCAGGCCACTCGTCGTTGCGTTCCTAGCCAAGGCCCCGGCCTTGG
This sequence comes from Acidovorax sp. GW821-FHT09A11, assembly GCF_059418365.1. Lineage (NCBI taxonomy): Bacteria > Pseudomonadati > Pseudomonadota > Betaproteobacteria > Burkholderiales > Comamonadaceae > Acidovorax > Acidovorax sp. GW821-FHT09A11. The sequence continues at coordinate 34,870 of NZ_JBWKPS010000010.1, forward strand.
CACTGGCGAAAACAGTGTTGACGGGCCCTAGCGAGGCCGGGCCAATGTCGCCACGCTGTCCCAGGGCACGCCCGGCAGCGCCTCGTAGTGCGCCACCACCACCAGCCGCGCCGGCTGGCGCGCGGCTTCGGCCAGGGCCTGGCCGAGGTAGCTGACCGAAGGCTTGTCGAGCCCCGCCACCGGCTCGTCGATGAGCGTGAGCGCGGCCCCGCTGGCCAGCGCGGCGGCCATCAGCGCCTTGCGCCGGCTGCCGGTGGACAAGGCAAAAAAAGGCTTGTCCAGATGAGGTTCCAGCGAGAACCCCTCCACATGCGCCGCCAGGGCGGCGGCGTCCCACCGCGCGCAGTGCGCAGGCAGGCTGCCCAGCCACTGGCGCACCGTGAGCGGGTCCAGCGCCGTGGCGCGCGGGTCCTGCCAGAACACCTGCGCGCGCCAGGCCGCGGCAGGCACCGCCCCCCGGCGCACGCCGCGCAGCGTGATATCGCCCGCCTGGGGCGCCAGCTCACCCGCCAGCACGCGCAGCAGCGTGGTCTTGCCCGTGCTCTCGTCGCCCTGCACCAGCGCCAGCCCCGCGGGCCATGCGAGGCTGAAGCCCTCCAGCACCGCGCACTCCGGGTAGGCAAACCGCAACCCCTGCACCTGCAACACCACGCTGTCGGCCACCATGCATCCTTGCGAAAAAAGAAGAAAAGAGGGGATTCTAGGAGGCCGCCGGCCTCGCGCGCCGCGCCCGCAGCCAGCCCCCGGCCTGGTTGACCACGAGCCCGCAGAGCACGGCCCCCGCTCCCGCCCACTGCAGCGGCGCGGGCTGCTCTCCCAGAAAGGCATATGCGGCCCACAGCCCGACCACCGGCACCAGCAGCGAAAACGGAGTGACCCGCCCGGCGGGGTGGCGCTGCAACAGCTGCGTCCACAACGTGTAGGCGAGCAAGGTGGCCAGCAGGGCGAGGTACAGCACGGCCGCCAGCGCCACGCCGTCCACCGCCCGCAGCTGCGCGAGCACGCCCTGCGCGCCATCGGTCCACAGCGCCAGCGCGAAGAAAGGCACGATCGGCACCGTGCTGCTCCACACGATGAACGGGAACGGCCCGTACGGCCCCGCCGTCGCGGCACGGCGCGCCACGAGATTGGACACCGCCCACATGAAGGCGGCCGCCAGCGTGAGCACGAAGCCCGCGAGCGTCATCTGCCCGGGGCCTTCGCCATGGGCGAGCCCGATGGTCATCAGCCCCGCGAAGGCCAGCGTGAGGCCCCACCACTGCCAGGGCCGGGCGCGCTCGCCCAGCAGCGGGGCGGCCAGCAGCAGCGTGAAGAAGGCCTGCGTCTGCATGACGACCGACGCCATGCCCGCCGTCATCCCCAGCTGCAACCCCAGGAACAGGAATCCGAACTGGCCCAGGCCCTGGGCCAGCCCATAGCCCAGCACGAACCGCCAGGGGAGCGCCGGGCGCGGCACGAACAGCAGGAAGGGCAGCGACGCGGCCGAGAACCGCAGCGCCCCCAGCAGCATGGGGCTAAGCCCCTGCAGGCCCAGCTTCATCACCACGAAGTTCAGCCCCCAGATGACCACCACCGCCAAGGCGCGCAGCAGGTCGCCCCGGCTCAGCGCGGCGGCATTCATGCGGACACCACGCGGCTGCCCGCCGCCACCGGACGCCCCTGGCGTTCGCGCGCGGCCACGAAGGCGTCGAAGGCCTCGCTGCTGGTCTTGGCCGGCACGTAGCCCAGCACCTCCTTGAGCGCCGTGTTGAGCAGCACCGGGCGATAGCGCAGAAAGTCGAGCTGCTCGGGCCCGTAGCGGCTCACGCCCAGGGCCGACCCCATCGCCAGCGCGGCGCGCAGCAGGCCCGCCGGCAGGTCCAGCACCGATTTGCCCAGGCGCGCCGCGATCTCGCGCAGCGGCAGCGCGCCATCGCCCGCGAGGTTGAAGCACCCGGCGCGGCGCGTGCGCAGCGCGTGCACGATGGCACCGGTGACATCCTCGTCCCAGATGAACACGAACGGACTGGCGCTGCCCCGGATGGCCAGCAGGCGCCGCTTCTCGAACAGCGCCGTGATCTGGTTGTCCACCCGCTCGCCCAGGATGGTGCCGATGCGCAGCACGGTCTGCGCGAGTTGCGGGTGCTGTGTGCGGTAGCGCGCCAGCATCTCCTCCACCAGGCGCTTGTGGTGCGCATAGGCAAAGACTTCGTTCCCCCGCAGCGCGTCCGTTTCGCGCAGCCAGTCGGGATTGTCGGCGTGGTAGCCATAGGCCGCGCCGCTGGAGCTGACGACCAGGTGCCGCACGCCCGTGGCCACGCAGGCGTCGAGCACGTTCTGGCTGCCCAGCACGTCCACGGAGTATTCGAATTCGCGGTTGGAGCCCTTGCCGGGCGTGACGATGGAGGCCAGGTGCACCACGCTGTCGATGGCGTGCTCGGCCAGCGTTTGCGCCAGCGCCGGGTCGCGCACGTCCTGCACCACGTAGGTGACGCCGGGCAGACGGCGCTCGGCGGGCACTTCGCGCACGTCGGCGGCGACGATGACGGGGGCGCCCCCGCGCGCCAGGGCCGCCACCACGCCGCGGCCCAGGAAACCGTCGGCCCCGGTCACGAGAATGCGCGCCATCATGCGCCGCCCTCCCGCACGGCATGGGGCACCACGGGCGGCCGCCGCCCCCACCATCCCGCCAGCGCCAGGCCCGCGATGATGTCCCAGAAGCCCCAGACGCCCGCCACCACGGCCATGCCGCCCAGGCCGCCGAAGAAGCTGAAGATCAGCACCAGGCCCAGCCCGGCATTGCGGATGCCGACTTCGATGCTCACGGCGCGCCGGTCGTAGTCGGACAGGCCGCTCAGCCGTGCACAGGCATACCCGGTGCCGAAGGCCAGCGCATCGTGCAGCGCCACCGCCAGCAGCACCAGCCCCACGTAGTCGAGAAAATAGCGCCAGTTGCCCGCCACCGCACCGATGATGAAGCCGATCAGGCAGACGAAGCTCAGGATGCGCACGGGCTTGTGCACCCGCCGCGTGAAGCGGGGCAGCTTCTCGGCACACAGGATGCCCAGCACGAACGGCAGCCCGATGATGGCCACGATGTGGCCCGCCATCTCCAGCGGGTCCAGCGCGATGCTGCGCAGCAGCGGCGCCGCCGTGGGGTGCATGCCGCCCCAGAAGGCGAAGTTCAGCGGCATGAGCACGATGGCCAGCGCGTTGGAGATCGCCGTCATCGACACCGACAGCGCCACGTTGCCCCCCGCGCGGTGCGTGAGGATGTTGCTCACGTTGCCCGGCGGGCAGCAGGCCACGAGGATCATGCCCAGCGCGATGCTGGGGCCGGGGGAAAGCAGCAGCGTGAGCACGAAGGTCACCGCCGGCAGCACGATGAACTGCGCGGCCACGCCCACCGCCATGGCGCCCGGCATGCGCAGCACGCGCTTGAAGTCGGCCACGCGCGTGTCCAGCGCGATGCCGAACATGAGGAAGCCCAGCACCACGTTGAGCACCACGAGCGATGCGGGATTGAAATTGAGCCGGATTTCGTCGACAGGCAGCATGGTGGGCCCTTCGGAATAGTGGGGAGGGAATTCAGGCCAGCGCGGCAGACGCCGCGCGCACCGCGCTGCGGTAGGTGTCCTTGTGCACGTAGTACGCCATGCGTTCGAGCTTGAGGTACTTGAAGCCGCCCGAGAGGTCGGGGGCCGGGCCGGCCTTGGCCTGGCGCAGCGCATCGGCGCGGGGCGATCCCTCTGCCTGCGCCCTGAAGAAGCGCGCCACCAGTTCGGCCTGCTCGTAGCGGCCCTGCCAGCCGATGCCGCTGGCCTCGATCATGCCCATCACGGCCAGGTTGTCGAAGCGCGGCGAAAGGATGTTCAGGTACAGCTGCGGCGCCATGCCCTGCCAGTTGAGCAGGCTGTGGTCGATGAAGGGGTAGTGCAGCTTGTAGCCCGTGGCGCAGAGCACCAGGTCATAGTCCTGCGCGCTGCCGTCCTTGAAAAACACGGTGTGCCCCTGCAGGCGCGCGATGTCGGGCCGTACGTGGATGTCGCCGTGGCCCAGGTGGTGCAGCACCAGCGAGTTCACCACGGGGTGCGACTCGTACATCTTGTAGTCGGGCCTGGGCAGGCCAAAACGCACCGGGTCGCCCGTGAACCACTGCAGCACCATACTGTCGACCTTCTGCTTGAGCCAGGGCGGCATCTTGAACTTGCCACCGAGCGTGTCGGAGGGCTTGCCAAACACGTACTTGGGCACGAAGTAGTAGCCGCGCCGCACCGACAGATCCACACTGCGCGCGTAGTGCACCGCATCCACGGCGATGTCGCAGCCCGAATTGCCCGCGCCCACCACCAGCACGCGTTTTCCCTTGAACAGCTCGGCGCTCTTGTAGGCGCTGGTGTGCAGCAGCTCGCCGTCGAACCGGCCCTCGAAACGCGGCATGCTGGGTTCGGCCAGCGTGCCGTTGGCAATGACCACGCCCTTGAACTGCGCGGTCTGCGCGGGCCCCCCGTGCTGGCTCCAGGTGATGCGCCACAAGGGGGCCGCCCCTTCCCCCGCCGGCTCCACGTTCAATACGCGGCAGCCGAACCAGTAGTGCGGGCGCAGCGCGAAGTGCTCCGCGAAATCAAAGAAATACTGCCGCATCTCGCGGTGGCTGGGGTAGTCGGCCACGCCGGCGCGCATGGGGAATTCGGTGAACTCCGTGGTGGTCTTGCTGGAGATCAGGTGCGCGGATTCGTAGACGGTGCTGCGCGGGTTCTCGATGTTCCACAGCCCCCCCACGTCCGTGTGGGCCTCGAAGCCCTGGAATGGCACGCCCAGCTTCTGCAGGTTGCGCGCCGCCGCCAGTCCGCTGGGGCCGGCGCCGATGAGCGCGATCTGTGTGCGGGTGTCCACCACGGTGGGGGTTGTCTCCGGTGTCATGTCTTTTTTGCTTTCTGTCGGCATTTTTTTGGGGCCCATCCCGCCATGGGCAGGTCAGGCGCGGGGGTCGGTGGGGGGCGCCAGGCCCGGTATCGGCGTGGCACCCGCCTCGCCCCTGCGCGGCTTGCGCGGCTGGCCCAGCAGCAGGCGGTCGTGCAGGGCGCCGGGCAAGAGGTTGAGCAGCCGCGCCAGCCAGCCAATGCGCGCGGGCAGAACGATGTGGGTGCGGCCCCGCGCGATGCCAGCCAGCATGGCGCGCGCGGCGGCATCGGGCTCCATGAGGCCGGGCATGGCAAACCGGTTGCCCGCCGTGAGGGCCGTGCGCAGGTAGCCCGGGCTCACCGTGACCACCGCCACGGGCCCGCCGCGCATTTCGGCGCGCAGGCTCTCCAGGTAGCGGATCAGGCCGCCCTTGCTGGCGCAATAGGCGCCGTTGCCCGGCATGCCGCGCCATCCCGCGATGCTGGCCACGCCCACCAGGGCCCCGCGCCGCTGCGAGCGCATCGCGGTCACGAACGGCTGGAAGGTGGTGGCGGCGCCCAGGAGGTTGATCTCCAGCATGCGGCGCAGCACGGCCAGGTCGTCCGCCTGCGCGGTGTCATAGCCGCCGGCCACGCCGGCGTTGGCGATCACCAGGTCGGGCGCGCCCGCGCGCGCCATCCAGTCGGCCGCCATGGCCTGCATGGCGGCACTGTCCGCCACGTCGGGCGTGTACACGGCGCAGCGCTCTGGCGCGAGCGCGGCCAGCGCCTGCAGCGTGGGCAGGTGCAGCCCCACCAGCGCCACCGCGGCGCCCCGTGCGATCAGTTCCCGCGCCAATGCCTGGCCCAGGCCGCCACAGGCGCCCGTCAGTACCGCGTTCTGGAATGAGGCTGTCATGGACATGTGTTGTTCAAGGGGATATGGGTTTGCAGCTTAGCCACAGTGCGGAATAATCTCGGAATGATTTATGAATTCGTCTCGAATTCCGGTATTTATGACAGAAACATCCCCCAGCCTGCGGCTCTTTGAGTTGCTCGAGATCCTGTGCGCCCAGGGCCGCCCGTTCACGCTGGCCAATGCGGTGGAGGCCTGCGGCTGGCCCAAGCCCAGCGTGCACCGCATGCTGGGCCAGCTGGAGGGCGGCGGGCTGCTCGCGCGCGAACCGGGCGGGCGCCGCTACGCTCCGGCGCCCCGCCTGCTGCGGCTGGCCGAAAGCGCGCTGAGCGCGGGCACGCAGCAAAGCGTGCGCCACGCGGTGCTGCGCCAGCTGGTGGCCGACATCGGCGAGAGCTGCAACCTGACCGCCCTGAGCGGCGCCGAAGTGATCTACCTGGACCGCGTGGAATCAGCGTTTCCGCTGCGCCTGGAGCTGCGGCCGGGCACCCGCGTGCCCATCCACTGCTCGGCCAGCGGCAAGCTTTTCCTGGCCTACCTGTCGGCGGCGCGGCGCGGCGCCATCCTGGACGGGTTGCCGCTCACGCGCCACACGGCCACCACCCTCACCGACCGCAAGGCCCTGGAGGCCGAACTGGAGCAGATCGCGCGCCAGGGCTATGCCACCGACGCCGAGGAGTTCGTGGATGGGCTGGTGTGCGTGGCGGTGCCCGTGCCGGCGGGGGGGCGGCGCAGCGTGCACAGCGCGGTGGCGCTGCAGGCCCCGGCAGTGCGCATGCCGCTGGCGCGGGCCCTGCAGCAGGTGCCCCGGCTCAGCGAAGCGGCGCAGGCCCTCGCCCGCACCTGGACATGAACCCGGACCGCAACCACGAGACACTACACCCCATGCCACTTCACTACCTGGACTTTGACTACAGCGAAGACACGGACGGCACCGGCACCTTCGATGCCATGGCCAGCGTGTCGCCCGCGCAGATGCCCGCCCTGCACGCCGAGATCGCGCAGGTGCTGCGCTGGGCCCACGCGCAGTACCCCGACGCCTGCGGTCCCTCGGAGGAAAGTGGCGAATGGCAATACGACCTGCAGGGCGTGCAGGAGGTGAGCACGCCGCTGGCGCTGGACTTCGATGCAGCGAGCGGGCGCATCGCCACCGTGCCCGGCACCCCGGCCCCTCCCCGGACCACGGTCACGCTGTCGCTCAGCGGGCATGCGGGCTTCTGCGGCGCCCTGCGCGAAGCGTTCGCCATCGACTGACGCGGCGGCGCGGTGCGGGGCTGCCTCGCATGCCTGCGTGAGCGCGGGCCGTCCGCCTACACCGCCCCCGGGGTCCGCGCCCTATCCTCGGATCACGCCGCCGTGTCGGATGCCCCGACGCGCAGCGCACGAAGGATATTTCCATGGAAAGCACCCCGTCCCGCGCCCCTGCCCGGTCCCAGCCTTTTCTTCGAGGCTGCGGCGGCAGCACGGCTTCACCCCTGGCCCTGCCCACTGGCGCGGGCCGTGAAAACACCCTGGCGCAGGGCGGTGAAGCCACTCTTCCCTCGCTGCCGCCCTCCACCCAGCCCGCTGCGGCCAGCCCGGTGGCGCGCGCGCCGGCGATCCACCAGGGCCACGGCCGGGTGCGCATGGAGTTGCAGATCGACCTGAGCTATGAGATCGACCAGTACGGCGCGGACTTCGTGTTCAACATCCATGCCGCACAGACGCCCAGCCAGGCGGTCAGCAGCGAACGGCTCGTCATCAACCAGGACATTCCCCACAATATCCATACCGACCCGGCCACCGGCAACCGCTATCTGCGCCTGCATGGCGAACCCGGCATCCTGGAAGTGTCGTATTCCGCCACGGTGGACATCACCCACTACCGCACCGACCCCTCCCAGCTGGCGGAGGTCCCCGTGCGGCGCCTGCCACAGGAAGTCATGGGGTACATCTACCCCAGCCGGTACTGCCAGTCCGACCGCCTGCTGCGCCTTGCCCTCAACGAGTTTGGCGGGCTCTGGCAAGGCCACAGCCGCGTGAAGGCGATCCGGGACTGGGTCCAGCGGCATGTGGCGTTCACCTCGAACACGTCCAACTCCAACACCTCGGCGGTCGATACCCTTGTCGAGCAGGTGGGGGTGTGCCGCGATTTCGCACACCTGATGATTGCCCTGTGCCGCGCCGTGAACATTCCCGCGCGCTTCACCACCGGCACCGACTACGGTGCCGACCCGGCCCTGGGCCCGCCGGACTTCCATGCCTACGTCGAGGCCTACCTGGGAGACCGGTGGTACATCTTCGACCCCTCGGGCACCGCCATACCCATGGGGTTGCTGCGCTTTGGCACCGGCCGCGATGCGGCGGACGTGGCGTTCGCCACCATCTTCGGCGGCGTGCGGGCACAGCCCCCGGTGATACGGACCCAGGCCGTGGAAGACGCCGCACGGGGTTTCGTGCTGCCCTGCCATTGCACCGATGCGCTCTCCACCGACCACGGTGCGGGCGTGGCGGCGGGTTTCATCGCGCCGTGAAGGGGTGCCGGTGCGCCTGCGCACCGTGCTTTTTCGCGCCCCATGGGCCGCCAAACCCCTGGGTCCGGGGGGCGGATGGCGGTGGCCGGGAAGCCCCCCCACCCCGGCTGTGGCCTAATATCACTCTTTTTTCCACTATCTCAGAGACCTACCATGGGCAACAAGATCGTCACCGAAGCAGACCGCAAGCGCACCCCCCGGCCCACGCCGGTGCCCGGCTACACCCTCGCCACCCCTGGCCGCGGCCAGCGCGTGAGCCTGGAGCGCGGTGTTGCCACCCGCAGCAAGAAGAACCCCGGCAAGCGCTCCAAGAAGGGCGGCTGATCGCCAGATCGCCACGGCCGGCTGCGCCGGCCCCCGCAAAAGCCCTCGCCAGAGGGCTTTTTGCTTTCTGGTCCCCGCCAGGGCCGGCGCGGGCAAGGCTCCCCAGGCTTGCGGGCGCGAACATCGTGCAGGCGACACCAACCCGGCCCCGAACCGCCGTGGACAGGTTCTAATCCGCCCATGATCACCGTTCACCACCTCGAAACCTCGCGCTCGCAGCGCGTCCTGTGGCTCCTGGAAGAACTGGGCGTGCCCTACGAGCTCAAGATCTACCAGCGCGACAAGGCCACCCGGCTGGCCCCGCCCGAGCTCAAGAAGATCCATCCACTGGGCAAGTCGCCCGTGATCACCGACGGCGGCGAGGTGATCGCCGAATCCGCCGCGATCATCGAATACCTGGTGGAAACCTACGGCGCCCGCGCCAGCGGGGACCTGGCCCACCTGCAGCCCGCTCCCGGCACGCCCGAATACCGCCAGTGCCGGTTCTGGATGCACTACGCCGAGGGCTCGCTCATGAACTGGCTCGTGATGAAGCTGGTGTTCATGACCATTCCCACGCAGCCCATGCCCTTTTTCGTGAAGCCCATCGCCCGAGCGCTGTGCGGCAAGGTGCAGGACAAGGTGATCGACCCCAACGTGGCCACCGCGCTGGCCTTCATGGAAGAGCACCTGGGCCGGCACACCTGGTTCGCGGGCGAGCACCTCACCATGGCCGACTTCCAGATGAGCTTCGCGGTGGAAGCCGCGCTCTCGCGCGCCAGCACGGCCGGCAACTGCCCGCGCCTGCAGGCCTACCGCCAGCGCATGGAGGCACGCCCGGCGTACCAGCGCGGCATCGCCAAGGGCGGGCCGGTGGTGATGGGCGCCGCCTGACGGCGCCACGGCGGGAAGGGGCGGGCCGCGCTAGCGCAGCCCGCACACCAGCGGCCCGGGGTCGTTCCGCGCCAGTTCCCGCTCGTTCTTGGCCTGCGCCACCTCCACGTCGCGCGGCAGGGCCACGCCGTTCTTCACGGCCAGGATTTCAGCCATCACGCTCACCGCGATCTCGGGCGGCGTCTTGCTGCCGATGTAGATGCCGATCGGGCCGCGCAGGCGGGCCAGGCTCTCGGCGGTCTGCCCGAAATGCTCCATCATCCGGGCACGGCGCGCTTCGTTGTTGCGGCGCGAGCCGATGCCGCCCACATAGAACGCCTCGGTGTCCAGCGCCTCCAGCAGCGCCAGGTCGTCGAGCTTGGGGTCGTGCGTGAGCGCCACCACGCAACTGCGCCGGTCGGGCCTGAAGGCCAGCACCACATCGTCGGGCATGCCGCTCACCAGCGTGGCCGCGGGCACGTTCCAGCTGCCGCGGTATTCCTCGCGCGGGTCGCACACCGTGACCGCGAAGCCGTTGAACAGCGCCATGGTGGCCAGGTATTCCGCCAGCTGGCCGGCGCCGATCAGCAGCATCCGGTACTCCGGGCCGAAGGTGTTGGTCAGCTGCCGGGTGTCCACCGCCAGCTCGGCGGGGGCAGCGGCGGGCTGCACGGTGGCCAGCCCGTCGGCCAGGCGCACGGTGCGCTGCATGAGCCGCCCGCCCTCCAGCGCAAGGATCAGCTCGCGGAGGCTGGCCGGGTCGGGGTCGTATTCCAGCAGCAGCTCCAGCGTGCCGCCGCAGGGCAGCCCGAACCGGTGCGCCTCGTCGGCCGTGACGCCGTATTTGACAAACGCGGGAGGTCCGCTCGGAATGCGCCGATCGCCGCCATCGCCCGTGCCGGCCTGCGCCGCCGCCTGCGCATAGGCCCGCGTGTGGCGGTCGATCAGGTCGTCCTCGATGCACCCGCCCGAGACCGATCCCACCACCGAGCCGTCTTCACACAGCGCCATGATCGAACCCACCGGCCGGGGCGAGGAGCCCCAGGTCCGCACCACCGTGGCCAGCAGCGCCCGCCGGCCCGCGGCCCGCCAGCCCTGCAGCGTGCGCAGCACCATCACATCCAGGTTTTCCATTTGCTTCGTTGCCCATTCATTTCTACGGCCCCTGCCTCCGGCCCCGCAGCCCACACAGGGTGCGCGCGGCGCCTCGGGCGGGGCTCAAAACCTGCAGGGGCTCAGTTCCACCACCACGCTAACAGCACCAGCGCCGCCGCGCCCACCACCCACACCCAGACCGGAATGCCGCTGGGGGGATTGTCCTCACCCGCCGATGCCGCCAGCGCGCCCGACGCCGCAACGGCGCCCCCGCCCCCCGCCCCGGGCTCGGGGTCGTCGGCCACGGGCGCGCGCGGATGGCGGCGTTGCATCTCGGTGTCAAAGCGCTTGAAGAAATCCTCGGCCATGCCCTTGGCCGCGCCATCGATGAGACGCTGGCCGAGCTGGGCGATCTTGCCGCCCACGGTGGCGTGCACGGTGTAGTGCAGCTCGCAGCTGTCCTGCCCGGCCGCATCGGCCGGCAGCGGCACCAGCTTGACCTGGGCGCTGCCCTTGCCAAACCCGGCCACGCCGCCCGATCCGTCGAAGGCGATGGTGTAGCTTTCGGGCGGCACGATCTCGGAGAGCGTGATCTTGCCCGCGAACTTGGCGGACACCGGGCCGATCTTGAGCGCCATCGCCACGCTGTACTGGTGCTCGCCCGTGGGCTCGACCTTGTCGCAGCCAGGGATGCACAGCTTGAGCACCTCGGGATCGTTGAGTGCGTCCCAGGCCTGCTGCTGGCTGACGGCGAGGGTTCGGCTGGCTTGCATTTCCATGGTGGAGTCCTCCGGGTTCCTGAACAATGGGGGGGCTGTGCGCGTGCGGGCCACGCGCTCACTGGCGCAGCACTTCGGCCAGGCTGCCAGCCAGGTCCTGCAGGCGGCTGAGGTTGTGCACAGCGACCATGCCGTGGGCCTGGCGGTGCAGCACCGCGGCGCCACGCGCCGTGGGCGCATAGCCCTCGAAGCGCAGCAGGGGGTTGAGCCACAGCAGCCGGCCGCAGTGCCGGCGCAGCCAGCCCAGCTCCCGCTCCAGCACCTCGGGCGCGCCGGTATCGAGCCCGTCGCTGACCAGCAGCACCAGCGTGCGCCGCCCCACGAGCCGGCGCGCGTGCTGCACGCGCAACCGGGCCAGGCTGTCACCCAGGCGCGTGCCGCCGGCAAAGTCAGGGATCGCCTGGCTGGCCGCCTCCAGCATCGCATCGGTATCGGCCAGGCGGAACGCGGGCGTGAGGTCGGTGAGGCCGGTGCCGAACGCGAACACGTCGCGGCGCAGGCCCGCGCCTGCGTGGCGGGGCGCGGTGGCGGCATGCAGAAACGCAAGCAAAAGCCGCGCGTAGCGCTCCATGGAGCCGGACACATCGACCAGCACGCACAGCGGCAATGGCTGCCGGCGCCGCTGCAGCAAAGGCACGCGCAGCACCTCGCCGCCCGTGCGCGCGGCCTGCTGCATGGCGCCCGGCCAGTGGGGACGCCCGCCGCGCGTGCCCGGGCGGGTGCGGCGGGCCGCATAGCGCGGCAGGGGCAAGGGAATTTCACGCGCCAGCCGCTCCACCAGCCTGTATTCGCTGGCCGAAAGCTGGTTGAAGTCGGCGTGCCGCAGGCGCTGCAGGTCGCTGGCGGTCATGGCGGCGTCGAGGTCGATCTTGTCATCCTCGCGCGGCGCTGGCGCATCGCGCGCGGCGCGCACCGGGGCCAGCGCCTCGCTCACGCGCGGGCGGCGTTTGGCGGGCTCGGCCCTGGACTCGGCACTGGGCAGCATCTGGGCCAGCAGCTTCTGTGCGATGCCGGGGTTCTTGAAATAGGCGTCGAACAGCTCGCGGAACACCTGCCGGTCCTGCTCGCGGCTGATGAGCACGGACTCCAGCGCGGCGCCGAAGTCCTCCCGCCCCACGCCCACCAGCATCACGGCCTGTTGCGCCAGGGCCATGCGGGCCGCATCCACGGGCACGCCGGCACGGCGCAGCGTGCGGCCAAAACCCGTGAGGTTGTCGGCCAGCTTGCCGGTGCGGGCATCCCCCAGCTGCGAGATCGTCATGCCCTCAGCCATGGCGCGAGCCTTCACGCATCCGTCTCGGCGGGCTGCAGCAGCTGCGCCGCCATGTCGCGCGTGAGGGCCGCCACGTCCTCGCGCTGTTTGAAGAGGATGCCGGCGGTGTCGGACACCACCTCCGGGTCCACCACGATGGTGTCGAGCGCCACCAGCGCCTTGGCCCACTCCACGCTCTCCGCGATGCCCGGCGCGCGCTGAAAGGCGTTGGCGAACGGCTGGCTGCGCAGGCGGCCCACAAAATCCGCCACCTGGGTGGCCAAGGCCGCGCTGGCATCCGGCACCTGCGCACGCACGATGGCCAGCTCGCGTTCGCGCTCGGGGTAGTCCAGCCAGTGGTACAGGCAGCGGCGCTTGACGGCGTCGTGCAGGTCGCGCGTGCGGTTGCTGGTGAGGATGGTGACCGGTGTGGCCGTGGCGCGCACGGTGCCGATCTCGGGAATGCTCACCTGGTACTCGCCCAGGTATTCGAGCAAGAAGGCCTCGAAGGGCTCATCGGCACGGTCGACCTCGTCGATGAGCAGCACCGCACCGGGGGCTGGTGCCTGCAGCGCCTGCAACAGGGGGCGGCGGATGAGGTAGCGGTCCTGGTACACCTCGCGCTCCACCTGCGCCATGTCGGCACTGCCCTGGCCTTCCGCCGCACGCATGTGCAAGAGCTGGGCCGCATAGTTCCATTCGTACAGCGCCTCGCGCTGCTCCAGCCCGTCGTAGCACTGCAGGCGGATCAGGCTGCGCGAGAGCACCTTGGCAAGTGCCTGGGCCAGCGCCGTCTTGCCCACGCCGGGTTCCCCTTCCAGCAGCAGCGGGCGCTGCAGCTGGAGCGCCAGGAACACGGCCGTGGCCAGCCGCCGGTCGGCAAAGTACCCGACGCCCTGCAAGGCCAGCACCAGGGCATCGATGGAGGACAGCGCGGGCGCGGTCACGGGCGCAGCAGGGGAAACGTTCATCACTATATTTTTAATAGCTACCAGCGCTTGACAGACAAGCGCTGGAGGCCAATTTCATTCAAACACCCGCTCCTGGATGCCGGACAGCGGCAGCGGGCACTCTCCCGCCCGTCAGCCCAGCATCTGCGCCACCGCCCGCTGGGTCTGCACGCTGATGAGGTTGGCGCGGTAGGCCGCGCTCGCGTGGATGTCCGCGTTGAGATCGCCCGCGTCAATCCTGACCGCCGCCGCCGATGCGGGCGTGAAGCTCTGGTTCAGCGCGGCCTCGAGCCCCGCGTGCCGGAACACGCTGCTGGCCGCACCCGTCACCGCCACGCGCACGCCGCCATCGGTCTGCGCCACGAACACGCCCACCAGCGAGAAGCGCGATGCCGCCTGCTTGAACTTCAGGTACGCCGCGCGCTTGGGGATGGGGAAGCGGATGGCGGTGATGATCTCCCCCTCTTCCAGCGCCGTGGTGTACATGCCCACGAAGAAGTCGTCGGCCGCGATCTCGCGCTGGTTGGTGACGATGGTGGCGCCCAGGCCCAGCACGGCGCTGGGGTAGCAGGCCGCGGGGTCGTTGTTGGCCACCGACCCGCCCAGCGTTCCCCGCGCGCGCACCTGCCGGTCGCCGATGTGCGCGGCCAGGTCGGCCAGCGCGGGGATGGCGCTTTGGACCTCTGCACTGTTGGCCACGTCCATGTGGCGCGTCATGGCGCCGATCACCAGCGCGTTGCCCTCGCGGCGGATGCCCGCCAGCTCGGGAATACTGTTCAGGTCGACGATCTTCTCGGGATTGGCCAGGCGCAGCCGCATCGACGGCAGCAGGCTTTGCCCGCCCGCCAGCAGCTTGCCGCCCTGGGCGATGAGCTGCGCGGCGGCTGCGGTGGACGATGGGTTTTCAAAGGTGAAGGCGTACATGGTGTGTCTCCTCAGGCCTTGGCTTGTTGGATGGCTTCCCACACGCGGTGCGGCGACGCGGGCATGTCGAACTCCTTCACGCCCAGCGGGTGCAGCGCGTCGAGCACGGCGTTGATCACCGCCGGTGGCGAGCCGATGGCCCCCGCCTCGCCGCAGCCCTTGGTGCCCAGCGGGTTGTGCGTGCAGGGCGTGCACACATGGCCGAGCTTGAACTCGGGGAAGTCATCAGCGCGCGGCATGGCGTAGTCCATGAAGCTGCCCGTCAGCAGCTGGCCCGTCTCGCGGTCGTACACGCAGTTTTCCATCAATGCCTGGCCGATGCCCTGCACCAGGCCGCCATGCACCTGGCCTTCCACGATCATCGGGTTGATGATGGTGCCGAAGTCGTCCACCGCGGTGAACCTGTCCACGCGCGTGCTGCCGGTGGCGGGGTCCACCTCCACCTCGCAGATGTAGGTGCCTGCGGGGAAGGTGAAGTTGGTCGGGTCGTAGAACGCCGTCTCGTTGAGCCCCGGCTCCAGCTTGTCGAGCGGGTAGTTGTGCGGCACATAGGCCGTGAGCGCCACCTGGCCGAACGGGATCTTCTTGTCCGTGCCGCGCACCGTGAACTCGCCGCCGCTGAAGTCGATGTCGGCGTCGCTGGCCTCCATCAGATGCGCGGCGATTTTCTTGGCCTTGGCCTCGATCTTGTCCAGCGCCTTCATGATGGCCGCGCCGCCCACGCTGATGGAGCGCGAGCCATAGGTGCCCATGCCGAAGGGCACGCGCCCCGTGTCGCCGTGCACGATGTCCACGTTCTCCACCGGAATGCCCAGGCGCGCGGCCACCACCTGCGCAAAGGTGGTCTCGTGCCCCTGGCCGTGGCTGTGCGAGCCGGTGAACACCGTCACGCTGCCCGTGGGGTGCACGCGCACCTCCCCGCATTCGAACAGGCCCGCGCGCGCACCCAGCGCCCCTGCGATGTTGGACGGCGCGATGCCGCAGGCCTCGATGTAGCTGCTGTAGCCGATGCCGCGCTTCAGGCCCTGGGCCTCGCTGGCCGCCTTGCGCGCCGCAAAGCCCGCCACGTCGGCCAGCTCTTGCGCCTGGTTCATGCAGGCGTGGTAGTCGCCCACGTCGTACTGCAGCGCCACCGGCGTCTGGTAGGGCCAGCTGGTGATGAAGTTGCGCTTGCGGATCTCGTCCTGCGACAGGTTCATCTCCCAGCCGCAGCGCGATACCAGGCGCTCGAGCAGGTAGGTGGCCTCGGGCCGGCCCGCGCCCCGGTAGGCATCGACCGGCGCGGTGTTGGTGAACCAGGCATCCACCTCCACATAGATCTGCGGCGTGGTGTACTGCCCCGCCAGCAGCGTGGCATAGAGGATGGTGGGCACGGCCGTGGCGAAGGTGGAGAGGTAGGCACCCAGGTTGGCGTCGGTGTGCACGCGCATGGCCAGGAACTTGCCATCCTTGTCCATCGCCATTTCGGCATGGCTCACATGGTCGCGGCCATGCGCGTCCGACAGGAAGGACTCGCTGCGGTCGGCCACCCACTTGATGTTGCGGTTGAGCTTCTTGGCCGCCCAGGTCAGGCACACGTCCTCGGCATACAAAAAGATTTTGGAGCCGAAGCCGCCCCCCACGTCGGGCGCGATCACGCGCACCTTGTGCTCGGGCAGGCCCATCACGAAGGCCGTCATGAGCAGGCGCTCGACGTGCGGGTTCTGGTTGCTCACGTACAGCGTGTATTCGTCGTTGGCCCGGCTGTACGAGCCGATGGCCGTGCGCGGCTCCATCGCGTTGGGGATGAGGCGGTTGTTGACCAGGTCGAGCTTCGTCACGTGCGCGGCACTGGCGAACACCGAGTCCACCGCGCCCTTGTCGCCGATGGCCCACTTGTAGCAGTGGTTGTCCTCGGCGATGTCATGCAGGCCCGCGCCCGCCACCGTGCCTGCGGCGGCATCTGCCACGCTGACCACGGCGGGCAGCACGTCGTAGTCCACCTCCACCAGCTCGGCCGCGTCGCGCGCCTGCTGCTGCGTGAGGGCCACCACCATGGCCACGTGGTCGCCCACGTAGCGCACCTTGCCCTGCGCCAGGATGGGGTGCGGCGGCTCCTTCATGGGCTGGCCGTCGGTGCTGGTGATGAGCCAGCCGCAGGGCAGGCCGTTGATGTTGTCGGCCGCCACGTCGGCGCCCACGAACACGCCCAGCACGCCGGGCGCGGCCTTGGCGGCGTCCACGTTGATGCTGTTGATGCGCGCGTGCGCATGCGGCGAACGCACGAACACGGCATGGCTCTGCGCGGCCAGCACCACGTCGTCGGTGTACTGGCCGGCGCCGGTGAGGAAGCGGTAGTCTTCCTTGCGCTTGAGCGATTCGCCGATGTGCGGCAGCTTGGAAAAGTCGGATGCACCCATGGTCGTTCTCCTTTTTATGCCGATGCCATGGCTTTTTGGCCGACCTGCACCGCGCGCACGATGTTCTGGTAGCCGGTGCAGCGGCAGATGTTGCCTTCGAGCAGCTCGCGGATCTCGCCTTCGTTCGCCTGGGGATGGTGCTTGCACAGGTCCACCGCGCTCATCACCATGCCCGGTGTGCAGAAGCCGCACTGCAGGCCATGGCATTCCTTGAACGCCGCCTGCATGGGGTGCATGGTGCCGTCCGCGGCGGCCAGGCCCTCGATGGTCTGCACCTCGGCGCCCTGGGCCTGCACGGCCAGCATGGCGCAGGACTTCACGGCGCGGCCGTTCACGTGCACGGTGCACGCGCCGCACTGGCTGGTGTCGCAGCCCACGTGCGTGCCGGTGAGCAGCAGGTGCTCTCGCAGCGCATGGACAAGCAGGGTGTTGGGCGGGACGTCAACGCTGGCAGCGCGCCCGTTGACCGTGAACTGGACTTGCATCTGGCTGTCTCCTGGAAGAGTTTTGGCTGGATAGGCCGTTGAATCTTCTGCCTGCCCCCCGGCCCCACCCCTAGGGAGAACCCTAGATTCACGGGAGCGCGCGCGGGATATTCTCAAAATGAAACATGTTGCGCCGCACACCGGCGCATCATGCGCACGGCGTTCCGCGCGCCGCTCCGCCTTCCACGTCCCAGGGGTCTGTCCGATGCTTTCCGCTGCACCGCCGTTGCCGGCCGCCGACCGCCACGCGCTGATCGCGCAAGCCCGCCATGCGCTGCTGGCCGATGGCGCGGCCCCCGCGCGCGCCGATGTGGAGCCCTGGATCACGCGATCGTGGCAGCGCTGCCTGGCCCAGGGCCTGCGCCCCGCGCAGCACGTGGCGTTCGACATGGTCAGCGCCCCCGCGCTGCGCCGCAGCCGGGAACAGAACCACCCCCTGCTGCAGGCCGCGCGGCCGGTGCTCGCACAGCTCACCCGTGCCATCGCGGGCATGCGCTACTTCGCCATCCTGACCGATGCGCGCGGCATCGTGGTGGATGTGCAGGGCACCTTCGACCGCCGCGACCCGCGCGCCCGCGCCATCGGCCGCGTGGGCATCGACCTCTCGGAGGCCGCGGTGGGCACCACGGCCATCGGCGCCGCGCTGGCCGAGCTGCAGCCCGTCTGGCTGCACCGGGGCGAACACTTCTTTGACGACAACGCCAGCTACAGCTGCGCGGGCGCGCCGCTGTTCGATCCGCACGGCCACTGCATGGGCATGCTCGACCTGACCGGCGTGGACGTGCCCGAGCGCCCCGAGCTGCGGCACCTGGTGGCGCGCTCGGCCCGCGCCATGGAAGACGCGCTGCTGCTGCACATGCCCCATGCGTTGCTGCTGCGCCTGAACTGGCCCGGCTGCCCGCTGGGCGCCGAAGGCGACGGCCTGGTGGCGCTGGATGGCGATGGCTATGTGATCGGCAGCAACAGCGTGGCCCGCCAGCTGCTGCCCCAGCCCCTGCGCGCGCCCGGCAGCCCGTTGCACTGCGGTGACCTCATCGCGCTGCCCTGGACCCTGCTGTTCGACGCCGCCCGCCAGCGCGGCGCGGCCAGGCCGCTGGATCTGCCCCTGTGGTCCGGCCTGCGGCTGCAGGGGCTGGCGCACCACGGCACGCGCGCGGCGGGTGTCCACGGCCTCGCGGCCGCGCCCCCGGGCGCGCAGGCCACCTTGCCCGCCAATGGGCCGCGCCTTGCCGGCGCAGCGGCCCCCGCGCCGCTGCGCGAGGCGGAAACCGCCCTCATCCTCCAGGCGGTGCAGGATGCCCGCGGCAACGTGGCGGAGGCAGCCCGCGCCCTGGGCATCAGCCGCGCCACCGTGTACCGCAAGCTGGGGGCGCACAGGGGGCACTGAGGGCGGGTCTTCGGGCCCGGCACGCAGGCAGCCAGGCGCAAGGACTGCGTCATGCACGAAAATGCCGCACCGCGCTTGTCACACAAGCGGCTGCAGCTATTCAAACAATAGCAATCCCGCCAGCACGCCTGTCGGCGGCCCCCAGCGGCCGCCCTGCACCCGCCTCAGACCTCCGCCAGGGCCAGCACCACCGCGCTGTCATCGACGACCAGCACCACCTTGCTGCCGGCGCGCAGTCCGCTGCCCGCGGGGGCAAAACCCACCATCCGCACCCCCGCGGCCAGTTCGGCGGACACCTCGTCGCCCGACGCGCCGCGCACCACGCGCACCGCCCTGGCCGGCAGGCGGCAGCGGGCGGGCTCCTCCGTCCCCTGCGTGCCGGTCTCGGTGCGCGGGCCCGCCAGGCGTTCCACCCGCACCGCCGTGGCCTTGCACAGTGCCTGCACCGCCAGCCCGGTCTGCAGGCCCAGCAGTTCGGCGCTCTCGCGCGTGATCCGCGAGATGAGCACGGCCGCCGCCGGGGCGCCCCCCCCGCCCTCCCCGGTCTCCAGCGCCAGGTGCACCCGCACGATCTGCCCCTGCACCTCCAGCCGCCGCACCACGCACGGCCACTGGTTGCGCATGCTGGTGCGCACGGCCAGCCGCGCCAGCGCGGGCCCGGCATGGGGCGTGGCCTGCCAGCGCGACAGCACCGCGCCGCGCGCCTGGGCCATGGCATCGGCGGCGGCGAGCAACTGCTGCCCCGCCTCGGTCAGCCGCGCCCCGCCGCCCCCCGCCCCACCCACGGCCCGCGCCACCAGCGCGCTGCCCGCGAGGTTGGTCAGGGTGTCCACCGCCTGCCAGGCCGCCTTGTAGCTCACCCCCACCACCCGGGCCGCCTGCGAGATCGAGCCCGTGGCGCCGATCTGCCGCAGGATGTCGATGCGCTTGTCGGTGAGGGCGTGGGTCAGCGCGGAAGAAATGGAAAGGGAGGAAGGCATGGTGAAGATCGGATTGGTGGCCAGGGCCGGCATGGGATTCTGACCGGACGGCGCACCGCCCCCGCCCCGGCGCAACGCGGCAGTGGCAACGGACCCGTCTGTTGACCTGGCGCAGGGACATCTCTCGCCAGTGCATGTCCGGGGTGCGATTATTTCTGCCGCCAGGCGCCGGGCCGCCGTGGCTTCATATACTCTCGCTATTCCATTAATGAATAGCGCACCTGCGCCACGCCGCCATGCCGTTCCGCTTCATTCCTGTGCCCCGCTCCCTTGCCGCCACCGCCATCTGCCTTGCGATGTTTCAGGCCGCCCATGCCGACAGCGTGTCGGTCGCCGTGGCCGCCAACTTCACCGCCCCCATGCAGAAGATCGCCGCGGCGTTTGAGGCCGACACCGGCCACAAGGCGGAGCTGTCCTTCGGCGCCACGGGCAAGTTCCATGCACAGATCACCAACGGTGCGCCG
Source organism: Acidovorax sp. GW821-FHT09A11 (assembly GCF_059418365.1). NCBI lineage: Bacteria > Pseudomonadati > Pseudomonadota > Betaproteobacteria > Burkholderiales > Comamonadaceae > Acidovorax > Acidovorax sp. GW821-FHT09A11. The sequence goes on from NZ_JBWKPS010000010.1 coordinate 55,052, forward strand.
TTCCAGATCCTGCTGGCGGCCGATGACACCACCCCCGCCAGGCTGGAGAAGGAAGGCAAGGCCGTCGCCAACTCGCGCTTCACCTATGCCATCGGCACGCTGGTGCTGTGGAGCGCGCAGCCCGGCACCGTGGACGCTCAGGGCGCCGTGCTCAAGACCGGCGACTTCAAGCACCTGGCCATCGCCAACCCCAAGCTTGCCCCCTACGGCCTGGCCGCGATGCAGGTGATGGACAAGCTGGGCGTCACCGCGCGGCTGCAGCCGCGCTTCGTGCAGGGCGAGAACATTGCCCAAACCTACCAGTTCGTCTCCACGGGCAATGCGCAGCTGGGCTTCGTGGCGCTGTCGCAGGTGATGGCCGATGGCAAGATCACGGGCGGGTCCGCATGGCAGGTGCCGGCCGAACTGCACGAACCCATCCGCCAGGACGCGGCCCTGCTCACCCCCGGCAAGGACAGCGCCGCCGCCGCGGCACTGCTCCAGTACCTGCGCGGCGACAAGGCACGCGCCATCATCAGGTCCTACGGCTATAGTTTCTGAGCCGGCGGCCCGCACGCGCCGGCGCCGCAGCCCCGGCGATTTCCCTCCACCTCCCCATCCGCTTTTCAGCTATCCATGCCTTTTTCCAGCGCCGACCTTGCGGCCATCGGCCTCACGCTGCGCCTGGCGGGCACCACCATGGCACTGCTGCTGGTGCTGGGCACGCCGCTGGCCTGGTGGCTGGCGCACACGCCGTCGCGCTGGCGGGGCCCGGTGTCGGCCGTGGTGGCGCTGCCGCTGGTGCTGCCGCCCACGGTGATCGGCTTTTACCTGCTGGTCACGATGGGCCCCCACGGCCCGGTGGGCCAGTTCACGCAGTCGCTGGGGCTGGGCACGCTGCCCTTCACTTTCTGGGGGCTGGTGGCGGGCTCGCTCATCTACTCGCTGCCCTTCGCGGTGCAGCCGCTGCAGCACGCGTTCGAGGCCATCGGCCAGCGCCCGCTGGAAGCCGCCGCCACGCTTGGCGCCGGGCCCATGGACCGTTTTTTCACCGTGGCGCTGCCGCTCGCGCGCCCGGGCTTCGTGACCGCCGCCATCCTGAGCTTCGCCCACACGGTGGGCGAGTTTGGCGTGGTGCTGATGCTGGGCGGCAACATCCCCGGCGTGACGCGCGTGGTGTCGGTGCAAATTTACGACCATGTGGAGGCGCTGGAATACACGCAGGCCCACTGGCTGGCCGGCGGCATGGTGCTGTTCTCGTTCGTCGTGCTGCTGGGGCTGAACCTCACGCGGCACCGGCCGGCGTCCATGGTGCAATGAGGGCCGGCACGATGGCACCCCAGGACGAAACGCTCCCCCCGCAGATCACCGCCCGGCTGAAGCTGGAGCGCCCCGGCTTCACGCTGGACGTGGACCTGCGCCTGCCGGGGCGTGGCGTGACGGCCCTGTTCGGGCCCTCGGGCTGCGGCAAGACCACCTGCCTGCGCGCCGTCGCCGGGCTGGCGCGGGCGCAGCCGGGCCGGGTGGAAGTCAACGGCGAGGTGTGGCAGGACGATGCGCTGCGGGTCTGGCGCGCCACGCACGAGCGCGCGCTGGGCTATGTGTTCCAGGAAGCCAGCCTGTTCGACCACCTGAGCGTGCGCGGCAACATCGGCTATGGCCTGCGGCGTACGCCCGCCGCGCGCCGCAAGGTGGCGCTGGAGCAGGCCGTGGAGCTGCTGGGCATCGGCCCGCTGATGGACCGCAAGCCCCATGCGCTGTCGGGCGGCGAACGCCAGCGCGTGGCGATGGCCCGCGCCCTGGCCACCAGTCCGCGCCTGCTGCTGATGGATGAACCCCTGGCCGCGCTGGACGCACAGCGCAAGGCCGAGGTGCTGCCTTACCTGGAGCGCCTGCACCGCACGCTGGACATCCCGGTGCTCTACGTCAGCCACTCCATCGACGAGGTGGCCCGGCTGGCGGGCCACATGGTGCTGATGCAGGCGGGCCGGGTGCAGGCCCAGGGCAGCACGCACGAGCTCATCGTCAGGCTGGACCTGCCCCTGGCCCATGGCGATGCGGCGGCCACGGTGATCGACGGCGAGGTGCTCGGGCACGACCCGGACGACCATGTCACCACGGTGGCGTTCGCGGGGCGGCGGCTGCTGCTGGTGAGCCCGGTGGCGCGCGCGGCCGGGGAGCCCATCCGCCTGCGCGTGCAGGCACGCGACGTGAGCCTGGCGCTCACCGAACCGGCACACACGAGCATCCTCAACGTCCTGCCCGCCACCGTGGCCCAGGTCGCCGAGGACAGCCCCGGGCAGCTCATGGTGGCGCTGGATCTGGGGCCCACGCGGCTGCTGGCGCGCATCACCCAGCGCTCGGCCCAGGCACTGGCGCTGGCGCCCGGCAAGGCGGTCTTCGCGCAGGTCAAGGGCATCGCCATCGTCAACTGAGTGTCGGACAGCCGACACTGTCCAGGGATGTGCCGCGAGGCGCCGGACCGGCCGCCCAACGGTCGTATGATGCCCCTCCACAACGAGGGCGGGACATGGTGGTTTCAATCTGGCACAACGCAGCGCAGGCGTTCGCGGTGGGGTTCCCGCCACTGCTCCAGTGCCTGCTGTTCTGGCTGTTCGCGTCGCTGGTGGTGCATGTCTGCCAGCGGCTGGTGGAGCACACGGCATTTTCGGTCGATCCGTCCAGCCGGCGCATCAGCGCGTCGCACGCGGCCCTGTGCATCGGCTGCATCGTCTGGGCGCTCGATGTGGTCGGCCTGTTCATGTATGCGGAACTGGCGCACCACGCCGCGGCGCTGGACCTGGTGCCCGCCCTGAGCGGGCTGATCATCATGGTGGTCAGCGCGCGCCTGACGATTCCCACGCTCAGCACCGGTGCCAGCAAGGCACGCATCGCGGTGGCGGGGCTGTGCCTGGCCGTCGGCATGCTGGTGGCGCATTTCACGATCACGCGGGACCAGGTGCAGGACTTCGCCTCGGTGAACTGGACGGCCATCGCGCTGGCCTTCGCCATCGCCATGGGCATCGCCACCGTCACGTCCATGCGCCACCGCTCGGCCAGGCTGAGCGTGCTCACCCCCCGCTACCGCCGCCAGTCGTGGGACGAGAAGGTGCTGTGCGGGGCCGCGATCCTGCTGCTGCACTGGCTGCTGGTCAACACCTTTGCCCTGCACGCCCGCACGCCACGCGGCGAACCCGAGAGCCATGCGCTGCTCGGCATCGTGCTGGTGTTCGGCATCGCCCTGGCCATGGAACAGCTGAGCAACATGCGGTTTGACACCGGCCGCCAGCAGTTGCTGCGCAGGGGCCTGTCGATGATGCGGGTATCCAACATGGCCCAGAACCCCGAGCGCGACATGCAGCTGTCGCTCATCGCCGACCACCTGCCCAGCCTGCTGCGGCCGCATCGGCTGGCGCTGCACTTCCAGCCCATCCTGGACTTCCGGCAGCAGGGCGCGCAGTTCGAGGCGCTGCTGCGCATCACCGACAAGACCCTGGGCCCCATCAACCCCGAGATGTTCCTGCTGGTGTGCGAACTGCAGGGCCGGACGGTCGAGGTGGACCGCACCATCCTGGCCAACGCGCTCGACTGCGTGAAGTCCTGGCAGGCCCAGGGCCTGCACGACGTCACCATCAGCGTGAACGTGGCGCCCCTCACGCTGCTGGAAGACAGCTTCGTGCCCTGGCTGCGCGGCGAACTGGCCCAGCGCGCCCTGCCTCCCCGCGCGCTCAAGCTCGAGCTGACGGAGCACGCCATCATCGCGCTGGGCGCGCAGATGGTGGCCGCGATGCAGCGCCTGCGCACCCTGGGCGTGGCGGTGGTGATGGACGACTTTGGCACGGGCTACTCGTCATTGGGCATGCTGGCCGACCTGCCGATCGCCGGCATCAAATGCGATCGCCTGTTCGTGCAGCAGCTGCCGCAGGACCGGCGCCGCCAGTCGCTGCTGCGGCACATCGGCACGCTGGCGCAGGAGTTTGGGCTGTCCGTGGTGGTGGAGGGCGTTGAAACCGCAGAGGAACTGCGCATCCTGCGGTCAGTGGGCCTGCACGGCATCCAGGGCTATGTGTACAGCCGCCCCATGCCCGCGGCGGACGTGCCCGCCTGGCACGAAACGCAGATGCAGCCCCGGCGTGCCGCGCTGCAGGAGCTGGTGCCCGCGAAGGGTACCGCGACGGCGGCGCGCGCGCCCACGGCCTCCGCGCGGGGCCCGGCGCCCTGGGTGCCCGGAACATGACCACCCCCAAGGCGGCCCCCCCGCACCCCACCGCAACCGCGCGGGAGCGCGCCAGCAGGGGAATGCAAACGCACCGCGCGCCGCCGGAAACACCGCCAGCCACCCGGCCTGGCGCCTGCCCTTCTCCTTTCACCCCCTCTTCTCCTGGACATGCACCACCCGTGACGGCACTCACCACCCTGGTCCTCGGCGGCTACGGCAACTTCGGCGCGCGCATCTGCCGCGCGCTGGCCGGCGACCCCGCCACGGCGGGCCACATGGTGCTGCTGGTGGCGGGCCGTGACGCGGCACGCGCCCAGGCGCTGGCCGGCATGCTCGGGCATGGAGCCCGGGGCGTGGCGCTGGACCACCAGGCACCCGGCCTGGCCGCCACGCTGCGCCAGTGGGGCGTGGGCCTGGTCATCCACACGGCCGGTCCGTTCCAGGCGCAGGGCTACGGCGTGGCCCGGGCCGCCGCCGAGGCGGGGGCGCACTACGTCGACCTGGCCGACGGCCGCCGATTCGTGGGCGATTTCCCTGCCGCCATGCACGGCCCGTTCACCGCCGCGCAGCGCACGGCCGTCACGGGCGCCAGCACGGTGCCGGCGCTGTCCTCGGCCGTCATCGACCACCTGTGCGCGGGCTGGCAGCGCATCGACAGCATCGACATCTGCATCGCCCCCGCGCAGCGCGCGCCGCGCGGGCAGGCCACGCTGGCCGCGGTGCTGAGCTACTGCGGCCTGCCCATTCCCGTGTGGGAAGGCGGGCGCTGGCAGCCCCGGCGCGGCTGGGCGCAACCCAGCCGCGTCCAGTTCCACCGCCTGCGGCCGCGCCTGGGCGCGGTATGCGACATCCCGGACCTCGAGATTTTTCCCGCGCACTACCAGGCCACCGACCGCGTCACCTTCCGCGCCGCGCTGGAAGTCGGCCTGGCGCAGCGCACCTTCGCCGCCATCGCCGCGCTGCGCGGCTGGGGCATCCTGCCCCGCCCCGAGATGCTGGCGGGCCTGATGCACCACACCGGGGGCGTGCTCGATTTCCTGGGCACTCCGCTGGGGGGCATGGTGGTGCGCGCGGCGGGCACCGGTGCCCAGGGCCAGCCGTGCCGCCGGGCCTGGCACATCGCGGCAGACCACGACCACGGCCCCGAGATCCCCTGCATGGCCGCGATCCTGCTCGCCCGGCGGCTCGCCGCCGGGCATCCCCTGCCGACCGGCGCCCATACCAGCACCGGACTCCTCCCGCTGGAGGCCTTCGCCCCCGAATTCGCACGATGGGGCATGCAGACGGATGTGGTCGAGGAGCCCGCGCCACCATGATGGCGCCGCCGCAACACCGTCTGCTGCGCTACAGCCTGGTCGCGGTCTGGCTGGCCACCGCCTTCGCCAGCGTGTGGGAGCTCCACGGCCAGAGCCGCGAGCTGCTGGCGGGCCTGCCCAGGGCGTGGACCGACGGTGGTGCACCGTGGCTGCCCACCGCCCTCATCCTGGCCGGGGCCGCTGCCGACCTCGTGCTGGGGCTGTGGCTGGCGTTGCGCCCCGGGCGTTGCGCATATGCGGCCGCACTGCTTCTGATGGCCGCCATGACGCTGCTGGCCACGCTCATCCACCCCGCATGGTGGCTGCACCCCTTGGGGCCGCTCACCAAGAACCTGCCCATCGCCGCCATCCTGTGGGTGCTGCTGCAGGACACAACCACCTCGCCGCCCCCGCCATGAGCCTGTACCTCATCCTCAAGTGGATTCACATCGTCTCCAGCGTGCTGCTGGTGGGCACCGGGCTGGGCTCGGCGTTCTACCTCGTCTTCACCAACCGCAGCGGCAACGTGCAGGCGCAGGCCGTGGTCAGCCACCTCGTGGTGCGCGCCGACTGGTGGTTCACCACCCCCACGGTCTTCATCCAGCCGGCCACGGGGCTGGCGATGGCCGCGATGGCGGGCCTGCCGTGGAGCACGCCGTGGCTGGCCGCATCGCTCGTGCTCTACGCGGTGGCCGGTGCGTGCTGGGTGCCGGTGGTGTGGCTGCAATTGCGCATGCGCGACATGGCGGCGGAGGCGGCGCGCAGCGGCAGCGCCCCGCCCGCGCGGTACTGGCGCTATGCACGCCGGTGGGAGGCGCTGGGCTACCCCGCCTTCGCGGCCATGGCGGTGGTGTTCTACCTGATGGTGAACAAGCCTGCGCTGGCGTTCTGACTATCATCGCCCCATGCTCATAGAGACCCTGGACACGGCGCGCGACCTGGGGCGCCTGAAGGAAATTCTGGGTGTGATGGTGCGCCATGGCTTTGGCGACACCGTGCGCCGCCTCGGCCTGGCCGACAGGCTCGAACGCGCCGGCCAGGCCCTGCACTGGGCGCATGCCGCCGACCTGGCCCGCGTCGAGCCACCCGCCCAGGTGCGGCTGGCACTGGAAGAACTGGGGCCTGCGTTCGTGAAGTTCGGGCAGATCCTGGCGGGCCGCGCGGACCTCTTCGGCCCCGAGTGGATCGCCGAGTTTGAAAAGCTGCACAGCCAGGTGCCCGCCGTGCCCCTCGATGTGCTGCGCCCGCAACTGCGGGAAGACCTGGGGGCCGAGCCGGAAGAGGTGTTCGCCTGGTTCGACGCCACGCCGCTGGCCGCGGCCTCCATCGCGCAGGTGCACCGCGCGCGGCTGCGCGATGGCACCGAGGTGATCGTCAAGATCCGCCGCCCCGGCATTGCCGACACCATCCACGCCGACCTGCGCCTGCTGCTGCGCCTGGCCGCGCTGGCGGAGGCCGAACTGCCTGCGCTGAAACCTTACCGGCCGCAGCAACTGGTGCGCGAGTTCGCGCGCTCCCTGCGCCGCGAACTCGACCTGGCCGGCGAATGCCGGCAGGCCGAGCGCATCGCGCTGAACCTGGCGCAGCTGCCCCACATCGTGATCCCGCGCGTGTACTGGGAGCACACCCGCGAGCGCCTGAATGTGCAGGACTTCATCGACGGAACGCCAGGCGGCGCGCTGGGGGCGCTGGTACCCGAAGCCGGATTCGACCGCTCGGTGCTCGCCCGGCGCGGCGCGCAGGCCGTGCTCAAGATGATCGTGGAGGATGGACTCTTCCATGCCGACCCGCATCCGGGCAACGTGTTCTACCTGCCGGGCAACCGCATTGCCTTCATCGACTTTGGCATGGTGGGCCGCCTGTCGCAGCGCCGGCGCGAAGAGCTGCTGCAGTTGCTGCTGGGCCTGGTGGAGCACCAGCCGCAGGCGGTGGCCGATGTGCTGCTGGACTGGACGGGCGACGAACACGGCGTCAACCTGGGCCAGCTGGAGACCGAGGTGGAGGCCTTCGTGGACCAGTACCACGGCGTGCCGCTGGCGCAGCTGAGCCTGGGCCAGATGCTGGCCGACGTGACCGCCATCCTGCGCGAACACCACCTGGGCCTGCCGGCGGACCTGGCGCTGCTGATCAAGGCCTTCATCTCCCTCGAAGGCATGGGCCGCAACCTGGACCCGGACTTCCACATGGCCACCGAGGCCCTGCCCCTGCTCCAGCAGGTGGCGCGCGACCGCTACCACCCCCGGGCGCTGGCGGGCCGCGCCTGGTGGACGCTGCGGCGCGCGCTATCGACCGTGGAGCAGTTGCCCGACGATGTCGCGCGGCTGCTGCGCAATGCGCGGCGCGGGCATTTTCAGGTGGGCATCGAGCTGGCCCACCTCAAGCGCGTGGGCGACCAGATCGACCGTTCGGCCAACCGGCTCGCAATGGCGCTGGTGATTGCCGCGCTGATCATCGGCTCGTCCATCGTGATGACCGTCAAGGGCGGACCCACGCTGTTCGGCCTGCCGGCTTTCGGGTTTCTCGGATTCTTCGGCGCGGTGGTCTGCGGCCTGTGGCTGGTGCGCGCCATCTGGCGCAGCAGCCACCACCGCGACGACGACTGAACACGGCGGCCCCCGGCGGCACCGGAAAAAAACACACGCCATGCCCACCCCACCAGGCGGGCGGGCATGGCGTGTGCACACAGCAACCGCCGACCGACGCATTCGGATTCGGTTGTCAGGGCGGCCCGAACCCCAGCCGCCGCAGCACGGCCTGCGCCGCCGGTTGCCGCAGCGCGGTGGCAAACGCCTGCGCCGCAGCGGGGGCATCGGCGCGCACCGCCATGCCATAGGCGGCCCCCACCTGCAGCGCGGGGGGCAGTTGCACCACCCGCAAGCGCGGCACCTCGGCCTGCGCGGCCACCGCGTTCGTGCAATAGGTCAGAAACACATCGGCCTGGCGCTGGTCCATCACCCATGCGTAAGTGCCCCGGCCGGCGGGCGGCTTGGGCGAGTCCGCGCCCCTCGTGAGCTTCAGGGCCTTGGCATCCAGCTGGGCATAGGCGCCCGGCTGAATCTTGTCGGCCTGGCGGAACAGCGCCCAGGCGTAGTCGCCCGACGGGTCGGCCTTGGGCGTGGACGTGCCCACGCGCACGTCACTGCGCAGCAAGGTGGCCAGCAAGGTGCCGGGGGTGGCGCTGATCTGCTCGCTGGTCAGCGCACACAGCGCATTGCGCGTGAACACCACCGGCGCCCGCCATCCGCCCCGGGCCGCCAGGCGCTCGGGATGGTCGGTGTCGGCCGAGGCAAAGACCTGGGCCGCCTCGCCCTTCTCGATGCGCTCGCGCAGCAGGCCCGAGGCCCCGAAGGTCAGCGCCACCTTCTGGCCGGTGCGGGCTTCATGGTCGCGCGCGATCTCGGTGAAGGCCTCGCGCAGGCTGCCGGCGGCATAGACCTGCACGGGTGCCTTTTCAGCGCCCAAGGCCTCGGCAGCCACCGTGGAACAGCCCGCCAGCGGCAGGGCCAGCACACAAACCACGGCCGCGGCCAAGGCCGCCGTCCTCACGCGGTGCTCCATGGCGCGTTCTCACGGGGCTGCGTTCGGGAAGAACAGCTGCTCGCCGCCAATCTTGTAGCTGGCGATGGCGGCCTGGCCCGCGGGCGACACCACCCAGTCCACGAACTTCTGCGCGTCCTGCGCCTTCACGTGCGGGTGTTTGGCGGGGTTCACCACCATCACGCCGTACTGGTTGAAGAGCCTGGTGTCGCCCTCGACCAGGATGGCCAGGTCGGCGCGGTTCTTGAAGTTGAGCCAGGTGCCCCGGTCGGCCAGCACGTAGGCGCCGCTCGATGCCGCGATGTTGAGCGCGGGCCCCATGCCGCAGCCGCATTCCTTGTAGCCGCTGCCCTTGGTGGCGTCGGCGCCCGCGAGCTTCCAGTAGCGCAGCTCGGCCGCGTGGGTGCCGCTCTTGTCGCCGCGCGAGATGAAGCCGCCGTTGGCCGCGGACAGCTTCTGCAGGGCTTGCACGATGTCCTTGCCCTTGGTGCCCACCGGGTCGTTCCTGGGGCCGATCAGGATGAAGTCGTTGTACATCACGGGATAGCGCTTCACGCCCCAGCCATCGGCCACGAACTTTTCCTCGGCCGCCTGGTCGTGCACGAACAGCACGTCGGCATCGCCCCGGCGCGCCATGTCCAGCGCCTGCCCCGTGCCCAGCGCCACCACCTTGGTATCGAGCCCGGTGGCCTTCTTGAACTCGGGCAGCAGGTAGCCGAACAGGCCCGACTGCTCCGTGGAGGTGGTGGACGCCATGGTGATGCTCTGCGCAAACGCGGAACCAGACGCTACCAAAACAATAGCTACCAGCGCTTTGGGTACCAGCGCTGCAGCGCGAAAAGGCTTGAAACTCGTCATACCAGCTCTCCTTTGACAAACAGACGGGCGGCCTCCGGCAGGGGGCCGTTGAAGAAATCGTGCACCGGCAGGTCGGCCACCAGGCGGCCATGCTCCATATAGATCACGCGGCTGGCCAGGCGCTTGACCTGGCCCAGGTTGTGGCTGCTGAACACCATGGTCACGGGGTGCGCCGGGCCTGCCGCGCTGTGGCTGGCGGCAAAGTCGGCCATCAGGGCCTCGACCTCGCGCTTGGCATGCGGGTCGAGGCTGGCGGTGGGTTCGTCCAGCAGCAGCACGTCGGGCCGCAGCGCCCAGGCGCGGGCCAGCGCCACGCGTTGCTGCTGCCCCCCCGACAGGGTGCGCGCGTTCTGCGCGGCGATGTCCCGCAGCCCCACGCGCTGCAGCGCCGTGAGCGCCGTGACTCGCGCATCGCGCCACCGCACGCCCCGCAGCCACAGGGCCAGCGCCACGTTGTTCCGTGCGCTGGTGCGCAGCATGTGCGGGCGCTGGAACAGCATGGCCTGGCGCAGCGCGGCATCGCACTGCAGGCCGCCCCCGCTGGCATCGGCCAGGCCGTTGAGCACGCGCAGCAGCGTGCTTTTGCCGCTGCCGTTGGCGCCCACCAGCGCCACGCGCTCGCCGGGGGTGATGCGCAGCGTGACACGGTCCAGCGCCTGCACGTGGCCGTAGCGCACGGTCACCTGGCGCAGGTCGACCCAGGGGTTTGCCAAGGGCCCACTCATGCCGCCACCCCCACGGGGGTGCTGGAGGCAGAGCCGTCCACCCGTTCGCGCCAGCGGCGCACCAGGGCGATCAGCACATTGAGCGCCAGCACCACGGCCAGCAGGATGATGCCCAGCGCCAGCGCCAGGGGCAGGTCGCCCTTGCTGGTCTCCAGGGCGATGGCGGTGGTCATCACGCGCGTGAAGCCGTCGATGTTGCCGCCCACGATCATCACCGCGCCCACCTCCGAGATCGCGCGGCCAAACGATGCCAGCAGCACCGTCAGCAGGGCGTAGCGCTCGTCCCACGCCAGCAGCAGGGCGCGCAGCAGCGGGCCCGCGCCCATGGAGCGCAGCTGTTCGCCATGCGCGCGCTCGGCATCCTCCACCACCTGGCGCGTGAGCGCCGTGACCACCGGCAACACCAGGATGGCCTGCGCCAGCACCATGGCCTTGAAGCTGAAGAGCCAGCCCAGCGAGCCCAGCGGCCCGCTGCGCGAGAGCACCAGGTACACCACCAGCCCCACCACCACCGACGGCACCGCCAGCAAGGTGTTGAGCACCGCCAGCGCGGCGCCGCGCCCGGCGAAGCGGGCCACGCCCAGCCAGGCGCCCAGCACCAGGCCCACGCCACAGGCAAGAAGGCATGCGGTGGCGCTGACCGACAGGGAGCGGCCCACGATGGTCCACAGGACGGGGTCGGACGAGAGAGTGAGTTGCAGCGCTGTGCTCGCGCTTTCCGAGAGTGTGGACATGGGTTCGGCTATCGTAGGCACCCAACCAATATCCAGCGATATGAACTCCCGTGCATAGGGTCCAACTTCACTACACACTCAGCCGCGATGCCGGCAACGCGCTGATCCGCAACCCGCTGCCCGAACTGCTGCAGGCGGTGGCGGAGCACGGGTCCATCTCCGGCGCGGCGCGGGGGCTGGGCCTGTCCTACCGCCACGTCTGGGGGGCCCTCAAGCGCTGGGAGGACCAGTTGGGCGGCGAACTCATCATCTGGGGCAAGGGCCAGTCGGCGCAGCTCAGCGAGTTCGGCGCCAAGCTGCTGTGGGCGGAGCGGCAGGCCCAGGCACGGCTCGCGCCGCAGATCGCCGCGCTGCACGCCGACCTGGAACGCGCATTCGCCGTGGCCTTCGACCCCCACGCCCATGTGCTCACCCTGTACGCCAGCCATGACGACGCTCTGGCCGCGCTGCGCGCCCATGCCGCGGCGCACGGCGGAACGGGCGCGCTGCATCTGGACATCCGCTTCACCGGCAGCGTGGATGCCATCCGCGCGTTGAACGAAGGGCGCTGCACGCTGGCGGGCTTTCACACCGTGGACAACGCCAAGGCGGACTCCCTGACGGCACGCACCTACCAGCCCCTGCTGCAGCCCGGGCTGCACAAGATCATCGGCTTTGCCCAGCGCACCCAGGGCCTCATCGTCGCACCCGGCAACCCGCTGGCGCTGCACGGCCTGGACGACATCGCCCGCACCGGGGCCCGCTTCGTGAACCGGCCGCTGGGCACCGGCACGCGCGTGCTGCTCGACGACCTGCTCGCGCAAGCCGGGATCGGGGCTACTTCCATCGCGGGCTATGCGCTCAACGAACCCTCTCACACGGCGGTGGCGCAGGCCGTGGCCGCGGGTGCCGCGGACGTGGGCATGGGCATCGAGCTGGCCGCGCGGGCGCGCGGACTGGGCTTCGTGCCGCTGGTGCACGAGCGCTACCACCTGGCATGCCTCAAGGCCAGCCTGGACCAGCCCGCCACGCAGGCGCTGCGCGCGCTGCTGCAGACCCCCGAATGGCTTGAGCGACTGGGGGCCCTGCCGGGCTACACCCCCCTGCACTGCGGCGAAGTCCTGGCCATGAGCACCGTGCTGCCCTGGTGGCGCTTTGCCCGCCCCAAGCGCCGGGCACGCGCCACGGCCTGAGGGACGGAAGGGGCCCGAAAATCTGCTGAAGCGACTCCGAAGCCACAGGAGGCATGGGCAGCAGGCCGCCCGCCGGGAGACGGCGCGGTGGGCTGACACCGGAGAAAAAAGGCAGGAGAAAGAGGGGCAGACACCCGCCCCCCTGAGGAAAACCCCATGTCCGCGCGTCAGGCTTTCTTCAGCGGCGAAGGGGTAGGATGCGCGTTACTTTCGGACACCCGTTGGGATATTGCTGCGCGCCGTGCAGGCCGCAGCCATGCCCCTGGGCCCAGCAGCGCATTGGGCCTGCCCCTTTTTTATACTCTCAGGAGACACCAAGTGTCAGCACTACTCAAATTAGCCTTGGGCATGGACTGGATTTCCGGCAAGCTCAGCAAGGTGGCCACGTGGACCGTCCTGGCCGCGGCGCTCATCTCGGCAGGCAACGCCTTCATCCGCTATGGCCTGGACCTCAGCTCCAACGCCTGGCTGGAGATCCAGTGGTACCTGTTCGCCGCCACCGTGATGCTGGGCGCCCCGTTCGTCCTCATGCTCAATGAGCACGTGCGCGTCGACATCATCTACGGCAAGCTGCGCGGCAACAAGCAGGTGTATGTCGACATCGCGGGCCTGGTGGTGTTTCTGCTGCCCGCCATGCTGCTGATCGCCTACCTGAGCTGGCCGCTGTTCACCCGTGCCTTCTTCTCGGGCGAAATGTCGGGCAATGCGGGGGGGTTGATCCGCTGGCCCGCCATCCTGCTCATGCCGATCGGTTTTTCACTGATGTTCCTGCAGGGCCTGGCCGAGATCATCAAGCGCGTGGCCTATCTGCGCGGCATCTACCAGATGAGCACCCACTACGAGAAACCGGTTCAGTAATCCGGCCCGCAAGCGCCGAACCATGAACCCGTGGTGCCGCTGAGCTGCGAAGCCCGCCGCGCCACGCTCTCAATTCCGGATTTTCAGGAACAACAAAATGCAAATGGAAAACTTTGCCCCGATCATGTTCGCGGGCTTGGTGGTGGTGATGCTGATCGGCTTCCCCGTTGCCTTCTCGCTGGCCGCGCTGGGGCTGGCCTCGGGCTTCTTCGCCATCGAGATGGGCTGGTTCCCCGCCGTCTTCATGGCCAACCTGCCCATCAATATCTTCGGGATCCTGAGCAACGAGCTTTTGCTGGCCATTCCGTTCTTCACCTTCATGGGCGCCATCCTCGAGAAATGCGGCCTGGCCGAAGACATGCTCGACTCCATGGGCCAGCTCTTCGGCACCGTGCGCGGCGGCCTGGGCTACTCGGTGATCATCGTGGGCTTCATCCTGGGGGCCATCACCGGTACGGTGGCGGGCCAGGTGATCGCCATGGCGCTCATCTCGCTGCCCGTCATGATCCGCTATGGCTACAACATGCGCTACGCCACCGGCGTGCTGGCCGCCTCGGGCACCATCACGCAGCTGGTGCCGCCCTCGCTCGTGCTGATCGTGATGGCCGACCAGCTGGGACGCTCGGTGGGTGACATGTACCGCGGCGCCTGGGGTCCCTCCATCCTGCAGGTGCTGATCTTCGCGGGCTACACGTTCATGCTGGGCGTCTTCAAGCCCCACTACCTGCCGGGCATCCCGAAGGAAGCGCGCACCATGTCGGGCGCCAAGCTGTGGCTCAAGTGCCTGCGCGGCATCATCCCGTCGGCCCTGCTGATCTTCGCCGTGCTGGGCTCCATGGGCGGCCTGCCCGGCATCGACACCGCCATTGCGACGCCGACCGAGGCGGGCGCCATGGGCGTGGTGGGCGCCATGGTCCTGGCCGCGATCCACAAGCGCCTGACGCTGGCCCTGATGTGGGAAGCCATGCAGGGCACCATGCGCCTGACCGCCATGGTGGTGTTCATCCTGATCGGTGCACGCGTGTTCTCGATGGTGTTCCAGGGCGTGGACGGTGCCAAGTGGGTCGAACACATGCTCTCGGGCCTGCCCGGCGGCCAGATCGGCTTCCTGATCGCGGTGAACCTGTTCATCTTCTTCCTGGCGTTCTTCCTCGACTTCTTCGAGATCGCCTTCATCATCCTGCCCATGCTGGGCCCCGTGGCTGACAAGCTGGGCATCGACCTGATCTGGTTCGGCGTGCTGCTGTGCGTGAACATGCAGACGAGCTTCATGCACCCGCCCTTCGGTTTCGCGCTTTTCTACCTGCGGGGTATCGCCAACACGCTCTTCAAGGAAGGCCGCATTCCCAAGCCCGTGCTGTCCAGCGACATCTACATGGGCGCGATTCCCTGGGTGATCATGCAGCTGCTGCTGGTGACCATCGTGATCTTCGTGCCACAGACGGTGACCATGTTCCTGCCCAAACAGGAGATCATCGACACCGACAAGGTCCAGATCGAGGTGCCGACGGATGACCTGATGCGCTCGGAAGCCACGCCCGATGCGGGCGGAGAAACCGCCGGCGAGAACCCTTTCGGCAACGCCCCGGCTGAAGCAGCGTCGGAACCGGCAAAGTGATGCACAACAGGCCCATCCCCGCGCTCCCATTGCCATGCTGAACCTCACCCCGCTGCCCCTGCCCGAGCCCTTTCGATTTACACCCGAGGGCGGCACGGTCGTGGGCCCCGCGTTCTCGCGCTCGTTCCGGCTCATGGCCACCGTGATCGTGGGCGGTTGCGCCCTGTGGTTCGCCCAGCTGTGGACACGGGGAGCGCTGGGCAACTCGGTGGGCACGGGCACCGGATGGTTCATCGCGGGCCTGGCGCTGATGGCCTGGACCTGGTGGAGCATCATGGTGAGCACCACGCGCATGGACACGAAAGGCCTGCACCAGCGCTGGGTGTGGGACAAGGCCATGCCCTACGACGACCTGGCCTATGTGCGGCTGATCCGCGTGCGCGGGTTCAGCTGGCTCATCGCTCCCCGCCTGTACGTGCGCACGCTCGCCGGCAAGTTCACGGTGTTCTATGGCGCCACGCCCGCACTGATCGGCGAGTTCGAGCGCATGGGAAAAGAGCTCAGCGCCTTCCGGCAATTCTGAGCCGCCACGGCTTCGTGGAGAGGCGGGCACTCCGAGAGGGGTGCCCGCCTTTTTCATGCGCTCCACACAATGGCGGGCCCGACTCGCCAACGCGCAGCGGCGATCACTCCTGGCGGACGCTCCCGGCGCCCGCGTGCAACCTCCCGCGCCTTGCCCCCAGGCCTCTTGGACACCCTCCGCACGGCCACCGGGGGCGCTGCATGCCACACGCAGGGCAAGGTGAGCCAGGGGTTGGCCGTGGGTGGAGCTGCGTGCCACGGGGATGAGGAGCCCGGCGGCGGCCCCGGCTCCCGCTGCGTGGGCCCATCCTCTGGCGAGCGGACTGCACAGCGAATAGAAAAACGACGCCCATGAAAAAACCGCGCCAGGGCGCGGTTTTCTTGTTGCACTGAGCGCGGCGGGGCGTCAGAGCTTGAGGGTCTGCATGTAGCTGTCGAAACGGCCTTCGGCCACGCGGAACCATGCCACCTGGTCGCGCTGGAAGTTGCGGAAGTCCGCATAGATCTTCTTCCACTCGGGGCTCTTGGCATCGTTCTCGGCGTACACCTCCTGGGAAGCCTTGAACGAAGCGTCCAACACGTCCTTGGTGAAGGGCAGCAGCTTGATCTTCGCGCCGATCAGTTGCTTGAGGGCCACGGGATTGCGGGCGTCGTACTTGGCCAGCATGTCCACGGCGGCGTGCGACGAAGCGGACTGGATGATGGCCTTGTTCTCGGCCGACAGGGCATCGAAGGCCTTCTGGTTGATGAAGAAGTCCACTTCAGGACCGCCTTCCCACCAGCCGGGGTAGTAGTAGTGAGGCGCCACCTTGTTGAAGCCCAGCTTCTGGTCGTCATAGGGGCCGACCCATTCCGCCGCATCGATGGTGCCTTTTTCCAGCGCCTGGTAGATTTCGCCGCCTGGCAGGCTTTGGGGAACAACACCCATCTTCTGCATCACTTCGCCGACGAGGCCGCCGCCCAGGCGCATCTTCAGGCCCTTGAGGTCAGCGACCGACTTGATTTCCTTGCGGTACCAGCCGCCCATCTGCGTGCCCGTGTTGCCGCCCGCGAAGCTCAGCATGCCGTAGCCTGCGTAGAACTCGTCCATCAGCTTGCGGCCGTTGCCGTGCATCATCCACGCGTTCATCTGGCGCGAGTTCATGCCGAACGGGATCGCGGAGCCCAGCGCGAACGCGGGGTTCTTGCCGTAGAAGTAGTACGGCACGGTGTGGCACATTTCCACGGAGCCTTGCTGCACGCCGTCAGCCACGCCCATGGCGGGCATCAGTTCGCCGCCAGCGTGCACCGAAATCTCGAACTTGCCGCCCGACATGGCCTTCACCGCATTGGCAAACACCTCGGCACCGCCGTAGATGGTGTCAAGGGGCTTGGGGAAGCTCGACGCAAGGCGCCAGCGCACGGCAGCCTGTGCGTGAACGGCAGGCGCAACACCCGCGGCCAGCACGCCCGCGATGCCCGCATGCTTGATGATTGAACGACGATCCATGTGGTTATCTCCGAAAACTCGATTGCACAACTTGGCGCAACGGGCGGTAACCCACGGGCCAAGAACCTTTTTACCGGAGTCGATTGTAGGAACATGCCCAGTGCCGGATTTGCGGGTTTTCCCGTGAAATCCCAGACGCCCGATCAGGGCTTCAGGGTTCTGCAAGCATCGGCTGCGCCCCGCGCACGCAAGGCCGCAACGGGCCGCATCGCCTGGAAGCGGCGTCAGATCTTCTGCGCCGACATGAAGGTGTCGTAGCGCGCTTCGGCAAAGCGGAACCAGAGGATCTGGTCGCGCTGGAAGTTGCGCATGTCCCCGTAGATCTTCTTCCACTCGGGGCTTTTGGAATCGTTGTGCGCAAAGACCTCCATGGACGCCTTGAAGGCCGCATCCATGACACTTTGCGAGAACGGCAGCACCTTGGTCTTGGCGGCCACCAGCTGCTTGAGCGCGGTGGGGTTCAGCGCGTCGTACTTGGCCAGCATGTCCGCGTGCGCAATGGCGGCGGCTGCCTCCACGATGAGCTTGTTGTCGGCCGAGAGGCCGTCGAACGCCTTCTTGTGGATGAAGAAATCCACCTCGGGCCCGCCCTCCCACCAGCCGGGGTAATAGTAAAAGGGCGCCACCTTGTTGAACCCCAGCTTCTGGTCGTCATACGGCCCCACCCATTCGGCGGCGTCGATGGTGCCCTTTTGCAGGGCCTGGTAGATCTCGCCCCCCGGAATGCTCTGCGGAATGGCGCCCAGCCGGGACATCACTTCACCCACCAGACCGCCGCCCAGGCGCATCTTCATGCCCTTGAAGTCGCTCGGGCTCTTGATCTCGCGCAAGTACCACCCGCCCATCTGCGTGCCGGTGTTTCCCCCCGCGAAACTGACCATGCTGAAGCCGGCGTAGAACTCGTCCATGAGCTTGCGCCCATTGCCATGGAGCATCCAGGCACTCATCTGGCGCGCGTTGAAGCCGAAGGGGATGGCCGAGCCCAGCGCGAAGGCGGGGCTCTTGCCGTAGAAGTAATACGGCACGGTATGGCACATCTCGACCGCGCCGCCCTGCACGGCGTCCACCACGCCAAATGCCGGCACGAGTTCGCCCCCCGCGTGCACGGAGATCTCGAAGCGGCCGTTCGTCATCACTTTCACGGCCTTGGCGAACACCTCCGCGCCGCCATAGATGGTGTCCAGCGACTTGGGGAAACTGGAGGCCAGGCGCCACCGGATGGATGCCTGCGCAAACACCGCGGGCGCCACGCCGGTGGCCAGGACCCCTGCGATACCTGCGTGTCTGACGAGAGAGCGGCGATCCATAGAACTTGTCTCCAAGAGGGGTGTTGGCAGGCGCGGGCGCATGGCGCCATTGCGGCGCTGGCGAGGGACGGGCACTGTTGCCTTTTGTCGCAATTGTAGGAGGAGGGTCCGCGGCTGGCCCTCTAGGTTTTCCCGGGCACGCAAGGCCATGCGCGGCACCGGCTGGCGGCCCCGCCGTCAGCGCCCCACCCTGTCCCGGAAAAAAGCAGAGGGCGCGGCCTGCGCATCCACCCACGGCATGCGGCCGCCGGCGAAGCCAGTCCGCGCAGCGCGGCCGTTCGCCCTAGCCCGGGAACCGCTTCTCTATCGCGTTGCGGATTCCCGCCGCGTCGAGCCCCTGCAATGCCAGGAGCCTGGCCGGATCGCCGTGCTCGATGAACACGTCCGGCAGGCCCAGCTGCAGCACCGGGCGCACGATGCCCATGGCGTTGAGCGCTTCGGTCACGGCGCTGCCCGCGCCGCCCATGATCGCGCCTTCTTCCAGCGTGACCAGCGCATCGTGGCGCTCGGCCACTTCACGCAGCAGCGCCTCGTCGACGGGCTTGGCCCAGCGCATGTTGACCACCGTGGCGTCCAGCGCCTCGGCCGCTTCGAGCGCGGGGTACAGCAGCGTGCCAAACGACAGGATGGCGATGCGCGGGGCACCGGCACGGGTGCCCTGGCGCTCGCGGCGGATCTCGCCCTTGCCAAAGGGCAGGCTGTCCAGGCCCGCCAGCGGCGCCACGCCCGCGCCGCTGCCGCGCGGGTAGCGCACGGCCACGGGGTGGTCCTGCTCGAAGGCGCTGCTCAGCAACTGGCGGCATTCGCGCTCGTCGGCCGGGCAGGCCATGCTCATGTTCGGGATGCAGCGCACAAACGGGATGTCATACGCCCCGGCATGCGTGGCGCCGTCCGCGCCCACCAGCCCGGCACGGTCGAGCGCGAACACCACGGGCAGGTTCTGCAGCGCCACGTCGTGGATCAGCTGGTCGTAGCCGCGCTGCAGGAAGGTGGAGTAGATCGCCACCACGGGCTTGACGCCCTCGCAGGCCATGCCGGCGGCGAACGTCACGGCGTGCTGCTCGGCGATGCCCACGTCGTAGTAGCGGTCCGGAAAGCGCTTTTCAAACTCGACCATGCCCGAGCCTTCGCGCATGGCGGGCGTGATGCCCACCAGGCGCCCGTCGTGCGCGGCCATGTCGCACAGCCACTGGCCGAACACCTGGGTGAAGGTGGGCTTCGGCGCGGCGCTGCTCTTGACCAGGCCCACGGCCGGGTCGAACTTGCCGGGGCCGTGGTAGGCCACGGGGTCGGCCTCGGCCAGCTTGTAGCCCTGGCCCTTCTTGGTGACCACGTGCAGGAACTGCGGGCCCTTGAGGCTCTTGATGTTCTCGAGCGTGGGGATCAGCGAATCGAGGTCGTGGCCGTCGATGGGACCGATGTAGTTGAAGCCGAACTTCTCGAACAGCGTGGCGGGCACCACCATGCCCTTGGCCTGCTGCTCGAAGCGCTTGGCCAGCTCCAGCAAGGGCGGCACGGGGCGCAGCACGGTCTTGCCCACGTTCTTGGCGGCGGCGTAGAACTGGCCGCTCATGAGCTGGGCCAGGTAGCGGTTGAGCGCACCGACGGGCGGGCTGATGCTCATGTCGTTGTCGTTGAGCACGACAAGCAGGTTGGCGTCGGCCACGCCGCCGTTGTTGAGCGCCTCGAAGGCCATGCCGGCGCTCATCGCGCCGTCGCCGATGATGGCCACCGCATGCCGGTCTTCTCCCTTGCGCTTGGCGGCCAGCGCCATGCCCAGTGCCGCCGAGATGCTGGTGCTCGAGTGCGCCGTTCCGAAGGTGTCATACACGCTCTCCGCCCGCTGCGGAAACCCCGAGATGCCGCCCAGCTGGCGCAGCGTATGCATGCGGTCGCGCCGGCCGGTCAGGATCTTGTGGGGGTAAGTCTGGTGGCCCACGTCCCACACGAGGCGGTCTTCGGGGGTGTTGAAGACGTGGTGCAGCGCCACGGTCAGCTCCACCGTGCCCAGGT
Organism: Acidovorax sp. GW821-FHT09A11; assembly: GCF_059418365.1. Classification (NCBI taxonomy): domain Bacteria; kingdom Pseudomonadati; phylum Pseudomonadota; class Betaproteobacteria; order Burkholderiales; family Comamonadaceae; genus Acidovorax; species Acidovorax sp. GW821-FHT09A11. The sequence continues at coordinate 75,378 of NZ_JBWKPS010000010.1, forward strand.
TGGAGCTGAGGTGGCCGCCGGTCTGGGAGACGCTCTGCAGCACGAACTCGCGCAGTTCGGTGGCCAGCGCCTTGAGGTCTGCGCGCGAGAGCTTGCGCAGGTCTGCCGGGTCATTGATGTTCTGCAGCAGGGGAAAGGACGTCGTGGACATTTACTATTCTTTTTATAGCTTCCAGCGCTTTACCGATAAGCGCCAGTGGCCAGTTTGGTATGTTTCTTCATCGCGACGCGGCACGGCCCGGGCCCTGCTCAGTGCGAGCGGCGCACCACCATGTCCGCCAGGGCCGCCAGTGCGCGGGTATCGGGCAGGCCGCTGCGGGCCAGCGCCGCATGCGCCTCGCCCAGGAGTTCGTCGGCATGGGCCCGCGCGGGCTCCAGCCCAAGCAGCGAGACATAGGTGGGCTTGTCGGCCGCCGCGTCCTTGCCCGCCGTCTTGCCCAGCGTGGCCGAATCGGCCACCACGTCCAGGATGTCGTCGATCACCTGGAACGCAAGGCCCATGGCGGCGCCATAGTCGGACAGCGCCTGGTACGCCGCGCCCACCGCATGGCCGCACACCGCGCCCATGAGCACGCTGCCCTGCAGCAGCGCGCCCGTCTTGAGGCGGTGCATCTGCCGCAGCTGGTCCTGCGTGAGCGCAACCCCCACGCTGGCCAGGTCGATCGCCTGCCCACCCGCCATGCCGGCCGACCCCGCAGCGCAGGCCAGCAGCCGGCACAGCGCGGCCTGGGTGGCCGCGGGGATGAGGGTGTTGTCCGGCGTCAGCAATTCGAACGCAAAGGCCTGCAGGGCGTCGCCCGCCAGCAGCGCCTGGGCCTCGCCAAACTGCACGTGCACCGTGGGCTTGCCCCGGCGCAGCACGTCGTTGTCCATGCAGGGCATGTCATCGTGCACCAGCGAGTAGGCGTGGATCAGCTCCACCGCGCAGGCCGCGCGCAGCGCCGCGTCGTCGAACACCGCGGAGGCGGAGGCACCGCTGCACACCGCCTCATAGGCCGCCAGCACCAGCAGGGGCCGCAGGCGCTTGCCGCCGTCGAGCACGGCGTAGCGCATGGCATCGCCCAGCCCGGCGGGCGCGCCGTGGCCCACCCACTGCGAGAGGGCCTGCTCCACGCGTGCCAGGTGGTTCTGGCTCCAGAGATTCATGTCAAGGGGTCGGCTCGCACACGCCATCGGCACCGCGCTCATTCCTGGTTCCATGGTTGCAGCTGTCCTTCGTCCAGCACCTTGATCTGGTCCTGCACGGCATCGAGCCGCTGGCGGCAGAACGCCAGCAGCGCCGCACCGCGCTGGTAGCCGGCCAGCATCTGGTCCAGCGGCAGCTGGCCCGATTCAATGCGGGCCACGAGTTGCTCCAGCTCTTCCAGCGCCGCTTCGTAGCTAGCGGGTTCGGCGGGGGGCGCGGGAGTTGCGGGAGCCTTGGGCATGGAGGGGGCGACGGTGCGCGGGTGAAAAACCGGTCATTTTAGGCGCACCACCGCGGCGCGGCGCGGGACGCCCCCCGGCGCGCTCCGCCCCCGGCGCCAGAAGCCTGTGTCCGGCCCGCCACAGGGCCGCGGCGCGCCGTGAGCAGATGGCCGGAACAGGGGTTTCAATACACGTAAGTGGGATGCGGGAATAACCCCACCGCCTATAATCCCATTCCCGTCGAGCCGGCTCATCTCCTGAGCCGGTTTCTTTTTTCCAGATGCGCCCAGGCGCACCTCCCTGTGGGGAGTCTTTAGGTCAGGTCACCCATGTCTGATTTAAGTCTTCAACTGCAGCAGGCCGCAAGCCAACTACCAGTTTCAAGCTACTTTGACGATGCGCTGTTCCAGCGCGAGCTGGAGTCCATCTTCCAGCGCGGGCCCCGCTATGTGGGGCATCAACTGTCCGTGCCGAACGTCGGCGACTACTACGCACTGCCCCAGGAGGGCGAGGGCCGCGCCCTGGTGCGCAACGCCCAGGGCGGGGTCGAGCTCGTCTCCAACGTCTGCCGCCACCGCCAGGCCGTCATGCTCAAGGGCAAGGGCTCGCTGCACACCCAGCAAAAGGGCAGCGCGGGCGGCAACATCGTGTGCCCCCTGCACCGCTGGACCTACAGCCCCCAGGGCGAGCTGCTGGGCGCCCCGCACTTCGCGAACGACCCCTGCCTGAACCTGAACAACTACAAGCTGCGCGAGTGGAACGGCCTGCTGTTCGAGGACAACGGCTACGACGTGGCCGCCGACCTCGCCCAGATGGGCCCGCGCGCCGACCTGGACTTCGAGGGCTACGTGCTCGACCACGTGGAGCTGCACGAGTGCAACTACAACTGGAAGACCTTCATCGAGGTCTATCTGGAGGACTACCACGTGGGGCCCTTCCACCCGGGCCTGGGCAGCTTCGTGACCTGCGAGGACCTGCGCTGGGAGTTCGGCAAGAACTACTCGGTGCAGACCGTGGGCGTGGCCAACCGCCTGGGCAAGGCCGGCAGCCCCGTGTACGAGCGCTGGCATGAGGCCCTGCTCGCCTTCCGGGAGGGCAAGCCGCCCAAGCACGGAGCCATCTGGCTCACGCTGTACCCCCACATCATGGTGGAGTGGTACCCGCATGTGCTCACCGTGTCCACGCTGCACCCCGTCAGCCCCACCAAGACGCTGAACATGGTGGAGTTCTACTACCCCGAGGAGATCGCCGCCTTCGAGCGCGAATTCGTCGAGGCGCAGAAGGCCGCCTACATGGAGACCTGCATCGAGGACGACGAGATCGGCGAACGCATGGACGCCGGCCGCAAGGCCCTGCTGGCCCGTGGCGACAACGAAGTGGGCCCTTACCAAAGCCCCATGGAAGACGGCATGCAGCACTTCCACGAGTGGTACCGCGAGGCGATGGGCTCGGACACCATCGACCCGGCAACGCCAAAACGCTGAATACGGCGGCAAAACCCCGCCAATCCGCAGGCCCACCATGGTCTGCTCTCATTACAATAGCTGCCAGTGCTTAAAAAATAAGCGCTGGCAGCTATTTTCATTTCTGCGCCCCACGGCGCGCCTCGAGAGACCACAACCCGATGCAAGCCCTCTGGATGGTGTTGGCCGCGTTCCTGTTTGCCAGCATGGGCGTGTGCGTCAAGATCGCGTCGGACTTTTTCAACTCGGCCGAGCTGGTGTGCTACCGGGGCCTGATCGGCATGTTCATCCTGTGGCTGCTGGCGCGCTCGCAAAAGGTGACGCTGGCGACGCAATACCCCGGCATGCACGCCTGGCGCAGCCTGGTGGGCGTGACCTCGCTCGGAGCCTGGTTCTTCGCCATTGCCCACCTGCCCCTGGCCACGGCCATGACGCTCAACTACATGAGCAGCGTGTGGATCGCCGCCTTCCTGATCGGGGGCACGCTGCTGGCCTGGCGCCCCTCGCCAGCCACCCCGCGCCCGGCCCTGCAAGGCCCGCTGGTGCTCACCGTGCTGGTCGGTTTTGTGGGCGTGGTGCTGATGCTGCGCCCCAGCCTGGACCAGAACCAGGCCTTTGCCGGCCTGATCGGGCTGATGTCGGGCCTGACGGCTGCGTTTGCCTATATGCAGGTGGTGGCGCTGTCGCGCTTGGGCGAGCCCGAGTCGCGCACCGTCTTCTACTTCGCCGTCGGCTCGGCGGTGGCGGGCGGCGTGGCCATGCTGTTCACCGGCACCTCGGCCTGGCCGGGCTGGCAGGCGCTGTGGCTGCTGCCCATCGGCGTGCTGGCCGCGGGCGGCCAGCTGTGCATGACCAAGGCCTACGCCAGCGCCAAGACCCAGCGCGGCACGCTGGTGGTGGCCAATCTGCAGTATTCGGGGATCGTGTTCGCCGCCGTCTACAGCGTGCTGCTGTTTGGCGACAAGATTCCGCCCATCGGCTGGATCGGCATGGCCCTCATCGTGGGCAGCGGCATCGTGGCCACCATCCTGCGGGCCCGCGCCGCGCCCGGTGCGCCGGCCGAAGAACATTGATACGAAGTGGGCATGCCATCGGCTTTCCAACTGGACACAATGGAGCCCGTCTTTCCCTTCGCACCGGACCGCACCCCATGACCTACACGACCCTCATCTCCGCCCCCGAACTGCAAGCCCTGGCCGCCAGCGGCGCGCCGCTGATGGTGTTCGACTGCAGCTTCGACCTGATGCATCCCAGCGCGGGCGCCCAGCAGTACGCGCAGGCCCACCTTTCCGGCGCCGTGTACGCCGACCTCAACAACGACCTGAGCGCCAGGCACGGCGCGCCCGGCGCCGGCGGCACGCTCACCGCGCAGGAAGCCGACCTGCCCGCGTCCGGCGGCCGCCACCCGCTGCCCAGCCGCGAACGGTTTGCCATGTGGCTGTCCAGCGTGGGCTTCGCCAACAACATGCAGGCCGTCGTGTACGACCGCCAGGGTGCCAACTACTGCGGCCGGCTGTGGTGGATGCTCAAGTGGGCGGGCCACGATGCCGCGGCCGTCCTCGATGGCGGCCTGCAGGCCTGGCAGGCCGCGGGCGGCCCGGTGGCCAGCGGCGAGGAACCCGCGCGCTTTCAGTCCAACTTCCAGCTGGGCGAACCCCTGCGCCGGCTGGCCACGGCCGCCGACGTGCTGACCCGGCTGCGGCAGCCCGGCCAGACCGTGATCGACGCCCGTGCAGGTGCCCGCTACCGGGGCGAGGTGGAGCCGCTGGACCCCGTGGCCGGCCACATTCCAGGCGCGCTGAACCGCCCATTTGCCGAAAACATCGGCGCGGATGGCCGCTTCAAGCCTGCTGACGTGCTGCGCTCTGAATTTGAAGCGCTGCTAGGCGGCCGTGACCCCGCCACCGTGGTGCACCAGTGCGGCAGCGGCGTGAGCGCCGTGCCCAATCTGCTGGGCATGGAGATAGCCGGCCTCGGCCCGACAGCATTGTTTGCTGGCAGCTGGAGCGAGTGGTGTTCAGACCCCACGCGCCCGGTCGAAAAAGGCTGATCCAGCGTCCAGCACCGCAGCGCAGGTTGTAAAAGTGCAAAAAAGATGGTTTTGAGGGTGCTATCAAAACCATGAACAGAAGTGGGCAGCCTGGGCCCACTGCCACAGCAGCGACCACCGCCTGAAATGCCAGCCTGCACCTGATGTGCGTGTAGGGCAAATTCCTACGCAGCCCACCGCAGAACCAGACACGCGGCACAGCCAAACCCCGACTTAATTTTTGATTGGGGCGGTTTCACAATCCATTTCAACGGATCGCGAAAACCTGCAAACAGCAGGCCACCACGCAAGACCCGGAACTGGAACAAAGGAAGCCGCCATGACCAACGAACAACTCCTCGCTGAAATCCGCGAAGCCAACCTCACTTACCTGATGCTGGCCCAGACCCTGATTCGCCAGGACAAGGCAGAGGCCGTGTTCCGCTTGGGCATGAACGAGGAGTCTGCCGATATTCTCGCATCGCTGTCGGCGGCGCAAGTGATGAAACTGGCCTCCAGAAACACGCTTCTTTGCAGCTTCCGCGTGGACGACAACCTGGTGTGGAGCCTGCTCACCAACCACTCGGCCAAGAAGGTGGGCAACGAGGCCACCAACACGCTGCACGCCAACATCCTGATGGCCAGCCGCGTGTCCGAAGTGCTCTGAGCCCACCGCCAGACCTTTGCACCGAACGCCCTCCATCTCTCTCGCCGAAAGCCCGCCATGTCCTCCACCACCGCCGCCAAAGCCCCAGCCAAGAGCGTTCTGAACGAATCCAAGCAGATCGAACGCGCCGCCATGCTGATCCAGATGGGCGCCCGCATGCAGGTGCTGGAGTCGGAAACCACGCTGTCGTACGAGCGCCTGATCCGCCTGTACAAGGAAATCGCGGGCAAGTCGCCATCGAAGGGCCAGCTGCCCTTCTCCACCGACTGGTTCCTGACCTGGCAGGAGAACATCCACAGCTCGCTGTTTTTGAACATCTACGAATACCTGTCCAAGGGCGTGGACCTGGATTCGGTGGAGCTGCTGACCAAGGCCTACCGCCTGTACAACGAACAGGTGGCCACGGCCGAGATCGAACCCCTGCTGTCGTTCACCCGCGCCTGGCGTCTGGTGAAATTCGTGGATGCCGGCATGCTCACCCGCACCAAGTGCGCCCAGTGCAGCGGCCAGTTCGTGACCGAGCTGTACGAGAACCGCCATTTCACCTGCGGCCTGTGCAACCCACCCGCCCGCGCTGGCAAGAGCAAGACGGCCGGTGCACTGATGCTGCATTAAGTACATCCCCCTGAGCGGCTTTGCCGCCTCCCCCTTCTCTCGAATCGCTACGCGATTCGGGAAAGGGGACGATGCCCTCGCTGCGGGGCGGCCCTTGCTTGGCATCCCTGGCAGGGGGAAGGCAGCGCCAGTTCGTAAGGCTCGCCCGGTCGGGTCGAGCGTTCAAGAATCCAAGTCAAATTGGCACTTTGCGCTTATAAAACAAGCGCGAGCAGCTATCAAATTAATATCAAATCCGGCTGAGGCCTGCGAGCGCCCTGCTACCTCCCGGCCAGCAGCGCCCGCACGTTTTCATCCATGGGCACCGCATAGTTGTGCGCCGCCACCACGGTGTTGCCCACTGGGTTCACCAGCTTGAGGCTGATGTACACCACCGACGTGGACACCGCGTACGTGCCCACCACCACCGCCTGCGCGTCCTGGGCCTGGCTCACCTCGCGCACCTCGCGCGACAGCAGCAGCTCGCCCTGGTCGCGCTGCAGCAGCAGGTTCTCGCGCAGTTTCACCTCGGTCACCTTCAGGCCCCGGTGCACCATGCGGCCCGCGATCTGCTCGGAGAAGATGCGGCCCAGCCGCGACGATTCGGTGAGCCGGTCCACACTGACCAGCGTGGCCACCAGCACGGGCTGGTTGGCGTCCAGCGGTGCGGTCTGCAGCAGCGCATCGGTGGCGCGTTCATTCAGCTCGATGAGGTTGCTGCGCGATACTCCGCCCGCCCGGTCGCCGTAGTAGTAGCTGTGCATGGGGTTGGTGGTCGCGCAGCCTTGCAGGCCCGCCAGCGCAAAAGCGGCGGCCGCCCACCAGCTGGCGGCGCGTGCGCCCCGGGGAGCTTGTTGCGGCGTCCACAGCCCCTTCATGGCGCCACCACCCGCCAGGTCTTGACGGGCGTCATCGGTGCAGGCGCGGGCGGCCGCTCGGGCTGATACAGCACCGCGTCGGCCCCCTCGATGTAGTACAGATCGGCCGTGCCGGCCAGGTACCGGTCGCGCGATTTGAGCGTGGACGTGATCAGCACCTCCGTGCGCGTGGGGCCGCCCGCAGCGGCGCCCTGGGTGTAGAGCTGGGCCATGTCCAGCGCCACCCCCGCCCCCACGCCCAGGGCCGTGGCCACACCCGGCAACAGGGTGCGGTCGGAATAGTGCACCGCCCAGTCGCGCCACACGCCCACGCCAGTGCCGATGATGGTGCCGGCCATGGGCACGGGCAGGCCGCGCGGCGAGCCAGACCCGTGCTGCACCAGTTGCGTCTGCACCTCCAGCTCCACCGCCGTGGGCACCGTGGACACCGCCACGCCCCGGTTCAGCAGGTGCACCTTGAGCAGCTTGAGAAAGCTCTGGTTGAAACTGGAGTTGTCCGCCACCGTGACGTACAACGGGTATTCGCCCTCGGGCCAGGATGCGATCTTTTCGGCCACGCGCCCGGCCACATCGCCCGCCAGCACATCCCAGTGGTGCACGGCACGGGCTTTCTTCTGGCCTGTGGCGGGATAGTTGTCGGCACGCGGCACGTCCAGCGTGCCGCAGCCGACCAGCAGCGCTGCGCACAGCAAGGCTGCTGCGGCGGCCGGAATGCGGTGAAGGAAGGATGGCATGTGGGCCATGGTACTGGCGCCCGCCTGCTGCAATCGGCGCAACAAGGCCGTTTTTCCCGGTCAAAGCGGCCGTTTCAGCCCTTGGAGCCGCCCGCACGAACCTTCACAATCAGCCCATTCATACCAACACTCCGTCACGACCATGCTCACCACAACCCGCACCCACCGCCTCGCGTCCTTGATGGCCCTCACTGCGGCTCTGGCGGGCTGCGGCGGCGCCACGGACAAGGACAACAACACGGCCGCCCCGCCGCCGCCCGCGAGCGCGCCCGTCACGCTGCATTTCGTGCAGCCCGCCGAGAACGTGCTCGAACCCGGCGCATCCGAGCCGCTGGCGGCCGACGTTACCGTCAACGGCGGCGCAGCCCCCAACGGCACGGTGGTCACCTTTACTGTCAGCCCCTCCGCAGCCGCCACCTTCTCCCCCGTGGCGCCCACCACCGTGGCCAGCGTGGCCAGCACCACGCTCACCGTGAGCAGCCTGCCGCCCAGCGCCACCTTCCAGGTCAGCGCCACGGCCACCAGCAGCGCCAACACGGCGGGCGACAGCCTCACGTACTACGTGCGCCCCACCCACAAAAACCTGCAGGTGCTGGTGCCCGCGTATTTCAGCGCCAGCGGCACCTCGTCGCCCTGGGCCACCCTCACCAGCGGCGCAGCCAGCTACCCGGACGTGCAGATCACCGCCGTGGCCAGCGCCAGCGACGGCGTGCTGACTGCGGACTCCGAGGTTGACGACGACCTGCTTACGGCCATCAAAGACTTCAAGGCCGTGGCGGGCACTACCAACAAAGTCGTCGCCTACGTGGCCACCTCGGGCAGCGGCGGGTCGCGCTCGGTGGCCGACGTGAAGGCCACCATCGACAACTACATCCGCCTCTACCCCGACCAGCTCGACGGCTTCTTCCTGGACGGCATGGCCACCGACAGCGCACGGCTGGCGTACTTTCAGGACGTCTACAACTACGCCAAGGCCCGGGCCTCGGGCATGAGCAAAGGCGCCACGCCGCCCAACGCGCCCACCGTGATCGGCAACCCAGGCACCTACCCCGTAGCGGCCTATGCGGGTGTGGCCGACACGTTGGTCACCTACGCAGGCAATGCCGCCGCCTACCAGGCCACAGACCCCCAGCCCGCCAGCACCTGGGTCTACGCCAAGGACAACACCGCCCAGGCCATGCTGGTTCACACCGCCAGCACCTGCACCGACATGCAGGCCGCCGTGAAGCACGCCCACCGGCCCCGCCTGAACACCGGCATGGTCTATGCCACCAACCTGGCCATCGGCGCCTCGTGGTCGTCACTGCCCACCTACTGGCAGCAGCTGCTGGGCACGGTGGATGCACTCAACAAGAAGCGCCCGCTGCCGCTGTGCTGATGCCACCGGGCAGGGCGCCGAACCCTGCCACACAGGCACCGCTGGCGGGTCGCCGGGCAAACCACCTGCCAGAGCGTGCGAACCGCAGCATCCCGCCGCCGACACGCTGCATGTCAGCCCGACCTACAACCCAGCAGGCCCGAGTCCCATCACAATCCGCGCATGATGACCGAGCCCACCCCTGCATCCCCGCCCGCACCCGCTGCCGAGCCGCCACAGCCAGACAGCCCCGCCGCTGACGCAGCCCCGACCTTGCCCCCCCACGCGCCTGCGGCGGACGGCCCCGCACCAGTGGCCCAAGTGGCCGAAGCGGCCCCACCCGCCAAAGCCAGGTCAACCCAAGACAGCCCCCCACCGCCTGCGCAGCTGCCAAGCGGCGCGCCCGCAGCCACCGCACCCCTCACCGGCCCGCTCATGCTCCACATGCCCGTGGACGTGCGCAACCTCTCGCTCGCGCTGCTGGCCCTGTTTGCCGGCGTGGCGCTGCTGCACTGGGCCAGCGCCGTGTTCATCCCCATCATGCTCAGCCTGCTGCTCACCACGGCGCTGCGGCCCGCCGTCGAGCTCCTGCGGCGCTGCCACGTGCCGCGCTGGCTGGGCGCGGGCGTGCTGCTCATCGCCATCGTCTTCGGGCTGGCGAGCGCCGCCTGGTCGCTGAGCGACGGGGCCGCGCAGCTCGTCGACTCGCTGCCCGTGGCCGCCAAGAAGGTGCGCGACAGCATCAAGGCGCGCGCAGGCACCAGCAGCCCGCTCGACACCGTGCAGAAGGCCGCCACGCAGATCGAGCAGGCCGCCAACGAAAACAGCGCCGCCAGCCCCACCCGGCGGGGCGTGCAGCGCGTGGTGGTGGAACGCCCTCCGTTCAACATCCGCGACTACCTGTGGAGCGGCACCATGGGGCTGATGTCGGCCCTGGGCCAGCTCACCGTGGTGGTCTTCCTCACCTTCTTCGCGCTGGCCTCCGGCAACCTGTTTCGCAACAAGCTGCTGCGCATCGCGGGCACCAGCCTGGAACGGCGCAAGGTCACCATCCACGTGCTGGAAGACATCACCAACCAGATCCAGCGCTACCTGCTGGTGCAGGTGCTCACCAGCGCCCTGGTGGGCGTGGCCACGGGCCTGGCCTACTGGGCCCTGGGCCTGGAGAACGCGGCCGTGTGGGGCGTGGTGGCCGGGGTGCTCAACCTCGCGCCCTACATCGGCTCGGCCCTGGTCACCGGCGCATCGGCCCTGGTGGCCTTCCTGCAGTTCGGCACCCTGGACATGGCGCTGGCCATCGGCGGCGCGTCGCTGGTCATCCATACCCTGGTGGGCAACCTGCTCACGCCCTGGCTCACCAGCCGCACCAGCAGCATGAGCCCCGTGGCCGTGTTCGTCAGCGTGCTGGCCTGGGGCTGGCTGTGGGGCCTGTGGGGCCTGCTGCTGGGCATCCCGGTGATGATGGCCGTCAAGGCGGTGTGCGACCGGGTGGAGGATCTGAAGGCGGTGGGGGAGTTGCTGGGGGACTGAGGTCCAGGCGCTGCTGCACGAACGCGGGAAGCTCGTCTGCAGGCACCGCCCGGCTGAAATACCAGCCCTGCACCTCCAGGTCCATGGTCCGGGGCAGCCGTTGCAGCTGCTCGGCGGTCTCGACCCCTTCCACCACGATGCCGCAGCCCAGCCCCTGGCAGAAGTTGAGCAGGCCTTCCAGCACCCGCCCTCCCTGCGCCTGCGCGCTGGCGAGCACGAAGCTGCGGTCGATCTTGATCGTATCGACCTCGAAGGCATGCAGGTAGCTCAGGGATGAGTAGCCGGTGCCAAAATCGTCGATGGAGACCTTCGCGCCCACCGCGTGCACACGGGCGATGGCGTTGCGCATTCCGAAGACATCCGCGGCCAGGGCATCCTCGGTCAGCTCGATGCTGATGCAGCCGGCCGCTGGCGCGATCAAGTCCACCAGACGGATGCAGTGCTCCTGCGACATGAGCGTGGGGCCCGTGATGTTGATGGAAATGGGCAGCTCGAAGCCCGCGTTGCGCCAGCGCCGGTACTGCCGCAGCGCCGCAGCCGCCACCCACAGGTCCACGTCCTTCATCAGGCCCGCCTCGGACAGCCAGGCCAGGAACGCCCCGGGAGGCTGGACGCGGCCCCGGGAATCGCGGGCCCGCAGCAAGGCCTCGCAGCCCGTGCACCGGCCGGTGCGCAGCGACACCTGGGGCTGGTACTCCAGGAAGAATTCGTAGTCCCCCATGCGGCGCACCTGGGCCAGCAGTTCCTCGCGGCGTGCCTGGCCTTGTTGCGCGACCACCACGGGATCGCGCGCATAGAGGCTGCCCTCCTCCTGCAGGCGGGTGAAGGTGGTGTCCAGCCCGGGCAGGTGCACGGTGGTTTCGTTGTGGCGCTCCAGCGAGCGCACCGCAGGCCCATACAGGCAGGCGCCGAGCAGCACCAGCGCCAGCTGCAGGGCCACCGCGCCCCAGTCGCCCTGGGTGCTGACATAGGCATTGAAGACGACCGGCGCATTGAGCGGCATGGGCATGCTGGCCACGGCCACCCAGCCCGCCTGCACGGCCGCCAGCGCCAGGCAGGCATTGAGGGCGGGGACGGCCAGGAACGGCAGCAGCATGCGCAGGTTCAGGATCAGCGGGATGCCGAAGAGCAGCAGCTCGTTCACGTTCAGCATCGCCATCGGCAGGCTCGCCAGCGCGAGCAGGCGCAGGCCGGGGCTGCGGGCGCGCCACAGCACGGCCAGCACCAGCGACAAGGTTCCGCCTGAGCCGCCGATGAAGGCAAATGCCCCCAGCAGGCCCGCGTTCAGGGGATGCTGCGGCACCTGATCGGCCAACAGGGCCTGGGCGTTCCAGCCCACGGCCTGGTCCAGGGACTGGAACAGCGGCTGCAGCGCGTGGTAGCCATGGATGCCAAAAAACCACAGCAGCGAATTCAGGCCCGTGAGCAATACGGCGTTGAGATAGGACTGATCGGGGTTGGCCACATCGATGGGCAGGCGCCAGTGCACCAGCCCCTCCCACTGCTGCAGCAAGGCCAGAACGACCACCAGCAGCGCGGTGGTGGCGATGCCGGGAACCACCATGTTCATGGCGTCCTCCACGTTCTCGCTGACCTGGGCCATGCGCGCGACCCGCAGCCCGCGCACCCGCATCAGCCAGGCCATCAGCGGCACGGTGACAAGCGGGGCGGCAATCGCGATGAACAGCACCAGCGTGGCCGCCGCCCGCGGATGACCGCGCAGCAGGTAGGCGGCGAGCGCGGCATGGACGAAACACAGAAAGGCCACCGGCAAGCGTGGCAACCGGTGGCGGATGGCCAGCATGTAGCCGATGGAGGCGGTGATCAGCAGCGGCAGGATGCGGCTGATCTCCCCGTGCAGGTCCGCCAGCAAGTCGGCCACGGAGGCCGGCAGGCCCAGCATGCGCGCCAGCACCGACAGCACCAGCAGGACGGCCGACACCATCAGGCACGGCAGGACCCAGAGCAGCCCTTCGCGAATGGCACGCATCGCGTCGGCCCTCGCCACGGCCTCCAGCCGCCGGGACAGTAACAGCCGCCAGAACGCAAGATCAATGCCCAAGCCATGCCTCCCACCCTGAAGCGACCGCGAGGATGCCGCCTGGAGCCTGCCCGGCAGCCCCCAGATTCCCCGCACCCGTCCGAAGAGGCGGCCGGCGATCTGCCCGCGTGTCCTCTCCCCCCTGGGCCCATGCTATCGGGCCTGCCCGCATCTTGCAAAGGGCGCCACCGCGGCCCCCAGGGAAGCCGACGACCTCAGCCCGTGTTGCGCAGCCCCGCAGCGATCCCGTTGATCGAGATGTGAATCCCCGTCTGCACCCGCTCATCCCCCTGCCCCGCGCGCCAGCGGCGCACCAGTTCCACCTGCAGGTGGTGCAGCGGGTCGATGTACGGAAAGCGATGCTTGATGGAGCGGGCCAGCGCCGCGTTGTGCGTGAGGCGCTGCTTGTCGCCCGTGATGCGCGTGAGCGCCTCGGCCGTGCGGTGCCATTCGGCCTCGATGCTGGTGAACACCTTCTTGCGCAGGCGCGCGTCTGTCACGAGTTCGCTGTAGCGCGAGGCCAGCGCCAGGTCGCTCTTGGCCAGCACCATGTCCATGTTGGACAGCAGCGTGCGGAAGAACGGCCATTGGCGGTACATCTTTTGCAGCAGGGCCAGCTGGGTCTTGGGGTCCTTGCCTTCCAGGTTCACGAACGCATCGACCGCCGAGCCAAAGCCGTACCAGCCGGGCAGCGTCAAACGGCACTGGCCCCAGCTGAAGCCCCAGGGGATGGCGCGCAGGTCTTCGATCTTCTGGCTGGCCTTGCGGCTGGCGGGGCGCGAGCCGATGTTCAGTTCGGCGATCTCGCGGATCGGCGTGGAGTTGAAGAAGTATTCGGTGAAGCCCGGGGTGTCGTACACCAGCGCGCGGTAGCTGCCCATGCTGGCCAGCGAGAGCTGCGCGGCGGCGTCCAAGAACGCCTTGGTGGCGGGCTTGGTGGGCTGCAGCAGCGTGGCTTCGAGCGTGGCAGCCACCAGGGTTTCCAGGTTGCGTCGGCCGATCTCGGGGTTGGCATATTTGGAGGCGATGACTTCGCCCTGCTCGGTAAGGCGGATCTGGCCGCGCACGGTGCCGGGGGGTTGCGCCAGGATGGCCTGGTAGCTCGGGCCGCCGCCCCGGCCCACGGTGCCGCCCCGGCCGTGGAACATGCGCAGCTGGATGCCATGGCTGGTGGCGAGTTCGTCGAAGAGTTCGACGAGGGCGATCTCGGCGCGGTACAGCTCCCAGTTGCTGGTGAAGATGCCGCCGTCCTTGTTGCTGTCGCTGTAGCCCAGCATGATGTCCTGCTCGCCGCCACTGCGCTGCACCAGGGCGGCCACGCCGGGCAGCGCATAGAACTCGCGCATGATGGGCGCGGCATTGCGCAGGTCTTCGATGGTTTCGAACAGGGGCACCACGATGAGGTGGTTGCGCGACTCGGCATCGAGCGTGCCGTTCATCAGGCCCACTTCCTTCTGCAAGAGCAGCACTTCGAGCAAATCGCTCACCGTTTCGGTGTGGCTGATGATGTAGTGGCGGATGGCCTCGTGGCCGAAGCGCTCGCGCATCACGCGGGCGGTTTCGAAGATGGCCAGTTCGCCCTTTGCGTGTGCGGAATACTCAGCGCCCACCACGCGCAGCGGGCGCGCGTCGTTCAGCAGCTTGATGAGCAGCGCGCGCTTGGCGGCTTCCTGCAAGCCCGCGTAGTGGGGCTCGATGCGCGCCTTGGCCAGCAGTTCGGCCACCACCTCCTCGTGCTTGTCGGAGCTTTGGCGCAGGTCCACCGTGGCCAGGTGGAAGCCGAACACCTGCACGGCGCGGATCAGGGGGTGCAGGCGTTCGCCCGCCAGGGCCTCGCCATGGTGCGATTGCAGCGAGGCTTCGATCACCCGCAGGTCGGCCAGGAACTCCTCGGCGCTGCCGTAGGGGTTCTGCGGCACCACCGCATGGCGCGCGGCTTCGCCGCCGGTCAGTTCCTTGAGCGAGGCCGCCAGGCGGGCGTAGATGCCCGTGAGCGCGCGGCGGTAGGGCTCGTCCTGGCGGTGTTCGTTGGTGTCGGGCGAGCGCAGGGCCAGGGCCTCCATCTCGGCGGACACCTGCACCAGGCGCGCCGACAGCGACAGCTCGCCGCCCAGGTAGTGCACCTCGGTCAGGTAGTGGCGCAGGGCCACCTCGGCCTGCCGGCCCAGTGCGTATTGCAGGGTCTGCGCGGTGACGTTGGGATTGCCGTCGCGGTCGCCGCCGATCCACTGGCCCATGCGCAGAAAGCTGTGCACGGGGTACTGGCCCAGCTCGTTCTCCAGGTCGGCGTAGATCTTGGGGATCTCGCGCAGGAAGGTGGCCTCGTAATAAGAGAGCGCGTTTTCGATCTCGTCGGCCACGGTGAGCTTGCTGTAGCGCAAGAGGCGCGTCTGCCACAGCTGGGCCACACGGGCGCGCAGCAGGGCTTCGTTGGCGGCCAGTTCGCGCGGGGTGAGCGCGTCCTTGGCGCTGTTGTACAGCTGGGCACGCACCTGGATGTCGTCGCGCACGGCCAGCAGCTGGGCAATGTCGCGCTCGGCATCCAGAATGCTCTTGCGCTGCACTTCGGTAGGGTGGGCCGTGAGCACCGGGGCCACGTAGCTGCCCGCCAGCGTCTGCGAAATCGTCTTGGGAGCGATACCCGCCCAGCGCAGGCGCGACAGGGCCACCTCGATGCTGCCCTCCTGCGTGTCCCCCGCGCGCTCGTGCACGGCGCGGCGGCGGATGTGGTGGCGGTCTTCGGCCAGGTTGGCCAGGTGGCTGAAGTAGGTGAAGGCGCGGATCACGCTCACCGTCTGGTCGCCCGAGAGCGACTTGAGCAGCTTCTTGAGCGCGCGGTCGGCCTCCTGATCGGCATCGCGGCGGAACGCCACCGACAGCTTGCGCACCTGCTCCACCAGCTCATACGCGGCCACGCCCTCCTGCTCCCGGATCACGTCGCCCAGAATGCGGCCGAGCAGGCGGATGTCGTCAATCAGGGGCTGGTCCTTGTCGGATCGTTTCATGCGGTGGTCTCCGGAATGGGATGGGGGGATCGCCGGCGCCGTCCGCCCGGCATGCCCCCGGGCCGCACCAGCCCCAGTGCGGGCGCATGCTAGCATCGCCCGCCCCTGAATGATTACAAACAGGTTACGAACTTGAGCATGCCCCAGACACCCCTCACCATCGTCATTGCCACGCGCGAAAGCCGTCTCGCCCTGTGGCAGGCCGAGCATGTACAGGCCCTTTTGCGCGCACGAGGCCACACGGTGGAGCTGCTGGGCATGACGACCAAGGGCGACCAGATCCTGGACCGGTCGCTGAGCAAGGTGGGCGGCAAGGGTCTGTTCGTGAAAGAGCTGGAGGTGGCGCTGGAAGAAGGCCGCGCGCACATCGCCGTGCACTCGCTCAAGGATGTGCCCATGGAGCTGCCCGAGGGTTTTGCCCTGGCCTGCGTGATGGAGCGCGAAGACCCGCGCGATGCGTTTGTCTCGCCCAACTACCCGAACATTGATGCCCTGCCCCAGGGCGCGGTGGTGGGCACCTCCAGCCTGCGCCGCCAGGTGCTGCTGCAGGCCCTGCGGCCCGACCTGAGGATCGAGCCGCTGCGCGGCAACCTGGACACGCGCCTGCGCAAGCTGGACGAAGGCCAGTACGACGCCATCGTGCTGGCGGCGGCGGGCCTGAAACGCCTGGGGCTCGCCTCCCGCATCCGCGCCACGTTCGAGCCCACGGCCATGCTGCCCGCGGCGGGCCAGGGCGCGCTGGGCATCGAGGTGCGCAGCGACCGGCAAGACCTGATCGACGCGCTGGCGCCGCTGGCCCACCAGCCCACCTGGCTGACCGTGGCCGCCGAGCGCGCCGTGAGCCGCGCCATGGGCGGCAGCTGCTCGATGCCGCTGGCGGCGCACGGCACGCTGGCCGCCGGCGTGCTGCAGCTCGATGCCGCCTGGGGCGACCCGGACGGCCAGGCCCCGCTGGTGCGCGCGCAGGCCAGCGCCCCCGTCGGCACACTGGCGCAGGCCGAAGCGCTGGGCGACGCGATTGCCCAGCGCCTGCGCGCGGGCGGCGCACGGGGCGCGGACCCCGCCAGCCTCCCACAACCCTGAGGCGCCCATGCCCTCGCCCCGGGTGATCGTCACGCGGCCCGCCCGCGAGGCCGCGCACTGGGTGGAGATGCTGGGCGCGCACGGCATCGGCGCCGTGGCGCTGCCGCTCATCGCCATCGGCCCCTGCCGCGACCCCGCTGCGCAGCAGGCGCTCGCCCGGGCCAGGGCCCACCTTGCGCAGTACCGCGCCCTGATGTTTGTCAGTGGCAATGCCGTGGCCCATTTTTTTGGATCCAGTAGGCCTCCAGCGCTGGATGGACAAGCGCTGGCAGCTATCAAAACAAGAGCATGGTCACCCGGCCCCGGCACGGCGCGCGCGCTGGAGCAGGCCGGCGTGCCCTCGGCCTGCATCGACAGTCCGGCGTCCGATGCGCCGCAGTTCGACTCGGAAGCGCTGTGGCAGCAGGTGGCCGCGCAGGTACGGCCCGGCGACCGTGTGCTGATCGTGCGCGGAAGATCCGGCAGCGTGCCTGAATCCGCCCAGGGCAGCGGCCGCGACTGGCTGGCCCGTCAGATCGAGGCAGCGGGCGGCACGGTGGAGTTTGTGGTGGCCTACCAACGCGGCGCGCCCCGCTTTTCAGCGCACGAGGTGGCGCTGGCGCAACAGGCGGCGCACGATGGTTCCCTCTGGCTGCTGAGCAGTTCCGAAGCCGTGGCCCACCTGGCCGAGGCCCTGCCCGGCCAGCCCTGGGGCGCCGCGCGGGCGCTGGCCACGCACCCGCGCATCGCCGAGGCGGCCCGTGCGGCGGGCTTTGGCGCCGTGCGGGAATGCCGTCCGGCCCTGGAAGACGTGGTGGCCTCGATAGAATCGGCGGCATGAGTTCCGTGCCCCCCAACGATCTGCCCCCTGCACCCGCCGCAGCCCCCGTGGCGGCGCCCGTGGGCGCACCCGCAGCGGGCCCCGCGCCTTCGCACGCCGCGCCGGCACCCGCTCCCGGCCGGGGCGGCGCCGTGATGCTGCTGCTGGGCACCGTGGCGGCGGCGGCACTGGTCAGCAGCGGCCTGCTGTGGCAAAAACTCAGCTCCATCCAGGAGCAGCTCGCCCGGCAGTCTGCGGACTCGGGTGCGCAGGCGATCGAGGCCCGCACCATGGCCCGCCAGGCCGAAGAGCTGGTGCGTGAGACCGCCGCCCGCCTGTCGGTGGCCGAGGCGCGGGTGAGCGAGGTGGCGCTGCAGCGCAGCCAGCTCGAAGAACTCATGCAGAGCCTCTCGCGCTCGCGCGACGAGAATCTGGTGGTGGACATCGAATCCGCCATCCGCCTCGCGCAGCAGCAGGCTCAGCTCACCGGCAGCCTGGAGCCGCTGGTGGCCGCGCTGAAAAGCGCCAACCTGCGCATCGAGCGCGCCGCCCAGCCCCGGCTGGCGCCCGTGCAGCGCGCCATCGGCCGCGACCTGGACCGCCTGACCCGCGCCACCGTCACCGACACCGCCGGCCTGCTGGCCCGCCTGGACGACCTGGTGCGCCAGGTGGACGAGCTGCCCGTGCTCAATGCGGTGGCCCAGGCCGCCGCCACGCGGCGCCTGTCGGCCGCGCCCCCGGCGCCGGGCGGCATGCCGGCCTCCACCGGCGGCATGGCCTGGTGGCAGGCCGCGCTGCAGCGCAGCTGGGAAGTGGTGCGCGACGAGGCCCGGGGGCTGGTGCGGGTGAGCCGCATCGACCAGCCCGAGGCGATCCTTCTGGCGCCCGAACAGACCTTCTTCCTGCGCGAGAACCTCAAGCTCAAGCTGCTCAACGCCCGCCTGGGCGTGCTCGCGCGCCAGTTCGACTCGGCCCGGGCCGACCTGGCCGCCGCCACCGTGGCGCTGAACAAGTACTTCGACCCGGCCTCGCGGCGCACGCAGAACGCGGCCAGCACGCTGCAGACGGCCCAGGCCAGCATGAAGGCGGCCGAGCAGCCGCGCCTGGACGAAACCCTGTCCGCGCTGGCCACTGCCGCAGCGGGAAGGTAAATGAATCACCCCCCGAGTCGCTTCGCGCCTTCCCCCTCTCCTGCGGGAGGGGGACGCCACCGGTGGCCTGGCACAGCCAGTTCCACGGTGGCGCTCGCCTGGACCGCGCCCGTGCCACGGGCTGCGGGCGCCGCCTTGCGCGGTGGAATAACGGACTGACGACATGCGCGCAGCACTTTGGCTTTTGGCATTGTTTGGCGTGGCCGTGGCCGCCGCGCTGTTCGCGGGCAACAACCAGGGCACCGTCACCCTGTACTGGCCGCCCTACCGCATCGACCTGTCGCTGAACATGGTGGTGCTGTTGCTGGTGGGCGGTTTCGTCACCGTGTACGCGGCGCTGCGCGCGCTGGCCGCCCTGCTGGAGCTGCCCCACCAGGCCCGCCGCTGGCGCGTGCAGCAAAAGGAGCGCGCCATGCACGCGGCCTTGCTCGATGCGCTGACCCACATGCTCGGCGGGCGCTTCATCCGCTCGCGCAAGGCGGCGGTGGCCGCGCTGTCGCAGGAACATGCGCTGGGCGCCGCCGGCGAGGCCGTACCCCACGGCCGCCAGCTGCGCGCCCTGGCCCACATGATCGCGGCCGAGGCCTCGCACGCACTGCAGGACAGCGCCACGCGCGAGAGCCACCTGCAGGACGCGCTTCAGGAAGCCCCCGCGCGCGGCACCGTGAGCGAGCAGGAAATGCGCGAAGGCACGCAGATGCGCGCGGCCCGCTGGTCGCTGGACGACCGCGATGCGGGCGCGGCGCTCGACCGCCTGGCCGCCCTGCCCCAGGGCGCGGCGCGGCGCACGCTGTCGCTGCGCATCAAGCTCAAGGCGACCCGGCTGGCACGGCAGACGCAGGAGGCGCTCGATACCGCGCGCCTGCTGGGCAAGCACCGCGCGTTCTCGCCCGCCGCGGCCCAGAGCATCGTGCGCGGCCTGGCCACCGAGCTCATCAACAGCGCGCACGACACCGCGCAGTTGCAGCAGATCTGGATGTCGCTGGAGTCCTCCGAGCGCAACATGCCCGAACTCGCCATCCATGCCGCCCAGCGGCTGGCCGCCCTGGGCGGCGATGCCACCCAGGTGCGCGCCTGGCTGCTGCCGGTGTGGGAACGCATGGTGGACCTGCCCGACGCACTGGCCGAGCACCATGCGCTGAAGCTGGTACGCGCGCTCGAAGCCGGGCTGGACGCACTGGACGCGCCCTGGCTGGCCCGCATCGAATCCGCGCACCAGGCCAACCCGCGCGATGCGCGCCTGCAGTACCTGGCGGGCATGGCCTGCCTCAAGCGCCAGCTGTGGGGCAAGTCCCAGCAGCTGCTCACCCAGGCGGCGCAGCAGCTCGCCGACACCAGCCTGCGGGCGAGCGCCTGGCGCCATCTGGCGGAACTGGCCGAAAAGCGCGGGGACGAGGCCGCTGCCGCCGAGGCCTGGAAGAAGGCCGCGCTCGGCCAGTAAGCGCCCCGGCCTCTCCCTTTTCTCAAGGCAGGCCGCCGCACCGCGCCGTGCGCGCTTGCGGTAACCGCCACCACGCGCCCCGCGGCGGTTTCAGTCCCTCGGCATGCACCCTGATGGGGCATTCCCCATGCCCAGGGCCCTCCCCCGCCCCGGGCCATGCACAAGCCGCACAGCATTGGGGAACTTTGAGCGCTCAGGCCCTCTCAATTCATTTTTTTTGAATTGAAGCATCAATCTGCCTGAAACCGAATGCGGTGACGGCTTTCTACACTGCCCCATTGCTTGACGAATGTCAGCCTTGGCCGAGAGGCGCTGGCCCGGCGCCTCCACCTGACCACCCGCTTTGCTTTTTGCTCCCAGATGACTGCCCCTGCCACCACCGCCTTCCCGGCCGCCGCAACGCCCCGCCGCTACACGCGCACCGCCATGCTCTTGCACTGGGTGCTGGGCCTGGCGCTGATCGGCCTGTTTGGCGTGGGCATCTACATGACGGGCCTGCCGTTCTCGCCGCAGCGGCTCAAGCTCTACAACTGGCACAAGTGGGCGGGTGTCACCCTCCTCGTGCTGTCGGTGCTGCGCCTGCTGTGGCGCGCCACGCACCGCCCCCCCGCACTGCCGCCAGCGATCGAGCAGGCCATGCCGGGCTGGCAGAAGCTGGCGCACCACGCCACGCACGGGCTGCTCTATGCGCTGTTCTTCGCCGTGCCGCTGATCGGCTGGGCCTACAGCTCGGCCGCCGGTTTCCCCATCGTGTTCCTGGGCCTGTGGCAGCTGCCCGACTTCGTGCCCGTGAGCAAGGAGCTGGCCGAGGCCATCAAGCCCTGGCACCAGTACACCGCATTTGCAATGGCAGGCCTCGTGGTGCTGCACATCGCGGGCGCGCTCAAGCACCAGATCGTGGACCGCGACGGCCTGCTCGCCCGCATGCTGCCTGGTGGATGAGGCAGGCCCCGAGCCGCTTCGCGCCGTCTCCCTCTCCGGCGGGGAGGGGAACGCATCCGCAGGCCCGGCAGAGCCGGCTCCACGGGTGCACTGGCGGATGCGCGCCCCTGACATACACCAGCCGACCGCCCCACCTTCTCTTCTCTTTTCTGTCTTTTGAACGGAGTTTTCGAATGAATCTGTCTTCTTCTTCCACCCTGTCCCACATCGTGCTGGGCGCCGCCCTGGCCGTGGGCGCCCAGGCCGCCCTGGCCCAGCAACAACTGGTGCCCGCCCAAAGCGAAGTGCAGTTCACCGCCCGCCAGATGGGCGTGCCGCTGGACGGCCATTTCAAGAAGTTCAGCGCCCAGGTGGCGTTCGACCCGGCCAAGCCGGCCACCAGCAAGATCGCGTTCACGGTCGATACCGGCAGCGCCACGCTCGGATCGCGCGAGACCGATGCCGAGCTGCCCAAGCCCACGTGGTTCAACGTGGGGAAGTTCCCGCAGGCGCAGTTCGAATCCACCGCCATCAAGGCGCTGGGTGGCGGCAAGTTCGAGGTGGCGGGCAAGCTCACCATCAAGGGCACTGCGCAGAACGTGGTGGTGCCCGTCACGCTGACCCAAAGCGGGGCCAGCACCACCGCCACAGGCACGCTGCCCATCAAGCGCCTGGCGTTCAAGATCGGTGAGAACGAGTGGGCCGACACCTCGATGGTGGCCGACGACGTGACCGTGAAATTCAAGCTCGCGCTCACCGGCGTGGGCAAGATTTGAATGAAGCTCCCCCGGAGTCGCTTCGCGCCTTCCCCTCTCTCGCATTGCTACGCAACGCGGGAGGGGGACGCTCCCAGCGCGGCGGGGCGGCCCTTGAGCGGGAGCGCTGGCTTGAACGTGCCCGATCCCCGCGTCGCACGGCATTGAATCGCTGATTTCTTTCCTTTTTTCCTTCCTTTTCTTTCCACCACTGCTCCAGGAGTATCTACCCATGCGCAAGTCCCTGTTCTCCCTGCTCGCCGTGGCCGCTGCCACCGCAATGACCGCCGGCGCCGCGCAGGCCGCCAACTACGCCATCGACCCCACGCACACCTTCGTGACGTTCGAGATCGGCCACTTCGGCACGACCACGAACCGCGCCCGCTTCGACAAGAAGCAAGGCACCGTGGAGTTCGACCGCGCGGCCAAGTCCGGCAAGGTGGACATCACCATCGACACCACCTCGGTGAACTCGGGCACGCCCCCGTTCGACAAGCACCTGCAAAGCGCCGACCTGTTCGATGCCGCCAAGCACCCCACCATCAAGTTCGTGTCCGACAAGTTCAGCTTCAACGGCGACAAGGTCAGCGAAGTGGCCGGCCAGCTCACGCTGCTGGGCAAGACCGCGCCCGTCACGCTCAAGGCCACGCAGTTCAACTGCTATGACAGCCCCATGCTCAAGCGCGAAGTGTGCGGTGGCGACTTTGAAACGACCATCGACCGCACCCAGTGGGGCATGAACTATGGCGTTGAATGGGGCTTCCCCAAGAACGTGCGCCTGGTGGTGCAGATCGAAGCCGTGAAGCAGTAATCCAGCCACGCTGGCCACGCGCCAGCGCGCAGGGCGGCGTCCACGCCGTGCCCACAGGCCACCCGCCGCGCCCGCGCAGCGGGTGGCTTTTTCCTTGGCGCGGCCCCACCAGGCCCCCTTCCGCGTCAGGCAGCGTCCAGCGAGGCGTCCAGGTCCCAGCCCTGCGGCCGCCAGGCCCACACCACGTCCGGCCGCAGCGCGCGCAGGAAGGCGGTGTCGTGCGACACCACGGCCAGCGCGCCCGTGAAGGCCCCCAGCGCGGCCTGCAAGGCGTCCACGGCATCCACATCCAGGTGGTTCGTGGGCTCGTCGAGCAGCAGCATCTGCGCGGGCTCGCACGACCACAGGGCGCAGGCCAGCGCGGCCTTGATGCGCTCGCCGCCACTGAGCACACCGGCCGGGCGATGCACCTTGTCCGCATCCAGCCCGAGTTGTGCCAGGTGCGTGCGCAGCGCGGCTTCGGGCAGCGGCGAGCCCAGTGCCCGCAGCCGATCCAGCACGCTGCATTGCGGGGGCAGCGCGGCGGTGTTGTGCTGGTCCAGCCAGGCGGCCCGCACGCCGCGCCGCACACCGCCTCCAGGCACGCCATCCGGCGCCGCGACCAGCCGCAGCAGGCTGCTCTTGCCACACCCATTGGGCCCGGTGATCGCTATGCGCACGGGGCCACTCCACACGCCGTTCAGCGCAGGCAAGCCCGGTGGGGCATGCGGCACCTGCACCTGCTCGAACGCCAGCACCTGCCTGCCCGCCGGCACGGCGCTTTGCGGCAGCACCAGCGCCGCGGGTGCCTGCGCGGGCACGCGCAGGGCAGCCTCGCGCACGGCCTCGTTCAGCCGCTGGCGCTCTTGCTGCTGCCGCTCGTGCTCGCGGCCAGCGTGGGCCTGTGCGCTGTTCTTCCGGCGGTCGAGCAGGATGGACGCCTGGTTGGTGGTGCGCCCCTCCGCGCGCCCGCGTGCCGCGCGGCGCTGCTGGGCGTCATGCTCGCGCTGCAGCGCCCGCAGGCCCTGCTCGCGCTCGGTGCGCGCGTGGTCCAGCGCGGCCTGGGCGGCGGCGGCCTCGGCCTGGCGCTGGGCCTGGTACAGCCCCCAGTGGCCGCCATAGCGCTGCAGCCCGGCGGGCGACAGCTCCACGATGCTGCCCACCGCGCCCAGCAATTCGCGGTCGTGGCTGGCCACCAGCACGCCGCCCCGCCACTGCGCCAGCGATTCCATCAGCCATCGCCGGCCCGCGCGGTCAAGGTGGTTGGTGGGCTCATCGAGCACCAGCAGCTCGGCATCGGACAGGAAAGCCCCCGCCAGCGCCACGCGCATGCGCTCGCCCCCGCTGAGCCGCTGCGCGGCGTGTGCCGGCGGCAGGTGGCCCAGCCCCAGGGCGTGCAGCGCCTGCCGCCAGCGCGCGGGCAGGTCCCACCGCCCATCGGCCACGAGCAGGTCATCGGGCGTGCCTTCGCCCGCCTCCAGCCGCGCCAGGGCGCCCAGCGCCGGCCCCAGCCCTGCGACGTCAGCCACCGTGGCACCGGGCGCAGCAGCCACCTCCTGCGCCACCACATGCAGCGAAGGATCGCCCAGCACGGCGCCGCTGGCGGGCTGCAGCGCGCGCGCCGCGAGCCGCAGGAAGACGCTCTTGCCGCAACCGTTGGCACCCACGATGCCCGTCACGCCCGGGCCCAGGGACACCGTCAGCGGACGGCCCCACAGGGCCTGGCCGCCAGGCGGGCTCCAGCCAACCCCGGCGAACTGCAGCACGGCCTGGCCCGCGCCGGGCGCCGCATTGCCCTGCCCGGCAGGGGCCTGCGATGAACGAGCAGAAGAAGATGATGATGGGAAATCAGCAGCCGAGGCTGCGGCAGCGCTGCGGCTGCCATGGGCGGATTCGCCCCGTGAAGGTGTCGCCATGCAAAAGCACTCCAAACAAGACATGCAACCACCTGGCCCGCAAAGGGCGGCAGGGGAACGGCTTGAAGAGGCTCAAAGGCGCATGGGAGTAATACCTCGGCACGAATGGGTGTGACTGCGGAATGTACCGCAAATCACCCACATAAAAATTAACTTAACGTAAATCAATTACGGATAGTAGAATTGCAGCCATCCATTTGAGGAGACACCGCATGAATGCCGCCCCGACGCCCGATCTGGCCACCCTGCCCGCGCCTGCCGCCATCCAGCAGCTGCACCACTACGCCTACAAGGCCCGCGACGCGGAAGAGACGCGCCACTTCTACGAAGACATCCTGGGCCTGCCGCTCTACCACATCATCCAGAGCGACTACGTGCCCAGCACGGGCGAGTACTGCCCCTACACGCACTTCTTCTTCCGCCTGCGGGACGGCTCGTTCATCGCCTTCTTCGACCTGGGCGACGACGTGAAGGCCGAGCCCTCGCCCAACACGCCGCTGTGGGTCAACCACATCGCCTTCCGCGTGAACACGGTCGAGGAACTGGAGAACACCAAGAAGCGCCTGGAAGCCCATGGCATCGAGGTGCTGGGCGTGACCGACCACCACATCTTCCACAGCATCTACTTCTTCGATCCCAACGGCATCCGCCTGGAGCTGTCGGCCCAGCTGGCCAACGAGGAGCAGATGGCCAAGGACAGCACCGTGGCCCATGCGCGGCTCAACGAGTGGACGGCCCGCAAGGAGCAGTGGCGCAAGGAGCGCGCCGAGGGCAAGGTGGCCGCTCCGCTCAAGCCCCAGCAGAACGACCGGCCCGAGTACGTGCGCGGCTGAAGCGCAGGCCCAGGCCGCAGCGTGGCGCCGTGCGGCGCCCATATCAATAAAAAACGGCCGCAGCGCTTGATATTCAAGCGCTGATAGCTATACAAACTATAGCAAGCACTTTGCCGTCGCTAAGCGCGGAGCACCACGGCGCGCCGCCGTCAGCCGCCCTGCTGCTGCGCCCGCATCACCTGGTGGCGTTGCCAGTAGTGGCCCACCGTGGCGTTGAACGGGTCTTTCTCCTTCTTCAGGCCGGCCAATTTGATCTTGCTGGTCTTGGCACCCAGGCCCAGGGCGTTCTTCTCGGGGTGGGTAACGATCAACGCGTTCCCAAAGCTGCTCTCCTTGTATTCGAGCGCCTTCACCGCATCCCAGGCCACGGTGGTCCCGTCCGCACTCGTGCGGATGCCCTCGATGCTGACCTCCACCGTGTGGCCCCCCTTGAGCGCAAACACCACGGGGGGGGAAGTACCGCAGCACCAGTGCGCGCTCTTCATCGGTGGCGGGTTCGTAGCGGTAGGCCAGGCTGCGTTCGTGGTCTTGTGCGAACTGCTGCTCGTAGTCGCTCCACAGGCGCTGCTCGATCGCATCGGCCGTCAGTATCTCCTGCGCCCAGGTCGCCAAGGGCGTACGCACGGCGATGGCGGCGTAGTCCCGCTCCTTGAGCGCCATGCCCACGTTGCGCAGGCGCTCGGGCATGGCCGGGTGCGAGTCGAAGGGGTGCGGCACGTTTGCCGTCTTCATGGCGTCCAGAAAATCGCCGGAGGCTGCATAGGGTGCCAGCCCCTGGGCCACGAAGCGGGCAATGCCCAGCGTGGTGTCGTCGTGCCGCTCATTGCGGCCAAACAGTTCGGCCTCGATCTTGTAGCGGTACTGTGCATAGGCCGCGATCTTGACCAGCGACTGCGCGATCGCCGCTGGCGACGTGAGCTTGGCAGCCACGCGGTCGGCCTTGAACTCGCGCTCGCGGCTGTCGCGCGCCAGAGCGATCTCGAAGATGGTGCGGTACAGGTCCAGCAGGGGCGAAGCCATCGCCGTGAGCCCTCCGGTGCGCATGGCGTGCCGGTAGTGGTCGTACTGCACGAGCTTGGGGCCCAGCCGGGCGCTGCTGTGGGTGTCGCCGCCGCGCAGGTGGGCCAGTTCGTGGCCGAACACGGCATCGGCCTCGGCCTGGTCCAGGATGCGCAGCAGCGGCAGGCTCACGAACAGCGTGCGGCCCGTGAGCGTCTGTCGGCCCACCGTGAGCGGGGCCTCGGTCACGAAAAAATTGGCGTCGATGCCCGCCACGATGTGCCGGGGCGGATCGGTCTTGAGGCGCTGCGCCATGTGGCGGATGCGCTTCCACAGCAGGGGCGCATCGTCTTCGGACACCAGCTCGCCCACGGCCTGGTTGCTGGACTGCACGCGCTTGAAGATGCCCCTCACCGCCACCAGCACGCCCGCCAGCACCACAAAACCCACGAACAGCACCAGCTTGGGCGAATACTTGTGCAGTGACCCAGAATGACAGCCACACCGCCATCGCGCCCTGCACCAGCAGTGCCGCGGCGCTGGCAACGGTGGTCAGGCGCCAGCCCGTGACGAAACTCGTGTACTGCAGCGTGCGGTCGGCGAAGGCCAGGGCCCCCAGCCCCAGCACCGCCACCATCAGCACCGCGCCGGCCACCAGGGTCCAGAACGCCACCTTGCGGGCCATGTCGAACTGCCAGACATCCGAGAAGCGTTCGCACAGGGCTTCGCGGTAGTCCTGCGCCTCGGGGTCGGCGCTGCCGCAGATGGTGGATGGCGGGTTGCTGCGGTAGTAGTCCTTGCGGGCCTGCTTTTCGGCGGGCGCCATGCCCTTTTCGGCATCGATGCGCTGGCTGATACCGGCCACAAAGCTCGCGTCCTGGTCGTGCTGGGCGTAGAGGGTGAACCCATAGGTCACCGCAGGGATGAGGAAAAGCGCCAGCAGCGCATAGACAAAGACCTTGGCCAGGCCCACGCGGAGTGCGGATTGAAGATTCATGAATGGGACCGATTGGTTGTATGTTTCATGACTTGCGCAAAACAAGGCTCAGGCAAGCGGATCACCCCAAGGCGAGGTGGCTGTTGTTGCATCCCGATTTGCGGAAGTCCTGTGTTTTTTGACCCGGATAAACGCATAGAGCCACGCCCCTCCTCTCCAGGGGCTCTCTCTCGCTCCACCGGGCGGGATTATCAAGACGCCACAGCGGGCCGGTCCAGCGACAAGGTAACAATTGGCGAGAAATGCCCGACAGGCGGGATGTGGGTGGGATGCGAGCGCGAGGGGAAGAACGTCTAACGCCGGTCGGCACTCCCGTAAAATGCCCGGTCCACCCTCTTGACCGTTGAGGCGCGCCCCGTGCCTGCCTCCACCTTCTGCCAAACCCCATGAGCACGCCCCAAGCACAACCCGGCCTCGACAGCCTGTCCAAGTCTTTTGAACCTGCCGCCCTGGAAGCCCACTGGGGCCCCGAATGGGAACGCCGTGGCTACGGCGTCGCGGGGTTCCGGGGCACCGGCGGCGCCCAGGCGGGCGAGCCAGCGTTTTCCATCCAGCTGCCGCCCCCCAACGTCACGGGCACGCTGCACATGGGCCATGCGTTCAACCAGACGATCATGGACAGCCTCACGCGCTACCACCGCATGCGTGGCTTCAACACGGTGTGGGTGCCGGGCACCGACCACGCGGGCATCGCCACGCAGATCGTGGTGGAGCGCCAGCTGCAAGAACAAGGCATCAGCCGCTACGACATGGGCCCCACCCCGCCCGAGGCGCGCAAGAACTTTGTGAGCAAGGTCTGGGAGTGGAAGGAAAAGTCGGGCAACACCATCACCACGCAGATGCGCCGCATGGGCGACAGCGTGGACTGGAGCCGCGAATACTTCACCATGGACGACAAGCTGTCCAAGGTGGTCACCGACACCTTCGTGAAGCTGTACGAGCAGGGCCTGATCTATCGCGGCAAGCGCCTGGTGAACTGGGACCCGAAGCTGCAGTCCGCCGTGTCCGACCTGGAAGTCGAGAGCGAGGAAAAAGACGGCTCGCTGTGGCACATCGCCTACCCACTGGCCGATGGCTCCGGCAGCCTCACGGTAGCCACCACCCGGCCAGAAACCATGCTGGGCGACGTGGCCCTGATGGTGCACCCAGAGGATGCGCGATACACCCACCTCATCGGCAAGAACGTGGTGCTACCCCTGGTGGGCCGCGAAATCCCCATCATTGCCGACGACTACGTGGACAAGGAGTTCGGCACGGGCGTGGTGAAGGTCACCCCTGCACATGACCAGAACGACTATCAAGTCGGTCTACGCCACGGCTTGCCCATGATTCCAGTACTGGATCTGCAGGCACACATTATTTCTGCGCCTATGGCTGATGCCGCGGCGATGCAGGAAACTCGACGTCAACAGGCTCAGGGCAATAGAACAGTACTGCTCGCGCAACCTATAGCAGTACATCAAGCACAAGCGGCCATTCCCCAGAAGTACCGCGGCCTTGATCGTTTTGTGGCCCGCAAAGCTATCGTGGCTGATCTTGAAGCATCTGGCGCGCTGATGGAGACAAAGAAGCACAAGCTCATGGTGCCGATCTGCACCCGCACCGGCCAGGTGATCGAGCCCATGCTGACCGACCAGTGGTTCGTGGCCATGAGCAAGGTGAGCGACCAGGACCCTACCGGCAAGAGCATTGCGCAAAAGGCCATCGACGCCGTGGCCACGGGCGAGGTGACGTTCGTGCCCGAGAACTGGGTGAACACCTACAACCAGTGGATGAACAACATCCAGGACTGGTGCATCAGCCGCCAGCTGTGGTGGGGCCACCAGATCCCGGCCTGGTACGACGAAGACGGCAACGTGATCGTGGCCCGCAATGAAGCCGAGGCCCAGGCCAAGGCCCCTGGCAAGACGCTGCGCCGCGATGAAGACGTGCTCGACACCTGGTACTCATCGGCGCTGGTGCCCTTCAGCACCATGGGCTGGCCTGAACAAGGCGACGCGCCCACCGACGACTTCAACCTGTACCTGCCCAGCACCGTACTGGTGACGGGCTACGACATCATCTTCTTCTGGGTCGCCCGGATGATCATGATGACCACACACTTCACGGGCCGCGTGCCGTTCAAGCACGTGTACATCCACGGCCTGGTGCGCGACGCGCAGGGCAAGAAGATGAGCAAGTCCGAAGGCAACGTGCTCGACCCGGTGGATCTGATCGACGGCATTGCGCTCGACCCGCTGCTCGACAAGCGCACCACCGGCCTGCGCAAGCCCGAGACCGCACCCACCGTGCGCAAGAACACGCAGAAGGAATTCCCCGAAGGCATTCCGGCCTACGGCGCCGATGCGCTGCGCTTTACCTTTGCGGCGCTGGCCAGCCTGGGGCGCAGCATCAACTTCGACAGCAAGCGCTGCGAGGGCTACCGCAACTTCTGCAACAAGCTCTGGAACGCCAGCCGCTTCGTGCTGATGAACTGCGAGGGCCAGGACTGCGGCCTGAAAGAGCACACCAAGGAAGAATGTCAGCCCGGCGGCCCCGCCCACGGCTACATGGCCTTCAGCCAGGCCGACCGCTGGATAGCGTCGCTGCTGCAAAAGACCGAGGCGGAAGTCGCCAAGGGATTTGCCGAGTACCGGCTGGACAACGTGGCCAACACGATCTATGACTTCGTCTGGAACGAGTTCTGCGACTGGTACCTGGAGATCGCCAAGGTGCAGATCCAGACCGGCACCGAGGCCGAGCAGCGCGCCACGCGCCGCACCCTGATCCGCACGCTGGAAGCCATCCTGCGCCTGGCCCACCCCATCATCCCGTTCATCACCGAAGCCCTGTGGCAAACCGTGGCGCCCGTGGCGGGGCTCCAAGGCGAATCGATCAGCATCGCCCGCTACCCCGAGGCGCAGCCGAGCAAGATCGACGAGGCCGCCATTGCGCACATGGAGCGCGTCAAGGGCCTGGTGGATGCCTGCCGCACGCTGCGCGGCGAGATGAACGTCTCGCCCTCGACCCGCCTGCCGCTGTACACCGTGGGCGACACGGACTTCATGCGCGGCGTGGCGCCGGTGCTGCAGGCCCTGGCCAAGCTCAGCGAGGTCAAGGTGTTCGACGACGAGGCCGCCTGGGCCGCCGCCGCGCAGGCCGCGCCCGTGGCCATGGTGGGCGAGGCGCGCATGTGCCTGCACATGGAAATCGACGTGGCCGCCGAGAAGGCCCGCCTGTCCAAGGAAATCAGCCGCATCGAGGGTGAGATCACCAAGGCCAACGGCAAGCTGTCCAACGAAGCCTTCGTGGCCAAGGCGCCACCCGCCGTGATCGACCAGGAGAAAAAGCGGGTGGCGGACTTCGGCACCACGCTGGGCAGATTGCGCGATCAACTGACACGCCTGGGCTGAAAACAGCCGCCATACTGCGTGGCGCAACGGGCCCCGCCCTGGCGGCGGGGCTCCATCCGACCCGATTACCTATCCCCAAAAGGAATTCCATGACTGTTGCCACCACCGTCCGCAAAGCCGTATTCCCCGTCGCGGGCCTGGGCACCCGGTTCCTGCCCGCCACCAAGGCCAGCCCCAAGGAAATGCTGCCCGTGGTGGACAAGCCGCTGATCCAGTACGCCGTCGAAGAGGCCTACGCCGCCGGCATCCGCCACATGATCTTCGTGACCGGCCGCAGCAAGCGCGCCATCGAAGACCACTTCGACACCGCCTACGAGCTGGAGGCCGAGCTGGAAGCCGCCGGCAAGAAGGAACTGCTGGCGCTGGTGCGTTCCATCCAGCCCGACGACATGGACTGCGCCTTCGTGCGCCAACCCCGCTCGCTGGGCCTGGGCCATGCCGTGCTGTGCGCCGAGCCGCTGGTGGGCAAGGAGCCGTTTGCCGTGCTGCTGGCCGACGACCTGATGGTGGGCCCCCAGGGCGGCCCACCCGTGCTGGCCCAGATGGCCACCGCCTTCCGCCAGCAGGGCCGCTCGGTCATCGCCGTGCAGGAAGTACCGGAAGACCAGGTGCACAAATACGGCATCGTGGCCGGCGAGCCCGCAGGCGGTCCGCTGATCCGCATCGACCGCATCGTCGAGAAGCCCAAGGCCGACGTCGCACCTTCCCGCATGGGCGTGGCCGGCCGCTACATCCTCACCCCCGGCGTGTTCGACGAGATCCGCAACCAGCCGCGCGGCGTGGGTGGCGAGATCCAGCTCACCGACGGCATCGCGCGCCTGATGCAGAGCGAGGCCGTGTACGCCTTCCAGTACCAGGGCAAGCGTTATGACTGCGGCAGCAAGGAAGGCTTTCTGGAAGCCACGGTGGAACTGGCCCTGCAGCACCCTCAGGTGGGCG
Organism: Acidovorax sp. GW821-FHT09A11; assembly: GCF_059418365.1. Classification (NCBI taxonomy): domain Bacteria; kingdom Pseudomonadati; phylum Pseudomonadota; class Betaproteobacteria; order Burkholderiales; family Comamonadaceae; genus Acidovorax; species Acidovorax sp. GW821-FHT09A11. Next base: position 107,099 of record NZ_JBWKPS010000010.1, read on the forward strand.
CGTCGTTCCGGGAATACCTGAAGGGCCTGAGCCTGTAGGCAGCGCCTGCACCGCGATCTGCGCGGCTGCATGACCAGAAAAAAAATCCTCCGGCAGCCCACCAGGGCTGTGGAGGATTTTTTGCCTTGAGGCACTGCTGCGGCCTGCGCCAGGCGCCAGCAGAAACCAGGCGAATTCCGGCGCCGCATCGCCTGCCGAGCCCGGGGGCCCGGTTTGCCCAGGCTGCGCACGCGCCCCTCGCACAGTGGCGGCAGAGGGCAAGGCGCACCACCTCGTCAGGGTTTCGCTTCTATTTAACTACCTTCTGCGCAGGACGTGGATGTACTCCTCGCCCATCGTCTGCTGCTCCACCAGCTCGTTGCCCGTCTGTTTGGCAAAGGCCTGAAAGTCGCGCAGCGAGCCGCCATCGGTGGACACCACCTTGAGCAGCTGGCCACTGGCCATGTCCGCCAGTGCCTTCTTGGCCTTGAGGATGGGCAGGGGGCAGTTCAAGCCCCGGGTATCGATTTCTTTGTGGATGTCCATGGTCTTCATCAATCCTTTGGCGGCAGGTTGAGCCCCCGGCGGCGCTCTTCGTTTTCCTCTGCCGTGAAAAACACCGGTTCATGCCCTCGCGTGCGCAGCCAGTCCGCCAGCGCATAGCCCGTGCCGGCGGGCCAGCACCTGAGTTCGTGCAGGTCGTAGAACCGGTGGTCCACCAGCTCGGGCGACAGCCGCACCTCACCCTCGGCCACCACATGGTAGGCAATGATGATCTGGTTCATGCGCAGAAACTCGTAGGCCCCCACCAGCGTGGTGGAGCGCACGTCGAGGTTGGTTTCCTCCTTGACCTCGCGCGCGATGCCTTCCTGCGGCGACTCCCCGGCCTCCATGAAGCCCGTGATCAGCGCAAACATCTTCGCGGGCCAGGCCGCGTTGCGGGCCAGCAGCACCTTGCCATTCACCTCCACGATCGCGGCCAGCACGGGCGTGGGATTGTTCCAGTGCGTCCAGCCGCAGGCGGGGCAGCGCAGGCGCTCCTTGTCGCCACCGTCCTCGGCCAGCGTGATCGGCTGCAGCGCGGCGCCGCAGTGGGTGCAGTAGCGGGTTTCGTAGTGCATATGCTCTTATTTTGATAGCTATCGACGCTTTCCTATCCAGCGCAGACGGCCCATTTTCATTGCAAGGAAGGTGAAGGGGTAGCCTTCGCTGCCTTTCGTCCTCAGGCGGGGAACACCCCCGTCGACAGGTAGCGGTCGCCCCGGTCGCACACCACGAAGACGATGGTGGCATGGCTGTCGCGCGCCGCGATCTGCTGCGCCACCCAGCAGGCCCCCGCCGCCGAGATGCCCGCGAAGATGCCCTCTTCTCGCGCCAGACGGCGGCACATGTCCTCGGCATTGTCCTGGCTCACATACACCAGCTCATCCACCGTGCTCGCGTCATAGATCTTGGGCAGGTACTCCTGCGGCCACTTGCGGATGCCGGGAATGCGCGAGCCTTCCTCGGGCTGCGCGCCGATGATCTGGATGGCCGGGTTCTTCTCCTTGAGGAAGCGCGACACCCCGGTGATGGTGCCCGTGGTGCCCATGGCGCTCACGAAGTGCGTGATGCTCCCGCCGGTCTGCTCCCAGATCTCGGGGCCCGTGGTTTCGTAGTGGATGCGCGGGTTGTCCTGGTTGGCGAACTGGTCCAGCACCTTGCCCTCGCCGCGCTTTTGCATGGCCTCGGCGAGGTCGCGCGCATGTTCCATGCCACCGCTCTTGGGTGTGAGCACAAGCTCCGCCCCAAAGGCCTTCATGGTCTGCGCGCGCTCGATGGAGAGGTCTTCCGGCATCACCAGCACCATGCGATAGCCCTTGATGGCGGCGGCCATCGCCAGGGCGATGCCGGTGTTGCCCGACGTGGCCTCGATCAGCGTGTCCCCAGGCCGGATGTCGCCCCGCTCCTCCGCGCGCCGGATCATCGACAGGGCGGGCCTGTCCTTCACCGACCCTGCGGGGTTGTTGCCCTCCAGCTTGCCCAGCACCACATTGCCCCGCGCCGCGTTGTCCTGGGCCCCAATGCGCTGCAGCGCCACCAGCGGCGTGTTGCCCACCGCGTCTTCAATCGTCGGATATTTCATGCGCCCTACTGTGCCATAATTTGCGGCTTCACGAATTCCAGCCCGGGTGGTGAAATTGGTAGACGCAGGGGACTCAAAATCCCCCGCCGCAAGGCGTGCCGGTTCGATTCCGGCCCCGGGCACCATCGACTAGTCCGGAAGAGTCCATACTCTTCCGGACTTTTTTATTTTTCCTTTGAAATCAGCATCTTGGCTGTCCGTCCCCGTCCAGACCAGTCCACCCCCATCCGAGAAAATTGGGGGCACATTGGGGGGCACATTATAAAAAAATGGGGGCACCGATGCACCTCAGGGCCACTGCCCTGGCGGAGTTCGAAAAGCGCTCACGCAGGCCGTGGCGCTGAGGGGGCACGGGCCGGAACCCTCGGGCAGTGGCGGGCACGCAAAGGATGGACGGGCCCGCGACGCAGGAAGTTCATCTGAAAGCGTCTCAAGGCCATTGGCGCTGGAGCTGGGGTGCAGTTGCGGCGAGTGGAGGCGGCTGCGACGACCTGAGCGTCACGTGAACAGGGGCCAGGCACAGGTCTGGCGCCAAAAAGCAAAAAAGCCCCGGCAGTGATGTCGGGGCTTTTCTTTTTGCGCCATCAGATCATCGTCCAGCGCTTCGCCAACCCCTTCGGCTCAGGCCCGCCAATGCTGCGGCCATCAGCGCCGTCAACGCCACACCAAACGGGGACAGTCCCGGAACTGGTGTAGGGCCGGGGCCCGCCATAGCCGTGGGCGTCACCGCAGCCGAGGTCAACGACACGGGACCCAGGCCATTTGGGTGCTGCGCTCGCACCGTGAATGTGTAGGGAGTGCCATTCACCAATCCAGTGACAGTACAGCTCGTCGCGGGTGCTGCCACGGAGCAACCCGGTCCGGCGTTCGATGTCACGGTGTAGCTGTCTGGCGGGTTGCCTCCGGTGTCCACAGGAGGCGCCCAGCTCACAGTGACCTGCGCGTTGCCGGGGACACCGGCTGGCGTTCCCACAGGGTCTGTGAAACGAACCAATCGCCCCTCGGACGGAACACCGTCAACGATAAGCCGCGCCATGTAGAGCCCGGCGGGTAAGGTGCCCAGCGGGGGCGAGGTGAAACTGGTAGCGGTATGGCTGGCGGGAGCCCATAAGCTGATCGCGCCGTTCTCCGCGCGTTGCAGCTGAAGCTGAGGCGTACTGGTACCTGTGCCGCCCGTAAAACCCGTTCCGTTGAGAATCAACGCCGCGCCTGCACGCTGAAGCAGCGGCAATGCATTCGTCACCGCAGCAGGCCCAGGCGGCACGGCTGGGACATAACGGTCCACCGCGCTATAGAAAGTGAGGCTAGGATTGCTCGAGAACCCGCCCGTCAACAGTACATCGCCATTGGGCAACAGATTGGCCGTCCCGTTCTCGCGCGCTGTTCCCATGGAACCTGCTGGCGACCAGTTTCCCGTTGCTGGGTCATACAACTCCGCTATGGGCTGCGTATTTCTTGCGATATCCGAGCCCCCCGCCATCAGCACCAGGCCAGAGGAAAGTACTGTCACATGGGCCAGCGGCGAGCCCATTGCACCGTTGCGGGGAAAGTTCAGGGCCCCGGTGGCGGTCCACGTATTGGCCACAGGATCGTAGATTTCTGCATGCGTTGTAACGCCGCCGGCTGTAAAGCCACCTGCGAGCAATACTCTGCCGTCCGCTAGCAGCGTCAGGCTCGCATAGTGACGCGGCACGAGGGGCGCCGCCGCCAATGACCATGTGCCTGCAACAGGGTCGTAGAGTTCCGCGACGGGGACTTCGCCCCCTGCGTTGAACCCTGAAGCCACCAGAACACGGCCATCCCGCAGCAACACGGCGCCATGGGCTCGATGAACCACCGACATGCTCCCGGTCGCCGTCCAGGTGCGCGTTTCGGGGTCATACAGTTCGGCCGTATTGAGATTGCTTCCTCCTGCCACCAGAACTTTGCCATTGGCGAGCAACGTCATCGACGGCAGCGAGCGAGATGCGGACTGTGTGCCAGCCGGGAGCCAGGTGTTGGCCACAGGGTCGTACAGCCGGGCATTCAGGCTGCCATCAGAGCGCACAAGCACATGGCCCGTGCCCAGCGTGACGGCTTCGGTCACATTGCCGGCAATCCCAGTGCCGCCTATTGATGACCAGGAGCCGCCCGAATATCGCTCACCGGTGGCGACGAATCCCAGGCGGTTAACGCCGTTGAAAACAGCCACGGAGCCGTCATCCAGCAGCGCCCCCGCGTGTTGCGCCCGGGGATCCGCCATGGGAGCGTCGACATTCCAGCCGACCGCGGCAAGTGCATGAAACTGCCACAGCAGGGTCACCAGACCAAGGGTTGCCGGGCGTGCCAATTGCCGAATGGGGGTTGCTTGGGCAGTGCGTCGAATCAACTTCATAGGTCCTTCTGTCGGGCTTGTGAAACAAAGGTGCATGGCGGTCCCACCGGCGCTCAAAAATCACGATCGCCCTCGGGCAGCCGCGGAAGACTACACGGTTTTTTCGCGGGGGGTTAGTCGCCTTCTGGGGCCACATACACGCCAGACAAAGAGCGCGGCCACCACTCAGAGAGCTGACATAAGGTAGCGAATCGGCCAAAAAATGTCTACTTTCAGCCGGGTTCGGCCGCATTGTCGCTACAGGAACGCAACGTACCGGCCACGTGTTGTGCGCTGGGGCGCCCCCGCAAAAAGCCTTCAGATCCCATCCTCTCCCAGCAGCGTCAATCCACCCGCCAAGCTTTGGCAGGCCTCGCGGCCATGGGCCTGGCCCCAGGGACTACAGCTGAAAGCCCGCGTCCCCCAGGCCCGGGCGTTCCATCAAGAAAAGCAGGTAGAGGATGCGTGATGGATCACAGAGGGCCCCAGCGCAGGCCCTGCACCACCCCATGCCCCCAGCTACACCAGCCGCCTGATCGGCCGCTTCTTCCAGATGGCGTGGAAATAGATGGCCTGCAGTGCCAGCGCACACAGGTACGTGAGCGGGTAGCTGGCCCAGATGCCTTGCAGGCCCAGCAGGTGCTGCAGCGCGTAGGCCAGCGGCACAAGCAGCAAGGTGAGGCAGGACAGGGAAATCACCGTGGGCACACGCACGGTTCCTGCCGAGCGCATGACGCCGGTGAACACGCTGGCCAGCCCAAACGCGAGGCTGCCCCACACCGTGACGCGCAGAACGGTGGCGGCCAGGTCCACCACGGCGGGATCGCGGGTAAACAGGCTGGCGACTTGCGGTGACACCACCGCCACCAGCAGGGCCAGGCTGCCGGTCAGCGCCAGATTCATCCACAGGCCGACCCGCGTGACATGCGCAACATCCTCCGGCTTGCCGGCACCAATGGCTTGCGCGGCGAACACGGAGGCCGCGACGGCGATGGACATGGCGGGCAGCTGCACAAAGGCCATGGCCTGATTGACGGTGCCCCACGCCGCCGTGGCCTGCCAGCCGTAGCCATTGACCAAGCGCAGCAGCAGCACGTCGGCGAGTGAGCTGGTGACGAAGAACAGGCCGGTGGGCACGCCCAGCCTCGCCACGGTGGCAAGCAAGGGGGTGTTCCAGCGCAGGTGGGGCCTGAGGTGCGAGAAGGCCAGCACATGGCCCCTGGCATGCAGGTGCCACGCGAGCCATGCCAGGGCCACGGCATTGCCGATGAGGCTGGCCCAGCCCGCACTGGCTGTGCCCAGCGGGGGAAGGCCCAGCCATCCGAGCATGAAGGCAGGAGTGAGTAGCATCCACAGGCCCGAGGCCAGGGTGAGCGCGCGCAGCGGCGTTGCCGTGTCGCCCAGGCCGCGCAGGAGGGCGGCACTGAGCTGGTGCAGGAACAGCACGGGCATGGCCAGGAACAGCACGCGCGCGTAGGCGATGGCCTGCGGCAGCACCTCGCCACTGACACCCAGCACACGCAGCAGGCTGCCGATGGCTGTGGCGCCCACGGCCGCTACCACGCAGCCGAGCAGGAACCCACCGAGCAGCACGGCCCCAGCCACGCGGCGCACCTTGTCCGCGTCGCGTGCACCCCAGGCCTGGCCCACCAGCACCGAGGCCCCGGCACCGAGCCCGATCACGAAGGCAATGCAACACATGAACAACGGGAAGAAGCTGACCGCTGCGGCCAGCGCCTGCGCGCCCAGCAGTTGGCCCAGGCAGATGGTGACGACCGTGCCGCTCAGCGCCTGAAGCAGGTTCGTGGCCACGAGCGGACCGAGAAACCGCAGAAACCTTCGGGGCAGCGGCGTGGTCGGGTCGTTCGTGTCCATGGTGAACACATCGTATGCGACCCGCGTGCGCCGGAACATGGCCTGGCGCGGGGAAGCGACACCCGCAATGGAGCCCCCGCACGACGGCGGGCGGCGGCCTGGTGAATGCGCCGCGCTGTCATACCCAACCTCACGCGCGCCTGCCGTCCATATGGCGTCATTGAGAACGTCGTCACCGACCTTGCGCACCGTGGTCAAGGCTGGGGTCGGGCTGTCCTTTCACATGCTCTGAGCGAAGCTTGGCGTCGGAACTGCTACAAGGTGATGTTGCCGACAGGTCGAAAAGACGAAGCAACTTTGCGGTTTTACGAGCACGTGGGGTTTGATCGCCGGGGCAAGCAAGCACTGGTGGCAAAGCCTCCAGCCTGGCCTGTGTCGCCGCCTGAACGCTGATCACCCTGCAAGGCCCGCACGCAGTCAGGCCTGCAGTTTCGCCGCCGCCGGCTGCATGCTCTGCAGCACGTTGGCGGCCGCCTTGCGCACATGCTCCTCGCACAGGCGCGCCGCCGTCTCCCCGTCGCCCTGCTCAATGGCCGCCACGATGGCGTCGAGCTCCACCAGCGTGTGCGGAAACCGCCCAGGCTGGGCCATGGAGATGCGGCGCAGCACCGTCACGCGGTTGTTGAGCTGCTGCAGCAGTTGCCCGGCCACCAGGTTGCCGCAGCCCGCGATGAGGATGTCGTAGAACTGGTTCTTGACGTTGAGCATCAAGGCGCGGTCCTGCGTGATCTCGGGCTGTGACAGCTCGGTGAGCTTGGCGCGCAGCGCCCGCACCTGGTCCTTGGAGGCATTGAGCGCAAAGCCCCGGCCCGCCAGGCTTTCGAGGTGCGCGCGCACTTCGTAGATGTCGCGCACCTCCTTGGGTGAAATGGTGGTGACCTCGGGGCCCCGGTGCGGAATGATGGTGATCAGCCCCTCGGCCTGCAGGTGCTGCAGCGACTCGCGCACGCAGGATCGGCTCACGTCCAGGCTTTCGCAGAGCTCGCGCTCCGACAACTTTTGTCCCGGCGTGAAGTGGCCGTCGAGGATGGCCTGGCGCAGCGTCTGGGTAGCACGCTGGCGCAGGGAGGTCTCTTCGCGGGGGACTCGCAGCAGCATCTGGTTCATGGCGCCATCCTAATGGTTTTCATACACGCTGATTGTCATACAAACATATGAACCATTCGTCAATTCACATTTTCCATATGTATGATTGTCTGACAATCCTAATAAAGTTCATCCATTGCAACGCCGCGTTGCCGGCCTTCTCCCCCCTCTCTCTCTATTGATCCCTTTCCACCCCAGGAGCCTTCCATGACCCGCCCCTACGCCCCCAAGAACCCCGCCCTCTTCGACCAGGGCCTGTCCACCCGCCGCGAGGTGCTGGGCGCAGAGTACGTCGATGCCTCGATCAAGAACGCGACCGATTTCAACATCGACATGCAGGAACTCGTCACCCAGTACTGCTGGGGCGATGTGTGGAACCGCCCGGGCCTCGACCGCAAGACCCGCTCTTTCCTCAACCTGGCGATGATCACGGCGCTCAACCGCCCGCACGAGCTCAAGCTGCACGTGCGCGGCGCCATCCACAACGGCCTGACCAAGGACGAGGTGAAGGAAGTCTTCCTGCAGACGGCCATCTACTGCGGCGTGCCGGCGGCTATCGACTCGTTCCGCGTGGCCTCGGAAGTGTTCAAAGAGATGGACCTCTGAGCAGGGGCGCGACGATGAGCCGCATCGCATTCATCGGCCTGGGCATGATGGGCCAGCCCATGGCCCACCTGCTGCACGCCGCAGGCCACCCGCTCGTGGTGAAGGACGCCCATCCTGAAGCCGAGGCGCAGTTCGCCGCGTCGCATGCCGGCACCGTGGTGGCCACCGACAACGCCGCGTACGCAGGGTGCGACGTGGTCATCACCATGCTGCCCAATTCCGACATCGTGGACGCGGTGGTGGCCGACCTGGCACCCCACCTGCGGGCCGGGGCCTGCGTCGTCGAGATGAGCTCCGCCGACCCGATCCGCACGCGCGCCCTCGCAGCCTCGCTGCACGGCAGGGGGATCGCGCTGATCGACGCACCCGTCTCCGGCGGCGTGAAGAAGGCCGTCAATGGCACGCTGGCCATCATGGTGGGCGGCGACCCCGAAGATTTCGCCCGGCAACGGCCGGTGCTCGAAGTGATGGGCAAGGCCATCAGCTACGTGGGCCCCGTGGGCGCGGGCCACGCGCTCAAGGCGCTGAACAACTACGTGTCCGCCGCCGCGCTGATCGCCACGGCCGAGGCCATCCACGTGGGCGCGGCCTTCGGCATCGATGCGGCCACCATCGTGGATGTGATCAACGCATCGACCGGCAAGAACAACACGACCGAAAACAAGGCCCACCAGTTCATGCTGAACCAGGCTTTCAACTCGGGCTTCTCGCTGGCGCTGCAGGCCAAGGACGTGGGCATCGCGGCCGGACTGGGCCGCTCCCTGCAGGTGCCGATGGACCTGGCCCAGAAGGTGTACGCCATAACGGCCGATGCCAGCGCCGCGCTGGGCCCCAGGGCCGACCACACCGAGCTGTACCGGTTCGTCGGCAAGCCCTGACCGTCCCCCCGGGCACCCGGCAGGGCGCCCGCCGCAAGCCAGCAAACAAACAAGCAAGTGCCACCGCCTGGCAGGCCGGGCCTTGGCTGCTCTCACCCTTTCCGGAGACAAGACAATGCGCAACCAGACAAAGACCCTGCTCGCGGCCGCGCTGGCCCTGGCCTCGACGGCGGTGGCCGCCTTTCCCACCAAGCCCGTGACCATCGTGGTGCCCTATGCGGCCGGGGGCTCCACCGACGTGCTGGCCCGCGTGCTGGCCGAGGCCATGGCGCGCGACCTGGGCCAGCCGGTGATCGTGGACAGCGCGGGCGGAGCCGGCGGCACCATCGGCACCGCCAAGGTGGTGCGCGCGCTCAATGACGGGCACACCGTCCTGCTGCACAACATGGGCATCGCCACGGCCCCGGCGCTGTACAGCAAGCTGGCCTTCGACGTGAACAAGGACCTGGAGCCCATCGCCCTGGCCGGCGAGGTGCCCATGATCCTGGTGCGCTACAAGAATTTCGCGCCCGCGACCGTGGCCGAGCTGATCCAGCACATGAAGGCCAGGCCGGGCGAGGTGAAGTTCTCGCACGCGGGCGTCGGCGCCACATCGCACCTGTGCGCGATGCTGTTCAACCAGACGGCCGGCACCACCGTGACGATGGTGCCCTACCGCGGCACCGGCCCGGCGCTGCAGGACCTGGTGGCGGGCAACGTGGACCTGATCTGCGACCAGCCCGTGGCCACCGGGCCGCACCTGCAGTCCGGCGCCCTCAAGGCCTACGCCATGGCGACCAGGGAGCGCATCCCGACGATGCCGGAGGTGCCGACCTTTGCCGAGTCCGGGCTGCCGGGCTTCGAGCTGGCCGTATGGCACGGCGTGTACGCGCCCAAGGGCACACCGCCCGCCGTCGTCGAACGCCTGAACAAGGCGGTGCGCGGGGCCCTGGCCGATGCCGGCCTGGTCAAGCGCTTCACCGACATGGGGGTCATCATCCCGCAGGGCGACCGGCTCAAGCCCGAGGCGCTGCGCCAGCAGACGGCTGCCGAGATCAGGCGCTGGGATCCCGTCATCAAGGCGGCCGGCGCCAAGGCAGAGTAGGCGCGCAGCCGCCAAAGCCCCCGCGCAGGGCGGCCGCACGGGCCGATGAGGGCGGTTGGGCTGGCGAACGCGGCCCCGCGCCACGCCTTGGCCGGGCCCGGCCACCACCGGCAGGCCCAGGCCGCCGGGAACGCTACCCGGGAAAATCGGCTCAGTTGTTCTGCCTGCGCACCAGGTGGCGGCCGGTGTCGGTGATGGTCAGCTGGCCCGACGCATTCTTGGTGATGAAGCCGTGTTCGTACAACCGTCCGGACATATGCTCCTTCAGCGCTGAAACCACGCTGATGTTCTCCATCTCCAGGTGCTTCAGCGTGGCGAGTTCGTCCACCGTGGGCTCGAAATGGGGGGCATGGTAGGTTGCGTTCAATGACATAACGGCTCCTTGATGAAATAGTAAAGGTATGAGGTGCCTGGTACGGCCCGCCGGGCCGCCCGCTGGGTGTGACCCTTGCACACCACATACGTTCCGTCCATCTTCTTCCCGCCGCCTGCAGCGAGTGCCACCAGCGTAGCCCTGTCCGCCGCGGGGCGCAAGCCGGCAAGCGCCCTACGCTGCCGCAGCCCGCGCAGTGTCTTGAAGCCATTTCGAGAACACCGCCAGCACGGGCGGCTGCGCCTGCGCGGGGCTGACGAGGTAGTAGCCCCGCTCCCCCCGCAGGGGCCGCGCGCAGGCCACCACCAGTTCGCCGCTGGCCAGCTCGGCCTCGATCAGCAAGGGCGGAATCAGCGCCACACCCAGCCCATGCGTGGCCGCCACGGCGAGCATGGAGAACAGCTCGTAGCGCGGCCCGTCCAGCGCATGGGGTGCGTCCACCCCCATGGCGTCGAACCACTGGCGCCAGCCGTAGGGGCGCGTGCTCTGCTGCAGCAGGGGCAGCCGGGCCAGCGCATCGGCGGCCACGGGCTGGTGGGCGCGCCCGCGCGCGCGCGGCGCGGCGGATTCGAGCAGGCGCGGACAACACACGGGCAGCACATCCTCGTGCATCAGCAATTGCGCCTGCACACCGGGCCAGTTGGCCACCTGCTCCGGGGTGCCGGCGTACAGGGCCGCGTCAAAGGTGGTGTCGGCGAACAGAAAAGGGCGCGTCTGCGTCTCGATGTGCACCACGATGTCGGGGTGCAGCTGGGCCAGCTGCGGCAGGCGCGGAATGAGCCAGCGCGTGGCGAACGTGGGCACCGCCGCCAGCGACAGCGTGCCGCCCTCGCCCTGGTGGGCCATCACGTCGAGCGTGTCGCGCTCCAGGCCCTGCAGCCAGCGCGCCACCTGGCGGCCGTAGTGCGCGCCGGCGGGCGTGAGCACCACACCGTGGCGCGTGCGGCGAAACAGCTGCACGCCCAGAAACTCCTCCAGCGCCTGGATCTGGCGCGAGACGGCGCTTTGCGTGAGCGAGAGTTCCTGCGCGGCGCGGGTGTAGCTCTCGTGCCGGGCGGCGACTTCAAAACAGGCCAGTGCCTGGGTCGATGGGATATTGCGGCGCATGATGAAAATGAACTTTTAAGGGTCCGGCTAAGTAGATGATCTCTAGCTCAAAGTATTTCATACATTCCAGTTATGCATATCTGGATGAAAAGAACTCGCTTGCGGCGCGCTGGCACGAGGCCTACGATCTGCCCCAGAACACCTTTGTTGCCACTCTTTTTTTCCACCTGGAGACACGCACATGGCCCACGCCGCCTTTCAATGGGATGACCCTTTCCTCCTGAGCCAGCAACTGACCGACGACGAGCGCGCCATCCGCGACGCGGCCGCCGCCTACTGCCAGGACAAGCTGGCCCCGCGCGTGCTGGATGCCTTCCGCCACGAGAAGATGGACGTGAGCATCTTTCGCGAGATGGGCGAAGTGGGCCTCCTGGGCCCCACCATCCCCGAGCAGTACGGCGGCCCCGGCCTGTCGTACGTGGCCTATGGCCTGATCGCCCGCGAGGTGGAGCGCGTGGATTCGGGCTACCGCTCGATGGCCAGCGTGCAGTCGTCGCTGGTGATGGTGCCCATCCATGAGTTCGGCACCGAAGCGCAAAAGCAGAAGTACCTGCCCAAGCTCGCCAGCGGCGAGTGGATCGGCTGCTTCGGCCTGACCGAGCCCGACCATGGCTCCGACCCCGGCAGCATGGCCACGCGCGCCTACAAGGTCGATGGCGGCTACAAGCTCAAGGGCAGCAAGATGTGGATCACCAACAGCCCCGTGGCCGACGTGTTCGTGGTCTGGGCCAAGGAAGTCATCAAAGGCGGCGATGGCAAGGATGTTGTGGGCCCCATCCGCGGCTTCGTGCTGGAAAAGGGCATGAAGGGCCTCACGGCCCCCGCCATCCACGGCAAGGTGGGCCTGCGCGCCTCCATCACCGGCGAGATCGTGATGGACGACGTGTTCGTGCCGGAAGAGAACGCGTTTCCTGAAGTGCAGGGCCTGAAGGGCCCCTTCACCTGCCTGAACAGCGCGCGCTACGGCATCGCCTGGGGCGCGCTGGGCGCGGCCGAGTTCTGCTGGCACACCGCCCGCCAGTACACACTGGACCGCAAGCAGTTCGGCCGCCCCCTGGCCGCCAACCAGCTCATCCAGAAGAAGCTGGCCGACATGCAGACCGAGATCGCCATCGGCCTGCAGGCCTGCCTGCAGTTCGGTCGCATGAAGGACGCGGGCACCGCCAGCGTGGAAGGCACGTCCATCATCAAGCGCAACAGCTGCGGCAAGGCCCTGGACATTGCCCGCCTGGCGCGCGACATGATGGGCGGCAACGGCATCAGCGACGAGTTCGGCGTGGCCCGCCACCTGGTGAACCTGGAAGTGGTGAACACGTATGAAGGCACGCACGACGTGCACGCGCTGATCCTGGGCCGTGCGCAGACCGGCATCGCGGCGTTCAGCTGACACCCCCCTGAGGCGCCGCGCGCCTTCCCCCTTTTCTCGGCTTCGCGGGGAAGGGGGACGACGCCGGTGGCCTGGAGACACGCCCGCCGCGCCTCCCACGCCCATTCAATACGATTTTGGCCTCTAGCGCTTACTGAACAAGCGCAAGCAGCTATTCAAGTTATAGCAATCACTACCATGACCACATCCAACGCAGGCGCCCTCGCAGGCATCAAGGTGCTCGACCTCTCCCGCGTGCTCGCGGGCCCCTGGTGCACGCAGGTGCTGGCCGACCTGGGGGCGGACGTGGTGAAGGTGGAGCGCCCCGGCGTGGGCGACGACACGCGCCAGTGGGGCCCACCCTTCCTGAAGGACGCCGAGGGCAACGACACGAACCAGGCCAGCTACTACACCGCCTGCAACCGCAACAAGCGCTCGGTGACCATCGACATGGCCTCGCCCGAGGGCCAGGCGCTCATCAAGCAAATGGCACAAGAGGCGGACATCGTGGTGGAGAACTTCAAGGTCGGCGGCCTGAAGCAATACGGCCTGGACCACGAGAGCCTGCGCGCGCTGAACCCGCGCCTCATCTACTGCTCCGTTACCGGCTTCGGCCAAGACGGGCCCTACGCCGAGCGCGCGGGCTACGACCTGATGGTGCAGGCCATGACGGGCCTGATGAGCATCACCGGCCAGGCCGACAGCCAGCCCGGCGGCGGCCCGATGCGCGTGGGCGTGGCGGTGATCGACCTGTTCACCGGCCTGTACGCCAGCAACGCCATCCTGGCCGCGCTGCATGTGCGCGACAACGCGGCCACTGGCACGGGCCAGGGCCAGCACATCGACATGGCCCTGCTCGACGTGGGCATGGCCGTTCTGGCCAACCAGGCCTCGGGCTTCCTCGCCACCGGCAAGGCGCCCGGCCGCATGGGCAACAGCCACCCCAGCCTCGCGCCCTACCAGGATTTTCCGACCCAGGACGGCAACATGCTGCTGGCCATCGGCAACGACGGGCAGTTCCAGCGCTTTTGCGCCGCCGCCAACCAGCCCCAGTGGGCGACCGACCCGCGCTACGCCACCAACACCCTGCGCGTGCAGCACCGCACCGACCTGATCCCTGCGATGGAGGCCGTGACGCGCACGCGCACCACGGCCGACTGGATCACGCTGCTGGAAGACAAGGCCGTGCCCTGCGGCCCCATCAACACCATCGCCCAGGCCTTCGACGACGCGCAGGTGCAGGCGCGCGGCTTGGCCGTGACGCTGCCGCGCTGGAAGGACGGCGAGGCCGCCACCGACAACGTGCGGCAGATCACCGGCGTGGCCAGCCCGCTGCGCCTGTCGGCCACGCCGCCCGTGCTGCGCAACGCGCCGCCGGCACTGGGCCAGCACACGGACGAGGTGCTCGCCGAAATGGGGCTGGACGCGGCGCGCATCGCGGCGCTGCGGGCCTCGGGCGTGGTGTAGCCGCTCACTGATTTACCCGCTCTTGCGCAACGCCCCGCGACATCCCGCCGCGGGGCGTTGGTCTTTTCGCGGCCACGCTACTTCGGGGCTTGCGGCAGCGGCGCGGCGGCGCCCAGCAGGCAGTCCGCCACCTCGTCAGAAAACCGCATGGGGCGGCCGTCCAGCCACACGGCCTCGGAGCCCTGGGGGTCCGGCGCGGCGGGTGGCAATCCATGGTCCAGCAGCGCCTGCGCGCAGCCCGCCCAGTCGCCATCGGGCTCGGGCGTGTTGATGGAGCCCCACGACAACGCGCCGCAGGCGTTGTCCTCAAAGCCATGCCGGGCCTGCCAGCGCGCGCCGTGCTCCAGCAGGAAGCGGGTGAGCGCCGCGTCGCCCCGAAAGATAGCCAGGTGCAGCGCCGTACCGTCCCAGTCGCCCCCTGTGGTGTCGATGGGCCAGCCCAGGCGCACCATGAGCCGCACGGCATGGCCGCAGTCCGCCTGGGCGGCCAGCTCGGGCAGCAGGCGCTGCTGGGGCAGCGACAGCGCGTCCACCTGCCCGGGCCGTGCGGCCAGCAGCGTGCGTGCTTGCGCCTCGTCGGCCTGGGCACACGCGGCCACGAAGCGCTCGTCGACAGGCACGTCGCCCTCGCCCACCGCCGCGCGCAGAAAGGCCGCCACCCCGGGCAGTCCGTAGCGCAGCGCCTGGATGTGCGCGGGCGTGCCATCGGCGGCACAGGCAGCCGGGTCGGCGCCCGCCGCCACCAGGGCCTGCACATGGGCCAGCGACCGCCGCCGCCGGATGGCCCAGAGCAGCGGCGCCGCACCGCCCGGCGCCGCGCCATCGGCAGGCTGCTCGTTGGCGTCCGCACCATGCGCCAGCAGCAGTTGCAGCGCGGGCAGGTCGTCCATGTCGAGCACGCGGCACAGCGCGTTCGTGCCCGGCACCCGCGCGCCCGCCTCCAGCAGCAGCCGCGTGCAGTCCAGGCTTCCGAGCGCGTGGTACAGCGATTCGCCATCGTTGGGGTCCGCGCCCGCGTCCAGCAGCAGGCGCGCCATGCCCGCGTGCTGGTTCTGCCCGGCCGCGCCATACAGCGCAGACAGCGGGTGCGATGCATCAGGCTCGGCCAGCGAGGCGGGCGGCCAGCGGTTGGCCACGCACTGGTTCGCATCGGCCCCGGCCTCCAGCAGCAGCGCCACGCAGGCCTGCAGGCGGTCGGCAAAGGCCTGCAGCCGCGCCAGGCTCGAATGCGCCACGGCCACCAGCGGCGGCAGCTGCAAGGGCCCGCCAGGGCGGTGCACCCAGCCCGGGTCTTGCGCGATGGCCTCGCGCAGCCGGGCCTCATCGCCCACGGCGCAGGCCAGCCACGGGTCTTCGTCCCGGGGGATGGCGCCATCGGCCCACAGGCGCTCGGCCAGCCCCGGCCGGGCGCTGTGGTTGCCGCCCGCGATGTCGCCCGCATAGACCAGGCGCAGCCATTGCAGGGTGGCGCGCACCGGGTCGTCCACCAGCGCGCGCCGCGCCAGCACAAAGCCCTGGAAGTCGGCCCAGGACGCAAAGCCATGCTCGCGCGCCAGGCAGGACTGCGCGTCGTGCAGCCGAAGGCCCAGGGCGGCGATGGCGGCATCGCCCTGGCCCGCAGCCGCCGGCAGCGCGGCGCGAAAGCGCGCCAGCGCCTCGGGCTCGCCGCTGCGGTAGCCAGCGAGCAGGTCCTTGGCTTGTTTCTTGAGATGGCCCAGGTCGGGCCGTGGGGGAATGCGTTTCACGAGAACCTCCGTGCATGGATCGCCGACGGCCCGCAAATCCGGCAGCACAAAGGATGAAAAGTCAGCTCTGCAAGGAGCACGAACGTGCTCCTGGAGTCGGCAAGTGGGTTCAACCCTTCCCGCGGGCCCGGGCGCGGCTTGCACCGCGGGGAGGCATCTTACCGCCGTGCGGCGCACCCCTTGCGGCATGGCGCGAATTCCGTGTACAAAAAATTACATCCGTCGCCATAATGGCAGCGGGAGTCTCCCCGCCGCCACGCCCGATGGCAGGCCCGCAGAGACTTTGCAGCTTTCATTTTCGCGCCATGGGTACATGCCGTGGCGCCGTTCCGTGGAACCTCAGGAGTCCGCCATGAAGCTCAGCCTCAAACTCCCCCTGGCCTTTACCGTGGCGTTGCTGCTGCTGTTCGCGGCGGCGCTGTTCGGCATCAGCCGCCTGAACCAGGCCCTGGGCACCTACCAGACCACCGTGGCGCAAAGCTTCGAGCACGAGCGATTGGCCTCCTCCATGCTCAATGACTTCAAGGTGCAGGTGCAGGAGTGGAAGAACGTACTGCTGCGCGGCAAGGACCCGGCCCAGCTCACGCGCTACTGGGCAGCGTTTGAAAAGCAGGAGCAGGCCATCGGCGTGCAGGCGAAGAAACTGCTGGCCGGCCTGCCGCCGGGCGAGGGCCGCGACCGCGTGGCGCAGTTCGCCCAGGCGCACGAACGCATGGGCGCCGCCTACCGCAAGGGCTTCGAGGCCTTCAAGGCGTCCGGGCACGATGCCGAGGCCGGCGACAAGGCGGTGCAGGGCATGGACCGCGAGCCCTCGCAACTGATCGACCAGGCGGGCGAACTGATCGCCCGGGCCAGCAGCGAAGTGGCCGAACACGCCGCCGCCACCGCGCAGCGCGCGACCACCATCAGCCTGGCCGTGATGCTGGTGGTGTGCGCGCTCGGCATCGCCGGCGCCATTGCCTTCAGCCGCACCGTGGTGAACCCGCTGGACAACGCGGTGCGGGTGTCGCAGGCCGTGGCCAGCGGCGACCTGACCGTGGCGCAGCCCGTGCGCGGCAAGGACGAGATCGCGCTGCTGCTCAATGCGCTGCACGGCATGCAGCTGAGCCTGTCGAGCGTGGTGAGCCACGTGCGCCACAACGCCGACAACGTGGCCGCCGCGAGCACCGAGATCGCGCTGGGCAACAACGACCTCTCGGCGCGCACCGAGCAGCAGGCCAGCGCGCTGGAGGAAACCTCGGCGTCGATGGAAGAGCTCAGCTCCACCGTGCAGGCCAATGCCGACAACGCGCGCCAGGCCAACCAGCTGGCCGTCAATGCGTCCACCGTGGCCGTGCAGGGCGGCGACGTGGTGGCCGAGGTGGTGACCACCATGAAGGGCATCAACGACAGCAGCAAGAAGATCGCCGACATCATCAGCGTGATCGACGGCATTGCCTTCCAGACCAACATCCTGGCGCTGAACGCTGCGGTCGAAGCCGCCCGCGCGGGCGAGCAGGGCCGGGGCTTCGCGGTGGTGGCCAGCGAGGTGCGCAGCCTGGCCGGGCGCAGCGCCGAGGCCGCCAAGGAGATCAGGAGCCTGATCCACGCGAGCGTGGAGCGGGTCGAACAGGGCACGGCCCTGGTCGACAGGGCCGGCGCCACGATGACGGAAGTGGTGGCCTCGATCCGCCGCGTGACCGACATCGTGGGCGAGATCAGCGCCGCCAGCAGCGAGCAGAGCGCGGGCGTGGCCCAGGTGGGCGAGGCCGTGATGCAGATGGACCAGGCCACGCAGCAGAACGCGGCGCTGGTGGAGCAAAGCGCGGCGGCGGCCGACAGCCTGAAGGTACAGGCGCAGCAGCTGGTGGACGCGGTCTCGGTGTTCCGCCTGTCGCCCGGCGAACACCCGGCGGCGGGGGCGCGCGTGCCCCGGCTGGCGGCGGCCTGACAGGACGGGCGGTCCGGGCGGCGAAGAAAATTGAATCAAAACGACCTCTAACGCCCAACCATCCAGCGCAAACAGCTATGTTTTTAATAGCACCATGAGCCTGTTCCTGTGCCATGGCGCGCGGCCCCGCCAGCGCGCCAGGCCACCCTCTGCGGCCGGTCAGTCGCCGTGCGCCGCTTCCAGCGCCTTGAACTGCGCCATGGCGCGCAGGCACGCGTCGGCCACCTCCGTGCCCTTCTTCACGAAATGCTCGCGGAAGAACTTCAGATGGTCTTCATGCTCGTGGAAGTCGCGCGGCGTGAGCACGGCGGACATCACGGGCACCTCGGTGTCCAGCTGCACGCGCATCAGGCCGTCGATGACGGCGGTGGTCACGAACTCGTGGCGGTAGATGCCGCCGTTGACCACCAGCGCACAGGCCACGATGGCGTCGTAGCGGCCGCTTTGCGCCAGGCGCTTGGCCAGCAGCGGGATCTCGAAGGCGCCAGGCACCTCGAACTGCTCGATCTGGCTCGCAGCCAGGCCGTTGCGGGCGAACTCCGCCACGGCGGCGTCGCGGGCCTGGTGGACGATGTCCCGGTGCCAGCCGGCGCAGATGACCGCAACGCGTTCGCTGCGGCGCGCGGAGTCTGCACGGCCTTGTTCGGCATTGGCAGCGGCGGCATGGTGGGAATGGAAGGACTGATTCATGGATTTTCTCGTAGCAAAGAAAAGGATTACCAGAATCAGGGCGCGCGCGAACAGGGCACACCACAACGGCAAGCAGGCACCCGCGCGCCGGGCCCGGGCAGCCGCACGGCGGCGCGCACGGCAAACCGCGCCCGCCCGCCCGCACCAGCGAACACCCGTACCACTGCACACGGGCACCCATCCCGATGGGCGGCCATGGCTTCGCGATCTCTTTCATCCGGACTGTGACCGTCGGCTCTGGCATCGCACCAGATCTGCTGACCCCGGGCCGCCGCCATGCCTGGCGCGGCCCGGGCGCTCGCGGGCTGCTGCGGTGCGGCTGTAGCAACAGCCACCCGCAGATACCGCCGGTGGGGAATTCCGCCCCGCCCTGAGAACGCTGCCGGCCCCCACAAGCTGTGGAGGCCAGCGGCGCGATTCTAGGGGTTACCCGCGGGGCGGGCCGTCGCCCAGGCGATTGCCTGCACCGTCAGCGGGGCCGTTCGAACCCGGCTTCGGCCCAGGCGGTGGCACTGGCGGGCGTGAGCTTGAACGTGGGCGGCACGGGCACGCGCGCCAGTTCCTCGCCCAGTTCATCCTGGGCGCTCAGGGTGGCCGTGGCGCCCTCTTCGTCGGGCACGATGGCCAGTTGCACGCGCAGGCGCTGGCCATTGACCGTGACCGCGACGTTCTTGTGGAGCTGTGCATGCAACTGCTGCTCGTGGCGGCGCAGCACCTCGCTGGCGGTCTTGACCAGGGTGTGGAAGGCCGAGACATCGAGCGGCTTGGGGTTCTTCTTGTCGCGTCCCATGGTCCAGGGCCCCACCAGCGCGGGCTCGGCCTCGCCCCGCAGCGTCATGGACACGGCCCAGCCGTCGTCGTCTTCGTTCTTGATGACCTGCGCGGTCCATTGGCCGTCGCTCCAACGGCGAGGCTCCTGGATGGTGTCGGGCGTGTCGGGGGTGTCTTGCATGGGGAAAGGGTCGCAGAAGATTCAGGGAAAGGGCGCAGAGCATAACGGCCCCGGCACGGAGGCGGGAGCATGCATTTTCAATAACCGCTGGTTATTGATGGCGACCGGCGCCAGCCCCCCCGTCACGGCGCATCGGTCACCGGGTTCGCCACCTCGCGCAGCACGTCGGTGAAGGCCTGCATGGCGGGCGTGGGCGGCTCCCCCAGCCGGGTGATGAGGCCGTAGTCGGGCATGCGGTCCGGCAAGTCCACGGGGATGCGGGCCAGCAGGCCCTTGGCGATGTAGCGCTCCACCAGCGCCTGGGGCTGCAGCGACAGCATGTCGGTGGCCTGCATCATCTCCAGCGCGAACAGGAACGACGGGGTCTCCACCACGCCCGAGCCGAGTGCCAGGCCGCTCCGCCCGAAGATGTCGTCCGACACCTTGCGCACCGCGGTGGACGCGGGGTACAGGATCCACGGCCAGTGCGACAGCTCGGCCATGTCCAGGTCGCGCGCGCCGCGCAGGGGGTGGTGCAGGCCGCCCACCACCAGCAGCGGCTCGCTGGACAGGCGTTCGTAGTGGAATTGCGTGCGGTGCGCGTCGTCGGTGAAGCGGCCGATCATCAGGTCGATCTTGCGCTCGGCCAGCCACACGATCAGCTGGTCGCTGCTTTGCTCCAGCACCTTGAGCACCAGCAGCGGGCGCAGGCGCTGGATCTCGGCCACCGACGCCGTCAGCACGTGCGCGGCCGATCCCGTGATGGCGCCGATCGCCAGGTGGCCGTGGCCGCCCTCCTTGAGCGCATTGAACTCATCGACGAACTTGCGGTGGCCGGCGAGCGCGCTGGCGGCGTAGCGCAGCGTGAACAGGCCCAGTTCGTTGGGCCGCATGCCGCGCGACAGGCGCTCGAAGAGCCGCGCCTCCAGGATGTCCTCGATGTCCATCAGGATCTTGGTGGCCGCCGGCTGCGTGATGTGCATCTGCTCGGCCGTCAGGCGCAGGTTGCGCGTCTGGCCCAGGATGTCCAGGAACTGCAGGTGCCGAAAGCGCAGCCGCGCGCAGGCCTGCGCCATCGACAAGGGTTTACCCGACACAGGGGTGGAGGTCACGGCAACTCATCAGCATTTGGAATGGATGCTAGCAAAAAAGTGAGTGGACCCCGCGCCCTGCGAAACCTAATCTCTCGCCTGCGTCGGGAGGGTCCAGCAGAGACCCGATGGCGCCGGTGGACCGTTTTTTGGCCGTGCCCCACCGTGCCCCAGCCATTCCATATCCGGAGACAACACCATGCAATTCAAAGCCCTGGCCCTGGCGGCCACGATCCTGGCCGCCGTGGCCGCACCTGTGTCGGCGCAGATCAAGGACCACGTGTTCAAGGTCGGCATCGGCCTGAACGACGACCACCCCCAGGCGCAGGCCGTCAAGCACTTTGCCGAGCAGCTCTCTGCCAAAAGCGGCGGCAAGCTGGTGGCCAAGCTGTACGCCAGCGGCTCCCTGGGCAACGACGTGAGCATGACCTCGGCACTGCGCGGCGGCACGCTGGAGATGACGGTGCCCGACAGCTCCACGCTGATGGCGCTGATCAAGCCCTTCGGCGTGCTGAACCTGCCGCTCACTTTCAACAACGAGCAGGAGGCCGACGCGGTGCTCGACGGCCCGTTCGGCCAGAAGCTGCTGGCCAAGCTGCCCGAAAAGGGCCTGGTGGGCCTGGGCTTCTGGGAGAACGGCTTTCGCCACGTGACCAACTCGCGCCGCGCCATCACCAAGGCGGAAGACCTGGCGGGCCTGAAGCTGCGCGTGATCCAGAGCCCCCTGTTCCTGGATACATTCAACGCCCTGGGTGCCAACGCCACGCCCATGCCCTTCACCGAGCTGTACTCGGCCATGGAACAGGCCGCGGTGGACGGGCAGGAGAACCCGCCCGCCACCATCCTGTCGAGCAAGTTCTATGAAGTGCAAAAGCACCTGGTGCTGTCGCGCCACATGTACAGCGCCTGGGTGCTGCTCATGTCCAAGAAGACCTGGGACGGCCTGTCGGCGCAGGAGCAGAAGATCGTGCAGGACGCCGCGCGCGAAGCCACCCTGTTCGAGCGCAAGACCATCCGCGCGTTCAGCGACAAGGCGCTGGGCGAGCTCAAGAAAGTGGGCATGCAGGTGACCGAACTGGCCCCGGCCGAGCAGGCCAAGATGCGCACCAAGCTGCAGCCGGTGCTGGCCAAGTACGCCAAGGAATTCGGCGAGGAAACCACCGGCGAGATGAACGCCGAACTTGCCAAGGTGCGGGGCGGCAAGTAACTTTTCTGCTCCGCCACAACCGTTCACCGAGCGCGGCCGAAGCGCCGCGCGAGGCTTCGACGGGCTCAGCCCGAACGGTTTGTGGTTCGAGTCAAACATGCCAACCCCTGTTGCAGCGCCCTTCCCGCCTGCTGACACATCGCGATCCATGACCAAAACACCCCGCCGCCCCTTCCGCTCCCGCGAGTGGTTTGCCGACCCCGCACGCTCGGACATGACCGCGCTCTACCTCGAACGCTTCATGAACTACGGGCTCACGCCCGAGGAGCTGCGCTCGGGCCGCCCCATCATCGGCATCGCGCAGACCGGCAGCGACCTGTCCCCCTGCAACCGCATCCATGTGGACCTGGCGCGGCGCGTGCGCGAGGGCATCCGCGACGCCGGGGGCATCCCGATGGAGTTTCCGGTGCACCCCATCTTCGAGAACTGCCGCCGCCCCACCGCCGCGCTGGACCGCAACCTGGCGTACCTGGGGCTGGTGGAGATCCTGTACGGCTACCCCATCGACGCGGTGGTGCTGACCACCGGCTGCGACAAGACGACCCCGGCCGGCATCATGGCGGCGTCCACGGTGGACATCCCGGCCATCGTGCTCTCGGGCGGCCCCATGCTGGACGGCTGGCACGATGGAGAACTGGTGGGCTCGGGCACCGTGATCTGGCGCAGCCGCCGCCAGCTGGCCGCGGGCGACATCGACGAGGAAGAATTCCTGCAGCGCGCCTGCAGCAGCGCGCCGTCGGCCGGCCACTGCAACACCATGGGCACCGCATCGACCATGAACGCGGTGGCCGAGGCGCTGGGCCTCTCGCTGCCGGGCTGCGCCGCCATTCCGGCGCCCTACCGCGAACGCGGGCAGATGGCGTACGAGACCGGGCGGCGCATCGTGGAGATGGCGTACGAGGACCTGCGCCCCTCGCGCATCCTCACCCGCGAGAGTTTTCTCAACGCGCTGGCCGTGGTCAGCGTGGCCGGGGGCAGCAGCAACGCGCAGGTGCACATCATGGCCATGGCGCGCCACGCGGGCGTGGACCTGCGCCCCGAGGACTGGACGCAGCATGCCTACGACCTCCCCCTGCTGCTGAACATGCAGCCCGCCGGCAAATACCTGGGCGAGCGGTTCTTCCGCGCCGGGGGCGTGCCCGCGCTGATGTGGGAGCTGCAGCAGGCGGGCCGCCTGCATGCCGATGCCTTGAGCGTCACCGGCAAGGCCCTGGCCGACAACCTGCAGGGCCGCGAGACGCGCGACCGCGAGGTGATCTTCCCCTTCGACGCACCGCTGATGGAGAAAGCCGGCTTCCTGGTGCTGCATGGCAACCTGTTCGACTTCGGCATCCTGAAGACATCGGTGATCTCCGAGTCCTTCCGCCAGCGCTACCTGAGCCAACCGGGCGCGGAAGGCATCTTCGAAGCGCGCGCCGTGGTGTTCGAAGGCGCGGACGACTACCACGCGCGCATCAACGACCCGTCGCTCGGCATCGACGAAGGCTGCATCCTGGTGATGCGCGGCGCGGGCCCCATCGGCTGGCCCGGCTCGGCCGAGGTGATCAACATGCAGCCGCCCGACGCGCTGATCCGCCGTGGCATCAACACCCTGCCCACGCTGGGCGACGGGCGCCAGTCGGGCACGGCCGACAGCCCGTCGATTTTGAATGTCTCCCCCGAAAGCGCGGTGGGCGGGGGCCTGTCCTGGCTGCACAGCGGCGACATGGTCCGCATCGACCTGAACGCCGGCCGGTGCGACGCGCTGGTGGCCCCCGAGGAGATCGAGCGCCGCCGCCGCGAACTGCCGGCGCCGCCCATCCCCAGGAGCCAGTCGCCCTGGGAAGCGCTGTACCGAGAGAAGACCGGCCAGCTGGTGGATGGCGCGACGCTCGACTTTGCGCTGGACTACCGGCGGATTTCCGAACACACGCCGCGCCACAACCATTGAGACGCTGCGCCTGGGCGGGCGCGGCACCGATTCAGAACCCTTTTCCAAGGAACTCCCATGAGTGAAACGACAGCGGCCACAGCGGCCGGTGGGGCGGCGCGCGCCCACATTCTTCCCGACGACGGCCTGGCCGGCACCCTGGTCGGCCGCGCCTGGGTGCACGGCGCCGTGCCCGGCCCGGCGGTGGTAGCCCTGCGCACCGGTGGCGTGTTCGACCTGAGCCGGCACTACCCCACCATGAGCACGCTGCTGGACACGCCCGCGCCCGCCGAGGCAGTGCGAGCCGCCGAGGGCCAGTACCTGTGCAGCGTGGACGAACTGCTGGCCAACAGCCAAACCGGCCAGCATGGCGTGCGCGACACGTCCCGCCCCTGGCTGCTGGCCCCCTGCGACCTGCAGGTGGTCAAGGCGGCTGGCGTGACCTTCGCGGCCAGCCTGATCGAGCGCGTGATCGAAGAGCAGGCGCGCGGCGACGCGGCCCGGGCCCAGGGCCTGCGCAGCCAGGTGGTGGGGCTCATCGGCGAGAGCCTGGCCGACATCCGTCCCGGTTCCGAGCAGGCGATGGCCTTGAAGGCACTGCTGCAGGACAAGGGCCTGTGGTCGCAGTACCTTGAAGTGGGTATCGGCCCCGACGCCGAGGTCTTCACCAAGGCGCCGGTGCTCGCATCGGTGGGCACGGGCGAGGAGATCGGCATCCGCGCCGATTCGGCCTGGAACAACCCCGAGCCCGAGGTGGTGCTGGCCGTCAACAGCCGCGGCGCCATCGTGGGCGCCACGCTGGGCAACGACGTCAACCTGCGCGACATCGAGGGCCGCAGCGCGCTGCTGCTGGGCAAGGCGAAGGACAACAACGCGTCCTGCGCCATCGGCCCCTTCATCCGGCTGTTCGACGCCAGATTCGGGCTGGACGATGTGCGCACCGAGACCGTTCACCTGCGCGTGGCGGGCACCGACGGCTTCACGCTGCGCGGCATCAACACCATGGCCAGCATCAGCCGCGACCCCACCGACCTGGTGGCCCAGACGCTGGCCGCGCACCAGTACCCGGACGGCTTCATGCTGTTTTTGGGCACGCTGTTCGCGCCCATCGAAGACCGCGACCAGCCCGGCAGCGGCTTCACCCACAAGCTGGGCGACGTGGTCACCATCCAGAGCGCCTGGCTGGGCGCGCTGCACAACACCGTGACGCACAGCGAGACCGCACCGCCCTGGCGCTTCGGGCTGCGCGCCTTCATCGCCAACCTGGCCGCGCGCGGGCTGCTGCAGGACGCGGCGCTCTGAGTCCATAAAAAACACAACACCGGCACAGCCACCCACGGAGACATTCACCATGCTCAATACCTTCATCAACCACTACGTTCGGGCCATCAACCTTCTCATCGCGCTGGCGCTGGCCGCCATGGTGGTGCTGGTGTTCGGCAACGTGGTGCTGCGCTACGTCTTCAACTCCGGCATCGCCGTCAGCGAGGAGCTGTCTCGCTGGCTCTTCGTGTGGATCACCTTCCTGGGCGCGGTGGCGGCCATCAAGGAGAACGCGCACCTGGGCACCGACATGCTGGTGTCGCGCCTGTCGGTGCGCGGCAAGAAGGTCTGCATGGTGGCCGGCCATGTGCTGATGCTCTACATCACCTGGCTGTTCTTCGACGGCAGCTGGCAGCAGATGAAGATCAACTGGGATGTCGAGGCCCCGGTCACCGGCGCATCGATGGGCATCTTCTATGCGTCCGGCGTGGTGTTCTCGGTGTGCGCGGGCTTTTTGCTGGCGCTGCAGCTGCTGCGCGTGCTGACCGGCCAGGCCCGCGAAGACGAGCTGGTGATGGTCAAGGAATCCGAGGAGCAGGCCGAGCTCGAAGCACTGCAGGCCGAACTGGCGCGCGAAGACGCGCAAGCGCCCGCATTGGGCCAGGTGCCGAAGCAGCGCGGCCAGTAAGCAAGCACGCACAGATGGCACACCAAAAATAACGGAGACAACACATGACCGTGCTGATTTTTCTGGGCGGCCTGATCGGCGCCATGGCCCTGGGCATCCCTATCGCGTATGCGCTGCTGGCGGCGGGCGTGGGGCTGATGTGGCAGCTCGATTTGTTCGACGCGCAGATCCTGGCGCAGAACTTCATCAACGGCGCCGACAGCTTTCCGCTGCTGGCCGTGCCCTTCTTCATGCTGGCCGGCGAGATCATGAACGTGGGCGGGCTGTCGCAGCGCATCGTGAACTTCGCGCTGGCGCTGGTGGGGCATGTGAAGGGCGGCCTGGGCTATGTGGTGATCCTGGCCGCCTGCCTGCTGTCTTCGCTGTCGGGCTCGGCCGTGGCCGATGCGGCGGCGCTCACGGCGCTGCTGCTGCCGATGATGATCAAGGCCGGGCACAAGAAAGAGGTGTCCGGCGGGCTGATCGCGGCGTCGGGCGTCATCGGGCCCATCATTCCGCCGAGCATCGGTTTCGTGATCTTCGGCGTGGCGGCCAACGTGTCGATCAGCAAGCTGTTCATCGCAGGCATCGTGCCGGGCATCATGATCGGCGTGGGCCTGGCCGTGACCTGGTGGTGGGTGGGCCGCAAGGAGGTGCTGGCCATGCCGGAGAAGAAGACTGCAGCCGAAGTCTGGCGCACCGCGCGGGAGTCGGTGTGGGCGCTGACCTTGCCGGTGTTCATCCTGGTGGGCCTGCGCATGGGCGTGTTCACGCCGACCGAGGCCGCGGTGGTCGCGGCGGTGTATTCGCTGTTCGTGGCCAGCGTGATCTACCGCGAGCTGCCGCTGCGCGCGCTGCTGCCCATCTTCACCACCGCGGCCAAGACCACGGCGGTGGTGATGTTCCTCGTGGCGGCGGCCATGGTGTCGTCGTGGCTCATCACCGTGGCCAACCTGCCTGCGCAGATGGTGGAGCTGCTCAAACCCTTCATGGGCAACCAGACGCTGCTGCTGATCGCGATCATGGTGCTGGTGATGCTGGTGGGCACCGCCATGGACATGACGCCCACCATCCTGATCCTGACCCCCGTGCTGATGCCCGTGATCAAGGCCGCGGGCATCGACCCGGTGTACTTCGGCGTGCTGTTCATCATCAACAATTCCATCGGCCTGGTCACGCCGCCGGTGGGCACCATCCTGAACGTGGTGGCCGGCGTGGGGCGCATGAAGATGGACGAGGTCACGCGCGGCGTGCTGCCCTTCATGGCGGCGGAGTTCGCGGTGATGTTCATCATGGTGATCTTTCCGCAGACGGTGCTGGCGCCGCTGCGCTGGTTCACGGGCTGACGGCGCCCATCCCTGCCGTACAGCACTCCCACCCACTCTTCACGCCCCGCATTCCATGACACTCCGACTTGCAGGCAAGACCGCCTTTCTCACCGCCGCCGGCCAGGGCATCGGCCGCGCCACGGCGGTCGCCTTCGCGGCCCAGGGCGCGCGGGTGATCGCCACCGACATCAACGCCGCCTTGCTGGCCGACCTGCGGCGCGACACCGGCTGCGAGACCCGTGTGCTGGACGTGACCCAGGCCCAGGCCGTGCGCGATGCCGCAGCGGCCGTGGGGCCGGTGGACGTGCTGTTCAACGGCGCGGGCTTTGTACACGCGGGCAGTGTGCTCGACTGCACGGACGACGAGTGGGACTTCGCGTTCGATCTGAACGTGCGCGCGCAATTTCGCACCATCCGGGCTTTCCTGCCCGGCATGCTGGCGCGCGGCCCCGGGTCCATCATCAACGTCGCCTCGGTGGCGGGCAGTATCAAAGGGGCGCCCCGGCGGTTCGTCTACGGCACCACCAAGGCGGCGGTCGTGGGCCTGACCAAGTCGGTGGCCGCCGACTTCGTGGCCCAGGGCATCCGCTGCAATGCCATCTGCCCGGGCACCGTGATGTCGCCGTCGCTGCAGGAGCGGATCACCGCGCAGGCCGCGGCCACGGGCCAGAGCCTGGCCGCCGTGGAGGCGGGCTTTGTCGAGCGCCAACCCATGGGCCGCCTGGGCCGGGCCGAGGAGATCGCCGCGCTGGCGGTGTACCTGGCGAGCGACGAGTCATCGTTCACCACGGGCACCGCCCAGGTCATCGACGGCGGCTGGTCCAACTGATTTCATCTACGCTCTGCGTTTCGCGCCACCCACCATCCAACCCCTCACCACTACGAACCATGAAGCTGCTTCGCCACGGCCCCAAGGGCCAGGAAAAACCTGCACTCCTGCACACCGACGGCACGGTGCGCGACCTGAGCGGCGTGCTGCCCGACATCAGCCCCGCCATCCTGTCACCCTCTGGCCTGGCCGCGCTGGCCGCCATCGATGCCGCCACCCTGCCCGTCGTGCCCCAGGGCCGCCTGGCGGTGCCGTGGACGGGCATGCGCAAGTTCATCGCCATCGGCCTGAACTACGCCGACCACGCGGCCGAAGCCGGCATGGCCATCCCGAAGGAGCCCATCGTCTTCACCAAGACGGTGGACTGCGCCGTGGGCTGCAACCACCCCGTGGTGCTGCCGCAGGGTTCGGTCAAATCCGACTGGGAGGTGGAGCTGGGCGTGGTGATCGGCACCCGCGCGCGCTATGTGAGCGAGGCGGACGCGCTGCAGCACGTGGCCGGCTACTGCACCATCAACGACATCTCCGAGCGCGAATACCAGCTCGAGCGCGGCGGCACCTGGGACAAGGGCAAGGGCTGCGACACCTTCGGCCCCATCGGCCCCTGGCTGGTGAGCGCCGACGAGGTGGGCGACCCGCAGAATCTGTCGATGTGGCTGGACGTGAACGGCGAACGCCAGCAGACCGGCAGCACCCGCACGATGATCTTCACGGTGGCGCAGCTGGTCAGCTACCTGAGCCGCTTCATGACGCTGGAGCCCGGCGACCTGATCACCACCGGCACCCCGCCGGGCGTGGGCATGGGCAAGAAGCCCCAGGCGCAGTTCCTCAAGCCCGGCGACGTGATGCGCCTGGGCATCGAGAAGCTGGGCGAGCAGGAGCAGACCGTGTTTGCGTGGGACCCGAAGCTGATCGACGGCTGACGGGACGCGCCCCGGCGCGGAGCACGCACGGCTGCCGACAGGGGCCCACGCGCCACCGCCCCGGGGCCTTGAGACGAAAACAGCCTCCTGCGCCCGCCACCCAAGCCCTGGCAGCTATGAATTGAGGAGCATCGACACCGCCTGCACCAGGGCACCGGCTCAAAATGCCAGTCCATAGCGCACCTGGACAAAATCTTCTCCGGGATTGGGCTTGCGGATGCCGCCGTTGGAGACATGGCGCATCATCAACATCAGCTCATGCTGGCGGCGCGCGCCAAAGTTGAAGCCGATCCCCTGGTGGTCGGTGAAATTGAAGCGTGTGCTGAAGGCCTTGTGCCGCATCGCGTAGTGCCCGTCCAGCACCGAAACGCCGATGCCGCCTTCCATGAACCACGCCGAACGCCCGCCATCGAAGCGCAGCCGCAGCGTGGGCACCAGGGCCAGCTGCGTCCAGTGCCTGCGATCGGACGCCGCCGAGCCCGCAGGGACGCGCCAGTGGGCGATGTGGGCGTCCCAGTGCCCCGTCAATTCGCCGCCCAGGAAGGAACGGCGCCATTCCCATGGCAGCTGCACCCCCACCGACACCAGGCCCACATCGCTCGCGGCGCGTGCGCCGTCGATGAACATGCGCCGGGGTTCGGGGGCGGTCTGCAGCGCCGCATCCTGGGCACCCGCCGCCGTGGCGAGTGCCCCCAACACTCCCAGCAGCGCCAGGGTACGCGGCCAGGGAACGGGAGAGGGAGGACGTTGCGCCCCGCCGCATGCTGCGGGGGCGGGGACGGGTGGCAAGGCGGTAGAGATCGAATGCACGAAGGTACTCCGACAGGCAGCAGTGGGGCGGGATAACACGCCCTGCTCTGGCGCCGCACCCGGGTGGGCGGCAAGGGCAGCAGCGTGGCCGGCCGGCCTGCCTGCGCTTGCAGGCGTCGCCGGCACCACCAATCTACACATCAATCCCGCCGCCTGCAGGTGCTGCGGCCCCATGCGCCTGTAGGCGAACCGGCTGAGATGCCGTCGGCCGGGATGCCCAGGCTCAGTGCGCCACCGTGAACCGCTGCTGCAGGTGCCGCGGCGTTTCCAGCTCATCGGCAATGGCCACGGCCAGATCGGCCACGCTGATGCCGCCGGGCTGGTCGCCGTTCATCAGCGGGGCTTCCGTGCCCAGGCGGTACTGGCCCGTGCGTTCGCCGGGAGCCAGCAGGATGGGAGGCGAGAGGAAGGTCCAGTCCAGAGTGCTTTCGGTGCGGATCCAGTGGAGTGCCTCGCGCGCGGCCAGGGCCCCCTGCTTCCATTCCGCCGGGAACTGGGGCGTGTCCACCAGTTGCACGCCGGGCGCCACGAACAGGCTGCCGGCGCCGCCCACCACGAGCAGGCGCCGCACACCCGCCTGCTTGGTGCCGTCGATGATGGCGCGGGTGCCCTTGAGGAATTGGCCATGGATGTCCGGCACGGTCCAGCCGGGGTTGTAGGCGCTCACCACCGCATCGTGGCCGGCGGCGGCCTTGGCGACCTGGGCGGCATCCTGCGCGTCGGCGGCGACGACGGTCAGGCCTTCACGCGCGGGCAGCTTGCCGGGGTTGCGGGCCAGCACGGTCACGCGGTGGCCGCGCTGCAGCAGTTCATCGAGCACGGCCGAGCCGACGAAGCCGGTGGCACCAATCAGGGCGATTCTCATGGGGAGTTCCTCGGTTCAAAGTTGCGATAGGGTGAGAATATGGGCTTGTCAAAGACCGCACTAGAGGGCTAAAAATGCCTTCACTTTGAAGACCAGCTTCACGATCAAGCAAATTCACCGATGGAAGACCTCAAACGCATGGCCGTGTTCGCCGCCGTGGTGCAGCACGGCTCGATGAGCGGCGCGGCCCGCGCACTTGGCATGAGCACCTCGGCCGTGAGCCAGCAGGTGCGCAGGCTGGAGAGCGACGGCGGCGTGACGCTGCTGCACCGCTCCACCCGCAAGCTGGCCCTCACCGAGGCGGGCCAGCGCTACCACGCGCGCTGCGCCGCCATGTGGGCCGCGGCCGAGCAGGCACGTGCCGAGCTGGCGGCGTCGCGCGATGCGCCCAGCGGCGAGCTGCGCCTTTCGGCCACCGTGGGCTTTGCCCGGCACATCGCGCCCGCGCTGGGTGAGCTGCTGGCCGCCCACCCTGCCTTGCGCCTGAGGCTGCTGGTGGACGATTCGCCCATCGACCTGATCAACGCCCGCATCGACCTGGCGGTGCGCTACGGGCGGCTGGCCGACTCCAGCTGGGCTGCCCGGCGCCTGGGCGGGATGCGGTGGTACCTGTGCGCCTCGCCCGGGTGGGTGGCCAACCATGGCGTGCCGCAGGACCCCGACGCCCTGCTGTCGCACAGCTGGCTGGGCTTTGCGCGCGAGAGCGGCGGCCTGCTGATCGATCTGCGCAGCCCCACGGGCGAACCGCGCGCGCTGCGGGTGGAGCCGCGCATCGCCAGCAACAACCAGTTGTCGATCCAGCAGATGTGCGAGGCCGGCCTGGGCCTTGCGCTCGTGGGCAGCATGGACGCACACGAGGCCTTGCAGACCGGGCAGCTGGTGCGGCTGCTGCCCGACTGGTCCTTCGGCACGCTCGACATCTGGGCCGTCACGCCCCAGCGCGACGCACAGCCCGCCAAGGTGCGCCAGGCCATCGCGGCGCTGCACGGCTATCTGAGCCAGGTGCCGGGCGTCACGGATTGAGGGGCGGCTCTCGGGGCCGCCTTTGGACCCGTTCCCTGTCCTGTGGCGTGGGAGAAGGGAAAAGAAAAAGAAGACGCGGCGGCCTGGCCGCGCTGGTTTCACCGGCCCTGGACCGCGCGCAGCACGGTGGCGGATGGCAGTGGCGTGAACGCAGCGCCCGGCATCCTTCCATCCATCATTTTTTTATCGCATCGCTCCACAAATTCCATCGTTGTGCGTGCCGCGCGGGCTGCCTACAGTCGCCTTCCGGTACCTGCTTCCACGACCTTTCTTCAACCCGACCGGAGAACGCACATGACGACCAACCCCACCACCCACTTCCCCATCGACCGCGTACTGGCCGCGTTTGAAAAGGGCGACGTGCCCACATTGCTGGACAGCATCGCCGACGACGTGGATTTCCGCATCGACCACTACCGCGACGAGGCGGACACCAGCTGGCAGGTCGCCCGCCACAAGGCCGACGTGCTGGCCGTGGTGCAGCGCCTGGGCACCGAGGTCTTTCCGCAGGGCACGAAGATCGTGCACACCCACAGCCAGCCCCTGGGCGACGACTGGGTGATCACGAAATTCCACCAGCGCTTCTTTTATGCGGTACAACAGCGCGAAGTGGAATCGCTGACCTGGATCGTGAGCCACTCGCGCAACGGCCAGCTCGACTACTTCCGCGAAACCGTCACCACCATCACCCCGACCTGACCGCGGCCCTCCGTGGCCCCCGCACCATGCTGTTTGACCTGCGCGCCCTGGGCTACTTCGTGGCGGCCTACGAAGAACGCTCCGTGACCACGGCCGCGCGCCGCTGCTTCGTGGCGCAGCCCTCGATCAGCATGGCCATCAAGGGGCTGGAGGATGCGCTCGACACCGTGCTGTTCGAGCGCAGCCGCCAGGGCCTGGCGCCCACGCCCGCCGCCCACCGCCTGTACCCGCGCGCCTGCAGCCTGCTGGCGCAGTCGAGCGCCATGGTGCGCGACTTCCGCGATGCGCCGCGCGAAACGCTGGGCGTGTTCCTGCAGGACAACCTGATGGTGGGCCCGGCCGCGCCGCTGTTCGCGCAGATTGGCGAGCTCATGCCCAACGCCCTGGTGCGGCTCACGGCCAGCGCGCAGGAAGCGCGCCTGCGCCTGGTGGCCGAGCATTGCAAGCCGTCTGGCGACACCTTCATGTCCTTGTGGCGCGAGCCCTATGTGATGCTCCTGCCCGAACAGCACCCGCTGCGTTTCAAGAAGAAATTCGGCCTGGCCGACCTGCAGGGCGTTCCGCTCATCGAATGGCCGTACTGCCCCTTGCACCAGTCGTTCATCCGCCTGCTGGCCGAGCGCGGGATCGCGCTGGAGGTGCAGGCCAGCGCCGCGCGCGAAGAGCTGTTGCTGCACATGGTGGACAGCGGCCTGGGCGTGGCCGTCGTGCCGCAGTCCTACGCGGCCCACGCACGCCATTCGGTCGTGCGGCCCCTGGACGGTCCGCTGGCTTTCTCGCGCCATCTGGGCCTGGCCTGCGACGCATCGGACGCGCCCCTGCTCGCGCTGCTGGGCCGCCTCGCCTCCAGCCTCAAGACGCCACCGGACCTCTCCCGCAGCAGCGCGGCCTGAGGTGGGGCCCGCCGCTGGCACGGCAGGCAAGGTGCGGTACAAAGGGGGTTGTCCCCAGCCCACACCTGCCACCATGGTCCTTGAAATCGCCCACCTCACCGTCCGCGCCGGCCAGAATGCCGCGTTCGAGCAAGCCTTTGCCCAGGCGCAGCGGATCATCGCCTCCATGCCCGGCTACCTGTCGCACGAACTGGTCCATTGCGTGGAACGCCCGCAGGACTACGCATTGCTGGTGCGCTGGGCCACGCTCGAGGACCACGAAATCGGCTTTCGCCAGTCGGCGCCCTACCAGGAATGGAAACGGCTGCTGCACCATTTCTACGACCCGTTCCCCACGGTGGTGCATTTCACCCCGGTGGCGCTGCCGCCCTCGGCATGACCCGCGCCGCCAGCGCGCGTGACGGCGCCGCGACGCCTGGATGCTGCAGCGCACTATTCGGGTATTGCCTGAACATTTAGCGCACTGCACATGCCGTTCTGATCCTAGAATTTGTAAACGCGCGTTTCTTCTTCTTTTCTGCGCGAAGGACCCATCATGAAAGCAGTGCAGCAGGACATCGACGAGCGGACCAACCTCACCAGCACCAACAAGTTCGAGCTGCTGCTGTTTCGTCTGGGCACCGACAGTGCCCTGGGCAAATCCGAACTGTTCGGCATCAACGTGTTCAAGATCCGCGAGATCGTGGCCATGCCCAGCATCACGCCGATCGCGGGCACCACGCCGCATTCGCTGGGGGTCGTGAACCTGCGCGGCCAGGTGATTCCGGTGCTGGACCTGCCTTCCATCGTGGGCTGCAAGCCCCAGACGGGACTGAACATCATGCTGGTGACCGAATACGCGCGCACCACGCAGGCTTTTGCGGTGGAGTCGGTGGAAGACATCGTGCGGCTGGACTGGAAGCAGGTGCTTTCCGCCGAAACCAGCGGCGCCGCCGGCAAGCTGGTGACCAGCATTGCCCGCCTGGATGGCAACACCGACGAATCCCGCCTGGCCCAGGTGCTGGACGTGGAAGCCATCCTCCAGATGGTGTCGCCTTCGGACGGCCACGAGGTCACCGAAGAGAAGGTCGGCGCCAAGCTCAAGCTCAAGCCCGGCACCATCATCCTGGCGGCCGACGATTCGTTCGTGGCGCGCTCGCTCATCGAGCAGGAACTCAAGGTGCTGCATGCGCCCTATGAAATGGTGAAATCCGGCAAGGAAGCCTGGGACCGGCTCAACGCCATCGCCAGGAGCGCCGAAGCCGAGGGCAAGAGCGTGCTGGACCGCGTGGCCATGGTGCTGACCGACCTCGAAATGCCGGAAATGGACGGTTTCACCCTCACGCGCAACATCAAGCAGGATGCGCGCTTCCACGGGCTGCCGGTGGTCATCCACTCCTCGCTGTCCGGCTCGGCCAACGAAGACCACGTGCGCAGCGTCGGCGCCGACGGCTATGTCGCCAAGTTCGTGGCGGAAGATCTGGCGGAAACCATCCGCCGGGTGCTGCCCAAATAAACGGGAAGCAGGCCAGCTTCCCGCGCGCCCTTCGCCACGGCGTACACGCCGCGCATAAAAAGGGCGGCTCGCGCATTGCCAGCCACGCGCTTTCGCTATCAATTTTGATTTCAGAAGCCGGTGCGCCAAGGCACCAGCCCGGTACGGCATGGGATTTCGTCCTACCCGTTGCATCGGCATGCAGGTCAACCAAATGGGCCCCCCGGGCGCTACAGTGGGAGGCATTGAAAACGCCACTCCGAAACTTGTAACACCCCGCCGGGGTGCTTTTCGGGGGCTTTACGTACAGCGCGGAACGCCCACGCCCTGTAGGGGGTCTGAACAGCATGACATACACACTCGCCCGCATCATTTCTGCCACGGTCCTGGGCGCCGTGGTGACGGGTTGCGCCACCGTGCCGGGCGACCCCTATTACGAACCGACGCCGTACAGGGTCTACGAGCAGCCGGGGTACATCTACAACACCCCGTCGGTGTACTCCAGCCCACCCCCCGTCTACCCTGCGTATTCGGCCCCGCCCTCCGTCATCTACTACGGCGGACGTGATCGCGACGACCGCTGGGAACGCGACCGCAACCGCAACGACTGGCGCGAGCGCGAGCGTGACAGAGAACGGGCCGAGCGCGACCGCGTAGCCCGGGAGCGTGAACGCGACCGCCGCGACCAGCAGGCGCGCGAGGCCGATCGCCGCAACCGGGACCGGGAGCAGGCCTTGCGAGACCAGGCGGAACGCGACCGCCGCGCCGCGGAAGACCGCCGCAACCGTGAAGCCCGCCCTGGCCGCATGGCGCCAGACAGCTACACGCCGCACCCGCTCGACTGGCGTTCACGCCAGCAGTCGAACAGCCCCGAAAAACCCTGAACGCGGCGCCGTCCCGCGCCGTCGTTCCCCCTGCCTGGCAGCCGACCGTGACGATCCGCCCCTGCCTCTTCATTCTCTGCCTGGGTGCCGCCGTGCTTGCCACGGGCGCCAGCGCCCAGGTGGTTCGCTGCACCGATGCCCGCACGGGACAGGTGACCTATACCGACGGCGCATGCACCGGTGGTGCCACCGCGCGCGAGGTTGAAGCGCGGAAAACCCCCGAGGAGATCCAGCAGGAACGGGAGCTGGCAACGCAAGCACTGGAGCGCAAGCAACAGCGGCTGCAGGCAGAGGCCACCGCGGCGGAAACCGATGCCCGCCGCAACGCCGAACGCGACCGTGCCCGCGCCGCACAGGCCGCGGCGGCCACGCCCCAGCCCCAGGACTACGCCCGATCCCCCGAATGCGCGCGTTCGCGGCGCAACCTGGATATGGTGGCTGCGGGCCTGGCCCGCTCGACCTATGAACAGGAGTTGCGCCTGGAGGCCGCGCAGCGGCAAGTGGACCTGGACTGCCTGGGTCCACAAGGGTATGCGGAAGTCGAAAAAGCGCGTGCCCACCAGCCCCGGGTGGTGGTCGTGCCGCCATCTCGGCATCGTCCCCTTTTTCCTGACCCCTTCCCGCAGACAGGCACACCGCAACCTCCACCTCGCCTGACGCAATGCGGTGACTTTCGCTGCACCGACAACCAGGGCAATACCTATCCCCGCGCCGGTCCCGGGCGGTTCCCCGGTCCCGGCGGTGTGTGCCGCTCCAACGGAGGCCAGGCGCCCTGCTGAACCCGGCGGACGGGCAAAGGCCCCGGCGAACGCGCTCGCCCTAAGGCGACGGGCGCGCCGCCCGCAACCCCTCGGCCACGGTCGGGTAGCGCAGCTTCACACCCAGCTCCCGCAGCATGCGCTGGTTGTCCAGCCGCCGCGATTCGCTCATGAAGCTCAGCAGCATCAGCGACAGCTGCTCATGCGCGGCACTGCGGCGCACGCGCGGGGGACGCGGCAGGCCGTACAGGTCGGCCGCCAGGTCGAAGTAGTCGCCCATCCTCAGTTCCGTGGCATCGCTCACGTTGTAGACGCGTTGCGGCCGCGCCCGCCACAGCGCGGCCAGGCAGATGCGCGCCAGGTCGTCGGCGTGGATGTGGTTGGTGAACACATCGTCCTCGCGCTCCAGCACCGGCGTGCCTCGGCGCAGGCGCGCTTCGGGCGTGCCACCGTCCCGGTCGGGGGCGTAGATGCCCGGAATGCGAAGCACGGTGGCCCGCACCCCCCCGCGGCCCAGGTGCCGCACCGCCCGCTCGGCATTCACGCGCCGCTGCGCGCGCGGCGTGGCGGGGGCCACGGGCCGTGTCTCGGACACCATCGCCCCCTGGCAGTCGCCATACACGCCGCTCGTGGAGGCGTAGACGAGGGAGGCGGGCAGGCTGCGCAGGCGCAGCGCGCGCGCCAGGGCCACCGTGCGCGGATCGCGCCACCAGCCATCCCCTCCGGCGCCTTCGCCGGGTGGCGGGGCCAGGTGCAGCACGCGCGTGGCCAGGCCCGACAGGCGGCGCAGCGTGGCCACATCGTCCAGGTTTCCGCACAGGGGGCGGATGCCCAGGGCGCGCAGCGCCGGCTTGCGCTCGGGGCTGGAGGTGAGCGCCAGCACCTGGACGCGCCCGGCGCCCGGGCCGCCCTGGAGCTGGCGCGCCACGCGCTGGCCCACGTCACCACACCCCACGATCAGCAGGCGTTCGCGGCGAAAGCGCGCCGGCAGGGCGCCAAGGGGGTTTTGGTTTGAAGGCAAAATCGGGTCCGTTTGTAAAGAACCAGCCGGCATCTCCTGGCAGGGGCCCACGGCGGCACCAACCGGTTCTTGAAGATCTACGTCCCGAGGATACCCACAAGATGACCAGCGCCGAGGCTGTGAGCACCGCAGCATTCCAGATCACCGTGCAGCCCAGCGGCCGCGCTTTCCGGGCCAACGCTGGCGAGGCCATCCTGGCCGCCGCCATCCGCAGCGGCGTCGGCCTGCCCTATGGCTGCAAGGACGGCGCCTGCGGTTCGTGCAAGTGCAGGAAGCTCAGCGGCACCGTGCACCATGGCGAGCACCAGTCCAAGGCGCTCACGGCCGACGAAGAGGCCGCCGGCCTCGTGCTGACCTGCTGCGCCCAGCCCCTGACGGACGTGGTGCTCGAATCGCGCCAGGTCACCGATGAAAGCGCCTACCCCGTCAAGAAGATGCCCGTGCGGGTGGCCACCCTCGAAAAGAAATCGCACGACGTGATGCGGGTGCGACTGCAGCTGCCGGCGGCGGACACCTTCCGGTACCACGCGGGCCAGTACATCGAATTCATCCTGCGCGACGGAGCACGCCGGGCGTATTCGATGGCCAATGCACCTCACACGCAGGCCGACGCACCCGGCGTGGAGCTGCACATCCGCCACATGGCGGGCGGCAAGTTCACCGACCACGTGTTCGGCGCGATGAAGGAAAAGGAGATCCTGCGCGTGGAAGGCCCGTTCGGCAGTTTCTTCCTGCGCGAGGACTCGGACAAGCCCATCGTGCTGCTGGCCTCGGGCACGGGCTTTGCCCCCATCAAGGCGCTCATCGAGCACATGCAGTTCAAGGCCATCACGCGCCCCACGGTGCTCTACTGGGGCGGCCGCCGCCCCGGCGACCTGTACATGCACGACTGGGTGCTGGCCCGGGCGGCCGACATGCCCCACCTGACCTACGTGCCCGTCGTCTCCGACGCCTTGCCGGAGGACGGCTGGACCGGTCGCACCGGGTTTGTGCACCAGGCCGTGATGGACGACCACGCCGATCTGTCGGGCCACCAGGTGTACGCCTGCGGCGCCCCCATCGTGGTCGATTCCGCCCGCGTGGCCTACAGCGCGCAGCGGGGCCTGCCAGCGGAAGAGTTCTATGCGGACTCCTTCACCTCCGAGGCGGACAAGCACGGCGGATGAGCGGGAGGGTGTGGGTTTGCCGCCCGCGCCACCACCGGCCACAGCCACACCCGTGACAGCACCGTTGCCTCCCCCCAGGCCCCTGGGACGCCTGCGCGATGGGCTGCGCGGAGCCGGCCCCATGGCCGCCGTGTTCGGCCTGGCCGTGCTGCTGATCCTGGGCGCCGGCGAATGGGCCACCCGCAACGAGCTGGAAACCCAATGGGACAACCTGCGCCGCTCCAGCGAGGTCCAGGCCCTGGCCCTGCGCGGCGTGGCCACGCGCTACAGCTACCTGCCCTTCACGGCGGCGCAGCAACCCCTGGTCGCGGACCTGCTGCGCCATCCCGCATCGGAGAGCGTGCGGGAGGCGGCCAACGCGTACCTCCAGGCCGTCAATGCGCACGCCGGCTCCGACACGCTGTACCTCATGGACGACAAGGGCCTCACGCTGGCCTCCAGCAACTGGGACACGCCCAGCAGCTTCGTCGACCAGAACTACAGCAACCGTCCCTACTTCCGCGACGCACTGCACGGGCAGGCGGGGCGCTTCTACGGCGTGGGCAAGACCACGGGCGAGCCCGGGCTGTTCGCCTCGGCCCCCGTGCAGCGCGATGGCAAGGTGATCGGCGTGGTGGCCGTGAAGGTGCGCATGCAGCCCATCGTGGACACCTGGGCGCAACTGCTCGACCCGGTGTTCGTCACGGATGAGCGCGGCATTCTGTTTCTGGGCTCCGTGTCGTCCTGGCTCTACAAGACCAGCAAGCCCCTGCCCGCCGAGGCCGTGCGGCAGGTGCAACACGATGAGCAGTACGGCGCGCAATGGCAGCCCGCGCCGGTGCCCTGGAAGCTCCTGCAGCGCCCGGACCAGCCGGGTGCCGAGCTTCGGCTGCCCGGCAGCGGCAAGCACTATCTCGCCTTCGCGGAACACCTGCCCGACCTGGGCTGGACCCTCACCCTCACGGCCGACAGCAAGGTGGTGGCCCTGGCGCGCCAGCAGGCCTGGGCGCTGGCCAGCCTCGCGTCGGGCCTGCTGGTGCTGGGCGCGCTCTACTGGCAGCTGCGCGAGCGGCGCCTGCAGGAGAACCGCCAGGCCCGCATCGAACTCGAACAGCGCGTGCACGAGCGCACCCACGCGCTGCAGCAGGCGCAGGCCTTTCGCCAGTCCATGGAAGACTCCCTGCTCGTCGGCATGCGTGCGCGCGACCTGCAGGGCCGCATCGTGTACGTGAACGCCGCCATGTGCGACATGGTGGGCTACGCCGCCTCCGAACTCATCGGCTGCTTGCCCCCCTACCCCTACTGGCATCCCGACGACCTCGACCGCCACTGGAACGACAGCGACACCTCGCTGGCGGGCAAGGCCACGCCCCAGGGCAACGAGAACCGGCTGCGGCACCGCAACGGCTCGGACGTCTACACCATGTTCTACACGGCGCGGCTCATCGACGGTGATGGCCGGCACATCGGCTGGATGAGCTCGGTGGTGGACATCACTGCCCAGAAGCGCGCCGAGGAACAGCAGCAGCAGCGCGAGGCGCAACTGCAGCGCGTGCAGCGCGTGATCACCGTGGGCGAGATGGCCTCCACCCTCGCGCACGAGCTCAACCAGCCGCTGGCGGCCCTGGTCAACTACGCGGCCGCGGCGCGCGCGCTCGCCGCGCAGGGCCGGACCGAACTGCTCAACGAAAGCCTCGCCGCGCTGTCCACTCAGGCGCTGCGCGCGGCCGACATCGTGGGGCGCATCCGCCGCTGGGTGCGCCAGCATCCCGAGGCCCGCGAACCCTGCGACCTCAATGCCGCCGTGGACCAGTCCCTGGGCCTGCTGCTGCGCGCCGAGGCACGGCGGCATGGGGTGGCGGTGCGCCTGGACCTCGCGCCCGAACCGCTGCGGGTGCGCGCCGACCGCGTGCTCCTGGAGCAGGTGGTCCTGAACCTTGGCCTCAACGCGCTGCAGGCCATGCAGGTGCACGCCACGCCCCCGATGGACCACGAACTGCTGCTGCGCACCCGGGCAGATGCCGGGCACGCCTGCCTCGAAGTGCAGGACCGGGGCCCGGGTCTGCCCCCCGAGATCGCCGAGCGCCTGTTCGAGCCGTTCTTCACCACGCGCTCCGACGGCCTGGGGCTGGGCCTGAACATCTGCCGCTCCATCGTCGAGAGCATGGGCGGCGAACTGCTGGCGCGCAACCGCGAGGGCGGCGGCGCGGTCTTCGAAATCCGGCTTCCCCTGCACGCAACGCCGCCCGTGGCCTCCCCATGACCGATCACCCCACCGCCCCCGGCCCAACCCCTGCCCCGCTGCGCGTCTACATCGTGGACGACGACGAAGGCGTGCGCCATTCCCTCGCCGCGCTGCTGCTGGCCGGCGGCCACGCGGCCCAGTCGTTCGCGAGCGGGCCGGATTTCCTGGCTGGCGCCGACCTGGCCCGGCCCGGCTGCGTGCTGCTCGACCTGCGCATGGACGGCATGAGCGGCCTGCAGGTCTTCGAGGCCATGCGCCAGCGGGGCACGGTGCTCAAGACCGTGTTCCTCTCCGCCCACGGCGAGCTGGCCTCGGCCGTGGCGGCCGTCAAGCAAGGCGCGGTGGACTGGCTGGAAAAACCCTGCGACGAGGCCACCCTGCTGGCCGCCGTGCACCGCGCGGCCACCCTGTCGCACGGCGTGGCCGCGCGCGCGCAGCGGCACGCCCTGCTGCGGGAGCGCTGGAACGCGCTGAGCCCGCGCCAGCAGGAGGTGGCGCGCCTGCTGGCCACCGGCATCAGCAGCAAGGAAGCGGCCCGTGCGCTGGCCCAGCGCGACCCCGGGCGCCCCATCGACCCGCGCACCGTGGACACGCACCGCTCGGCCATCTTCCTGAAACTGGACATCCGCTCGTCGCACGAGCTGGGCATGCTGGTGGAGGACCTGGGCCTTTCGGAAAACCCCTCCCGCACGCCCTGAACACCCCGCTTCAAGGTTTTCGTAAGCCTTCTTACGATTTTTTTGCACAATGGCACCCATGAACCGCAGAAACATCCTCCTCGCCAGCGCCGCTATCGCAGCGGCTTTCTCCTCCCACACCGCGCTCGCGCAGGACTCGGGCCAGCCCATCCGGCTGATCGTGCCGTATGCGGCCGGCGGCCCCATCGACGTGACCGCCCGGGCCCTGGCCGAGCGCGTGCGCGACTCGCTGGGCACGGTGATCATCGACAACAAGGGCGGCGCGGGCGGCAACATCGGTGCCGACGCCATCGCCAAGGCGGCGCCCGACGGCCTGACCATCGGCATCTCGGCCACCGCCACGCATGCGGTCAACCCGTGGCTCTATTCCAAGATGCCCTACGACGCCGCCAAGGACTTCGCGGGCATCACGCAGATGGTGCGCGTGCCCAACGTACTGGTCATCAACGCGGCCAAGGCCGAGCAGCTCAAGATCCACACCGTGGCCGACCTGATCGCCTACGCCAAGGCCAACCCCGCCAAGCTGAACTACGGCAGCGGCGGCAACGGCAGCGCGGGCCACCTGGCGGGCGAGATGTTCAAGCAGCGCGCCGGCATCTTCGCGCTGCACATTCCCTACCGGGGCGCCAACCCTGCGCAGCTGGCGCTGCTGGCGGGCGAGGTGGACTTCAACATCGACAACCTGGCCGCCGCCGCGCCCAACATCCGCGCGGGCAAGCTCAAGGCGCTGGCCGTGACCTCGCTGGACGCATCGCCCTCGCTGCCCGGCGTGCCGCCGCTGTCGGCCACGTTCAAGGGCTTTTCCATCGACACCTGGTGGGGCCTCGTAGCGCCCGCGGCCACGCCCAAGCCCATCATCGACAAGCTGAACAAGGCTTTCGTGGCGGCCCTGAACGCGCCGGAGACCAAGACCCGCTTCGGCGCCCTGCTCGCCGAACCCGTGGCCACCACGCCCGCGCAGTTCGACAGCTTCATGGCCGCCGAGCGCGCCAAGTACCAGCAGGTGGTGAAGGCCTCGGGCGCGAAGGTGGATTGAGAACTTCGAGCTCCATCGGCCTCTGGCGCTTTCCCAGAAAGCGCTTGTTGCTATCATTAATATAGCATTTCATTCAACGGAGACGGACCGCCCACACCGACGGCCCCCATCCTTGCGCCAGGGGCCGCAGGCTATGCTTGAGCGGCAAGCCACGCGCCATCCTGGCCGGGCGTTGTCCACAACGTACGGCGGCAATACCTGCGCAGCAGGTCGATCACCGTGTCGACCTGATCGAGGGGCAGTTGCAGGTGCAAGGCGCCGCCTCCAGGTCCCTGGGTGAGCAAATTCAGGGTGTACGCGCCGTTGTATTCGTAGTAGTGCACTTGCGCGACTTCCGACCCGCAGTCCAGCAGCGGCGCATGGCACATGGCGATGCCGTACAAGTTGCCTGCTTCAGAGAAGCGCATGGATGCCAGGTCCGCCTCCAGCGCATCGGCGATGCGCATGTATTCGGGGAGATAGCTGTGCCAGAGCCGCTGGCTCCACTTCTCGCGGATCTCGGCATAGCCCAGGGTGGCTTTGGCCTCGCCGCCGTACTCGCGTCTCAGCTCCACCCCCCGCAGGCGCTGCGCCAGTTCCAGGGGCGATTCGCCATGGCGACTGGGCAGTGCGGGAGCTTCGAGCAGCTCATAGGCACTCAGGCATCTGTCCGTGTCCGCCTCGGACTTGAGCAGCGCGGTCAGCAGGCTGTCGCCGTCGCAGGTATAGCCCGCCTTCAACTGCCAAGGCAGGCTCTCCCCTGCTTTGATCAGGTCGCTCTGGGATGCGCCCTCCACCACGAACTGCACCAGCGCCTCGACGCTATCAAAGGTGCGCGTCTTCTTCTGAATCTGCGCAACCACCTTGTGCGGTAAATAGACCTCGGTGGCCAGATCGCTGCCCACGCTCAGGTAACTGCCGCTGAGGTGCTTCTTGCAGAACTTGCGCAGTTGCTCGTAAAAGTCATCGGCCACCCAGCGGCCTTCCTGCGTGAACTTGAAGCGGATGGCCTGCCCTGCATGCAGGAACTCCAGCACCATCTTGCCGCCGACGCTCCCTTCGGCTCGCGCGCTTTCGGGGGCGAACTCTCCCTGGGTGGCCTGTGCGAATTCCTGGAGCACCCCCACGTAGTCGGCCGCCTCGGCGATGCACTTCGGGTCCAGCTCGCAGATCCGCTCGGGAACCATGTGATGGAAGATCTGGCCCAGGTGGGAGCCGTCCCAGTCCTTGGGCAGGGGCTGGAAGGCGATGCCAGCTTTTTTGAGGATGGCGGCAATGGTTTGGGACGTTTTGGTCATCAAAATCAGTCTCTCTGCTAACTCTGAAAAGCGCTTTGCGCTACGTTTTGTATAGCGTTTCGTCAATGGCCCAGGTGATTGCCAGCGGCGCCAGCCGTGCCCTGCTGCCTTCCGGCGAGAGGTCGCCGATGTCGCGGTAATAGGCCAGATAGGCCGGCAGGAAGGCCTGCTCGAACGCAGTGGGCGCGCTGGCAGTGGCGATGTCGATGGTGAAGCACCCGTCGAACTTGCGGTCCGGCACGTCATCGCCCTGTTGGTAAGCGCCTTTGCAGGTGTCGCCCAACA
The DNA here is from genome assembly GCF_059418365.1 of Acidovorax sp. GW821-FHT09A11. Classification (NCBI taxonomy): domain Bacteria; kingdom Pseudomonadati; phylum Pseudomonadota; class Betaproteobacteria; order Burkholderiales; family Comamonadaceae; genus Acidovorax; species Acidovorax sp. GW821-FHT09A11. Next base: position 151,024 of record NZ_JBWKPS010000010.1, read on the forward strand.
ACCGGCCCAGCTCCAGCGCGGCACAGCGGATCGCACGGTTGGGGCAAGCATCCTGGATGCGCAGGCGGTAACCGTGTTTGCCCTTGACGGTGGAGCGCGTCTGGCTGACTTCGACGACCGGGCTCGCATCCGTCTGGAGCAAAGCGGGGCTCAGCACATCGCCGGGCTGCCACAGCACCACCGCGTTGTCCGCCAGCAGCGTCTTGCGCTTGAGCTGCAGATAGTTCTGCCCCGCCAGGAAACCGCCTTGGAACGCGATGATCCAGGTATCAGACCACTCCATCTCCTGCACCGTGGCGTTGACACCGTCGAGCGGCAGGGCGATCAGGCTCTGGCGCTCCCGGTCATGGTCGATCGCCGCATAGATGCGTTGCGTGTCGTGCCACAGCAGCAGCTTGGCCTGCCCCACGTCCAGGGGCTCGGGGAAGCGATGGAGCGTCTGCGGCGACGGGTCTTGGCCTTGCGGCGCCAGCCGGTGCATGCCCTCGGCATCCACCCACAGGTTGCTGCCATCCGGCAATGCGCAGACCCCCAGGATCGCGCCCGCGACGGGCAGGAGGCCGCGGGCCTGCAGGCTGCGCAGGTCGAAGAGTTGGTACGTGGAGGGGGTGTTGCCCGTGCGCAGAAAAGCCAGTGCGTCCGTGAAGTGCGCCAGTTCCTGTCGCCCCGCTCCGTGCCTTTGCAAGGTGTAGCGGGCGTGGAGTTCGCCATCCGGGCGATAGATCTCCGTGTATTCGCTTTCGGGATATGTGTAGGTGTCGGTCATCACGATGGCGGCACGGCCGAAGTGCTTGGGGCCCAACCGTTTGGGTAGCGAAGCCAGGCGATCGCCGCTCCAATCGTGGACGATGAAGATGCGCTCGTTGCCCGGGGATGCCACGCCATACGCGTCCGAGCCGCCCAGCAGCACGTCGTGGAGGTGCCATTCCTTGTCGCCGTGCCGCACGATGGTCGGCGGGCCGTCGGCGTAGTGCACGCGGGCCGTGACGCCCGGCGCGCTGAAGCGCAGGAAGGTTGGCTCCGGGGGCACCAGCCGTGCGTGGCCGTTGCAGATCAGCGCCGCCGATTCTTCGGTGCCGATGAGCATCGCATCGCCGCGCTGCTCGAAAGTGAAGTTGCCGACGATGTTGATCAACATGGTTTTCCGTGCCGGGCACGCCCACCAAAGCAATCTTCTCCCTCCAAGCAGCTCCGCAGGGGCTTTCGCGTCAGGGTTCGCGTCAAGATTCGCGTCAAGAAAAACTCCTCCTCGTGCCGTCCTGGCTGCAAGGGACACTTTTGCAGTCGGCTCATGCCCCAGGAAATATACGGAGAAATGCGCCCGTTCCAGGCTTTTCGCGGTGGACAAGTTGTCAGCCGCCAAACTGCCTTGCGCTTGCAAAATGGCGGCTCTTGCAACGCCGCGACCCTGGCCCTTCCATGAACCTGTTGGAAGGGGCCACACACATCACCATGAATAGAAACGAACGACTGGCCCTGCTCACCTCCCAACGCGCGCTGCAGGCCGCAGTGCTGGCCCAGGACCACGGCGCCGCACGCACCTGGCTGGTAGACGGTGGCGACGCCAGGGCCCTGTGGCAGGGCGAAAACTTCGACGACACCTACCCCATGGTCCTGGCCATCGAAGGCAATGACGTGGACATGGTGCACCTGCTGGCCAAGGGCGGCATGCCGCTGTACCACAACGCCCTCGTGGCGCAGAAGACCTACGGAGCGGTCGAACCACTGACATTGGCCGCCCTGTGGCGGCCCGGGTGCCATGCGGCGGTGATGGCCGCGCTGGACCTGGGTGCAGCCTGCCACTCCGCCACGCGGGACCACATGCCGGTGCTGCGCCTCACCGATCTGCATGACCGCGAACTGGATGCGCGCTCCGACGCCCTGTTCCAGCGCATCCTGGACGCGGGCGTGCTCGACGTGGACGCACCTTGGGACGACAGCTCCCGGGTGCTGCACCGCATCTGCCAGGGCAACAACCGCTATGTGCCCGAGCTGATCCGCCTGTCGCGCGACGTGCATGCCCCCGAAGCCGGCGACCCGCTCCGCACGCCGCTGTGGATGGCCGTCGTCTCCTGCAGCGACCTTGCCGTGGGTGCACTGCTGGCCTGCGGCGCCGACCCGTCCACACCGGCCTCGCACGGCCAGTCCCTCCTGGACCTGGCACGGAACGCACAGAAGATGAAGAAGCACAAGAACCTGCGCGGCCAGGTCGACCGCATCGTCACCATGCTGGAGACGGGGCGTGCCTGGCCGCAGGCCGCGTGTTCCGCATGAGCGGTGGCGGGGTCGCCCACCCCCTTGCAACGAATGCGGGGCGCCGAGGGCCGCGCCTTCTCAGCAAGAACCTGCAACTGAGCGATCTTTTGAACCCGGCCCGACTCCATCCCGTCGATAGCATCCGCCGCTAGCCAGTGCTGCGGAACTGCTGCCTGTACGCCGACGGCGCAATGCCCAGCGTGGCGGCGAAGTGCTGCCGCAGCGATACGGCCGAGCCGAAGCCGGCCTCGATGGCCACGGCCTCGACGGACAGGTCTCCACCCTCCAGCAGCTGCTGCGCGAGCGCGACGCGCTGGTTCTGCAGCCACTGGCCCACCGTCGTGCCGGTGACCTGGCGAAAGCGGCGCGTGAAGGTACGCGGGCTCATCACCGCGCGCTCGGCCAGGGCCTCCAGGGTGTGGGTTTCGTGCAGGTGCTCGCCCAGCCACTGCAGCAGCGGCGCCAGCCGGTCGCCCCGCACCGACGGCGCCACGGGCTGCTGGATGTACTGCGACTGGCCGCCCTGGCGGTGGGGCGCCACCACCATGCGGCGCGCGGCACGGTTGGCGGCCTCGGCGCCGTGCTGCTGGCGCAGCAGGTGCAGGCAGCAGTCGATGCCCGCCGCCGTGCCGGCCGAGGTGAGCACCAGCCCGTCCTCCACGTACAGCACCTCGGGCTTGAGCTGCACGCGCGGATAGCGCTGGGCGAACTGGGCCGCCAGCGCCCAGTGCGTGGTGGCGGTGCGGCCATCCAGCAGCCCCGCCTCGGCCAGCACAAAAGCGCCCAGGCACAGGCCCACGATGCGCGCACCCCGGCGGTGCGCGGCCCGCAGCGCGGCCAGCAATGCCGGGGGCACGGGCGCCAGATCGTCGCGCCAGGAAGGCACGACGATGGTCTGTGCACGCCGCAGCACCTTGAGGCCATGGCCCACCTCGATGCCGAACCCGGCGGAGGTGCGCAGCGGGCCCGGCGCCATGCCACACACCACCAATTTGTAGCGGTTGATGCCCTCGGCCGTGCGGTCCTCGCCAAACACGAGGCAGGGCACCGAGAGGTGGAAGGGGCTGATGCCGTCGAAGGCCACCACCGCCACGGTGTCCGGGGCAGAGGAGGAAACCAGGCGGATGGAGGATTGGGCAGGATGGGGCACGATGGCCTGATTCTATCGATGAGTGTCAATCAAGCCACTTTCAAGGACGGGCGGCCACGCGAACAATCACTCCATTCCTTCCCCGCAACCCATTTCTTTCACCCCATCAAAGGACTGTGACCATGACCTCCTCTTCCACCACCGCTCCGCGCCGCGCCCTGATCGTCATCGACGTGCAGAACGAGTATTTCGCGGGCGGCAACCTGCCCATCGAGTACCCGCCCGTGGCCGACACGCTGCCCAACATCGCCCGCGCGATGGATGCCGCCCACGCGGCCGGTGTGCCGGTGGTCGTGGTACAGCACACCGCGCCATCGGGTGCCCCGGTGTTCGACAAGGCCACCGAGCGCTGGCAACTGCACCCCGAAGTGGCGCGCCGCCCTGCCGACCACCACATCGAAAAAGGCATGGCGAGCGCCTTCACGAACACCGGCCTGGCCGAGTGGCTGGCCGGGCGTGGCATCGACACCCTGACCGTGGTGGGCTACATGACGCACAACTGCGATGCCAGCACCATCTACGAGGCCTCGCACCGGGGGCTGGCCGTGGAGTTCCTGAGCGACGCGAGCGGCGCCCTGCCCTATGCCAATGCGGCGGGCAGCGCCAGCGCCGAGGAAATCCACCGTGTGTTCAGCGTGGTGTTCCACAGCAACTTTGCCGCCGCCGCTTCGACCCGCGACTGGGTGGCGGCCGTGCAGGCGGGCCAGGCCTTGCCCAAGGACAACGTGTTTGCCTCGAACCAGCGCGCCAGGCAAGGGTGAGCCCCTGAGGCGCCCCTGCGCCTGCCCACGCGTGCGCTTCACATCCGGGACGTGGCGGCGCGGGGCCCGTGCCACGCCAGCTACCGCTTTGCGGAAAGCGGAGCGGAAAGGCTACACGGCCTCGCACCATGCGGCTGGCAGCCGCTCGATGTGCTGGTCCTGCACCGCCGCCAGCCATGCGGGGTGGACCTGCTCTGGCGCTATCTCGGCCAGGGGCAGCAGCACGAAGGCCCGCTCACGCAGGCGCGGGTGGGGCACGGTGAGTGCGGGGGTGTCGAGCACCTGCCCGCCAAAGAGCAGGATGTCCAGGTCCAGCGTGCGGGGCGCGTTGCGGTAGGGGCGCTCGCGGCCGGCCGCGGCCTCGATGGCCTGAAGCGCGGCCAGCAAGCCGTGGGGTGACAGCGCGGTCTGCACGGCCACCACGGCGTTGTGATAGTCCGGGCCGGCGGCATCCACGGGCGCGCTGCGGTACAGCGACGACCACCGCAGGACCCGGGTGGCCGGCAAGGCGGCAATGGCCTGCACGGCGGAGCGCAGCGCGGCAGGGGCGTCGCCCAGGTTCGCGCCCAGGCCGATGTAGGCCGTGCTGCCGGTGCTTGCCAGGGGTGGCGGGCGAGCGGCCGTGGGCTGGATCGGTGTCATCGGTTCTTCCGGTGGCCCTTCATGGGCACCAGGGCCTGCGCGGTGCCGGGGCGCACGGCATCGGACCGCAGCGGGTCAGGCATCCACCGCGAAACCGGACCCGCCGGGGCCCGCCCCACCGTCGCCCCCGCCGGGCTTGCGGCGGCGGCGGCGGCGCTTCTTGGGAGCGCCGCCCTCGGAAGGAAAGTCGGCCGCGCCCTGGGCGGCATCCCCATCCCCCTCCGCGTCCGCCCCACCCGCAGCCCTTGGCCCGGCTGCAGGGGCCTGGCGCGGCACACGCTTGACCACCGGCTGGGCTTTCTGGCGGGCTTTCTGCTCTTCCTTGGCCTGGTCCATCAGGTCGTCACGGCGTTCGTCGTCGGCCGCCTGGAAGTCCTGCCACCATTCGGCCAGCGCCTCCTCCACCTCGCCCACATCGGCGCGCAGGCGCATGAAGTCGAACCCGGCGCGAAAGCGCGGCTGCATCACCATGCCGAACGGGGTGTTGCCCACGCGCTTTTCAAAGCGCGGCTGCATGACCCAGATCTCGCGCATGTCGGCCGCCAGCTTGCCGCGGCCCGACACGTCGCCGATGCGCTTGTCGAACACCTCGTCGATGGCCTCCTGCAGCGCGGGCAGCGGATGCTGGCGCTGGTTCAGGCGCTCCTGCCAGCCATTGCGCACGTCTTCCCACAGCACGCAGGCCAGCAGGAAGCTCGGGGCCACGGGCTTGCCTTCGTTCACGCGGCGGTCGGTGTCCACCAGGGCAGCCTTCACAAACGGCGTGTCGGCGCGCTCCACGGCCACGTCCAGCAGCGGGTAGATGCCCTTGGCCATGCCCAGCTTGCGCAGCTGTTCGATGGTGGCAATGGCGTGCCCCGTCTGCAGCAGCTTGAGCATTTCGTCGAACATGCGGCTTTGCGGCACCTCGGCCAGCAGGGCCTGCGACTGCACCAGCGGCGCGGCCGACTTGGCGTCGATGCTGAACCCCAGGGGGCTGAGCTTGGCCGCGAAGCGCACGGCGCGGATGATGCGCACCGGGTCTTCGCGGTAGCGCGTGGCCGGATCGCCGATCATGCGCAGCGTCTTCTTCTTGGCGTCCTGCAGGCCCTTGTGGTAGTCCACCACAATCTGGCTCACCGGGTCGTAGTACATGGCGTTCACGGTGAAGTCGCGGCGCGTGGCGTCTTCGTCCTGCGGGCCCCAGACGTTGTCGCGCAGCACGCGGCCGCTGGCGTCCACGGCATGCTGCATGCCCGACAGCTGGGCCTTGCTGGTCTTTTCGTTGCCCGCCACCTGGCCTGCGGCGGCGTTGTCGAGGTAGGCGCGGAAGGTGGACACCTCGATCACCTCGTGCTCGCGGCCCCGTCCGTGCACCACGTGCACGATGCGAAAGCGCTTGCCGATGATGAAGGCGCGGCGGAACAGCCCCTTGACCTGCTCGGGCGTGGCGTTGGTGGCCACGTCGAAGTCCTTGGGGCGCAGGCCCAGCAGCAGGTCGCGCACGGCGCCGCCCACGATGTAGGCCTCGAAGCCCGCCTGCTTGAGCGTGGCCACCACCTCGGCGGCCCGGCGGTCCACCAGCTCGGGGTTGATGCCGTGCACCGAGGCGGGCACCTCTTCGCGCTTGCCGAAATGCGGCTTGCCGCCCGAGGTGCCGGGCGTCGATTTGCCCAGCAGTTTGTCGATGAACTTCTTGATCATGGGTAGGGAGTAATCAGGGGGGTCTGGCGCGGGGCGCAGGTGTCAGGCGGCATCCTGGCCGGCTGGGGCCGTGAACAGATCCAGTATGCGCCAGCCGCGCTCCTGGGCCAGGGCCCGCAGGCGCGGGTCGGGATTGGTGGCCACCGGGTGGTTCACCTTCTCCAGCAGGGGCACGTCGTTCATGGAATCGCTGTAGAACGTGCTGTCGACATCGCCCCAGCCGAGTTGCCGCTCGGCCAGCCATTGTTCCATGCGCCGCACCTTGCCTTCGCGCATGGTGGGAATGCCGTCGATCTCGCCGGTGTACCAGCCGCTGGCGTCGCGCGCCAGCTGCACGGCCAGCAGCTGCTGCACACCCAGCGCCTGGGCGATGGGAGTGGTCACGAACTCATTGGTGGCGGTGACGATCAGCACCTCGTCGCCAGCCGCCTGGTGCTGGCGGATGAGGCTGAGCGCCTGGGGCTGGATGGCCGGGCCGATCACGTCCCGCATGAACTGCAGGTGCGCGGCCGCCGCCGCCTCGGGGCCGCGCAGGCGCACGGCCTCGGTCGCGAAGCGCACGTAGTCGTGCACGTCGAGCGTGCCCGCCTGGTAGTGGGCGTAGAACTCGTCGTTGCGGCGCGCGAACTCCACGGGGTCGTTCCAGCCGATGCGGATGGTGAACTCGCCCCACTCGTAGTCGGAGTCGAGCGGCAGCAGCGTGTGGTCCAGGTCAAACAGCGCAAGCCGCAGGCGGCGGGGTTCAGAAGTCATTCAGGTTCACAGATAAAAAGGGGGCGCATGGGTCGGCGTCATTCCGATTCCAGCATCGTCTTGAGCAAGGGAATCGTGATGGCGCGCTGGGTGCGCAAGGCAAACGCGTCGAGCTGGTCCAAGAGCTGCATGAGGCTGCCCAGGTCGCGCGAGAAGCGGTTGAGCATGTAGTCCATCACCTCGTCACCCAGGAACACGCCGCGCGCGTCGGCTTCCTGGCGCAGCACGGAGCGGCGCTCGGCTTCGCCCAGCAGCTGCAGCTGGAACACATGGCCCCAGCCCAGGCGGCTGCGCAGGTCGTCGCGCAGGGGCAGGTCGGCCGGCGGCAGGTCGCCCGCGGCCAGCACCCAGCGCTGGCTGCCGCTGGCCGGGCTGATGGCATTCACGAACCAGTTGAAGGCCGTGGCCTGCTGGGCGGTGCTGTACAGGTGCACGTCGTCCATGACGATGGCGGCCCAGCGCTCATCGAAATCCGGCGGCTCGGCCACCGATGGGTCGAGCCAGCCCACGCTGGCACCCTGCTCGCGCAGGGCGTGGCGCACGGCCGTGAGCAGGTGCGTCTTGCCGCTGCCGGGCTCGCCCCAGAGGTAGGTGGGCACCGGCGAGCGGGTGGCCTGGCTGCTGCCCTCGCCCACCGCCAGGCGCAGGTGCTGCAGGGCCGCCTCGTTGGGGCCCGCGAAAAAACGGGCCAGGGTGGGGCCGGTGGCCAGGCCGATGTCCAGCGCCAGCTGCTTCATGCGCGGCACCCGGGCAGCATGGCCAGGCCCGTGGCATTCAGTGCGGGAGCGGCAGACAAGGAAGGGATCAGCAGCAGCATCACGGATGAAGTTGGAAGCGCCCGGCCGTAGGTGACTGCGGCGGGTGCGGCGAAAGTGGTGGCCGACGGCCCGTTGCCAGGGCAGGAACTCCTTGCGAAGAGGCCCGGCAACGACAATGGAGCCGATTTTAGTCTGCCGCCGGCCCCCTTCGGCCGCCGGCTTCCCCACGCTCTGCCTCGTCAGCACCCATGGCCCTTCCACCCTCCCCCTCCAAGCGCCTGCCGGCCAGCATCTGGGCCCTGGGCCTGGTGAGCCTGCTCATGGACATTTCGTCCGAAATGATCCACAGCCTGCTGCCCGTCTTCATGGTCGCGGCGCTGGGGGTCAGCATGCTCACCGTGGGCCTCATCGAGGGCGCGGCCGAGGCCACGGCCCTCATCCTGAAGGTGTTCTCGGGCGTCCTGAGCGACTGGTGGGGCCGGCGCAAGCCGCTGGCCATCCTGGGCTACGGGCTCGGCGCCCTGTCCAAGCCGCTGTTCGCGCTGGCCACCACCGTCGGCCTGGTGGTGGCGGCGCGGCTGCTGGACCGCGTGGGCAAGGGCATCCGGGGCGCGCCCCGCGATGCGCTGGTGGCCGACCTGGCCCCGCCCGGCATGCGCGGCGCGGCTTTCGGACTGCGGCAGTCGCTCGACACCGTGGGCGCCTTTCTGGGCCCGCTGCTCGCCATGGGGCTGATGCTGCTCTGGGCCAACGATTTCCGTGCGGTCTTCTGGGTGGCGGTGCTCCCGGCCGCGCTGTGCGTGGTGCTGCTCGTCGTGGGCGTGCGCGAGCCGGAGCGCCCCGCCGGCGCCGCCCGCGCCAACCCCATCCGCCGCGAGAGCCTGCGGCGGCTGGGCCCCGCCTACTGGGGGGTGGTGGCCCTGGGCGCGGTGTTCACCCTGGCCCGCTTCAGCGAAGCCTTCCTGGTGCTGCGCATGCAGCAAGGCGGCCTGCCCCTCGCCTTGACACCCCTGGTGCTGGTGCTGATGAACGTGGTCTTCGCGCTGGGCGCGTACCCGCTCGGCAAGCTCTCCGACACGGCCCGGCACACCACGCTGCTCGCCGGGGGGCTGGTGGTGCTGATCGCCGCCGATGCGCTGCTGGCCTTCACCGGCCAGGGCATCGCCGCCTGGCTGGGCATCGCCCTGTGGGGGCTGCACATGGCCATGACGCAGGGCCTGCTGGCCACGATGGTGGCCGATACCGCCCCCGCCGACCTGCGCGGCACGGCCTTCGGCATGTTCAACCTGGTCAGCGGCCTGGCCCTGCTGGTGGCCAGCGCGCTGGCCGGCCTGCTGTGGGACCAGTGGGGCGCCAGCGCCACCTTCGGCGCCGGAATGTGCTTTGCAGCCCTGGCGCTGGCGGGCGTCTTGCTGCAGGCCGCCGCGGCCCGCCGCGCCACCCCAAAGCCCCCGCCGGCACAGGGCTGAGGAGGCACGGCGGGGCATGCCCCTTAAAATCCCCGGATTCCAGCCCGCCGCGCGGGCCTATCTGCACCACACCACCCATGAGCTCTTCTGCCCCCTCCACCCCCATTTCGTACAAAGACGCCGGCGTTGACATCGACGCGGGCGACGCCCTGGTCGAGCGCATCAAGCCGCTGGCCAAGAAGACCATGCGCGAAGGCGTGCTGGCGGGCATCGGCGGCTTTGGCGCCCTGTTCGAGGTGCCCAAGCGCTACAAGGAGCCCGTGCTGGTCTCCGGCACGGACGGCGTGGGCACCAAGCTCAAGCTGGCGTTCGAGTGGAACATGCACGACACCGTGGGCATCGATCTGGTGGCCATGAGCGTGAACGACGTGCTGGTGCAGGGCGCCGAGCCCCTGTTCTTCCTCGACTACTTCGCCTGCGGCAAGCTCGACGTGGACACGGCCGCGGCCGTGGTCGGCGGCATCGCCCGGGGCTGCGAGCTTTCGGGCTGCGCCCTGATCGGCGGGGAAACGGCCGAAATGCCGGGCATGTACCCCGCCGGCGAATACGACCTGGCCGGGTTCGCGGTCGGTGCGGTCGAAAAGTCGAAGATCCTGACCGGCAGGGACGTGGCCCCCGGCGACGTGGTGCTGGGCCTGGCCTCGGCGGGCGTGCATTCCAACGGCTTCTCGCTGGTGCGCAAGTGCATCGACCGCGCAGGGGCCACCGCCCCCGCCACGCTGGACGGCAAGCCCTTCAAGCAGGCCATCATGGAACCCACGCGCCTGTACGTGAAGAACGTGCTGGCCGCGCTGGCCGCCCACCCCATCAAGGCCCTGGCCCACATCACCGGCGGCGGGCTGCTGGAGAACATCCCGCGCGTGCTGCCCGACGGCACGGCCGCCCATCTCACCAAGGGCAGTTGGCCCCAGACCGAGCTGTTCGCCTGGCTGCAGAAGACCGCCGGCATCGACGACATCGAGATGAACCGCACCTTCAACAACGGCATCGGCATGGTGGTGGTGGTGGACGCCGCCAACGCCGCCGCCACGGCCGCCACGCTGGCCGCCGCGGGCGAGAAGGTGTACACCATCGGTGCGATCGCGCCGCGCGGCGATGGCGCCGCCGTGGTCGTGGCCTGACCGATCGACTTCGCCCCACCACCCCAGCCCGCTTCCGCGCATGGCGCAGCGTCCCCCTTCGGCCCCCCTCTCCTCTGCGCCGCCAGAACCCACGCCCGCCACGCTGCCGCCGCGCACCCTGACCCGGGGCATCGTGGTGGCCAGCTACCTGCTGGTGGCGGCCGTGCTGCTGCTGGTGATGTGGCGCGGCCTGCTCCCGGGCCTGCTGTGCGTGTGCCTGGGCTTCCTGCTCACCCGCGCCCTCACGCGCTGGTTCGCCCACGGCCTGGGCCGGGCGCAGCGCCAGGCCACGCCCTCCGCCGGCAGCGTGCGGGCGGCCCAGGTCGTGGCCGCCGGCCTGGTCATGCTGCTGCCCCTGGCCCTGCTGGCGGCGGGGCTCACCCATTCGCGGGGCTACCTGGTCGATGCGCCCCAGCAGTACCGCGAGCTGCTGGACTACATGGCGCGCACCGTGCTGGAACTGCGCCTGAAGCTGCCCGCCGACGTCGCGGCCCACCTGCCGGAAGGCGCGGCGGAAATCCAGCGCATCATCGCCGGCTACCTGGGCGCCAAGGCGGGTGCGCTGGCCATGGCGGGGCGCGCCTGGCTGGCCGGCCTGCTGTTTGCCTATGTGGGCCTGCTGATCGGCGCGCTGGCCGCCGTGCGCCCGCCTGCCCTGGCGCGGGGGCCGCTGGCCCAGCAGCTGAAGCTGCGCATCACGCTGTTCGGCGAGGCGTTCCGCCAGATCGTGGCGGCGCAGTTCTGGATCGCGGCATTCAACACGCTGCTCACGGCGCTGTTCCTGCTGTTCGTGCTGCCGCTGTGGGGCCTGGCGCTGCCCTACACGACCGTGCTCATCACCTTCACCTTCGTGGCCGGGCTCGTGCCCATCGTGGGCAACCTGGTGTGCAACGTGGTGATCACCATCGTGGGCCTGTCGGTATCGCCGCTGGCCGCTGCCGCCTGCCTGGGCTTTCTGATCCTCATCCACAAGGCCGAATACGTCATCAACGCCAAGGTGGTGGGCCGCCGCACGCAGATGGGGGTGTGGGAGCTGCTCAGCGTGATGTTCGTGGCCGAGGCCGTCTTCGGTCCCGCGGGGCTGGTCGCGGCGCCGCTGTTCTACGCCTACCTCAAGAAGGAACTGGTGGCGGCGCGGCTCGTGTAGACGCCGCGCCCCCCCGCGCCGGGGGTGCCGGGGCCGGACAACGCCGGCGCCATCCCCGCCCCGGGCCCCGCCTGGGCCGCCTTCTTTCGCCGGCCGTGCCCTGCTCATGCGGGTTTTCGCCAAGGCTTGCGCAAAGGCTGCGGCAGTACCCTGCCTGACAGTGCCGTGCAGCCCGCAGGACCACCGCGTCCAGACCTTCCCGTTGTAAAGGCTTCCCATGACCATCGCAAGAAAACTGGCCCTTCTGGTGCTGAGCGCGATCCTCGGCATCGTGGTGATGACAGCATGGTTCCTGGTGTCGGAGCGCCAGCTGATCCTGGAAGAACGCCAGACCGGCGTGCGCCAGGTCGTGGAGGCGGCGCACGGCATCGCCACGCATTTCCACGACCTGAGCACCAAGGGCGGTATGCCCGATGACGAGGCCCGCAAGCGCGCGGCGGCGGCCATCCAGGCGCTGCGCTACAGCGGCAACGAGTATGTCTGGATCAACGACATGCACCCGCGCATGGTGATGCACCCCATCCGCCCCGAGCTGAACGGCCAGGACCTCACCGCCAACAAGGACCCCAACGGCAAACAGCTGTTCGTCGAGTTCGTGCGCACCGTGCAGGCCGGCGGCGCGGGCTTCGTGCCCTACCTGTGGCCCAAGGCCGGCAGCGACACGCCGGTGGAGAAGACCTCGTACGTGAAGGGATTCGCGCCCTGGGGCTGGGTCATCGGCTCGGGGGTGTACATCGACACGGTCAATTCCGCCATCTGGCAGCGCGCGCTGGGCTTTGGTGCCGTGGCGCTGCTGCTGGGCGCGGCGCTGCTGGTGGTGGGCACGCTGATCTCGCGCAACCTGCTGCGCCAGCTGGGCGGCGAGCCCGGCTACGCGCGCACCATCGCCCGCAGCATTTCCGAGGGCAACCTGTCGGTGTCGGTGGAGACCCGGGAGGGCGATCGCTCCAGCCTGCTGCTGGACATGCAGGGCATGCAGGGCAGCCTGCACCGCATCGTGCAGCGCGTGCGCGACGGCACCGAGCACATCGCGAGCGCCTCGCAGCAGATCGCGTCCGGCAACCAGGACCTCTCCGCGCGCACCGAATCGCAGGCCAGCGCGCTCGAGCAGACGGCGGCGTCGATGGAGGAGATGACCTCCAACGTCAAGCAGAACGCCGACAACGCCCACCAGGCCAGCGTGCTGGCGCAGTCCGCCTCCGACGTGGCGCGCAAGGGCGGCGCGGTGGTGGAGAAGGTGGTGCAGACCATGGGGTCCATCGACGCCTCGTCGCGCAAGGTGTCCGACATCACCGGTGTGATCGAAGGCATCGCGTTCCAGACCAACATCCTGGCCCTCAATGCCGCCGTGGAAGCGGCGCGCGCCGGGGAACAGGGCCGGGGCTTCGCGGTGGTGGCCACTGAGGTGCGCAGCCTGGCGCAGCGCTCGTCCGAAGCCGCCAAGGAAATCAAGGCCCTGATCGGGAACTCCGCCGAGCAGGTGAAAGCCGGCGCCCAGCTCGCCCAGGAGGCCGGTGCCACCATGCAGGACGTGGTGGACAGCGTGCTGCGCGTGTCGGCCGTGATCGAGGAGATCAGCCAGGCCAGCCGCGAGCAGACCGACGGCATCGAGCAGATCAACGAGGCCATCGCGCAGATGGACCAGGGCACACAGCAGAACGCGGCGCTGGTCGAGCAGGCCACCGCCGCCGCCGCCGCGCTGCAGCAGCAGGCGCACGAGCTCAAGCAGGTGGTCGCGGCCTTTCACCTGAACGGCGCGCATGGCGCCGGCCACGCGGCGCCCTCCCTGCCCGCGGCCGCGGCGCCGCGCCAGCTGCGCTGACGGCGGGGCTTCGCACCGCGCGCGCGTCCTTCTCGCGCACCGCCCGGCCATGGCACGCCGCGCGACTCTTTTGCTACATAATCAATAGCATTCAGCGCTTATCCAGCAAGCGCCCGGACGCCATTTCATTCAAACCCGCCTGCGATCGAACTGCCGCGCCACGAAGGCCCAGACCAGGGCCGAGGCATCAGGCCCCGCCGGATCGCTGTACGGCTGGTGGGCCGCGCCGCCGCTCCACGCATGGGCCAGGCCCACCACCTCGCGCAGCGCCACCACCGTGCGGCCCCGGGCCTTGTATTCCGTGACCTGCATGGCGTGCCGCTGGCCACGCTGCAGGGTGCGCACCGCTCCGGCGCGCGCGCCCAGCGCCTGGGCCCACAGCACCGCCGTGGCCGCGGCGTTGCGCACCGACACCACGCCGTCCGCGTCCCCATGCAGCACCAGCAGCGAAGGCAGCACGGGCTGCAGCGCGGGGATGGGCGCCGCACCACCGGCCACGATGGCCGGCGCCTTGGCCACGCGCCGCAGCAGGGGCTCGGGCAGCTGCGCCTCGCGCCGCCCGTGCATCGCCGCGATGGCGGTGGCCGCGGACTCGGCCGTGCCCGGCGCCACGCCCGAGTGCATGGCCACGGCGCAGAACCGGTGGGGATACAGCGCGGCCATCAGCACCGCCATGCTCGCGCCGGCCGAGAGGCCCGCCACCGCCACGCGGGCAAGGTCCACGGGCTGGCGGCGCGCGACCTTGTCCACGGCGGCCAGCAGCGTGGCGGCTTCGGCCTGTGCCTTGCCGCTGCGGCGCTCGAACCAGTTCCAGCAGCCGTGCGCGTTGGCCACGCGCTCCTGCTCGGGGTACAGCACCAGAAACCGCTCGCGCGCGGCCAGCCGGTTCATGCGCGATGCGATGGCCAGATCGCGCCCCGTCTGGCCGCAGCCGTGCAGCATGACCAGCAGCGGAAAACGCTCACCCGGCCTGGGCGCCAGCCCCGGCGGGATGTAGAGGTGGTAACACCGCGCCCCCGCGGGCCCCGGCGCCACCCCCGCCAGCCATTCGCCCCGCACGGCGGCGCTGCGCGGCGCGCGCGCGCCGGGTGCCGCCGCTCCAGCC
>NZ_JBWKPS010000011.1:0-150330 GCF_059418365.1 Acidovorax sp. GW821-FHT09A11
ACAGTGAAACGACTTTGCGCCGATGATAGTGCGGGTTCCCGTGTGAAAGTAGGTCATCGTCAGGCTCTTACAGCCCAAACCGCCCTTCTGCTCTGCTGAGTAGAAGGGCGTTTTGCTTTGGGCCGCACGCAAGCACGTTTACATTCAACTAGCTTCTATTTCTCCGCGTTATGCAGCTGCAAGATATTCTGTATTCCCAAGGCTTTGGCACCCGCCGTGTCTGCGCGGGGTTGGTACAGCAGGGCTGGGTATCGGTGCGCGAATCGTCGTCCGACACCCAGGGTTACGAGCCGTGCACCGACGCGGCAGCCGAGCTGGAGCCGGAAGGGTTGATACTGCGCGTTCAGGGCGTCGATTGGCCCTATCACGCTAAAGCGTATGTGTTGCTGCACAAGCCCGCAGGCACCGAATGCTCTCAAAAGCCTTCGACTTACCCGAGCATCTATACCTTGCTGCCGCCCCCTTTGCGCCAGCGGCCTACGAAAAGTGCGGTTCAAGGGGTGCAGGCTGTGGGCCGGCTGGACCAGGACACCACAGGATTGCTGTTGCTGAGCGATGATGGACAGTTCATTCACCGGATGAGTTCGCCCAAGAAACATGTAGCCAAGGTGTACCAAGTCACCACGAAGCACCCCGTGGATGGCGGACAGATCGCAAAGCTGCTTGCAGGCGTGGTGCTCGACGACGATCCAAAACCGGTGAGGGCAGCGGCCTGCGAGCAAGTGGAGAGCCATCGGCTGGCCCTCACGCTGACGGAAGGAAAATACCACCAGGTCAAGCGCATGCTCGCTGCTGTTGGCAATCGCGTGGAGGGGCTGCATCGGTCGCGCATCGGTGCGATGGAGTTGCCATCTGATCTGGCCCCCGGTGCGTGGAAATGGCTCAACCACGACGAACTGGGTTTGCTTGCTCAATCCAATTGAGAGGTAAGAGGAGGGGAGCGCACAGCAGCACTCTCGCGTGTATTCAGTGCTTGGCTGCTTGGAGAACATTCCAATGTGGGTGCTACTGATTGAGGGGGCTTGTAGCTGGAAGCACCTGAATCCGTGCCCTCTCGATGCCGAGCTTCTGGCCTTTCGAAGCCTGGTTTCTTGATCCAAGGCCGTTCTACATCAAGGATGTTACGTGTTCCTGTTCGGGGTATCCGCATGGGCGGCGCTACACTCGAATGCTGTGTTGAAAGTGGTTGTGTGAAGATTTTTTCGATTGCACGCGCATACCTTGCGCTGGGTGGGCTCTGGATGTCGATGGGGGGCGTGCTGGCTGGAGCGCCTCCTTTGTTCGTGCTCAATTCCCTGGAAGCCAATGTCAGCGTCATTGACCCTGCGACCTGGACCGAGACCGTCCGCATTCCCACGGGCAAGGAGCCTCACCATCTCTATCTCACCCCCGATGAGAAGTCGATCATCGTGGCCAATGCGCTGGGTGATACGCTGACGTTCCTGGATCCGCGCACGGCACAGGTCCAGCGCACCGTCCGCGGCATCGTGGACCCTTACCACTTGCGCTTTACACCGGACATGAAGTGGTTCATCACGGCGGCCAACCGGCTCAACCACGTGGACTTCTATCGCTGGGATGGCAAGGAACTGACTCTCGTCCAGCGCGTGGCCACATCCCGCACCCCAAGCCATTTGTGGATCGACAGCCGAAGTACCACGGTGTACTCCACGATGCAGGACAGCGACGAACTGGTGGCCATCGACATCGCGACGCAGACGATCAAGTGGCGCATCAAAACAGGAGCCATGCCTGCGGATGTCTACGGCAGCGCAGACGACAAGCGCGTGTTCGTGGGCCTGACTGGCAGTGACAGCGTGGAGGTGTTCGACGTTTCCGGTCGCGAACCCGTGAGCATCAAGAAAATCAAGACGGGCAATGGGGCGCACGCTTTCCGCGCGGCGGGTGACGGACGGCATCTGTATGTCAGCAACCGCGTGGCCAACTCCATCAGCAAGATCGACATGACGACCCAGCAGGTGGTCGAGTCCTACCCTGTTCCCGGGGGGCCCGACTGCATGGAGGTGTCCGCCGATGGCCGTTTCATCTATGTCAGTTCCCGCTGGGCGCGCAAGCTGTCCGTGGTGGATACTGAAACGAAGAAGGTCGTGCGGCAGGTCACGGTGGGCAAGTCTCCCCACGGCGTATGGACGCTGCAGCACGCGCCGCGCTGAACGGCGGGGCTGGCCGTAGCCGGCTTTCCCGGGGTTGGGGGCAGCTTGCCCGCGGGATCAGGGGTGCTATATTTTTTATAGCGCTTGGCGCATGCATATCGGGCGCCAATGCCCAAAACGACTGTAAAACTCCTGTTTACCTCACCTTTGACACGGGCCACATGGCCGTGGCGCCCCTGGTCGCGGAGGTTCTCGCGCGCCAGCAGGTGCGCGTGACGTTCTTTGCCGCCAATGAGCGGACCCAGGAAGGCGATGGCAGCCTGGGCGCCCACTGGGCTTCGTGGTGGCGCGCACGCGCGGCAGAAGGGCATGAGTTTGCCTCGCACACCTGGGACCACACGTACTGGCGCGCCGACCTTGGCACGGTAGAAAACCCTTCGTTCCGCGTGCGTCCCTCGGCAGGGCCTCGAGAGGGGCAGGATTTCGTGCTGACGGCCGCCGGGTATTGCGAAGAGATCGCCCGGGCCGCGGACCGGTTGCAGGTGCTGACGGGCAAGACTCCCCTGCCTCTGTTTCGCGCGCCGGGGGGCAAGACATCGCCACGGCTGCTCGCCAGTGCGCGCGCATGCGGCTTCACGCATGTGGGGTGGTCCCCGGCGGGGTTCCTGGGAGACGAATTGCCCAGTGAGAAGGCCAGCAACGCCGCGCTCTTGCACAAGGCCTTGCGCGAGGTGCGCAGTGGCGACATCCTGCTGGCCCACCTGGGCATCTGGTCGCGCAAGGACCCGTGGGCGCCGGCGGTGCTGGAGCCGCTGATCGTGGGCCTCAAGGAGCGGGGGTTTTGCTTTCGCACATTGCGCGAGCATCCTGACTATGCACCCGGGAAGGGGCGCTGAGATCATGGCGGCGGGGATTGTTTGGGTTGTGCACGGCCGCCGCCTGAGCGCAGGCGGGGCCGGCGGTACGGAGGGCGCGTGACGCGATGGGGTGGCTAGGCAACGGATTTGATGCGATTCAGCAATGGCTTTTTGAAAGCCTGTTGCAGCCAGCGATGTTCGCCATGGGACTGGGGAACCAGCTTGAAAGCGGCTACGAGGCCGCGGGCTGGATACTGGTGGGTCTTTTGCAGCTCGTGGTGATCGCCGCGGTGATTGGCCCGCTGCAGCGCTGGCGGCCGGTGGAGGCCGTGACCGACCGGGCGACGATCCGCACCGACATTCTCTACACGCTGATTCACCGGCTGGGCCTGTTCCGGCTGGGCCTGTTCCTGGCGGTGGACCCGCTGGCGGATTCGTTCTTCGGCGCCTTGCGGGTGGCGGGCATCAGCACATTCCAGCTCGATGGCCTCTGGCTCGGTATCACCGATGTACCCTGGGTCAGCCTGTTGCTGTATCTGGTGGTGTTCGATTTCGTGGACTACTGGATTCACCGGGGGCAGCACCATTTTGAATGGTGGTGGCGCCTTCATTCCCTGCACCATGCGCAGCGCCAGATGACCATGTGGAGCGACAACCGCAACCACCTGCTCGATGACCTGCTGCGCGACACGATTCTCGTGGTGGTGGCGCAACTCATCGGGGTCGCGCCGGGGCAGTTCATCGCCATCGTCGCCATCACGCAGCTCAGCGAGAGCTTTCAGCATGCCAACGTGCGTCTGTGGTTTGGCCGCTGGGGCGAGCGGCTGTGGGTGAGCCCGCGCTTTCACCGCCTGCACCACAGCATTGGGATCGGCCATGAAACCATCAAGCCGCTGCCGGGTGAGGGGGCGAGCGCGGGGCGCGCAAGGTATCGCACCGTCCTGGGCGGCCACAACTTCGGAGTGCTGCTGCCCTGGTGGGACATTCTGATGCGCACCGCCAATTTCGAGCTGCGCTTCGATCCGACGGGCGTGCGCGACCAGGTGGAGGCGGGGCCGACCGGGCAGGTACGGGACTACGGCAAGGGTTTCTGGTCGCAGCAATGGCGTGGCTTGCTGCGGCTGCTCGGCAAGGCTTGAAAGCCCCTGCGGACGGTCAAGACGGTATGCTTGCCGGCATGGGACTTCTGTTTGATTCTTTCTGGCGCGCCGCTGCCTACTGCCTGCGCCCGCGTGTGATTGCCCTGTCCGTGCTGCCGCTCGTGCTGATGGTGGCGCTGGCGCTGGGCTTGGGGTACTTCTACTGGGACGGCGCCGTGCGGGGAATGCGCGCACTGCTGGACGCATCCGCCCTCCTGGCCAGCTTCTGGAGCTGGCTGCAGGGCTGGGGGTTGGGAGATGTCACTTCGGTGGTGGCGCCACTGATGGTGATCCTGGCGGTGGCTCCCGCGCTGGTGGTGGTTTCCCTGCTGGTGGTGGCGGTGCTCATGACGCCTGCACTGGTGGCGCTGGTGGCCGACCGGCGCTTTCCGGCCCTGGAGCGCAAGAAGGGCGGCTCCTTCATCGCCAGCGTGGTGTGGTCGGTCAGTTCCACGTTGCTGGCATTGATCGCCCTGGTGGTGTCGGTGCCCCTGTGGCTGGTGCCGCCGCTGGTGCTCATCCTGCCGCCCTTGATCTGGGGGTGGCTTACTTACCGGGTGATGGCTTTCGATGCCTTGGCCGACCATGCCAGCAAGGAGGAGCGGCAGGCTATTTTTCGCCGCCACCGCAGCAGCCTGCTGGGCATTGGCATCCTGACGGGCTACCTCGGCGCTGCGCCCAGCATCGTATGGGCCTCGGGGGTGGTGTTTGCAGCGGCCTTTTTCATCCTGGTGCCGTTGGCGATCTGGATCTACACCCTCGTTTTCGCATTTTCATCGCTGTGGTTCGCGCACTACTGCCTGGCCGCGTTGGCACGCCTGCGGCAAGAGGCTGCGGGGCCGGTGGCCGCTGAGGCGCCCCCGATCCTTGCGCCGGCGAAGGAGCTGGCGCGCGGACCGGACGCCAGTGCCGAGCCGCCTCCTGCTGCCGCAGCCCCGGCGGCACTCGCAGCGCCTCCGACGCCATCTCCCACCCACGGAACCCCTTCCCCATGAATCCCTCTTTCGGCCTGATCATCGTGGGCGATGAAATCCTGTCGGGCAAGCGCGCCGACAAGCACATGCCCAAAGTCATCGAACTGCTCTCGGCTCGCGGCCTGTCGCTGTCGTATGCGGACTACGTCGGGGACAGCCCGGACCGCATCACCGCGACACTGCGGCGGGCCTTTGCCTCGGGCGATGTAGTCTTCTCCTGCGGAGGCATCGGTGCGACGCCCGATGACCACACCCGCCAATGCGCGGCAGGTGCCCTGGGCCGTGAGCTGGCTCTGCATGCCGAGGCCGAGGCGTTGATCTGCGAACGCATGCAGGACGTGGCGCGGGAGCAAGGTGTGCCATACGAAGCCGAGCGGCCGGACAATGTGCACCGGCTCAACATGGGCGTCTTTCCCGCAGGCGCCCGCATCATCCCCAATCCCTACAACAAGATTCCCGGCTTCAGCTGCGAGGGCGCTGGCGGCGGTGCCGTCCATTTCGTGCCAGGATTCCCGGTCATGGCCTGGCCCATGATCGAATGGGTGCTCGACCACCACTATGCAGACCTGTTCAACCGTGCTCCCCAGGTCGAGCAGTCGGTGGTGGTCTATGGCGCGATGGAGGCAGCATTGACACCTCTCATGGAGCGCATAGAAAAATCGCACCCCGAGGTCCGGGTGTTCAGCTTACCCAGCGTGGATCATCCACAATACGGGCGGCACATCGAACTGGGCGTCAAAGGTCCTGCTCCCTTGGTCCCGGCCGCCTGGCAGGATCTCAAGACGGGATTGCACAGTTTTGGTGCGGAGTGTGGCCCTGAATTGGTGCGCAATTTGTAATGCTTGGTGTTGATCGTTGTTGTGCACCTTATTGGTGCAATCTCGCAAATGTCCTATCGGCCTGCAGTCCGTAGTGCTCCTTCATAGTGCGGCGGCTGCACCCAGCTGGCACGCAAACTGCTTTTATTTCCACAAATTCTTTTTTCAACAAGCGCTTTACCCAGGAGAACCTGATGGCCAAGACCGTTGCAGACGTGATGAAGATGGTGAAGGAGAACGAAGTCAAGTTCGTTGACTTCCGTTTTACCGATACCCGGGGCAAGGAACAGCACGTGACCGTGCCGGTGTCCCACTTCGATGAAGACAAGTTCACGTCCGGCCACGCATTCGACGGTTCGTCCGTGGCTGGCTGGAAGGGCATTGAAGCCTCGGACATGCAGCTCATGCCCGACCCCAGCACCGCCAACATCGACCCCTTCTTCGAAGAAACCACGCTGTTCCTGCAGTGCGACGTGATCGAACCCGGTGATGGCAAGGCCTACGACCGCGACCCACGCTCCATCGCCAAGCGCGCTGAAGCCTACCTGAAGGCCTCCGGCCTGGGCGACACGGCCTTCTTCGGCCCCGAGCCAGAATTCTTCATCTTCGACGGTGTGCGCTGGTCCAACGAACCCGGCAAGGTCATGTTCGAGATCGAAGAGTACGAAGCCCCCTGGAACTCGGGCGCCAAGCTCGAAGGTGGCAACCGCGGCCACCGTCCCACCGTCAAGGGCGGCTACTTCCCCGTGCCTCCTGTCGACAGCACGCAGGACATGCGCGCCGAAATGTCCTTGATCCTCGAATCCCTGGGCATCCCGGTCGAAGTGTTCCACCACGAAGTGGCGGGCGCTGGCCAGAACGAAATCGGCACGCGTTTCAGCACGCTGGTCGAGCGCGCTGACTGGACCCAGGTCCTGAAGTACGTGGTCTGGAACGTGGCCAACGCCTACGGCAAGACGGCTACCTTCATGCCCAAGCCCTACGCTGGCGACAACGGCTCCGGCATGCACGTGCACCAGTCCATCTGGAAGGACGGCAAGAACCTGTTCGCGGGCGACGGCTACGCCGGCCTGTCGGACTTCGCGCTGTACTACATCGGCGGCATCATCAAGCACGCACGTGCCCTGAACGCCATCACCAACCCCGGCACGAACTCGTACAAGCGCCTGGTGCCCGGCTTCGAAGCCCCTGTGAAGCTGGCCTACTCGGCCCGCAACCGCTCGGCCTCGATCCGCATTCCTTACGTCGCCAACCCCAAGGGCCGCCGCATCGAAGCGCGCTTCCCCGATCCATCGGCCAACCCTTACCTGGCCTTCTCGGCCCTGATGATGGCCGGCCTGGACGGCGTGGAAAACAAGATCCATCCGGGCGAAGCCGCCACGAAGGACCTGTACCATCTGCCACCCGAAGAAGACAAGCTGGTGCCCACCGTCTGCCACAGCCTGGACCAGGCCCTGGAGTATCTGGACAAGGACCGTGGTTTCCTTACCAAGGGCGGCGTCTTTACCGACTCCATGCTCGACGCGTACATCGAGCTCAAGATGGGCGAAGTCACGCGTTTCCGCATGGCGCCTCACCCTGTCGAGTACGACATGTACTACTCGCTGTAATCGCCTCCCTGCAGGCTGTTGCTCACCAAAAAGGCGGCCTTGGCCGCCTTTTTTCATGGGGCCGGAGAGGCTGGTGAAACCAATCCCGGGGCCGTTGCATCCATGTACAAAGCCCTGCGAGGGCCTGCTGGTGTTGGATTGGCGATGCATGGTGATTGGTGGATACTCCCCTGACCCCTGCATGGCAGTGCGAGGAAACCGAATGAAGAAAACGCTCATCACCCTGTTACTCATCGCCGCGACGGCACCGGCCGCGTGGGCGCAAGACCGCATCTACCGCTGTGGCAACGAATACACCAACAACGCCGCCCAGGCCAAGGAGCGGGGATGCAAGCTGGTGGAAGGCGGCAATGTCACCGTCGTGCAGGGCACCCGGCCGGCGTCGGCGGCCCCGGCGCCCTCGGGCGGCGGCACGCCTGCGGCAACGGCGGCACCTTCGAATGCACCCCGGGCCAACAGCAACGACCAGAAAGCGCGCGATGCCGATGCGCGGGCCATTCTCGAATCCGAACTGCGCAAGGCCGAGGCCCGCCATGCCGAGCTGGTGAAGGAATACAACGGCGGCGCGCCAGAGCGCAATGCCCTCGATTTGCGCAACCCCCAGCGCTACATGGAACGCACGGCGGAGCTCAAGGCCAACGTGGCCCGCAGCGAAAGCGACATTGCCGGCATCAAGCGCGAGATCGCACGCCTGCCGCCCGCCAACTAAGTCACCTTCCTTTTTTCTTGCATGGCACGCGTGTGAGCTCTTCGCCCTTTCCCGACACCCCAGCCACCGACACAGGGCGATTCCATTCGCTGGATCTGATGTCGACCCTGGTGGCCGTGCTGCGCGCCGATGGCGCCGTGCAATTTGCCAATGCGGCACTGGAAAACACGCTCGGCCTGTCGCGCCGCACCCTGGAAGGCGTGGACTTCTCCACCTTTTTCACCGACCCCGCGTTGCTGCAGACCGCGCTGGCAGGTGCCCGGGGCAAGGACTTTGCCGCCTTGCGGTATGAGGCGAGCCTCAAGCGCCTGCACCAGGACCCGGTGCCCGTGCATGTGAACGTTGCCGACGCCGAGCAGGTGGGCGAGATCCTCGTCGAGCTGTGGCCGCTGGAGCAGCAGGCGCGGCAGGACCGCGAGGAGCGCCTGCTCGACCAGGCCCAGGCCAACAAGGAACTCATCCGCAACCTGGCCCACGAGATCAAGAACCCCCTGGGCGGCATCCGTGGTGCCGCCCAGCTGCTGGAGATGGAGCTCGAGAGCCGCGAGCTCACCGAGTACACCCAGGTCATCATCCACGAGGCCGACCGCCTGCAAAGCCTGGTGGACCGGCTGCTCGCGCCACACCGCCACCCGCACCTGGTGGGCGACGTGAACATCCACGAAGTGTGCGAGCGCGTGCGCTCGCTGGTGCTGGTGGAGTACCCGCAGGGGTTGCGCGTGCAGCGCGACTACGACACCTCGATCCCCGAATTCCGCGGCGACCGCGCCCAGCTCATCCAGGCGCTGTTGAACATTGTGCAGAACGCGGCCCAGGCGCTGACCGATCGCATCGCGGCCGGCGACGCGGTCATCACCCTGCGCACCCGTGTGGCCCGACAAGTAACGTTTGGTCGCCAGCGCTACCGGCTGGCACTGGAATTGCATGTCATCGACAACGGACCGGGCGTGCCCGACACGATCAAGGAGCGGATTTTTTACCCTCTGGTGTCGGGTCGGGATGGCGGGTCAGGGCTGGGGCTCACGTTGGCGCAAACCTTCGTGCAGCGCCATCATGGGTTGATCGAATGCGACAGCGTGCCGGGTCGCACCGACTTCCGCATCCTGATTCCCTTGCCTTGAAAGCGCACGATGGTCCCTGACACGCAACCACAGGGAAGGTAAGAAAAACATATGAAGCCGATCTGGATAGTAGATGACGACCCCTCGATCCGCTTCGTCCTGGAAAAGGCGCTGGCGCGCGAAAACCTGCCCACGCGCAGCTTCACGCACCCGCGCGAGGTGCTCGATGCGCTGGCCGACATCACCGCTGGCGACCCCGCGCGCCAAGGGCCCCAGGTCCTGGTGAGCGACATCCGCATGCCCGGCGGCTCGGGCCTGCAGTTGCTGGAAAAGGTGCGCGAACTGCAGCCTGGGCTGCCCGTCATCATCATGACGGCGTACTCCGACCTGGACAGTGCCGTATCCGCCTTCCAGCGCGGCGCCTTCGAGTACCTGCCCAAGCCCTTCGACCTGCCCAAGGCGGTGGAGCTGATCCGCCGGGCGGTGGAGGAAAGCCAGCGCGAAGAGGTGACGGAAGAGCGCCAGGCCGAGACGCCCGAGATGCTCGGGCAGGCGCCCGCGATGCAGGACGTGTTCCGCGCCATCGGCCGCCTCTCCCAGAGCCAGGTCACCGTGCTCATCACGGGCGAATCGGGTTCGGGCAAGGAGCTGGTGGCGCGCGCGCTGCACAAGCATTCGCCGGTCGCCGACGGGCCCTTCGTGGCCATCAATACCGCCGCCATCCCCAAGGATCTGCTCGAGTCCGAGCTCTTCGGCCACGAGCGCGGCGCCTTCACGGGCGCGCAGACGCAGCGGCGCGGCCGCTTCGAGCAGGCCGAGGGCGGCACCCTGTTCCTCGACGAAATCGGCGACATGCCCTTCGACCTGCAGACGCGCCTGTTGCGCGTGCTGTCGGACGGCCAGTTCTACCGCGTCGGTGGCCATGCGGCCGTGAAGGCCCACGTGCGCGTGATTGCCGCGACCCACCAGGATCTGGAAAAGCGCGTGAAGGAAGGCGGTTTCCGCGAGGACCTTTTCCACCGCCTCAACGTCATCCGCCTTCGCCTTCCTGCGCTGCGCGAGCGGCATGAGGATGTGCCCGTGCTCACGCGCCACTTCCTGCAGCAAAGCGCGCGGCAGCTGGGGGTGGAGCCCAAGCGCATTGCAGATTCGGCCCTCGCGCGGCTCGAGCAGTTTGCCTTTCCGGGCAATGTGCGGCAGCTGGAGAACATCTGCCACTGGCTCACTGTGATGGCACCTGCCCAGGTCATTTCCCTGCAGGACCTGCCGCCCGAAGTGCTGGAAGCCCCCGTCCATCAACCCGTGCCGCGTGCAGGCGCCACCACCGAGCCTGCCGCGCAGCAGCTGCAGCCTTCCGTCGGTGCGCCTCCTCTCCCGCATGCGGGCCCCGTGGCCGCTGTGCCGGCTGAGCGCGTTGGTGGACTGCACCCGCCCATGGCCCCGGCCATTGCGCCAGTCAGCGTGGCCCCCGGGGCGGCCGCCTGGCCGGTGGTTCCGGAGGTGTCCGCGGCGCCGGTTGCGGCCCCTGTCGGCCACGGCTGGGAACAGGCGCTGGAGACCGAAGCGCAGAAACTGCTCGCGGGTGGCCAGCCCGAGGTGTGGGATGCCCTGACGCGGCGATTCGAGTCACGGCTCATCCGCACCGCGCTCACCGCCACGCATGGCCGCCGCATGGAGGCCGCCCAGCGCCTGGGCATTGGCCGCAACACCATCACGCGCAAGATCCAGGAGCTGGGCCTGGATGCGTCAGATGAAGGGTGAAATTGGCCTGCAGCGCTTTATTTTCAAGCGCTGTATGCTATTAAAAATATAGCGTATTGGTGTGGCTGCGCCTCTTGCAGAAAGGCGCCGGACGGTTCGCATCGCCCCAGCCTGTGGCGAGGGCGCGGCGTGCTGGTCGGTGTCCTACACGCAAGCACTCCATGGACCGACCCGGGGCGGCGGGGGTGAATCCAACAATGAACTCACTGTCAACCAACCGGAGAGCTTCTATGTCGGATTTCAACGATGCCAACCGTGACCCCTTGACCAACGAGCCGGGCGCCCATCCCGTCGGCACCGGCGTGGGGGCCGCGATGGGTGGGGCGGCCGCTGGGGCGGCTGCGGGTGCCTTTGGCGGCCCCGTGGGGGCAGCCATTGGCGGTGTGGCGGGCGCCGTGGCCGGCGGCCTGGCTGGCAAGGCTGCCGCCGAGGCGGTCAACCCCACGGATGAAGACGCCTACTGGCGCGAACGCTACCACCGCGAGCCCTACTACGTGGGTGGCCGCACGTACGACCAATACCGCCCTGCCTACGAACTGGGCTGGTCTTCCGTAGACCGCTACGAAGGCGACTTTGAGGCCGTCGAACCCCGCCTGGCGGACGACTGGCGTGCCCGCCATTCGGACGGCCTGGCCTGGACGGATGCCCGTCCTGCCGCCCGCGCCGCGTGGGACCGCGTATCCAGCGCCCGCATCAACAACGAGCTTCCGCTGGACGTGGCGGACAACGAAGACACGGTGGACGTTCTCAACGATCTGCTGGAATCGGCGCGCGACGGGGAGTATGGTTTCACCGCCTGTGCCGAGCGCGCCAATTCGGCGCAACTCAAGGGGGTGTTCCAGCGCCATGCGCGGGAATGCGCCGCCGCCGCCACCGAGCTGGAAAGCGAAGTCCGCCGCCTGGGTGGCGAGCCGGCCTCGGGCGGTACCGTGGCCGGGGCTTTGCACCGGGGCTGGGTGTCGGTCAAGTCGGCGCTGTCCATCAACGATGACAAGGCGGTGCTGCAAGAGTGCGAGCGCGGCGAGGACGCTGCCGTGGCGCGCTACCGCAAGGCCTTGAAGTCGGCACTGCCCGCTGATGTACGGGCCCTGGTGGAACGCCAGTCCCAAGGGGCGCAGCGCAACCATGATGAAGTGCGTGGCCTGCGCGATTCGTACTCGAACACCTGATCGGATCTGATCGGACCGCCTGCACCCCGGGCTCCGGCCCGTGGTGCATGCAAGGGCCCCCAGCGGGCCCATGGCGCGTCTTCTGCCCTGCATGAACCAGCAAAGGCTGCAAGGAGAAATCCTTGCAGCCTTTGTGTTGTAGCCTGCCCGGCGTGCGCCCTGGCCGGTGGAATTGCTGCGGGCGGCGCCGGCAGCAGCGCAGCCGCCTTGCCAACACGTCACGCCATTGTGAGCACCACCGGTGCATGGTCGCTGGGCTGGGGGTTCTTGCGCGGAGCGCGGTCCACCACGCACGCCGTCACCGTCGGGCGCAGGGCCTCGCTCACCAGGATGTGGTCGATGCGCAGGCCCCGGTTCTTCTGGAAGCCGAGCATGCGGTAGTCCCACCACGAATAGGTTTTTTCAGGTTGCTCGAACATGCGGAAGGTATCGGTCAGGCCGAGCGCAACCAAATCCTGGAAGTGCCGGCGCTCTTCCACCGTGTGGTGGATCGTGTCCTTCAGGCCCACCGGGTCGAATGAGTCGCGGTCTTCCGGCGCGACGTTGAAGTCGCCCAGCAACGCCAGCCGCGGGTGGGCCCGCAACTCCTCGCGCAGCCAACGGTGCAGCGCCGTAAGCCACAGCATCTTGTACGCAAACTTTTCCGTACCGGGGGCCTGTCCATTGACGAAATAACAGTTGACCAGCCGCAACGCGCCGGAGGGGGTGTCCACCGTGGCGGCGATGACGCGGGCCTGTTCGTCCGTGTGGCCCGGGATGTTGCGCACCACGTCCCGCAGGGGATGCCGGCTCAGGATGGCCACGCCGTTGTAGGTCTTCTGGCCGAAGGTCACCGCTTCGTAACCGGCCTCCTTCAGCGCGTCGTGCGGGAATTTGTCGTCGGTCAGCTTGAGTTCCTGCAGGCACAGGGCATCCACCGGATTGGCCTCCAGCCAGGCCAGCACCTGGGGCAGGCGCACCGACAGGGAATTCACGTTCCAGGTGGCTATTTGCATTTTTTGAACAGTAATAGTGAATAAAAACAAGGGCTCCGCACTGACTGCCAGCAGCTGCAGCGGTGGCTGCCGTGGGCGAAGGCCCGCAGCGCGCATCGTACCCATCATTGCTTTCTTGTGGCATCAGCCTGTGCATTGCGTGCCCGACATGGCACCGCGGCACGAAGCGCCCCATCCCCCGGGACCACGGGCATTTGTCCGACGCTTCGCGGCCACCGTTCCGCAGACACTGGAAATCTGTTCCCGATGGAGAACTCCATGCCATCCATTCACCAGCAAGCGCTGGCTTGCGTTCTGGCCATGGGGGCCGCGGCTGCAGGTGCCCAGGGGGTGAACACTCCTGCGGTGGTGCCTGGCTTGCAGCCTGCGTTGACCCCAGCCTCCACGCCGGTGCAGACGCCGGCCCAGACGCCAGCTCCCCCGCCCGCGCAGACGCCAGCGGAAACACCGGCACCCGCTCCGGCCCTTACCCCCGCACAGACGCCCGATCCGTCGCGCGACCAGACGCCTGCAAAAACCCCGTCAGCCACCCCATAGCTGGGTGCAAGGGGAAAGGGAAGGGCACGTGCCCGCCGAAGAGGGACTCAATCCGCCGCGCGCACGTAGCTCACAAAACTGAAGGGCAGGCCGTTGGTGCTCACATGGTCGCTGCGGGCGGCCTCGGTCCAGGCTTTGCCTAGCACCGGCGCGTGGGCGTCGCCCTCGAAGTCCCGGGCGATCTCGGTCACCTCCAGCCGGTCTGCCGTCGGCAGGGCCTCGGCGTAAATCTGCGCGCCGCCGATCACCCACACCGTCTGGCGGGGATCGCACTGCGCCAGCGCAGCGTCCAGGCTCTCGGCGCGCCGGGCGCCTTCGGCCTGCCAGTCGTGCTGGCGCGTCACCACGATGTTGGTACGGCCCGGAAGGGGGCGAAAACGCGCCGGAAGCGAATCCCAGGTCTTGCGGCCCATCACCACGGGGCAGCCCTGCGTCAGCTGCTTGAAGTGCGCCATGTCCTCCGGCAGGTGCCAGGGCAGGGCGTTGTCCTTGCCGATCACACCGTTGGCGGCGCGGGCGTAGATGAGGTGCACTGGCATGGCGGGACGTCCTTGTTTTTCAGATGTGCAAGGCGGCGAGGGCACCCACGCCCAGGCCCACGGCGGCCACGCCGTACATGCCGTATTCCAGCCATTTTTTCTTGGTGAGCAGCGCAATGGCGGCCAGCGCGATGGCCACCTGCAGCGCCGTGGTGGCCTGGGCCCAGCGGTGGTGCTGGTGCATCTGGGCTTCGCTCTTGCGGTCGAATTCGTGGGCATCGGCCTCGAGCTTCTCGGCGGCCACCTTGATCTCGTTCTTCTCGGTTTCGTAGCGCTCCACCTTGGTCTGGTAGCCGGCCTTGCGGTCATCGGGCGCCAGGTCGCGGGCCAGTTCGGCCAGGGATTGCTTGGTGCTCTTGGACTGGAAGTAGTTCCACTGGTTGGAGGCCTCGGTCTTCTTGATGGCCGCGTCGTTCTTGAGCAGCCCGGCGTTGGCCTGCGTGGCGCCGCCCATGTACGAGAAGATCGCGCCCACCGTGGCCACGATGGCGGTGAACATCGCGATCTTGTTCATGGACGAGCCATTGCCGTCGTTGCCGTGGCTGGCCGTGGCGTCGTCATGGTGGCCGTGGGTGGCATGCTCCACCGCGTGGTCGTGGGGGCCGTGTACGTGAAATCCGCCGGAAGACATGGATGAAAGCTCGTGGTGGTGGTTGTGGGTGGATGCGGGCTGGGCGCTGCTGCACCTGGCCCTGGGGCTCAGGAGGTGTGGGGTCTCAAGGAGGGCTGGTGCGTGATCACACGGCCACGGGGGCCTTGATCGCCGGGTGGCACTGGTAGTCCACCACTTCGAAGTCCTCGTACTGGTAGTCGAAGATGCTGCCGGGGCGGCGCTTGATGTTCAGCACCGGGTAGGGATAGGGTGTGCGCGCCAGCTGCGTTTGCACTTGCTCGTGGTGGTTGCTGTAGATGTGGCAGTCGCCGCCCGTCCAGATGAAATCACCCACATCCAGGTCGCACTGCTGCGCCACCATGTGGGTGAGCAGGGCATAGCTCGCGATGTTGAACGGCACGCCCAGGAAGATGTCCGCACTGCGCTGGTACAGCTGGCAGGAGAGCGTGCCGCGTCCGCCGGGCTCCTGTGCTGGCGCCACGTAGAACTGGAAGAAAGCGTGGCAGGGCATGAGCGCCATCTTGCCGAGCTCGGCCACGTTCCAGGCGCTCACGATGATGCGCCGCGAATCGGGGTTGGTCTTGAGCGTCCTGACCACATCGCTGATCTGGTCGATGTGCCCGCCGTCCGGGGTGGGCCAACTGCGCCACTGCACGCCGTACACCGGCCCCAGGTCGCCGTCCTCGCGCGCCCATTCGTCCCAGATGGTGACGCCGCGCTCCTTGAGCCAGTTGTTGTTGCTCGACCCCGTGAGGAACCACAGCAGCTCCTGGATGATGGACCGCAGGTGCACCTTCTTGGTGGTGACGAGCGGAAAGCCTTCCTTCAGGTCGAAACGCATCTGGTGGCCGAAAACGCTGCGGGTGCCGGTGCCCGTGCGGTCGGATTTTTCCACGCCGTGGGTGAACACGTGGCGCATGAAGTCTTCGTATTGCGAGCGGACGGGGCGGGCGTGTTCGGTCATGGCGGTTGGAAGGCGAAAGACGCGATTTTAGGGGGCGGCTGCCGGCAGGAACCGGCTAAGCTCGCAGACCTTTTCGCCCAGCTGCCCTTTTTAGAAAGAAGCCCCCGATCATGCGCCCTATCTCTCCAGCCCCTTTGTCAAGCGCCGTGCTAGCCGCTCTTGCGTTGGCTGTGCTGCTGCCGGGTTGCGTGGGCACGGTACCCACGGCGCCCACGGCGCCGCGCAAGGTCGCGCGTCCTGTGCCCAACGAGGTACCTGCCGCGCCCGCCAATCCCTGGGCGAACCTGCAAACCCAGGTAGGCAGCTATCCGGTCGGGGGCTCAGACTTCCTGCGTGCCGGCCCGCTGGCCGAGCGGCTGCGTGGGCTGCTCGGTCTCGCCAACTACAACGTGCTGCTGGACAACCTGCAGGTGAGTGGGCCGCTGCGGCAAGACGGCTCCATGCTCTACATCACCGGTAACCGGCCGGACGCAGGCGACACGGAGGCTGCCGCCATCGTGGTCCACGCCGCCACCGACTCGGTACGCGTATGGCTGCTGACCGGCGGGGAGGAATGGGACGTGCAGGACCTGGGGACCCCGAAGACCCTGCCGGCCCACGTTGCCACGATGATGGAAAACGCGCGGCGCTGAGCGCGCAGCCGGTCTGCCGGATGGCGGCGTGCCCAGGGGCTGGGCGGGAATGTGTTTCTATAATCAAGAATCATTCTCAAAAAGGCCGTCACGCCATGTCTGCCGCTCACCCCCTGCACGCGCTCTACAGCCACCACCACGGGTGGCTGCAGTCCTGGCTGCGCCGGCGGCTCGGTTGTGCCGACGACGCGGCCGACTTGGCGCAGGACACCTTCGTGCGCCTGCTCGCACGGCCCACCGCCATCGCCCCCGACGCGATGCGCGAGCCGCGCGCCTACCTGACCACGGTGGCACGCGGGCTGCTGGTGGACTTCTGGCGCCGGGGTGAACTGGAACGCGCCTACCTGGCAGACCTGGCCCTGCAGCCCGAGGTGCTGCAGCCATCCCCCGAAGAGCGCCTGGCCGCCGTGCAGATGCTCCACGCGGTCGATGCACTGCTGCAGGGCCTGACGCCCAAGACGCGCGCGGCATGGCTCATGAACCGGCTCGACGGTCTCACGCACGCAGAGATCGCCGAGCAGCTGCAGGTGTCGGTGCCCCGCGTGCGCCAGTACCTGGCCAACGCCATGCGCCACGCCTACCACCTGCGTTTTGGCGGCGCGGCGTGAGCAGCGCGGGCTGGACAACGGGCGGCTTGCCTGGCGGCGCAGGCGACGACCACCCCGTGCCGCCTGCCGTGCTGGAGGCCGCCATCGGCTGGCAACTGCGCCAGGGCGAGGGCGCCACGTCGCCGGCGGACGCCCAAGCCCTGAACGACTGGCTGGCGGCACACCCCGACCATGCCCGCGCCTGGCGCCAGCTGGGCGACATCGACCAGCACCTGGCCCGTGCCGCCGCAGGGCCTGGAGCCCGCGCGGCCTTGCTGCTGCCACCGCGCCGGCGCCGTCCTGCCCGTGTGGTGGGCGCCGTGCTGGGCCTGGCGTTGGCGGTGGCCTGCGGCGTGCTGCTGCTGGACCGCCACCAGCCCGTGGGCCAACTGCTGGCCGACCACCGCACCGCCACCGGCGAGCGCCGCGCCATCGTGCTGCCCGACCAGACCGTGCTGCACCTGAACACCCGCAGCGCCGTGGACGTCGTGTTCAGCCAAGACCAGCGCACCATCCACCTTCGCACGGGCGAGGTCGCGGTAGAAACCAGCCATGCCGACCCGGCCGAGCGGCGCCCGTTCGTCGTGCTGACCGAGGACGGCAGCCTGCGCGCCCTGGGCACCCGCTTCACCGTGCGCCGCTGGCCACAGGCGCAAGCCACTGGCACCGATGGGGCGCAGAGCCTTAGCACGCCCGCCACCGAGGTCGCAGTCACCCAGTCGGCCGTCGCGGCCCGCCCGGCGACCTGTGCGGCAGCAGCCTCCGAGCCGTGCAGTGCCGAGCGCATCGTGTCGGCCGGGCAGGGCGCGCGGCTGGAGGGCGGGCGGGTGGACCCGTGGGCAGCCCCGCCCGATGCCGATGCCTGGAAGGACGGCATGCTGGTCGTGGACAACCAACCCTTGGGCGAGGTGGTGGCAACGCTCGCGCGGCACCGGGTCGGCCACCTGGGTGTCGACCCCCGCGTGGCCGGGTTGCGCGTGACGGGCACGCTGCCCCTGGCGGACACCGACCAGGCCCTGTTGGCGCTGACCGCGGCCGTGCCCGTCGATGTGGCCTGGACCACCCGCTGGTGGGTCACGCTCAAGCCGCGTGCTGCGCCCTGAGGATGAAAATGTGAAGAAAATCGGCCGCTACCGCTTGATGGGAAAGTGCTGGCAGCTATCAAAAGATGAGCAACTTGGTGCGGCTGATCGACGGTTCCATTCCGTTCAACCCAGATCCAGCAGCCCAAGCAGATCAACCCAGATCGCCCCTGCCAGCCGGCATCCCATCCACCAGCGACGCCGGCCCAAAAAATAAATGGCCCCGGCCCCCTCTCACTTTTCGGCACCCGTTCGGCAATCAGACAGAGACCGTGCATCGGCGCGGTTGCCCCTCTTTTCTGACGTGACCGTTTCGGAGCCTGACCCATGCCCTCTGCTGTTCTCCCCTTTCCGCTGAACCCCTGCGCTGCAGCGCTGCTGCTCGCGTTGGGCGCTTCTGCCGTGGCCGCACAGCCAGCCACGGCAGAGGCCCCTGCGGCCCCGGCCAGCGCTGCGGCCGTGCGCGACTACGACCTGCCCGCCGGGCCACTGGGGGCTTCCCTCAACCGCATCGCGCGTGACGCGGGCCTGGCCCTCACCGCCGATGCCCAGCTGGTGGAAGGCCGCAACGCGGCGCCCGTGCGGGGCCGCTTCGATGCGCCCGAGGCACTGCGCCGCGCGCTGGCAGGTTCGGGGCTGGAACTGCGGCAGACCACGGGCGGCGTCTTCACGCTGCGCGAGGCATCGCGCCCTGCAGCGCAGGCACCCCGGCTCAGCGATGCCGCCACCCTGGGCGCCGTCACCGTGACGGCCAGCGCCGAGGCAGCGCCCGGCGATTTGCCGCCCGCCCATGCCGGCGGCCAGGTTGCCACGGGCAGCCGGGTCGGCCTGCTGGGTCCGCAGAGCCTGATGGACACGCCGTTTCACATCACCAGCTACACGGCCGAACTCATGCAGGACCAGCAGGCGATCACCGTGGCCGATGTGCTGGCCAACGACCCGTCCGTGCGCACGGTGTCGTACAGCCTGACGAACGCTGCTGCTGGGGGCGACATCTTTCTGATCCGCGGCTTCTCGGTGCAGGACTCGGTGCTGTTCGACGGCATCGGCGGCATCGCCACCAACCGTGCCGTGGCGGTCGAAGCGGCCGAGCGCGTCGAGGTGCTCAAGGGCCCCAACGCGTTGCTCAACGGCATGGCGCCCGGGGCGGGCGGCGCGGTGGGCGGCGCCATCAACCTGGTGCCCAAGCGCGCGGGCGATGTGCCGCTGACACGCCTGACCACCACGTACCTGTCCAGAGGCAACCTGGGCGGCCACCTGGACGTGGGCCGCCGGTTCGGCGACGACCACCAGTGGGGTGTGCGCTTCAACGGCATCTACCGTGACGGGAAGACCGCCACCCAGGGCCAGTCCGTCGAGCTGGGCGCTGCGGCGCTGGCCGTGGACTACCGGGGCAGCCAACTGCGGGCCTCGGTGGATGCCGGCCACCAGACGATGAACAATGAAGCGCCGCAAGGCGCCGCGGGCTTCGGCATCGACGACGGCATTGCCATCCCCAGGCCGCCCCGGGCCAGCCATCGCATCGCGCAGGACTGGGAGTTCGCCAGGTCGCGCAGCAACTACCTTCTGGCCAAGGCCGAGTACGACCTCACCCCGGACTGGACGCTCTCTGCAGCCGCGGGTGGCAGCCACACGCGGTCCCGCTACCTCGCCACCGACGTGTTCGTGACCAGCGTGCAGGGCGATGCGCAGGCCACCACGTACTTCTGGCCCAACTGGACGAACTACCGCACCCTGCAAGGCGGGCTGCAAGGCACGGTGCGTGCCGGCGAGCTTACGCACCGCATCCACCTGCATGCGTCGTACCTGAAGAAGGACAGCGGCTTCACGGCGCAGTACTACGGCTTCGACAGCTTCGCCACGAACATGTATGCGCCCGCGGCCACCGCGCGTCCGTCCATCGACGGTTTCTCATCGCGGCCGCCACAGACCGATTCCTTGCAGTTGCCGTCCGTGGCGCTGTCCGACACCGTCTCGCTGTGGCAAGACCGCCTGTCCGTCACCCTGGGCGCCCGCTACCAGCGCGTGAAGGTCGTCAAGTACGACACCACCACCGGGGCCGGCAGCGCCGCGTACGACGAGCACGCGGTGACGCCGGCGCTGGCCGCGGTGTTCAAGCTACAGCCGAACGTATCGCTCTACGGCAATTACATCGAAGGGCTGGTCCAGGGCGATTCAGCGCCACTGGGCACCACCAACGCCGGGCAGGTGTTTCCGCCGGTTCGCACGAAGCAGCGGGAGCTGGGCGTGAAGGCCGACTGGGGCCGCTTCAGCACCACGGCGAGCCTGTTCCACATCCAGAAGCCGAGCGGGCTGGTGGCCTCCAATGGCGACGGCACGTTCACCTACCAGGTCGGTGCAGAGCAGCGCAACCGCGGGGTCGAGCTCAATGTCTTTGGCGAGGTGGCCCGGGGCACGCGCCTGCTGGGCGGCGTGACCTTCAACGATGCCCGGCTGACCCGAACCGAAGGCGGCACCTACAACGGCAACGCCGCGCCCAATGTGTCGCGCTGGCAGCTGAACCTGGGCAGCGACCACGACGTGGCTGCCGTTCCAGGGCTGACGCTGTCGGCCCGCATGATCGCCAGCAGCGCGCAGCATGTGGACGCCGCCAACCTGCGGCGCATTCCGG
Organism: Acidovorax sp. GW821-FHT09A11; assembly: GCF_059418365.1. Taxonomy (NCBI): domain Bacteria; kingdom Pseudomonadati; phylum Pseudomonadota; class Betaproteobacteria; order Burkholderiales; family Comamonadaceae; genus Acidovorax; species Acidovorax sp. GW821-FHT09A11. The sequence goes on from NZ_JBWKPS010000011.1 coordinate 20,794, forward strand.
GCTGGACGCGCTGGGACATCGGTGCCCGCTACAAGACCCAGGCGTGGGGCCGGCCGCTGGTGCTGCGCGCGGGCGTGGACAACCTGTTCAACCGCAACTACTGGTCCAGTGGCTCCGGCAACTGGCTGTATGTGGGAAGTCCTCGCACGGCGACTCTCTCTGCCACGGTGGATTTCTGACGGGAGCAGTGCTGCCGCGGGCGGACGGGCAAATGGAGGGAGGAGGGGTATGGGCGTCACCCCAGTGGGCCTTAGTGCATGAAAATGTGGATTAAATTGGCCTCTACCGCTTGATAGGTAAGCGCTGGCAGCTATCTATTTGATAGTAATCCGGGGCATTCGCTACGCCAGCGTAGCAACGGTAGAGCCGCCTTATCGCACTCGGTTAGATACCCTGTTGACACATCTAGGTATAAATCCTGAGTATCTGGTGCAAATTAGTATTTGTGGAGGCGTCTGGAGTACCAATCGAGCATCGCAGCATCGGTATCGTTCAGTCCGTCAATGCCTGCATGCCTTGCGCCGGTGTTGAAAGGCAGATTCCCATACCAACGACCGAGGAGACATTTCCGATGCCACATTCCACCCCTGTCACCATGCCCCAGCGCCTGGCCGTCGCCGTTGCGCTGGCTTTGACGTCGCTGTGCGGCGCCGCCAGCGCGCAGACCGAGCTCGTGATCGCCACCGTGAACAACGGCCACATGATCGAGATGCAGAAGCTCTCCAAGAACTTCGAGCAGGCCAACCCCGACATCAAGCTCAAGTGGGTCACGCTCGAAGAAGGCGTGCTGCGCCAGCGCGTCACCACCGACATCGCCACCAAGGGCGGCCAGTTCGACGTGATGACCATCGGCATGTACGAGGCGCCCATCTGGGGCAAGAAGGGCTGGCTGCAGGAGCTGAAGACCGACGCCGCGTACGACGTGGACGACCTGCTGCCCGCCGTGCGGGGCGGCCTGTCCATCGACGGCAAGCTGTTCGCCGCGCCGTTCTACGGCGAAAGCTCCATGCTCATGTACCGCAAGGACCTGGCCGACAAGGCCGGCGTGCAGGTGCCCGAGCGCCCCACCTGGCCGCAGATCAAGGACCTGGCCGCCAAGATGCACGACCCCAAGAACGGCGTATACGGCATCTGCCTGCGCGGCAAGCCGGGCTGGGGCGACAACATGGCGTTCCTGACCACGCTGGTCAACACCTTCGGCGGCCAGTGGTTCGACATGCAGTGGAAGCCGCAGCTCGAATCCAAGCCCTGGAAGGACGCGATCACCTTCTACGTCGACCTGCTCAAGAACTACGGCCCACCCGGCTCGTCGGCCAACAGCTTCAACGAGATCCTGGCGCTGACCAACTCCGGCAAGTGCGGCATGTGGGTGGACGCGACCATCGCGGCATCGTTCGTGAGCGACCCCAAGCAGTCCAAGGTGGCCGACCAGATGGCCTTTGCCCAGGCCCCCACCATGAACACGCCCAAGGGCGCCAACTGGCTGTGGTCGTGGAACCTGGCCATCCCCGCCGGTTCGAAAAAGGTCGACGCCGCGCAGAAGTTCATCACCTGGTCCACCAGCAAGGACTACATCCAGCTGGTCGCCAAGACCAACGGCTGGGCCAACGTGCCCACCGGCACGCGCAAGAGCACCTACGCATCGCCTGAGTTCCAGAAGGCCGCCCGCTTCGCCGCCGCCGAGAAGGTCGCCATCGACTCGGCCAACCCGACCGATTCGACCCTGCCCAAGAGCCCGTACGTGGGCGTGCAGTTCGCGGCGATTCCGGAGTTCCAGGCCATCGGCATCGCGGTGGGCCAGCAGATGAGCGCGGCGCTGGCAGGCAAGACCACGGTGGACGCGGCCCTCAAGGCCAGCCAGGTGTCTGCGGACCGGGAAATGAAGAAGGCTGGTTACTACAAGTAAAGGCTGGCGGGGCCACCGAGGCTCCGCCGCCCACTGCCCATCCGTGGATTGACCAGTGCTGATCCTGGGGCTCGCCATTCACCATGGCGGCCCCGTCGCCCTTTCGGAAACACCATGAACCGCCGCCTGCTCCCCCGCCTGCTGCTCACGCCAGCCATGGCCACGCTCTTCCTGTGGATGATCGTGCCGCTGGTGATGACGATTTACTTCTCGCTCATCCGCTACAACCTGATGCAGCCGGACCAGACCGGCTTTGCCGGGCTGGAGAATTTCGAGTACTTCGTCACCGACCCTTCGTTCGGCACGGCGGTGGTCAACACGCTGCTGCTGCTCGGCAGCGTGATCCTCATCACGGTGGTGTTCGGCATCGCCATCGCGCTGCTCATCAACGAGCCGTTCGCGGGCCGGGGCATCGTGCGGGTGCTGCTGATCTCGCCGTTCTTCGTCATGCCCACGGTGAACGCGCTGATGTGGAAGAACATGATGATGAACCCCATCTACGGCGTGCTCGCCCAGGTGTGGATGTTCTTCGGCGCGCAGCCGGTGGACTGGCTCACCGACCACCCGCTGTTCTCGGTGATCGTCATGGTCTCCTGGCAGTGGCTGCCCTTTGCCACGCTGATCTTCATGACCGCGCTGCAAAGCATGAACCATGAGCAGCTCGAGGCCTCGCGCATGGACGGCGCCAACTACCTGCAGCAGCTGCGCTACCTGTACGTGCCGCACCTGGCGCGCTCGGTGGCGGTGGTGGTGATGATCGAACTCATCTTCCTGCTCAGCATCTTTGCCGAGATCTACACCACCACGGGCGGCGGCCCGGGCGATGCGAGCACCAACGTCACCTTCCTGATCTTCAAGCAGGCGCTGCTCAACTTCGATGCGGGCGTGGCCTCGGCCGGCGCGCTGTTCGCGGTGGTGCTGGCCAACATCGCGGCCGTGTTCCTGATCCGCATGGTCGGCAAGAACCTCGACAAATAACCGAAGCACCACCATGACTGCTCGACGCCGTTCCAACTATCCGCTGGGCCTGCTGGCCCTGCGCACCGTGGCTGCCTGGGGCGTGGCCCTGCTGCTGTTCTTCCCGCTGGCCTGGCTGCTGCTGACCGCGTTCAAGACCGAGCTGCAGGCCATCGCCGTGCCGCCGCAGCTGTTCTTCATCCCCACGCTCGAGAATTTTCACGAGGTGCAGGAGCGCAGCGACTACCTGCTGTACGCCAGGAACTCGGTCATCACCAGCGTGCTGTCCACCCTGGTGGGGCTGATGCTGGCAGCGCCCGCGGCGTATGCCATGGCCTTCTTCAAGGGCAAGTACACCAAGGACATCCTGATGTGGATGCTCTCCACCAAGATGATGCCCGCCGTGGGCGCGCTGGTGCCCATCTACGTGCTGGCGCAAAAGAGCCACCTGCTCGACACGCAGCTGGCGCTCATCATCGTGTTCGCGCTGTCCAACCTGCCCATCATGGTGTGGATGCTGTACTCCCACTTCAAGGACATCCCGCGCGAGATCCTGGAGGCCGCTCGCATGGACGGCGCCACCCTGTGGCAGGAAGTGCGCCTGGTGCTGCTGCCGCTGGGCATGGGTGGCCTGGCATCCACCGGCCTGTTGTGCCTGGTGCTGTCGTGGAACGAAGCCTTCTGGAGCCTGAACCTCAGCGCCGCCAAGGCCGGCACGCTGGCCACGCTGATCGCGTCCTACTCCAGCCCCGAAGGCCTGTTCTGGGCCAAGCTGTCCGCCGCCTCGCTGATGGCCATCGCGCCCATCGTGGTCTTTGGCTGGTTCAGCCAGAAGCAGCTGGTGCAGGGTCTCACGTTCGGCGCGGTGAAGTAAATCCGCAGCCTGTCTTCCCCACAGTTTTTCAAGTTTTCAGGAACCCGATTCCATGGCCTACCTTCAACTGCGCGGCATCGAGAAATTCTTTGGTGAGCACCGCGCCATCAAGGGCATCGACCTCACCATCCAGCAAGGCGAGTTCATCGTCTTCGTCGGCCCCTCGGGCTGTGGCAAGTCCACGCTGCTGCGCCTGATCGCGGGGCTCGAAGCCATCGACGGTGGCTCGCTCATGCTCGATGGCCGCGACATCACCGACCAGCCGTCGAGCAAGCGCGACCTGGCCATGGTGTTCCAGAGCTATGCGCTGTACCCGCACATGAGCGTGTACGAGAACATGAGCTTCGCGCTCAAGCTGGCCAAGGTCGATCCGGCCATCGTGCGCGAGAAGGTCGAGCGCGCCGCTGCCATCCTGAACCTCACCACCTACCTGGAGCGCACGCCCAAGGAACTCTCGGGCGGCCAGCGCCAGCGCGTGGCCATCGGCCGCGCCATCGTGCGCGCGCCCAAGGTGTTTCTGTTCGACGAGCCGCTGTCCAACCTCGACGCGGCCCTGCGCGGCCAGACCCGAGTGGAGATCGCCAAGCTGCACCGCGACCTGGGCGCCACCACCATCTACGTCACGCACGACCAGGTGGAGGCCATGACCCTGGCCGACCGCGTGGTGGTGCTGCGCGACGGCGTCATCGAGCAGGTGGGCACGCCGCTCGAGCTGTACGACCAACCCGCCAACCAGTTCGTGGCCCAGTTCATCGGCACGCCGCAGATGAACGTGGTGCCCCTGCCGCAGCTGCCGCCACCGGTGCAGCAGCAGGCACCTGCGGGCGCCGAGGGCGGTGCCATCGGCCTGCGCCCCGAGAACATCACCGTGCGCAACACCGGCGTGACGCCGGTGGGCGGCCAGGTAGACCTGGTCGAAGCGCTGGGTGCCGAGACGCTGATCTATGTGAGCACACCAGGGGGCGCACAGTTCGTGGCCCGCCAGAACGACCGCACCAGCCTGCGCGCCGGTGATGCGGTCAGCCTGGACATCGACGCATCGCAAGCCCATTGGTTCGACCCCGCAGGCCGCGTGGTGGTCCGCCAGACCGCATGACCACCATGACCCTCGGACAAGAACTGCAAGGCAAGGTGGCGGCCATCACCGGCGCTGCATCGGGCATTGGCTTCGCCAGTGCCCAAGCCATGGCCGACGCGGGTGCGCGCGTGGTGCTGATCGACCGCGACGAAGCCGCGCTGGCCAAGGCCTGCGCTGCGATCGGTGCCAGCGCATTGCCGTTGGTACTGGACTTGCTGGACGCCAAGCAGTGCGCCAGCCTGCTGGCGCGCACGCTGGCCCTCGCCGGCCAGCTCGACATCTTCCACGCCAATGCCGGGCTTTACGTCGGCGGCGATCTGGTGGACGCCGACCCCGACGCCATCGACCGCATGCTGAACCTCAACGTCAACGTGGTGATGAAGAACGTGCACAACGTGCTGCCCCACATGATCGAACGCGGCACGGGCGACATCATCGTCACCAGCTCGCTGGCCGCGCATTTCCCCACGCCATGGGAGCCGGTCTACGCATCGTCCAAGTGGGCGGTGAACTGCTTCGTGCAGACCGTGCGCCGCCAGGTGTTCAAGCACGGCATCCGCGTGGGCTCCATCTCGCCCGGGCCGGTCATCACCTCGCTGCTCGCCGACTGGCCGGCCGAGAAGCTGGAAGAGGCCAAGGCCAGCGGCAGTCTCATTGAAGCGGCCGAAGTGGCCAGCGTGGTGCTGTTCATGCTCACGCGCCCCCGTGGCATGACCATCCGCGACGTGGTGATGATGCCCACGAACTTCGATCTTTAAACACCTGCATTCACGCACCATGAATTTCATCCTGCACCTGGGCCTGGGCTCGTTCCACCGCGCCCACCAGGCCGTTTACGTCCACGCATTGCGCCAGCAGGGAGACACCGGCTGGGCCATTGCGGGCGGCAACCTGCGCGCCGACATGGCCGACACCATCGCCGCGCTGCAGGCCCAGGGCGGCCGCTACACGCTGGAAACCGTCACGCCCCAGGGCGAGCGCAGCTACACCGTCATTGAATCGATCCAGCGCGTGATCCCCTACCGGGACGACCTGGCCCCGCTGATCGCCGCAGGTGCCGACCCCGCCACGCGCATCATCTCGTTCACGGTGACCGAGGCGGGTTACTACCTCGATGCGCAAGACCAGCTCGACTGGCCCAGCTTTGCCGACCTGCGCGCCGACCTCGCCGCCGTCAAGGCGGGCCAGGCGGGCCACACCCTCTATGGCGGCCTGGTGAGCATCCTGCGCGCGCGCAGGGCCGCCGGTGCCGGCCCCGTGACACTGATGAACTGCGACAACCTGCGCCACAACGGCGACCGCTCGCGCGGGGGCCTGCTGCAGTTCATCGACGCGCTGGGCGATGCCGCGCTCAAGGCCTGGGTGCAGGAGCACACGAGCAGCCCCAACGCCATGGTCGACCGCATCACGCCACGCCCCACGCCGGACGTGGCCGAGCGCGTGAAGGCCGCCACCGGCTGGGACGACCAGGCCGCGTTGATGGGCGAGAGCTTCATCCAGTGGGTGATCGAAGACGACTTCATCGCAGGCCGCCCCGCGTGGGAAAGGGTCGGAGTCGAGATGGTCGATTCGGTGCAGGCGTACGAAGAAGCCAAGATTCGACTGCTCAACGCCACCCACAGCTGCATTGCCTGGGCGGGCACGCTGGCGGGCTACCAGTACATCCACGAAGGCACGCACGATGCCGCCGTCCGCCAGATGGCCTACGACTACGTGACCGACGACGCGATCCCGGTGCTGCTGCCGTGCCCCATCGACCTGGAGGCCTACCGCGACGTGGTGCTGGACCGGTTTGGCAACCCTGCGATTGCGGACACCAACCAGCGCGTGGCCATGGATGCGTTTTCCAAGATCCCCGGCATGATCGCGCCCACCATCCGGGACCAGCTGGCCCGCGATGGCTCGTTCGACAGCGTGGCCGTGCTGCCCGCGCTGTTCCTGGCCTACCTGCAGCGCTGGCATGCCGGGCAGATCCCCTACACCTACCAGGACCAGGCCATGGACCCGGCCGTGGCGCATGCGATCTGCGATGCGCCGGACCTGGTGGCCGCCTATGCCGCGGATACCACCCTGTGGGGTGAAATGGCCTCAAACCCGCGGCTGGTTGCCACGCTGCGCAACGCCTTTGCCCGCGTGCAGGCCTTCGTGGCCGGGCGTGCGGAACGCCAGGGGTTGGTGTAAGTTGAGCGGCCCGACCACAGGAATGACGCCATGACCGTGAAGACGACGCCTGTCTCTCCGCGCCAGACCAAGCCCGAGCTGGAGCACGACTACGTGCGCTTTCCCGAGCTCGGGTACGAGTCGCCCGAGGCCGCAGGTTTCATCCGGTGCCTGTCGCATGGGTTTCCCACGCCGCTGGCGCGCTGGCACTACCACGACGAGTATGAGCTGCACCTCATCACCGCCACCTCGGGCAAGGTGTTCGTGGGCGACTGGATCGGGCAGTTCCAGCCCGGCCATCTGGTGTTGACCGGGCCGCGCCTGCCACACAACTGGATCAGCATGGACCTGCCCGAAGGCGGCGTGCCGCTGCGCGACCTGGTGATCCAGTTCTCGCACGCGCCGCTGGTCGCCAGCAGCGAGAGCATCCCCGAGCTGCGCGAGGTGTTGCCCCTGCTGGAGCGCGCACGCCATGGCATCGAGTTCTTTGGCATGGAGGCCCAGGCGCAGGAACACTGGCACCGCATCAAGGCGCGCCAGGGCCTGGCCCGGTTTGGCGCGTTCTGTGAATTCCTGAGCGACCTGGCCCGCTGCACCGACTTTCGATTGCTGTCGAGCACCCAGCTGCAAAGCGAGGACAACGACACCCAGCTCGACCAGATCAACGCCATCGTGAGCCGCATCACCGACCACCTGGCCGACCCGTTGTCGGCTGCCGACCTGGCACAGGAGCTGGGCATGACGGAGAGCCGGTTTTCCCGCTTCTTTCGCCGTGCCACGGGCAACACCTTCACCGACTTCGTGAACCTGGTGCGCGTGAACCGCGCGTGCCAGCTTCTGATGGAGACCGAGCGCTACATCACCCACATCGCCTACGACGTGGGCTTCAACAACATGGCCAACTTCAACCGCCGCTTTCTGGACATCAAGGGCATGACGCCCAGCGAATACCGCAAGCAGGGAGCCGGAAGATTCGGAAAGGCCCCGTGAAGTGGCGGGGCGCCTTCGCTGCGGGGCGGCCCTTGCCGGGCATCTGTGGCCTGGGTCGCGCCGGTTGCGTGCGGCGGAGGGCCTGGCTTCCACTTTGAACCACTGAAATCTGCCAACCACCCATGTACCTCGGAATTGATTTGGGCACCTCGGGTGTCAAGCTCCTGCTGCTCGACGAAACGCAGGCCGTGATCGCCACGGCCGACGCCGCCGTGCCCCAGCACCGCCCTCGGCCCACCTGGAGCGAGCAGCACCCGGCCGACTGGCTGGCCGCCGTGGAAGCCGCCGTGCCGCAGCTGCGCGCCCAAGCCCCCGCCGCATGGGCGCGGGTGCGCGGCATCGGGCTGTCTGGCCACATGCATGGCGCCGTGGTGCTGGGCGCGCAGGGCCAGGTGCTGCGCCCCGCCATTCTCTGGAACGATGGCCGCGCGAGCGCCGAATGCGCCGCGCTCGAGCAGGCCGTGCCCGCCGCGCACCAGGTCACCGGCAACCTCGCCATGCCCGGCTTCACCGCGCCCAAGCTGTTGTGGCTGCGCACGCACGAGCCGGCCGTGTTCGGCCAGATCCGCACCGTGCTGCTGCCCAAGGACTGGCTGCGCCTGCAGCTCACGGGCGATGCGGTGAGCGACATGTCCGACGCATCGGGCACGCTGTGGCTCGATGTGCAGGCCCGCGCCTGGAGCCCCGCGATGCTGCGGGCCTGCGGGCTCGATGCCTCGCACATGCCCGCGCTGGCCGAGGGCAGTGCACCCACGGGCACGCTGCGCAGCGATGTGGCCCGCCGCTGGGGCCTGAGCGGGGGCGTGGTGGTGGCCGCAGGCGCGGGCGACAACGCCGCCAGCGCCGTGGGCGTGGGCGCCCGCACCGCCGGGCAGGGCTTTGTGTCATTGGGCACGTCGGGCGTGGTCTTCCGGGTGACGGACGCCTTTGCGCCCGCCACCGAACGCGCCGTGCACGCCTTTGCCCATGCGCTGCCGCAGCGCTGGCACCACATGTCGGTCATGCTCAGTGCGGCAAGTGCGTTTGGCTGGGCCGCGCGGCTCACGGGGCAGGGCGATGAAGCCCGGCTGTCTGATGCCGTGGGTGCCCTCAGCCCCCACCGCCAGGCCCAGGCGCCGCTGTTCCTGCCCTACCTGAGTGGCGAGCGCACGCCGCACAACAACGCGGCTGCGACCGGCGTCTTCATGGGCTTGCGCGCCGAGCACGAAGCGGCGGACCTGGCCCATGCGGTGATGGAAGGCGTGGGCTTTGGCCTGCTCGACGGGCTCAACGCCATGCGGGCGGTCGGGGCAGGGCAGGGCCGTGCGCTCGGGGCGATCGGTGAGGGTGAGGATGCCCTGGCACTGGTCGGTGGCGGCGCCCGCAGCAACCCCTGGGCGCAATTGCTGGCCAGCGCGCTGGGCACGCCGCTGCAGCGTCCGCAGGGTGCACATGCTGCTGCCGCCCTGGGCGCGGCGCGGCTGGCGGCCATGGCCTGCGGTGGCGACGAGGCCCACTGGTGCCAGCCCTTGCCCGCCGACGCCACTTTCGACCCCCAGCCCGCACAACAAGCCCTGCTGGCCGAGCGCTACGCCCGCTTTGTCGCGCTATACCCGGCGCTGCAGTCGCAGTTCTGACGCTGCTCTCCGCACCCTCTTCACATCCACCATGACTTCGGTACACCACACTTCCCAGGCCACGGCCCCCGTCCAGGCCGCCATCGCGGGCGAGGCCCTCATCGACCTCATCCGCCGCCCCGATGGCAGCTACCTGCCGTGCCTGGGTGGCGCGCTGTACAACCTGTGCCGCGCGCTGGCCCGGCAGGACGTGGGCACGCAGTACCTCAACCCCTTGTCGCGCGACCGCTTTGGCCGCGAGCTGGCCGCGCAGCTGGTCGCCGACGGTGTGCTGCTGGCCCAGCCCGGGCCGGTGCAGCAAGTCACATCATTGGCCGTGGTCAATCTCAATGAACACGGCCACCCCGACTACGCCTTCTACCGCGAGGGCGTGGCCGACCGCGCCGTGTCGGCGCACGGTCTCAGCGAGGCCTGCGCCGCCTTGCCCGCGTTGCAGCTGGTCTGCACCGGCGCCCTCGCGCTCGATGCCCGCGACACCGCCATCTACCAGCCCTGGCTCGCAGCCCAGCGCGCCGAAGGCCGCTGCGTGGTGGTCGATGCCAACCTGCGCCCCTCGGTCATGCCCGACCTGGACGCCTACCGCACCACGGTGCACGCGGCGTTGGCACACGCCCACATCATCAAGGCCAGCGACGAAGACCTGGACCACCTGGCCGTGCCCGGCACCGGTGCCCTGGCCCGCGCCCGCCACCTCCTGGCCGCCAACCCCCAGGCCCATCTGCTAGCGCTGACGCTGGGCGCAGAGGGGGCCTGGCTGCTGCACCAGAGCGGCATGCAGTGTTTTGCCAAAGAAGCGCAGCCCCTGCGGGTCATCGACACCGTGGGCGCGGGCGACAGCTTCCTGGCGGGGCTGCTGGCGCACCTGCTGCGGCAGGCGCCGGCAGCGGGCGCTGCCAGCTTCGTGCAGTTCGTTGAAGCGCTGTCCGTCGAGGCCGGCCAGCAGGCTCTTCGCCATGCACTGGCCAGTGCGAGCCTGTGCGTGATGGAGCAGGGGTGTGTGCCGCCCGGGTGGGAGGCCGCGAGCGGGTGGGCGCGGGCGCACCCTTGCGTCGCCGGGTAGCGGCCGGCGCCGCCACGGTCTTGCGCCCGTGCCGGCCTGCGCGCAGGTGGGCTGGCGGGCTGGCGGTACGATGGCACCGGCCTGTCCGGGCAGGACAGCCCATCGCAACCTCCATCTTTGCCCGCGCGGACCTTGAATCCACCATGAAGCCCGTCCCTGCCCCTGTTCCCGTCACGGCCCATGCAGCGGCCGACGCCTGCAACGTGGTCCGCCAGTCCATCACCCACTGCTGCGCCCTCGACCACCACCACGATGCCGCCATCCTCGGCACATGGCTGGCCAACAAGACGCCCGAGAACCTGGCCGCCTGGATGGCGGCACCGGGCGCGATGGCGTGGGGTGTGTATCGGGGGGACACGATGGTGGGGTTTGCGCTGTGGGCACGCTCCACGCTGGCGCTTTGTTATGTGGTGCCAGAAGCATTGCACCAAGGTGTGGGCCGTGCCCTGCTGCTCGGCGCGGAGGCCCATGCGCGGCAGTTGGGCCTGGCGGCTGTGGGGCTTGAGAGCACGCGCACGGCGGAAGATTTTTACCGCCGCCACGGGTATGAACCATCGGGCGCGCTGCAGGTGTGGGCGGGGCTGCAGGCGCAACCCATGCGCAAGGTGCTGTGAGGCGGTTTTTTGCGCGGCGCGGTTGACGGTTGTGGCCCTGGTGGCGGCTGCGGGTTTTAGCGAACAATCGGGCGCTGGCGCCCGATTTATCTGCGCTGAAAGCTATTGTCTTTATAGCAAATTGGCTGCGCCGTACCTCCGCACGCGCCACCCGTGGGCGGGATGCCCGGGAGGGGGCTTCGGGGCGTGGGCCCTGTTCAGAGTTCCTGGGCGTAGACGATGAAGCCGTGGTGCTTGGCCATCTTGTCGTACAGCTGGCGCCCGGCCGCATTGGTTTCGTGGGTCTGCCAATACACCCGCGACGACTTCGCGGCACGCGCCGCGCCATACACGGCGTCGATGAGCGCGCGCCCCACGCCCCGGCCGCGCGCGGCTTCGCGGGTGAACAGGTCGCTGAGGTAGCACACGGGCTCGATGCGCGTCATGCTGCGGTGAAAGAGGTAGTGCGTCAGCCCCAGCATCTCGCCGCTGGCCGCATCGTGCGCCACCAGGCAGAAGACGGGTTCCGCCGGGTCGTGAAAACGCTGCCAGGTGGCCTGGGTGATGTGCTCGGGCAGCGCGGTGGCCCCAAAGCGGCCATAGAACGCGTTGTAGCCATCCCAGAGCGGGCGCCAGGCGGCGTAGTCTTCGGGCTGAACGGGGCGCACGGTAACGGGGGTGGTCATGGGCCGGCTTCCTGGGATTTACTGGAGCACCCGCCCCGGGTTCATGATGCCCTGCGGGTCGAGCGCCTGCTTGATGGCGCGCATCATCGACAACGCCACGGGCGACTGGTACTTCTCCAGCTTGTCGGCCTTGAGCTCCCCAATGCCATGCTCGGCCGAGAACGAGCCGCCGAACTCGGCCACGGCTTCGTACACCAGGTGGTGCACATGCTGCTCGTGCTCGCGCAGGAAGGCCTTGGCATCCCCCTCGGCCGGTGCCTGGACGTTGTAGTGCAGGTTGCCGTCGCCCAGGTGGCCAAAGTTGACCAGGCGCACGCCCGGGATTTCGCGCTGCAGCACCGCGTCGGTGTGCGCGACGAAGGCGGGGATGCGCGAGATCTGGATGGAGATGTCGTGCTTGATGTTCAGGCCCTCCTCGGCCTGCGCGAGCGGAATGTTCTCGCGGATGTGCCAGAGCTGGCTGGCCTGGGTGAGGTTCTCGGCCACGACGGCGTCGGTCACGCAGCCCATCTCGAACGCGGTCTCCAGCAGCGCTTCAAACCGCGCGCGGGCATGTTCTTCGGATTCGCTGTCGGAGTTTTCGAGCAGCACGCACCAGGGAGCGTTCTCGTCGCCGAGGAAGGGCACGCGCAACTGCGGCATGTGTTTGCCCACCAGGCTCAGCGCGAACTGGCCCATCACTTCAAAGCCCGTGAGGCCAGCGCCCAGCTGCTTGTGCGCCAGGCCCAGCAGGGCCACGGCGTGTTCCATCGACGGCACGGCGGCCCAGGCCGTGAGGCGGGCGGCGGGCTCGGGGTAGAGCTTGAGCGTGGCGGCGGTGATGATGCCCAGCGTGCCTTCGCTGCCGATGAACAGGTCGCGCAGGTCGTAGCCCGTGTTGTCCTTGCGCAGGCCCTTGAGGCCGTCCCACACCTCGCCCTGGGCGGTGACCACCTCGAGGCCCAGGCACAGGTCGCGCGCATTGCCATAGCGCACCACCTGCGTTCCGCCCGCGTTGGTGCCCAGGTTGCCGCCGATGGTGCAGCTGCCCTCGGCCGCCAGCGAGAGGGGGAACAGCACACCCGCATTGCGCGCCACGTCCTGCAGGTTCTGCAGGATGCAGCCGGCCTCCACCGTCATGGTGAGGTTGTCGGTGTCGATGCTGCGCACCGCGTTCATGCGCGTGAGGCTCAGCACGATCTGCGTGCCGGAATCATCGGGTGTCGAGCCCACGGCCAGGCCGGTGTTGCCGCCCTGCGGCACGATGGTGGTTCCCGCCGCCGCGCAGGCCGCGACCACGGTGGCCACCTCCTGCGTGGTGGCGGGGCGCACCACGGCCAGGGCCTTGCCGCGCACGCGGCGGCGCCAGTCCTGTTCCCAGGCGGTGAGGTCGCCCTCGGTGATCACGTGGGCAGGGCCGACGAGGGTGCGCAAGGTGTCGAGCAAGGTGGTCATGGACAAGCGTCTTCTTCAGTTCGAGGGAGGGGGATGGCGCGCGGGGCGGCTGGCATCAAGGGGCCGGCGTGGCCGCGGCGGCTGCCGCCGCCTTCGCGTTGCGCTGGCGCAGCCGCACGTGCAGTGTGCAGGCCACGAACAGGGCCAGGCACAGCGCGACCTCGGCCCAGGCCAGCCATTGCGACGGCGGCCTGTCGCTCCAGCCGCGCACCACGCCTTCGGTGAAGTACAGCCAGATCACCAGGCTGACCCAGCGGTAGGTGTACATGCGGTTCTTGAGGATGCCCGCCAGCGGGATGCACAACGGCAGCGCCTTGAGCGCGAGCCAGGTCCCGCCGGGCCGCAGGGGCGCCAGCACCAGTTCCCAGGCCAGGCACAGGACGATGAGCGCCAGCAGGCTGCCGGTGGCCAGCCAGCGTGTGGCACGGACGCCGCTGTCGGCGGGGCTGGAAGGGAGGGCGGGGGCTCTGGGGGATGCGGTCATTGGGGTGGCATCATATCGGCCATGCCTTTTTCCTTACAGACAGTAGCGTCGCGCTTCGAGGCGCTGATCACGGAACTGTCGCACTTTCCCTGGAAAACCACCGCGCTGACCCTGCGTGAACGCTTTCGCGAGGACCATCTGGGGCTCACCGCCAGCAGCCTGACCTTCACCACCATCCTCGCGCTGGTGCCGTTTTTTGCCGTCGCCCTGGCCGTGTTCACGGCATTCCCCATCTTTGGAAAGCTGCAGGACGTGTTGCAGCGCTGGCTGGTGGACAGCCTGGTACCCGACAGCATCTCCCGCCAGGTGCTGGGCTACCTCACCCAGTTCGCGGCCAAGGCCAGCGGCCTGGGCGTGGCGGGTTTCAGCATCCTGCTGGCCACGGCGCTGGCGCTGATCCTCACGATCGACCGCACGCTCAACGACATCTGGCGCGTGCAGCGCCTGCGGCCGCTGGGGCAGCGGGTGCTGATCTACTGGGCGGCCATCACGCTGGGCCCGCTGCTCATGGGGGCGAGCCTGGCGCTCACCTCGTATGTGATGTCGGCCTCCGGCGGGCTGGTCAAGCGCCTGCCCGACGGCGTGCAGCTGCTGTTCGATTCGATCCAGTTCCTCGTGCTGGCGGCGGGCATGGCGTCGCTGTACCACTATGTGCCCAACACCCCGGTGAAGTGGCGCCACGCGTGGACCGGCGGGCTCTTCGTGGCCGTGTGCATGGAGCTGGCCAAGAAGGTGCTGGCGCTGTACCTGGGCAACGTGCCCACCTATTCGGTGGTGTACGGCGCGTTCGCCACGCTGCCCATCCTGCTCATCTGGATCTACGTGGCCTGGGTCATCGTGCTGCTGGGGGCGGTGGTCACGGCCTACCTGCCCAGCCTTCTCGCGGGGGTGGCGCGGCGTGGAACCGTGGCGGGCTGGACGTTCCAGCTGGCCGTGGAGGTGCTGCAGGAGCTGCACCGGGCCCGCTTCCACGCCATGAAGGGGCTGCGGCCGAGCCAGCTGGCGCAGCGGCTGCGCGTGGACATGCTGCAGCTGGAGCCGGTGCTGGAGGCGCTGACGGCCCTGGACTGGGTGGGGCAGGTGAGCGATGCGGCGATGAGCGTGTCGGACGTGCCCGAGTCCCGGTACGTGCTGCTGATCGACCCGCAGAACACGCCGCTGGAGCCCCTGGTGCACAAGCTCCTGCTGGAACGCTCCACGAGCCTGGAGCCCCTGTGGGCGCGCGCGGGGCTGGGCGGCCTGCATGTGCGCGACGTGCTGCAGGCAGAGTAGGCCGTGGCTGGCCAGGCGGTCCGCTCCATTGGTTTGCTATTATTTTTATAGCTATCCGCGCATTGCAGTGAAGCGCCGTGGCCTGTTGGAGCCAGAAATCACAGGGATACCTTCCCCGTCCAGATGTCCTTGTACATCACCCAGTCGCCCATGAAGCTGTACAGGGGCCGCTTGAAGCTGGCCGGCTTGTTCTTCTCGAAGCCGAAGTGCCCCACCCACGCGAAACCGTAGCCGCAGAGCAGGCCGTACAGCAGGTACTGCGGCTTGCCCGTGGCGATGAGCATCGCCAGGCACACCAGCGTCAATGTCGAGCCGGCGAAGTGCAGTCTGCGGCAGGTGCGGTTGCTGTGCTCGCTCAGGTAGAAGGGGTAAAACTCCGCGAAGCTCTTGAAGGCGCGCGGATCGGTCGTGGGGGCGGCGCTGAGGTCCATCGTTGTCTCCTGGTTGTTTTCAAGCGCTTTATACGCCCAAGCCCGTCCCCATGGCGTGCCGGTTTGACAGGCGCCGCCGCGTGGTATTTAATTAATCGACTAGTCGATCTATTAATAACCGTGCGAGGTGTGCGATGCGGACCGTGAACCCCGAGCGCCACCAGGCGCGGCGGCAGCAGATCCTGGAGGCCGCGGTGGCCTGCTTCATGCGCAAGGGGTTCCATGCCACGCGCACGGCGGAGATCTGCGCCGAGGCGGGCATGAGCCCCGGCAACCTGTTCCATTACTTCCCGACCAAGGAGGCCATCGTTGCCGCCATCGTCGAGGAAGACCAGCGCGAGACCGCCGGGCGCTATGCCGCGGCGGCCCGCGCCCGGAACCTCTACCAGGCGCTCCAGGACATCGTGGAGGAGAGCGTCGCCCAGCTGGCCGACCCCGTGTACCTGCGCATCGGCGTGGAGGTGCTGGCCGAAGCGGTGCGCAACCCGCTGGTGTTTGCGAGCGTGGCCGGCAGCGAGGCGGGCCGCAAGGCGGCCCTGGTGCATCTGCTCGGCGCGGCCGTGGAGCGCGGGCAGGCCCGCCTCGCCCTGCCGCCGGCGCAGGCGGCGGACTGGATCCTGCTGCTGCTGGACGGCGCCTTTGGCCGGGCGATGGTGGAAGAGCGCTTCGACGCCGCTGCCTGCCGCACGCTGGTGCTGGGCGCGCTCGCGGCGGTGGTGGTGCCGGCCGCATGACGCGCGTGGCTTGCCCCGCCATGGACACCAACCGCTCGCCCCCGGACGGCAACCCGGCCCAGCCCGCCGGGGCGGCGAACCGCGAACATGCCATCGACGCGCTGCGGGGATTTGCCCTGCTGGGCATCGCCATGGTCAACGCGGGCAGCTTTGCGTCCACCTACTTCGGGGTGGGCGTGTCCGACCCGGCCTTCTCGCGGCCCGTGGACCATGCCGTGCGCTGGTTCGTGGCGCTGGTCTTCGAGACCAAGTTCTATCTGCTTTTCTCGCTGCTGTTCGGCTACAGCTTTGCGCTGCAGATGGACTCGGCCCAGCGCTCGGGCGGCGCGTTCGTGCCGCGTTTCCTGCGGCGCCTTCTGGGGCTGGGGCTGCTGGGGCTGGCACATGCCTGGCTGCTGTTCGCGGGGGACATCCTGGTGACCTATGCGCTCCTGGGCCTCGTGCTGCTGGCGCTGGGCCGGCTGCGCCCCGTGGCCGCCGTGGTGCTGGCCCTGGGGTTGCTGGGCATCACGGCCTGGGGCTGGGGGGCGATCGCCTGGCTGGTGGCGCTGGCCCCGCCGCTGGACCTGCCCGTGGCCGAACTGCACGCCAAGGCGCAGCAGGCCGCGCAGGCCTACCGCACCAGCGTGCAAGAGGCCATCGCGCAGCGGGGCCGCGACATGGCCGATGGCGTGTGGTTCGTGCTGGTGTTCGTGCAGGGGCCCTGCGCGCTGGCCATGTTTTTGCTGGGGCTGGCGGCTCGGCGCTCGGGCTACCTGGCCAGGGTGGCGCGGCAGCCGGCCCGGCTGCGCCGATGGATGGCGTGCTGCCTGCCCGTGGGCGCGGCGGGGGCCTGGTTCTACGCGTCCGTGCAGCCCGGGGCCAGCAGCGTCACCCACCCCGAGCACCTGGGGCTGGCCGCGTTGGCGGTCGATCTGGCCACGGCGCCATTCCTTACCTTTGGGTACGTCGCGGCGCTGCTCTGGCTGCTGCAAAGCGGCCCCGCCGGCCGCCGGCTGGGCGCGGTGCTGGAACCGGCGGGGCGCATGGCGCTGTCGAACTACCTGCTGCAGTCGCTGGTGGGGGCGCTGGTGTTCACGGCCTACGGCTGGGCGCTGGTGGGCCAGGTGGCGCCGCTTCTGGTGGGGCTGGGCGTGCTCGTACTGTACGGTGCCCAGCTGGCGCTGAGCCGGCACTGGATGGCCGCCCACGCCTATGGCCCGGTGGAGTGGCTGCTGCGCGCCGTCACGCTCTGGCAGCGGCCGGCATGGCGGCGCCGCGCGCGCTGACGGCGAGAGCGCGCACGGTGGACGCGGGGACGCGGGCCGGCCGCGCCCTGCCGTGCTGGTTCAGCGGGCCAGGAAGTCCCGCAGCGCGAACAGCGTTTCTTCCGGCGCTTCGGTCATCTGGTTGTGGCCCACCGGCAGGGGCGCGACCTGCACTGTCCTGCCCGCCGTGCGCGCGGCGTTGACCAGGCCCTGTGCGGCCTTGGGCGCGGTCATCTGGTCCTGCGTGCCCAGTGCAAACAGCACGGGGCAGGTCAGCTGGGCCATGGCCGCTTCGCCGCCGCCATAGCTGTCGCAGGCGACGAAACCCCGGTGAAACACGTTGACGGCGGGGTTGCTGCGCAGCACCTTGCGCCCGAGCGCCATGCCGGCGCCAAACACCCAGGTGCCGGGGCCCAGGGCGGAAGGGGGCGCCGCCAGCGTGCTGCGAGAAAACACGTTGACCATGCGCATGGCCTTCTCGGGATCGCTTTGCGAGGCCTCGATGAGCGCGGGCGACACCTTCATGGGAAACGCCGTGCCCACCAGCACCAGATGGCTGATGCGGTCCTTGAGCCGCGCGGCCGCCTCCATGGCGATGAGCGAACCCCAGCTGTGCCCCACCAGCGCCGCCCTCTGCACGCCGGCCGCGTCCAGCAGCGCGCCAATGAAGTCGGCGCCCTGCTCCACCGAGGCGGGCGCGTCGCCGCCGCTTCTGCAGTGGCCGGGCAGGTCGATGGCCAGCACGTTCCAGCCGTGGTTGGCCATGTAGCGGCTTTGCAGGGCCCAGACACTGTGGTCGTTCAGCACGCCATGGATGAAGACCACGGTGGGCTTGGATGCATCGAAGACCTTGCCCCCGGTGTAGCAGTAGACGGGGCTCTCGTTGACTTGAAGTTGCATGGCGTGTTCCTGTGTTCGCTCTCTTGTGTGGATTGTCTCGGTGGAAAAGGGGCATGGGGCTGGCGCCTAGCCAGGTGCCTGTCCGGTTGGGGCCATCGCGCGGTGCGTGTCCAGCGCCTCCAGCCAGCGCCGCGCGGCATCGCGAACGCGGTCGCTCGGGTCGTGCGCCGCCGTGGCTTGCGCCAGGGAGCGCAGGTGGGCCGCATCCTGCTTCCAGTAGCCCAGGCCCAGCACGGCCAGGAAGCGCACGGTTTCCTCGGCATCGCCCGTGGCGGCGCGCGCCAGCGCGGGCACGATGCGCGGAGCCCTTTCGCTGCCCAGGGCGCGGTCTCCCAGTGCCATGGCAGCGTGCTGGCGCACGAGCGGCGTGGGCGAGCCCAGGCCGCGCAGGGCTTCGTCCACGTCCGCCGGGCCCAGCGTGCAGGTGCCGCGCCCCGGAGCCAGCTTGCCCTGCAGGGCAAGCCGGAGGGCAGGGTGCTGCAGGCCGGCGTGTTCCAGGGGGGCATAGTCCAGCGGGCGGGGCTGAAGGCACCGGTCCCGAAAGGGCCCCAGCGGCGCGGCCAGGCCGCTGGCGACCAGGTCGTCCGCCAGCGTGCCCACCTGCGACAGCAGCCACCGCCCATCCCCCAGCTGCCCCAGCGCGCAGGCGCACCCGAGCCGGCCCGCGCGGCCAAGGTGGGCCCGGCTACCGCGTGGGACCGGCCGCAGCAGGTGGTGGCGCAGGGCGTCCAGCACCTCGGGGCTGGCGGATCCAATGTCGCCCAGGAGCCTGGCCGCGATGGACTGCGTGTCCGCGCGCTCCAGCAGCGCCAGCAAGGCGGGCGCCGCGACGGGGCCGAGCCGCCGCAGCGCGTGTTCGGTGTCCTGCGTGGCATGGTCCACGGCTTGTTGGCGGCCCAGGCCCAGCTCGGGCGCGGCTTCATTGCGCAGGCATGCCAGGTGATAGCGCAGTTGCTGGTCCGGGGGCAGCGCTTCCACGCGCAGCGCCTCCGCGATGGCGGCCGCATGGCCGGGAAGCAGGGCGGCGAAGGCATCGTCTCCCAGGCAGCGCCGGGCCCACTGCACGCCCTCGTCGCTGTCCTCATGCAGCAGCACGGCGAAGTCCGGCGTGAGCCGGTCCGACCAGGGCAAGGCCCGCAGCGCGGTGCGCAGGCGCTGGCATGCGCGCACCAGGGCCTCCAGGCATTGCTGCTCGGTGGCCCGCCAGTGCGCCACGTCGCCGCGACAGGCATGTGCCTGCAGCTCCTGCTGCATCCGGGCCAGGGCTGGGCTGTCGGCCGGCAGGTCAGGCCAGCCCCAGTCCGCCGGATTCCAGCGCAGGCTGTACAGCGTGCCGCCCCCGCCGTCATCGCCGCCGCCCTTGGCCTGGGCGTAGGCCTGTTCGCTGTTCAGCGCGATCGCGGGCAGGAAGAGGGGGCCATCAAGCTCGCGGCCCATGCCGGCCAGGGCGACCGCATAGAAGCGGTGCTCCGGGTGCCGGGCAAGGACGGCGCTGGCCACCGGGAGCGCGGCGTCAAGGAAGGCCTGCTCGAAGGCGTCCCAGGAAAACACGGGCTGTGGGGCTGCGGCTTGCATCGGCGTGGCTGGCGTGGTCGGGCCCAGGCCTTCAGGCGGCCTTCTCTGCGGCCTTGAGGGCGCGCTTCAAATCGTCGATCAGGTCGTCGGCATCCTCCAGCCCGATGGACAGGCGGATCGTGCCCTGCGTGATGCCGGCACCCGCCAGGGCCTCGTCGCTCATCCGGAAATGCGTGGTGCTGGCCGGGTGGATCACCAGGCTGCGGCAGTCGCCCACGTTGGCCAGGTGGCTGAAGACCTTGAGGGTTTCGATGAACTTCTTGCCCTGTTCGCGGTTGCCCTTGAGGTCGAAGCTGAACACCGAGCCCGCGCCGCGCGGCAGCAGCTTTTGCGCCAGCGCGTGGCTGGGGTGAGATGCGAGCATGGGGTGGCCCACGCGCGACACGAAGGGCTGAGCGGCCAGAAATTCGACCACCTTTTCGGTGTTGCGCATGTGCTGCTGCATGCGCAGCGGCAGGGTCTCGATGCCCTGCAGGATGAGCCAGGCCGTGTGCGGGCTCATGCAGGCGCCGAAGTCGCGCAGGCCCTCGCGGCGCGCGCGCAGCAGGAAGGCGCCCACGGTGCTCTCTTCGGCGAACACCATGTTGTGAAAGCCGTCGTAGGGCTGGGTCAGCTCGGCGAACTTGCCGGCGGATCTGGGGCCGTCCCAGTCGAAGCTGCCGCCATCGACCACGACGCCACCCACCACGGTGCCGTGGCCCGAGAGGAACTTGGTGGCCGAGTGGTAGACCAGATCGGCGCCATGCTCGAACGGCCTGATGAGCCAGGGCGAGGTCAGGGTGGAGTCCACCAGCAGAGGCACACCGGCCTCGTGCGCAATCGCGCTCACGGTGGGGATGTCCAGCACGTCCAGGCCCGGGTTGCCCACCGTCTCGCCAAAGAACAGCTTGGTGTTGGGCCGCACGGCGGCGCGCCAGGCGTCGATGTCGCCGGGCTTGACGAAGGTGGTCTCGATGCCGAAGCGCGAGAGCGTGTAGTGCAGCAGGTTCTGCGAGCCGCCATACAGCGCGGTGCTGGCCACGATGTGGCTGCCGGCACCCATCAGCGTGGCCACGGCCAGGTGCAGCGCGGCCTGGCCGCTGGCGGTGGCAATGGCGCCGACGCCGCCTTCCAGCGCCGCCACGCGCTGCTCCAGCACGGCGTTGGTGGGGTTGCTGATGCGGCTGTACACGTGGCCGCCACGCTCCAGGTTGAACAGCGACGCGGCATGGTCGCTCGACTCGAAGACGAAAGAGGTGGTCAGGTGGATGGGCACCGCGCGCGCGCCGGTGGCGGGGTCGGGGCTTGCACCCGCGTGCAGGGCCAGCGTGTCAAAGCCGGGGTCGGAGTAGCCGGGCATCTGTGTGTCTCCCATGTTGTCAATTCAGCCGGGCATTGTGGGCTATATTTGGTGCAAGACAGCCTCTAGCGCCTGCCGCGCTCTTCCCGCCCTCTTGGAGACCCAGAAACCATGAAAGTCAGCGACATCCTCCGCGTCAAAGGGAACACCCTCTACACCGTCACGCCGGACGAGCCGCTGGCGGGCGCCGTGGATGTGATGGCCGACAGGGACATCGGCTCGCTGGTGGTGATGGAGCTGGGCGATCTGGTGGGCATGCTCACCTTTCGCGAAGTGATCCAGGCCGTGGTGAGGAATGGCGGCAGCGTGGGCACCCTGCAGGTTCGCTCGGCCATGGACGATGCACCCCTGACCTGCACGCTCGAAACCGACATGGACGAGGTGCGCCGCATGATGCTGGACCGCCATGCGCGCTACATGCCGGTGATGGACCGCAAGATGCTCATGGGCGTGATCAGCTTCTACGACGTGGCCAAGGCCGTGGTGGACAGCCAGAACTTCGAGAACAAGATGCTCAAGGCCTACATCCGCGACTGGCCGGAAGACGACGCCCGCGGCGGCTGACCACGGCCGCGCCCTGGCGGCGCTCAGCGCGGGCGTGCTGCCTGCGCGCAGAGCCAGGCCTCCAGTTCGTCCGGTGGCAGCGGCTTGCCAAACAGATAGCCCTGCATGACGGGACACCCATGCGCCTGCAGCCATTGCTGCTGGCCCGTGGTTTCCACCCCTTCGGCCACCACCACCATGCCCAGGCTGTGGGCGATGCTGAGCACCGACACCGTGAGGGCCCGCGCGGTGGGGCTGGTGGTGAGGTCCTGCACGAAGGCCATGTCGAGCTTGAGCGCTGAAATGGGAAGGCGGTGCAGGTAGCTCAGGCTGGAATAGCCGGTGCCGAAATCGTCCAGCGACAGCCGGAATCCCTTGCCGTGCAGCGCCTCGATGTTGGCCAGCGTGACGGGCCGCGCGTCCATCATGACGCTCTCGGTGATTTCCAGAAGCACGTCGTCCGCGCGCAGCCCGTGGCGCCGCAGCGCATCGCACACCTGCTGCGCAAGGTCTGCCTGGTGGAAGCTGCGCCCTGACAGGTTGACCGCCACGCAGGGCACGTGGTGGCCCGCCGCGCGCCATGCCGACAGCTGCGCACAGGCCTCGTCCAGCAGCCACAGGGTCAGCTCGTGAATCAGGCCGGACTCTTCGGCCACGGGGATGAACCGGCTGGGCGGCACCATGCCCCATTCGGGGTGCTGCCACCGCGCGAGGGCTTCCACGCCGTGCAGGGTGCCGGGCGCTTCGCCGAGCACCTGGGGCTGGTAGTGCAGCGTCAGGCGGCGTTCGGCCAGGGCCTGGCGCAATGCGCGCTCCAGCGCTGCACGTTCCTGCGCGCGCCGGTTCATCTCCGCGCTGAACAATTGCAGACTGTGCCGGTGATCGCTCTTGGCCTGTGCCATCGCCTGGTCGGCATGGCGCAGCAGCGTCTCGATGGCGTCGCCGTCGTCGGGAAACATCGCGATGCCGATGCTGGCGTGGCAGACATGGGCCTGTCCATGGATGTCCATGGGCCGGGACATTTCCTCCAGCATGCGGTGCGCCGCCTGCACCGCTTCCTCGGTGGCGCACTCGGACAGCAGCAGCACGAATTCGTCGCCCGCCAGCCGGCCGATCAGGTCCCGCGCTCGCAGGCACTGCGTCAGCCGCCTGGCCACTTCGCACAACAGCGCGTCGCCCGCGGCATGCCCCTGCGTGTCGTTCACCTGCTTGAAGCGGTCCAGATCGACGAACAGCAGCGCGCCGGGGCGGCCGTCCTGCCGCAGGCCGGCCAGCGTGCGCCCGGCGCTGCTGAGGAACATCGCGCGGTTGGGCAGGCCCGTGAGCCCGTCAAAAAAGGCGAGGCGGTGAATGCGCTGCTGCGTGGCATTGCGCTCGATGGCCAGCGCGCACAGGTGCAGGCATACACCCACCAGCCGGTAGTGCAGCGCATCCGGGCCGCGCGGCTCGCGAAAGTAGAAGGCAAAGGTGCCCACCACCTTGCCCGTGTGGTCGCAGATCGGGCTGGACCAGCAGGCGCGCACGCCGCTGGGTGCGAACAGCGCGCGGTAGTCGTCCCACAAGGGGTCGGTGGCGATGTCGTTGACCGCCACGGGGATGCCCCTGAAGGCCGCGGTGCCGCACGACCCCGCACGGGGGCCGATGGGCAGGCCGTCGAGCGCCTGGCAGATGGCGGGAGGAAGCCCCGGTGCCGCCAGGGGGCGCAGCAGGCCTTGCTCATCCACGGCCAGGATGGAGGCGGTGACTTCGGGGGCGATGCGCTCCACTTCGTGGCAGACGAGGGCCATCAGATCGGCCAGGGGCAGTTCATTGACCATGCCCTCGAGCACCCGCTTTTGCAGCACCTCGTGCATCTTGGTGAGCGTGATGTCCGTCAGCACGGTGATGCTGCCGCCCGGCCCGCCCGAGGCCTCGTCCGATGCATTGATCATCATCGACACCCAGCGCGGCGCGCCGGCCCGGCTGTACAGCAGGGTCTCGGTGTGGAAACTGCCCTCGGTGTGCATGCCGCTGCGGATGTCGGCGAGCAGCCCCGGGTCGGAGTGCGGGCCCAGCAGCACATCGCTCAGGTGCCGCCCGAGCACCTCCTGGGGCCTGAAGCCGAACAGGCGGGTGAAGCCCTCGTTGATGTACACGACGAGCCTGGCGCTGTTGCTCATCACGATGGCGTTGTCGCTGGCATCCAGGGCCCTGCGCAGCGGGGCGTCTGCCAGGAGGCCTGTCGGTGGGCGGTCCAAAGGGGAGGGGGAGCCTGGAAGGTGCGGAGCTGAAACGGGCATGGTTGTCCCAAAGATCGTCCACCCATGCTAGCAAGCGCATCCCGCGATGCCAAGCAGGTTGGTTGCGCGTGGTATCCGCACCGCACGGAGGGCCCGCCTTCGGGCTCCTGGCGCACGGCACGGGCCATCACCCCGGGGGGCAAGGCGCGGCCGTGCGGCCGCTCTGGGATAATCCCGCGCCATGAGCGGCAATACTTTCGGATCCTTATTCGCAGTCACCAACTTTGGTGAATCCCACGGCCCGGCCATTGGCTGCGTGATCGACGGCTGTCCGCCCGGCATGGCGCTCGCCGAGGCCGACATCCAGGCCGACCTGGACCGGCGCCGCCCCGGCACCAGCCGCCACGTCACCCAGCGCAACGAGCCCGATGCGGTGGAGATCCTGTCGGGCGTGTACGAAGGCAAGACCACCGGCACGCCGATCGCGCTGCTGATCCGCAACACCGACCAGCGCAGCAAGGACTACAGCAACATCGCCGAGAGCTTTCGCCCCGGCCATGCCGACTACACCTACTGGCACAAGTACGGCATCCGCGACCCGCGCGGCGGAGGCCGGTCTTCCGCCCGCCTGACGGCGCCCACGGTGGCCGCTGGCGCCGTGGCCAAGAAGTGGCTTGCGCAGCGGTACGGCGTGCAGTTCCGCGCCTGCATGACACAGCTGGGCGACCTGTCCATCCCGTTCGAGAGCTGGGACCACGTGCGCAGCAATCCCTTCTTCGCCCCCGTGGCCGACGTGCAGCAGTACGAGGATTACATGGACGCCCTGCGCAAGGCCGGTGATTCCTGCGGTGCCCGCATCCGCGTGCAGGCCACCGGCGTGCCCGTGGGGCTGGGCGAGCCGCTGTACGACAAGCTCGATGCCGACATCGCCCACGCCATGATGGGCCTGAACGCGGTGAAGGGCGTGGAGATCGGGGCGGGCTTTGCCAGCGTGGCCCACCGGGGCACGATGCATGGCGATTCGATGACGCCCCAGGGCTTTCGCACGAACAACGCGGGCGGCGTGCTGGGCGGCATCAGCACCGGGCAGGACCTGGAGGTGAGCATCGCGATCAAGCCCACCAGCTCCATCATCAGCCCGCGCGAATCGATCGATGTGCACGGCAAGAGCACCGAGGTCGTCACCAAGGGCCGCCACGACCCCTGCGTGGGCATCCGCGCTGCGCCCATCGCCGAGGCGCTGCTGGCGCTGGTCGTCATGGACCATGCCCTGCGCCACCGCGCGCAGTGTGGCGATGTGGTGCCGCCGGTGCCGCCCATCCAGGCATCGTTTCTGTAGGAATCGGCATGGCACAGCGCACCGGGCCCGGCCCGGGCGCTTCGCCGCCGTGGTTTGCGGGGCGTGCAGGGATGCGCGCCCTTTTTACTGGACTGGACAAGGCACTCTCCATGCGCAGGTTGTTGGCACAGGCATTCCGTGGTTCAGGATGGGCGCGCGGCGGCGCGGTGCTCGCGGCGGCGGGCGTCCTCGGGGGCCTGCTGGCGGGTTGTGGCACGGCCACGCGATGGGCCGGCGATCCGGCACCTGCGCACATCGACATCACGCTCATCGGCTTCAACGACCTGCATGGCAACATGGAGCCGCCCCGCATGGCGCATGCCGTCCCAAGCCCCGCAGGGCCGGTGGCGGTGCCTGCGGGCGGGATGGCGTACTTCGCGAGCGCCATCGCAGCCCTCAAGGCGCGGGGGCCGCACCACGCGGTCGTGTCCGCCGGCGACATGGTCGGTGCGTCGCCGCTGGTGTCCTCGCTGTTCCTGGACGAGCCCACCATCGAGGCCGTCAACGAGATGCAGATCGACTTCAACGCGGTGGGCAACCATGAGTTCGACCGCGGCTGGCGCGAGCTGCTGCGCCTGCAGCAGGGAGGTTGCGAGAAGTTCACGGCGCGCCAGCCCTGCCAGATCAGCCAGCCATTCAAGGGCGCCCGCTTTGGCTTCCTGGCCGCGAACACGGTGCGCGTCGAGGACGGGCGGACACTGCTGCCCGCGACGGGGCTCAAGCGCTTCACGCAGGGTGGCACCACGGTGACGCTGGGCGTCATCGGGCTCACGCTCCAGGCCACGCCCACCATGGTGAGCCCCTCGGGCGTGGCCGGGCTGCGCTTCGAGGACGAGGCGGCCACGGCCAATGCCCTGATTCCCCAGCTCAAGGCGCAGGGCGCCGACGTGATCGCGGTCGTCATCCATGAAGGCGGCAGCACCACGGCCGGGGTGCAGGAGACCAGCTGCGCGGGCCTCTCCGGCGACATCGTCCCCATCCTGGAGCGCCTGGACCCCGCGGTGGACGTGGTGGTCTCCGGCCACACGCACCAGGCCTACGTGTGCGACTACGCCCGTGTGAATCCCGCCAGGCCCTTCCTCCTGACCAGTGCAGGCCAGTATGGGACGCTGCTCACCGACATCCAGCTGCGTGTGGACACCCGCACGCGCCGCGTGGTGCGCAAGACGGCGCGCAACGTCATCGTGCAGGGAGAGGCCTTCACC
The DNA here is from genome assembly GCF_059418365.1 of Acidovorax sp. GW821-FHT09A11. Lineage (NCBI taxonomy): Bacteria > Pseudomonadati > Pseudomonadota > Betaproteobacteria > Burkholderiales > Comamonadaceae > Acidovorax > Acidovorax sp. GW821-FHT09A11. The sequence goes on from NZ_JBWKPS010000011.1 coordinate 47,436, forward strand.
GGCAGCCAGGGACACGTGCCCATGACCTCGGCCGTGCCTTCCTTCCCGGCCGATCCGGCGGTGCAAAAGATCGTCGACACCTACCGCGCGGCGGCCATACCGCTGGCGCAGCGCCCGGTGGGGCAGGCCGTGTCGGCCCTGCGCCGCGTGCTGACGCCCTCGCTGGAGAGTGCCCTGGGCAACCTGGTCGCCGATGCGCAGCTCCACGCCACGCGCGCGCCGGAGCAGGGCGGGGCGCAGCTGTCCTTCATGAACCCGGGGGGGCTGCGTGCCGACCTGGTGCCGGATGGGCAGGGCCTGGTGCGCTACGGGCAGCTGTTTGCCGTGCAGCCCTTTGGCAACCAGCTGGTCGTGAAGACCTTCACGGGCGCGCAGATCAGGGCGGTGCTGGAGCAGCAGTTCGCCAGCGGCAGCAACACCGTGCAGCGGCCCCGCGTGCTGTCGGTCTCATCGGGCTTTGCCTACCAGTTCGACCTGTCCCGGCCGGCGGGCGAGCGCGTCAGCCAGATGGTGCTGCAGGGTGCTGCGCTGCGTGACGACATGCCGGTGCGCGTGGTGATGAGCAGCTACCTCGACAGCGGCGGAGACAACTTCACCGTGCTGACCGAAGGGCGCGACCGCCTGGTGGGCGGGCTGGACCTGGACGCGCTGGAGGCCTACTTCCGCATGCAGAGTCCGGTGGCCGTGCCTGCGACCAACCGCATCACGTCCGTCGCGCGCGCCGTGCGTTGAGCGGCGGCGGCTATTCCTTGCCCGGGCGCAGTGCCGCCAGCCAGCGCAGCGGGTTGAAGCCCGTGACCAGGCCGGTGGCCACCAGCACGAGCGCGCCGCCCCAGAGCATGCCGGGGCCCAGGGCCTCGCCCAGGAACACATGCCCCCAGGCCACCCCGAACAGCGGGATCATGAACGCGGAACTCATCGCCGCCACCGGGGATACCTGGGCGAGCACGCGCAGGTTGAGCCAGTAGGCCAGGCCCGAGGTGGCGATGCCCATGACCGCCACCGCCGCCACGGCCCCGGGGGTGAAGCGGGCTTCGGGCAGGCTCCATGCGGCGCCCGGCAGCAGCAGCACCAGCGCGGCGGCGTGGATGCCCGCGGCGATCGACAGGGGCGACATGCGCGTGGTGGCCCGCTTCATCCAGGTGGTGGAGACCCCGTAGCAGGCCGACGCGATGATGCAGGCCAGCGCCGCGACCAGCAGGGACGGCGTGGGCTCCACCGGGCCGAGCTGCACGATCAGGGCCACGCCCGCGAAGCCGCACAGGCAGCCCAGCCACTTGCGCTGGCTCAGCGTGTCCTCCTTCATCCATGCGGCCGCGAGCACGCTGAAGGGAACGGCCATCGTGTTGAGCAATGAGCTGTAGCCCGCCGGCAGGTGCAAGGCGGCCCAGGCATACAGCAGGAACGGCAGCGCCACGGTGAGCGTGCCCAGCCCGAACAGCTCGCGCCAGTGGCGCCACGGCCAGGGCTCGCCGGCCGCCCGCATGATGGCGACCAGGGTCAGCGTGCCCAGCCCGATGCGCAGGGCGGCCATCACGTTGGGCCCCAGCAGCGGGCTTGCGATGCGGATGAAGAGAAACGAAGCGCCCCAGAGGGCCGACAGCAGCACCAGCTGCAGGAAGTGGCGGGTTTTCACCGCAGGCATTGTCGGGCAGCCGCGGTGTTTCTGTGCACCAGGGGGGTGTTTTGCCCATGAAAATAGCCTCTGGCGCTTTTACTTCAAGCGCCGAAGGCTATATTTTTGATAGCGTATCGCCAAGGTGGCCGCTGGGCCTGGCTGGAGGCGGGTGCGTGGGCAGCCCAGCCCGGCAACAAACGGGCCGTGGGCGCCGCGGCGGTTATTTGCGCACTTCGTCCACCATCGCGCGGAAGTCGTCGATGTCCTCGAAACTGCGGTACACGCTGGCAAAGCGGATGTAGGCCACCTTGTCGAGCTTCTTGAGCTCGCGCATGACCAGCTCGCCGATGCGGCTGGAGATCACTTCGCGCTGGCCGAGGTTGAGCAGCTTTTCCTCGATGCGCTCGATGGCGCTGTCGATCTGGTCCGTGCTGACCGGGCGCTTGCGCAGCGCCAGATTGAAGGAAGCGAGCAGCTTGGCGCGTTCGTACTCGATGCGCCGGCCATCCTTCTTCACGATGGCCGGGAAGCTCACTTCCGGCCGTTCGTAGGTGGTGAAGCGCTTGTCGCACGCGCCGCACTGGCGGCGGCGGCGGATGAACACCCCATCTTCAGACACCCGCGTTTCGACGACTTGCGTTTCCAGGTTGCTGCAGAAGGGGCACTTCATGGCGGCTGCTGACCGGTGAAGTTAACGGTAGACCGGGAAGCGGGCCGTCAGCGCATTGACCTTGGCGCGCACGGCGGCGATGTTGGCCTCGTCGCGCGGGTTGTCCAGCACATCGGCGATCAGGTTGGCGGTGATGCGCGCTTCTTCTTCCTTGAAGCCGCGCGTGGTCATGGCGGGGGTGCCAATGCGCACGCCGCTGGTCACCATCGGCTTTTCAGGGTCGTTGGGGATCGCGTTCTTGTTGATGGTCATGTGGGCGGCGCCCAGCACAGCCTCGGCTTCCTTGCCCGTGATGCCCTTGGCACGCAGGTCCACCAGCATCACGTGGCTTTGCGTGCCGCCGGAGACGATGCGCAGGCCGCGCGCGGTCAGTGTCTCGGCCACCACCTTGGCGTTCTTGGCCACCTGCTCCTGGTAGGCCTTGAACTCGGGCTGCAGCGCTTCCTTGAAGGCCACGGCCTTGGCCGCGATCACGTGCATCAGCGGGCCGCCTTGCAGGCCGGGGAAGATGGCGCTGTTGATGGCCTTCTCGTGCTCGGCCTTCATCAGGATGATGCCGCCACGGGGGCCGCGCAGGCTCTTGTGCGTGGTGCTGGTGACCACGTCGGCATGCGGCACGGGGTTGGGGTACACACCCGCGGCGATCAGGCCGGCGTAGTGGGCCATGTCCACCATGAAGATCGCGCCCACGTCCTTGGCCACCTTGGCAAAGCGTGCGAAGTCGATGTGCAGGCTGTAGGCCGAGGCACCGGCGATGATGAGCTTGGGGCGGGTTTCGTGCGCCTTCTTCTCCATGGCGTCGTAGTCCAGAGCTTCGTTGGCATCGAGGCCGTAGGAGACCACGTTGAACCACTTGCCCGACATGTTCAGCGGCATGCCGTGGGTGAGGTGGCCGCCTTCGGCCAGGCTCATGCCCATGATGGTGTCGCCGGGCTTGAGGAACGCGAGGAACACGGCCTCGTTGGCGGATGCGCCGCAGTGGGGCTGCACGTTGGCGGCCTCGGCACCGAAGATCTGCTTGACGCGGTCGATGGCCAGCTGCTCGGCCACGTCCACGTGCTCGCAGCCACCGTAGTAGCGCTTGCCGGGATAGCCTTCGGCGTACTTGTTGGTCAGCTGCGTGCCCTGCGCCCACATCACCGCGGGGGATGCGTAGTTCTCGCTGGCGATCAGCTCGATGTGGTGCTCTTGCCGGGCATTTTCAGCCTGGATGGCGGCAAAGAGTTCGGGGTCGGTTTGTTCGACAAGAATATTGCGGTCGTACATGATTGGCAGTCCTATGAACTTGTGTCCCTTGAAACAAGGGCTGCCCAGGCGAACGGCTGAACGCAGAAGGGATGAACCCCGTGCGGCACGCTTCCCAGTGGTTCACAAGGGGCAAGCCCTTGCTGGTTTCCACGTCAGCGGCAGCACCCTGTGTGCGGGATGCCGCGCCTATCGCCAGTCGCGTACCCCGCTAGTGTAGCTGACGTGGCATGCGCAACCTGTGTCGCATCGCGCGAAGTGCCGTGCGCCCCGGGGTCATGGCGCCCCGGCCGGCGGCACAGGATCGGCTCAGAGCCCCGTCAGCAGGGCCACCTTGTCGGCCGCCACCGCCGCTGGCGTCGCGGGCGGCGCAGACACCGGGATGATCTGGGCGGGTGCCTGGGTGGACAGCGTGGGCGGTGGCGCGGTGGGCATGGAGCGGCCGCCGGCCACCTGGCGCAGGCGGAAATGCTCGGCCATCACCTTGGCGGCATAGCCGCCGTCGTCGGCCAGGTTGCCGGCGCCCACGTAAAAGCGCAGCCCGCCCTCCACGGAACCCGCGCGCGAAATGCATTCCTGCAGGACCTTCACGCCCACGCGCAGGTTGCTCACGGGATCGAAGGCCGCAAAGTGCCCCCCGAAGTTCTGGTACTTGTCGGTATGCACGTTGGTCATCACCTGCATCAGCCCCTGGGCGCCCACCGCGCTTTGCGCAAACGGGTTGAAGCTCGACTCGATGGCCATGATGGCCAGGATCAGCGTGGGATCGATCTTGGACTTCGCGCCAATTTCATAGGCCTCTGCCACCAGCACGCTCAGCGGCTCGGGGGCAACGCGGTACTTCTTGCTGAGCCAGAAGGCGACGGCGGCCTGCTCCTTGGGCAGGTCCTTGGGATTGCCCGCCGTGGCGCGCTCGCTGGCCTCCGGCTCGATGGGCATGCCAAGCACTTCCACCTGGCGGGCCTGCAGCCAGTTCATCAATTGCGCTTCGCCTGCCTGGCGCAGGTCCGGGCGGGCCGTGAGGGTGATCACGACAAAGGCCACAGCCAGGCCGATGAGGGCGAAGCTGTTGTGGGTGATTTCAAGAAAACCTTCGGTCACGTCGGCCACGAAGGTCCGCACGCCGGAGACTATTTTTCCTGACGCTGTCATAGCTCTTCCTTTCTGAAGCGCCGCACTGAGCCTGGGCAGTCATCGGTGACTGTCCCGTCTCAGCGGGTCGCCTGGATTGGTACGCCATCAAGTGGGCCGCACATCTCTGGGGTGCTTTGGGCCTGGTTTGACTTAGCCGGGTTCGGCAGCGGGTTGGGGTTTTTACTAGCCTGTTTTTGGGGCTGGGGGATTCTAGGAGGTCACTAAATGCTTAGTCAATACTAATGAATTGAATCATAAGACTAATAAGTTATAAAAAATATGTAAAAAATCACAGTTTTTGGGGTGCTGGCGGACGTTTGGGGCCTGTGGCCTCAGGCGGGTTGTTACAAGCTCATGTCAAATTCAATCGGTGAACTTTTCGCCATTGAGAATCCAGTTTGAACTGCGGCAACTACTTTGGTAAGGTTCAGTTGCCTGTTGATTTCAGGCATCGCCAGACGAAACCAAGTCTCCCTCCAAAGGCATTCAGTGCCCTGGTGCAGCAGATGAGGATTCCAAGGCACCCCCTGGAGGCAATACCTTGCCTCCTCGCAGTGTGGACCTTCATCTCCGCATTTGCGACCGATGGCAAAGACCGTTGTGTCAGCCGTCAAGCCCGGCAGGCAGGCCTTGAGGCACTGTCCGCCGGGCTTTCTTGTTTGTGCTGGCGGGCTGTCTGGGCTAGCGGCGCTTATATATAGATAATGGGGGCTGTTCCCTAGAGCGGCGACAGTTCGCCCGGAGTCGCGGGCGATGCCCCTTGCGGGGGTCGCAGCATGTCAGCCCGTCTGGCAAAGCCTTGTGCCAGATCACCCTCGGGGTTTGGCGCAGCGCCATGCTGCGGTCTGTTGGCCGAACCCGGTGAAAATAGTCTCCTTGTTGCCTTGGCGCGCGTGCAGTGCGGTTGCCAGGGCGGGCCTCCAGGCAATGCGCCTGGGGGAGCCTTTGTTATCCATTGGATCCATGTTTCCATTTTTTTCCCGCAGCAAAATGTCCGACGCACCTGAAGTGAATCCGGCCCCGGCCAAAACCCATGAGCCGCATCCGCTTGATGCGTTGACCGGCGGCGCCTTTTCTGCCGCCACCTCTGGTGAGCGCGCCTCCCGCATCCGCGACTGGCTGGCCACGCAGCCTGCCCCGGAGCAGTTGCAGGAGGTCTTCAAGGAGTTGAGCGGCCGTGACAAGGGCGCAGCCCGCGCGGTGCGAGAGCGCCTTGACGAAATCCGCCGCGCCAAGGGGCAGGAGGCCATCGCCGCCGAGTGGGCGGAAAAGGCACAGGCCCTTCTTGCGGCCCCCAAGCTCAATATCGCCGATGCCATGGCCTGGCAGCGCGATGCGGCCAAGGCCGGTGCGCCGCTGTCGCGCGAGCCGTTGTCGCTGCTCAAGGTGCAGGTCGCGGACCGTGTGAAAGTGATCGAAGACCTGCAGCATCGCGTGCAGGTGCAGCGGGAGGCCGCCGTGCTGCTGGCCCAGCGCATTGAAGTGCTTTCCACCAAGCCCTGGCGCGATGCGCAGGCGGCGCTCGAACTCCTGCGTGCCGATGTGGCCCGCTGGCAGGAACAGGCACAGGAACTCACCAGCGATGCCAGCTGGGCGAGCGTGGAAGCGCGCTTTCCTGCGCTGCTCGATGCGTCGCGCACCCAGTTGCTGGTGGTGTGGGAGGCTTTCCAGCCCGCCGTCGCCCAGGCCGTGGCGGCCGCGGCCGATGCCAGCGCTGCACTGCCGCCCGTGCCCGTATGGGCCGACGAGCTGCGCGCCGCGCGTGGCCTGCCCACGGAGGCCGCTGCTGCGGCGGCCGCGGCCAAGCCTGCGCGTGCGGCCAAGCCCAAGGCAGCTCCTGAAGTGATCGAGAAGGCCGCGCAAAGCGTGCGCGAAGCCCTGGCCGTCCTCGAAAAGGAAACCGCCGAAGGCCATGGCAAGGCCAGCGCGGGTGCTGCAGCCGCGCTGCGCGCCGTGCTCAAGGTGCATGGAAAGCACATCGACAATGCCCTGGAGCAGCAGGTGCACGCGGCCCTGGTGGCGGCTGGCGAGCTGGAAGGCTGGCAGCGCTGGAGTGCCGACCAGGTGCGCGAGGACCTGGTGGCCAAGGCCGAGGCCTTGCTCAACCGCCCTGAAGGCCAGGCCCTGGGTGGCCGCAAGATGCAGGAAATCCTGCGCAACCTGCGCGACCAATGGAAGCAGGCGGACCAGGGAGGCGCACCCAACCATGCGCTGTGGAAAAAATTCGACGAAGCCTGCAACGCGGCCCACAAGGTGGTCGAGGCCTGGCTGGACAAGATCCGCACGGAGGCTGCCGAGCACAAGGCGCAGCGCCTGGCACTGATCGAGGAGCTCAAGGCATGGTCGCAAGCGCACGCGGCGTCGGGTGACTGGAAGGCCATCAACCGCGCGCTCCACCAGTTTGGCGACCGCTGGCGCGAAGGTGGTCATGTGGGCGAGAAGATCTTTGCCGAGCTGCAGCCCTTGTGGAAGCAGGCCATCGCCTCGGCAGCGGCCCCGCTGGAAGCAGCCCAGAAGGAGAGCCTGGCGCGTCGCCACGCCATGATCGACGAAGCCACCGCATTGGGGGCTGCGCCCGCGCTGCGCATCGATGCGGTCAAGGCGCTCCAGCAGCGCTGGCAGGCCGAGGCGCAGACGGTGCCGCTGGACCGCAAGCACGAGCAAAAGCTGTGGGACGCGTTCCGCAAGCCCATCGACGAGGCTTTCAACCGCAAGTCCGCAGACCGTGAGCGCGCAGTCACCGAATTGAGCGCCCGCGACCGCGTGGTGCTGGAGGCCTCCAAGTCCCTGGAAGCCGCCAATGCGACGGGGGATGCGCAGCAGATCCGCTCTGCCATGCAGGCGCTGGAGGCCGCGCTGCGCGGTCAGGCGCAGGCCGCGCAGGCCGTGGCCTCGGCGCAGAAGGACGAGCAGAGCCAGTCCCCCGTGGCGGCTGAATCCGCTTCGGAAGCTTCGGCGGATCCGGTGGCCGAGGGTGTGGAGGCGGAGCCGGTGGCTTGCGCACCGGCGCCCGTGGCACCCAAGCCCGTGGCGCGGCCCGTGGTGGCCGTGCGCGGTGACGACCGGCCGGGCATGAAGAAGGATGCGCCTGCTGCGCCGGGCCGTGGTGCGCGCCCCGGCGACCGCAGGGATGGCCGCCCTGGCGACCGTGATGCCGGCCGTGGCGGCCCGCGTCCAGACGGCCGTTTTGGCGACCGCAATGACCGGGGTGGCCGTTTCGGCGACCGTCCTGCGCAGGAAGACCGGGGCCCGCGCCTGGGAGACACCGCTTTCCGCGCGCAGCGCGAAGCCATGGAGCATGCCCAGCTGGCCCTGAAAAAACTGGCGGCGCAAGCCCACGGCGAGGCACTGACGCAATTGCTGACCGCGTGGGAAAAGCGCGACGCGGGCCTGGTGCCCAGCACGCAGGATCTCGGAGCGGGTGTGACGGCATCGGTGCGCAACGCCTGGGCGCAGGCCCTGTCGGCGGCGCCGAAGGGCGATGCCTCGGAAGCGCTGCTGCGCCTGGAGATGGCCGCAGAGGCGCCCACGCCCGCGGAGCACATCGCCGCCCGGCGCATGCTGCAGCTGCAACTGCTCACGCGCCGCAACGATCCCGCGCCAGCGCAGACCTGGGGGCAGGACGCGGCCCGCGTGCTGGCCAGCGCCAGCGACGCGGCCAATGCGCGCCGCCTTCAGAACGCGCTCAAGGCACTGCTGCGCAAGTAAGAGGGCCAAAGAGGCGATGGCTGGCGGGTTGCCGGTGCACATCCGGCCTTTCGGGGCGGCCGATGAGGCTGCCGCGGTGGCGCTGTGGCACGACTGCGGGCTCGTCCGTCCCTGGAACGATCCTCACAAGGACATCGCCCGCAAGCTTCTGGTGCAGCCAGAACTTTTTCTGGTGGCGGTGGTGCCGGCGCGAGACGGCATGGCGGAACGGCTCGTGGGCACCGCCATGGCGGGCTATGACGGCCACCGGGGCTCCGTGTACTACCTCGCGGTGGCACCGGGGCATCAGCGGCTGGCGCTGGGGCGCCGTCTCATGGCGGAGGTGGAGCTGCGCTTGCTGCGGCTCGGGTGTCCCAAGGTCAATGTGCTGGTGCGCACCAGCAATGCCCGGGTCCTGCATTTCTACGATGCCCTCGGCTATGCGCGCGACGAGGCGTTTTCATTGGGCAAGCGGTTGATACCTGATCTTTGAGCAGGGCCGGGGAGGGCTTGTCCGGAGCGTGGACTACGCAGGGCATTGATGGCCACGAAGAGCCGCCCGTTGCCCGCCTGTCGAGGGCGGGGCAGGAATAAAAAAAGCCGTTGCGGTTGCAACGGCTTTTTTATTGTTTGGTGCCCAGGAGAGGACTCGAACCTCCACGATGTTACTCGCTAGTACCTGAAACTAGTGCGTCTACCAATTCCGCCACCTGGGCTTTCAGATCAGCCTCGAATTATAGAACAAGTAATTGCGGCTTCTGGCGAGTGGATGAAGATTTTTTTAAATTCATTCCGCCAGCGTCCCGGGAAGCGGCGTCGGGGCATGGAGGCGGGAAATAAAAAAGCCGCTGTATTCACAGCGGCTTCGATATTTTGAAAACCTTCACAGGTTCTCGTTAAACTTGGTGCCCAGGAGAGGACTCGAACCTCCACGATGTTACTCGCTAGTACCTGAAACTAGTGCGTCTACCAATTCCGCCACCTGGGCATTTCAGGAAAGACTAAGATTGTATATCAAAAAAACCACCCCCGGCGCGCAGTCCGCGCATCTGTCGGACGAAATTGAAGGCAGCGTGCAGGGGCACCGTGACGGACACGGTTTTGTCATCCGCGACGATGGCGAAGGCGACATCTATATCCCCCCCAACGAAATGCGCGCTGTCCTGCACAAGGACCGTGTGCGCGTGCGCATCGTGCGCCAGGACCGGCGCGGCCGCCCCGAGGGCCGCGTGGTCGAGATCATCGAGCGACCGCCCCAGCCCATCATCGGCCGCCTGCTGCAGGAAAGCGGCGTGTGGCTGGTGGCGCCCGAGGACAAGCGCTACGGGCAGGATGTACTGATCCCCAAGGGTGCCACCGGCGCCGCCAAGCCCGGCCAGGTGGTCGTGGTCGAATTGACCGAGCCGCCGGCCCTGTTCGGCCAGCCCGTGGGCCGCATCACCGAAGTGCTCGGCGAGGTGGATGACCCCGGCATGGAGATCGAGATCGCGGTGCGCAAGTACGGCGTGCCGCACGAGTTCTCGGCCGAGTGCCTGGCCCAGGCCAAGGAACTGCCCGACAAGGTGCGCGCGCAGGACAAGAAGCGCCGCGTGGACCTGACCGACGTGCCCCTGGTCACCATCGACGGCGAGGACGCGCGCGATTTCGATGACGCCGTGTACTGCGAGCCCGCCAAGGTCGGTCGCGCCAAGGGCTGGCGCCTGCTGGTGGCCATCGCCGACGTGAGCCACTACGTGGAGACCGGCAGCGCCATCGACATCGATGCCTATGACCGCGCCACCAGCGTCTACTTTCCGCGCCGCGTGATCCCCATGCTGCCCGAGAAGCTCTCCAACGGCCTGTGCTCGCTCAACCCCGAGGTCGAGCGCCTGTGCATGGTCTGCGACATGCTGGTCACCGCCAAGGGCGAGGTGCATGCCTACCAGTTCTACCCGGCCGTGATGTTCAGCCATGCGCGGTTCACGTACACCGAGGTCGCGGCCATTCTGGCCAACACGCGCGGGCCCGAGGCCAGCAAGCGCAAGGACCGCGTGAAGGACCTGCTCAACCTGCATGACGTGTACCGCGCCCTGCTGGTGGCGCGCCAGCAGCGTGGCGCGGTGGACTTCGAGACCACCGAGACGCAGATCATCTGCGACGAGAACGGCCGCATCGAGAAGATCGTGCCGCGCACCCGCAACGATGCGCACAAGCTCATCGAAGAGGCCATGCTGGCCGCCAACGTGTGCAGCGCCGACTTCATCGCGCAGGGCGGCCAGCCCGGCCTGTTCCGCGTGCACGAAGGCCCCACGCCCGAGAAGCAGGAAATCCTGCGCAACTACCTCAAGGCCATGGCCGTGGGCATGACCATCGGCGACGATCCCAAGCCCGCCGAGTTCCAGGCCATCGCCGAGGCCACCAAGGACCGGCCGGACGCGCAGCAGATCCACACCATGCTGCTGCGCTCCATGCAGCAGGCCATCTACACGCCCGTCAACAGCGGCCACTTCGGCCTGGCGTTCGAGGCCTACACGCACTTCACCAGCCCCATCCGGCGCTATCCCGACCTGCTGGTGCACCGGGTCATCAAGGCCATCCTGGGCAAGACCAAATACGCGCTGCCGTCGCTGCCGACGCCGGGCGAGGCCCACGCCAAGCTGGCCAAGCGCCTGGCCGCCCGCGTGGCGGCGCCCGGCACCAAGCCGCGCAAGGACGTGAAGCCGCCGAGCCGCGATACGCAGGCCTGGGAGGCCGCGGGCCTGCACTGCAGCGCCAACGAGCGCCGTGCCGACGAGGCCAGCCGCGACGTGGAAGCCTGGCTCAAGTGCAAGTACATGCGCGAGCACCTGGGCGAGGAGTACAGCGGCGTGGTCAGCGCGGCGACGAGCTTCGGCATCTTCGTCACGCTCGACGCGATGTACGTCGAAGGCCTAGTGCACATCACCGAGCTGGGTGGCGAGTACTTCAAGTTCGACGAGGCGCGCCAGGAGCTGCGCGGCGAGCGCACCGGCATCCGCTACGCCATCGGCGCGCGGGTGCGGGTGCAGGTCAGCCGCGTGGACCTCGATGGCCGCAAGATCGACTTCCGCCTGGTGCGCGAGGGGGAGGAACTGCTCGGCCGCGCGCTCAAGGACAAGGGCGTTGCCTCCGACGGCCCCGGCGGCGCGCGCAAGGCGGGGGGCCGCCCGGCAGCCCGCAAGCGTGGCCCCGCGCCCGAGGCGTCCAGCACCGAACTCGCATCGCTCACGCGTGAGCGCGCGGCCCGCTCGCCCATCCAGGAGCTCAAGGCCTCGGTGAAAAAGGCCGCGGCCGGCAGCAAGTCCGGCAAGGGCAAGGGGCGCAAGCCGCGCCGTGGCTGACCCCCGCGGCTTCCACCCGGGGTGAACCGTCTCCCGGGTGGGAGTTTGCTATATATTTGATAGCTTCCAGCGCTTTCCAGAAGAGCGCCAGGGGTCGATTCAATGGGATTTCTCTGGCATGGAGCGGGAGGGCCGCGCCCCGGGGTGTCGCAGGAATTCCGCATACCGCAGCGCCGTGTCCCGGGGCGCTTCCATCATCGGCAGGTGGCCCACCCCGCGCAGTGCCTCCACCTGTGCTCCCGGCAGGGCCGCCTTCAGGGGCCGCATGCCGGAGGGGTGGAAGACGCGGTCACTTTCGCCCCACAGGACCAGAGTGGGGTGCTGCTCGAGGGCTGCGAGCTTTTCCTGCAGCAGATAGCGGTCCTTGAGCTGTGCATCCCAGAGCCGCGCATTCGATGCCGCGTTGCGCAGCGCGTCCTGCTGCGTGGCGTGCAGGATGGGATACGGCAGGAAAGGGCGTTTCTCGAACACCAGCGCCATCATGGCGTCGAACGCCGCGGGGTCGTGCGCCACGAGCGGGCGCTGCCCGCTGTCGATGAGGTGGTCCATGGCGCTGGGTTGAGGTGAACGGATGCCGTGTGGTGCTCCGATGAAGGCCACGCTCGCCACGCGCTCGGGGTGTGCTGCGGCGAACAGCGCCGCGATCGTGCCCCCCATGGAGTTGCCTGCCAGATGGGCCTTTTCAATGCCCAGTGCATCGAGCAGGCTGCGCAGGCGTTCGGTGTGGGCGGCGTAGTCATAGGCCTGGTCCTCGCGGCGCGTGCTTTCTCCGAACCCCGGCAGGTCTGGCGCGATCACCCGGTGGGTGGCTGTGAGCGGGCGGGCGAACTCCACCCAGTGGTCCTTCTCGGCAAAGATGCCGTGCAAGAGGACGACCGGAACGCGGGGGGAACTGGTGGCGCCCTGCGCCAGGGGCCCTGGCGTGGCGCCGCTGTCCAGGTAGTGGATCTGGTGCATCGCGGCATCGACGGTCTTTTCCTCCAGGCCCGACAGGCTGCGATTGAGCGCGAGCAAGGGCTCCGTGAACAACGAGGGGGCACCGTGGTACAGCGCCGTGGCGGCGAGCGCGAAAGCTGCCACGGCAGCAAGGACAATGCGTTTCAAGGAGGGGTCTCCAGAGGTTGTCGTGGGTGGGCCGGCGCACGCCTGTCCTGCCCGCGCGGGGGCATTGGAATGGGGGGCATGGACGGGGATGGCGAAGGCTATCGGGAACCGTGCGAGAAAACTTGTATGTTTGGGCTATGCGCATGCCAGCACGGAACACACTGACCTTGGGCGCCGACCGCGCGCTGTATCTGGGCGACCTTCCCTCCACGGGCTGGCACTGCCATGCGTCGCCGGTGCTGCTCATCGGCCTGTCGGGGCGCTTTGCCTTGCACTGGCAGCCGGGGCGGGTGGAGACGTGCCACAGCGCGCTGGTGGCCGCCGGGGTGGAACATGTGTTCGACCCCTGCGGAGAGCACGTGGCGCTGATGTATCTGGAGCCCGACTCTCCCGAGGCGCGGGGTCTGCGGGGCCCGTTCCAGCAGCACGATGGCGTGGTCCTCGACGCGGCCAGGGCCGTGGGCTCGCGCAGCGCCATGGACGCTTACCTGCGCCACTTCGATCTGCAGGCCCTGCTGCGGTGCGGGGGCGGGCATGCGGCGGCGCCCCTGGATCCGCGCGTGGCGCGCAGCCTGCTGGCCCTGCGAAGCCCCCGGGACGGGCGGTGGGCGCGCGAGGGGCTGGCGTCGTCCGTGCAGCTGTCGGCCTCGCGCTTCAACCACCTGTTCCGGGCGGAGATGGGCGTCAGCCTGCGCCGCTACCAGGTGTGGTCGCAGGTGCGGCTGGCCATGGCGAACCTCGCGGTCAGCCCCCGGCTGACGGATGCTGCGCTGCAGGGCGCGTTCTCCGATTCGGCGCATTTCAGCCGCATGTTCCGGCAGACCTTTGGCATGACCCCCTCCAGCGTGCTCAAGCCCCTGAAGGAGGTCACGCTGGTGGGCCGGTGAAGGCCTCCTTGGCGGCGGTGGGCGGCGTGCGGCCTCGGCCGTGGCGCGGACAACGCGCTGGCCGTGCCGTCAGCCGCCCGCGCGCCGCGCGAGCCCGCTGGCGGTGAGAGCCAGCCCGGCCGGCCAGGCATCTGCCGCCAGCCCGTGGCCATACACCGCCTCGCAGGCGGCGCGCAGGGCACTGGCCCCGGCGGCCATGTGCGCCGCGACCATGCCGGCAAGCACATCCCCCGTGCCCGCGGTGGCCAGCCGTGCGTTGCCCGTGGGGTTGATGGCGGGCACGCGGCCGGGGGCCGCCACCACCGTGCCCGAGCCCTTGAGCACGGCCACGCAGTTGAACTGCGAGGCCAGTTGCTGGGCCGCGTCCAGGCGGTCCGCCTGGACCTCGGCGGTGGACAGGCCCAGCAGCCGGGCGGCCTCCAGAGGGTGGGGCGTCAGCACCGTGGGCAAGCCGTGCTGGCCGCGCGCCACCACCAGCGCGTGCAGGGCGGCCTGGCTGGCGATGGTGTTGAGGGCATCGGCGTCCAGCACCAGCCGCGCCGAGCGCGTGATGACGCCCGGCAGCACATGGGCGACGGCCTGGCCGCCGCCGCAGCCGCAGACCACGGTGAGCTGTTCCAGCGCCAGGGCGTCGAAGCGGCGGAACATCAGCTCGGGTTGCTGCAGGTCCAGCTCCAGATGGCCGTCGTCGAGCAGGGCCACCAGCACGCGCCCCGCGCCGCCATGCAAGGCCGCGGACGCGGCCAGCAGGGCGGCGCCCGCCATGCCCATGCCACGCCCCGCCAGCCCCTCTCCCCCCACCACGGCCACATCGCCATAGCTGCCCTTGTGGCTGGCATGGGCGCGTGGTGCCGCCAGCGCGGGGCCACAAAGCCAGGCGCTGGGGGGCTCGTGCCCGGCCTCCGCGCCCAGCGCGTCAAACCACACCCTGCCCGTGGCGTCACGCCCCGCGCCGGTGAAGAGGCCGGGCTTGAGGGTGAGCAGGCTCAGCGTGTGCCGCGCGGCGCGCGGCGGGTGGGCCGCGTCGGGCGCGAAGCCCGCCGCGAACTGTCCCGTATCGGCGTCCAGACCGCTGGGCAGGTCCACCGCCAGCACGGGCGCGGGGCTGCGCTGCAGGGCCTCCAGGCAGCGGCGCAGCCGCTCGTCCGGTTCGCGGGCCGGGGGGCTGGCGGGGTTGGCTCCCACGCCGATGCCCAGCAGCGCGTCGATGCACAGGTCGGAGGCCGTGAGGTCTTCGGGGGCGCTGTCGGCCCACAGCACGCCCGCGTCCCGCGCGCGTTCCCACGAACGGCGGGCATCGGCGGGGGCGCGGTCCGGGTTGCCCAGCCAGGTGACCACCACGCGCCGTCCGTCGCGCTGCAGGTGCAGGGCGGCCTCCAGGCCGTCGCCGCCGTTGTTGCCGGGGCCACAGGCTATCCACACGGTGCGCGCATGGGGCGCGAGCGCCCGGGCCAGGCGGGCCACGGCCAGGCCCGCCCGCTGCATCAGCGCGTGCGGGGGCAGGGCGGCGGCGGCCTGCTGCTCCATGCGCCGCGTGGCTGCCGTGTTGAACAGAGGGTGCGGCTGCTGGGGCGTGATGGGGTGCATGGGCGGGGGCTGGCAGGTGGTGGTCGGGGTGGGTGCCGGGGGCGGCGGGCTCAGGGCTTCGCCGTGGAGCGGTGGTCGTAGGCCAGCTCCATCCGGTAGGCCAGGCCCAGGAACAGCGATTGCGCGAGGCTCAGCGTGCTGGTGAGCGAGCGGAAACCAAAGGTGGCACCGTCCTGCGCGATCAGGGTGGCGCTGGCCAGGGCCGCGAGCGGGCTCAGCTGGCTGTCGGTGATGGCAAGCAGGCGCGCGCCGCGCGCCACCGCCGCCTGCGCGAGCTCCAGGGTCTCCTGCGCGTAGGGCTCAAACGAGACGGCGACCAGCACATCGCCGGGCGCCAGCGCGCGCAGCTCGCCCTGGTGCATGAAACCCAGCCCGTGCAGCCAGTGCACCGGCTTGGCCGTGTGCTGCAGCGCGTAGGCCAGGTAGGCGCCCACCGGAAACGCGCGGCGCGATGCGGCCAGCCAGAGCGCGGGGGCCTGCAGCATCAGCTCCACCGCCGCATCGAACTGTGCGTCCGGCAGGTTGCGCTGCAGCGCCTGCAGGCTGTCGATGTTGCCGTCGATCACCTCGTGCGCGAGCTGGGCGGCCGACCGCGCGCTGCCGCCGGGCACGATCAGTTCGCGGATGCGCTCCTGGTAGTTGCGGTTGGGGGCCAGCTGCCGCACGGCTCCGGCGCGGAACAGGGCCTGCATTTCCGTGTAGCCCGAAAACCCGAAATGCTTGGCAAACCGCACCAGTGCCGACGGCTGCACGCCGCATTGCGCGGCCGTGGCCTGCACGCCATCGAGCGCCAGCTGGTCGCGTTGCTTCTCGACATAGCGCGCGATGGTCTTGAGCTGGCGGCTCAAGGGCTCGAAGCCCGCATGCACGGCCGCCAGGAACGCGTCCGCGTCGGGGTAGGGGGCGGAGGCGTTGCCGGGGGGCGTGGCAATGGGATCGGCCAGGGTGTTTCTATTTTTCATTAAATTAGAAAATATTTTCTATTTTGGGCTATCATAGGCGCAACGAACCATTATCCGGCGCGCGCTTTCCCGCCGCCGCGCCCTTGCGGAGACCCGTGCATGCTCTCTTTTCCTTCCAACCGGCCCTTTGACGTGGCCTGCCTGGGCCGGCTGGCCGTGGACCTCTATGCCCAGCAGATCGGCTGCAGCCTGGAGGCCGCGACCAGTTTCGCCAAATACCTGGGAGGCTCGTCGGCCAACATCGCCTTTGGCACTGCCCGGCTGGGGCTGCGCTCGGCCATGGTGTCGCGCGTGGGCAATGAGCAGAACGGCCGCTTCCTGCTCGACACCCTGCGGCGCGAGGGCTGCGACGTGAGCCAGGTGCAGGTGGACGACCAGCGCCTGACGGGCATGGTGCTGCTGGGCATCAAGGACCAGGACACCTTCCCCCTGCTTTTCGCCCGCGAGAACTGCGCCGACATGGCGCTGGACGCCGACGCGATCAGCGAGGAGTTCCTGGCGCGCTGCCGCAGCCTGGTGATCACAGGAACGCACCTGAGCACGCCCACCGTGCTGGCCGCGAGCCGCCGCGCGCTGGACATCGCGCAGCGCCATGGCCTGGTGCGGGTGCTGGACATCGACTACCGCCCCGTGCTGTGGGGGCTGGCCGCCAAGGGCGATGGCGAAACGCGCTACGTGGGCAGCGACGCGGTGAGCCGCCACCTGCAGGCGCAGCTCGGATCGTTCGAGCTCATCATCGGCACCGAAGAGGAGTGGCTGATCGCCGGCGGCGTGCCCGGGGACCTGATGGCCAGCCTGCGCGCAGTGCGCGGGCACACACAGGCCGTGCTGGTGGTCAAGCGGGGCCCGCTGGGCTGCAGCATCATCGAGGGGGCGGTGCCCGCCGCCCTGGACGATGCGCCCACGGTGCTGGGCGAGCGCATCGAGGTGCTCAACGTGCTGGGCGCGGGCGATGCCTTCGCGTCGGGCCTGCTGTCGGGCCTGCTGCGGGGCAAGACCCTGGTCGAGTCGGCGGCGATCGCCAATGCCTGCGGGGCCATCGTGGTGTCTCGCCACGGCTGCGCGCCCGCCATGCCCACACCGGCCGAGCTGGCCCACTGGTTCTCGGGGCACCGCCACCCCCGGCCCGACCAGGACCCGCAACTGGCCCATCTGCACCGGGTGACGGCGGCGCGGCCGCAGTGGCCCGAGCTGTTCGTGCTGGCCTACGACCACCGCGCCCAGTTTGAAGACCTGGCGCGGCAGGCCGGTGCGCAGGGCGCACGCCTGCCCGTGCTCAAGCAGCTGCTCAACGCCGTGGTGGCCGAGGTCGAGCGGGACCCCGGGTGCGGGGGGCGCATGGGCGTGCTGATCGACGGACGCATCGGCGAGGCCGCGCTGCACGGCGCCACGGGCCGGGGCTGGTGGCTGGGGCGACCGATCGAGCGGCCCGGCTCGCGCCCGCTGCGTTTCGACGGCACGCATTCGCTGGCCTCGCAGCTGGTGCACTGGCCGCGCGAGCAGGTCGTGAAATGCCTGGTGTTCTACCACCCGGACGACGCGGCCGCGCTGCGCGCCGAGCAGGACGAGTGGCTGCAGCAGGTGTGGGAGGCCACGCGCGCCAGCGGGCATGAACTGCTGCTGGAGGTGATTCCGCCCAAGGACATGCTGGCCCCGGGCGATACCGGCGAGGCCGTGCTGCGCGCCATCCGCCACTTCTACGGGATCGGCCTCAAGCCCGAGTGGTGGAAGGTCGGCGCCATGGCCGCGCGCCACTGGGAGGCGCTGGACGCCCTGGTGCGCGAGCGCGACCCGTACTGCCGTGGCGCGGTGATCCTGGGGCTGTCGCAGCCGGTGGAGCAACTCATCGCAGGCTTTGCCGAGGCGCGCGCGCCCATCGTCAAGGGCTTCATGATCGGGCGCACCGTCTGGGCCGGGCCCAGCCTGGCCTGGCTCAAGGGCGAGATCGACGACGCCGGGCTGCAGGCCCAGGTGACCGCCAATTTCCGCCGCCTCATCGCGGGCTGGCGCGACAGCCGGCCGGCGCAGGCCGCCACCGCCCCCGACGCCGCGGGAGTGCCCGCATGACACTGCTTGTCAAGGCCAACCCGTCGGGCCGGGTGGTGGTGGATGTGACGCCGGCCACGGCCGGATGGACCCACGTGGGGTTCAAGGCCCTGCGCCTGGGCGCGGGGGACGAGGAGTCGCTGGCCACCGGCGCGCGCGAGCTGTGCATCACGGTGCTCAGCGGGCAGGTGGACGTGCACGTGGGCGCACAGGCCTACCGGGCCCTGGGCAGCCGTGCCTCGGTGTTCGAGGAGGCCTCGCCCACGGCCGTGTATGTGCCGCCAGACCGGGCGGTGCGCATCGTGGCGCGGGGCGCCGCCGAGGTGGCGTTGAGCAGCGCGCCGGCGCGCGGCCTGTATCCCGAGCGGGTGATCGAACCCGCGCAGATGCAGCGCAGCGTGCGCGGGCAGGGCAGCAACACGCGCCACGTCTGCGACATCCTGCCCGAGTCGCAGCCCGCCGAAGGCCTGCTGGTCGTGGAGGTGATCACCCCGGCCGGGCATTCATCGAGCTATCCGCCGCACAAGCACGACAGCGCCGACGCGGGCCAGCCACACGCCGAAACCGTGCTCGAGGAAACCTACTACCACCAGCTCCATCCCGCGCAGGGATTCGCCTTTCAGCGCGTGTACACCGACGACCGCTCGCTGGACGAATCCATGGCCGTGGAACACCGCGACACGGTGATGGTGCCGCGCGGCTACCACCCCTGCGTGGCCCCGCACGGCTACGACCTGTACTACCTCAACACCATGGCGGGGCCCGAGCGCCGCTGGGCGTTCAGGAACGATCCAGCGCATGCCTGGATGGCCGCGTCGCGCTGATGCTATTTATTTGATAGCTGCTGGCGCAATCGCATCAAGCGCAAGAGCGCAAAAACACCAAAGATTTCCGAAAAGGTTCGCAGAAAACCTTGCCCCTGAACCGCCAACCTCTGGAGACAAACACACCATGAAACGCAACACCCTTCGCATCCTTGCCGGTGCACTGCTCGCCTGCACGCTCGGCGCCCAGGCGCAGACCGCCGCCTACCCGTCCCAGCCCGTCAAATGGGTGGTTCCCTATGCGCCCGGCGGCACCACCGACGTGATCGCGCGCAGCCTGGCCGTGCGCATGGGGCAGGACCTTGGCCAGCCCGTGGTGGTGGACAACAAGCCGGGCGCGGCCAGCATCATCGGCGCCACCTTCATCGCGCGCTCCGCGGCCGACGGCTACACCGTGGGCACGGCCGATTCGGGCACGCTGGCCTTCAACCCGGCCATGTATTCCGCGCTGAGCTACAACGCCGAGAAGGACTTCAGCTTCATCGGCGGCCTGGGCCGCATGCCCCTGGTGCTGGCCGTGCACCCCGACTTCCCGGCCCGGAACATGCAGGAGTTCCTGGCCCAGGTGCGCAAGAGCCCGGGGACCGTCTCGTCGGCCTCGTCGGGCCCGGGCTCTCCGCTGCACGTGGCGCTGGAACTGTTCAAGCAGCGCACCGGCACGGACATCCTGCATGTCCCCTACAAGGGCTCGGCCCCGGCGCTGCAGGACCTCATGGCGGGCCAGGTGCAGTCGATGTTCGTCGACCTTCCGCCCAGCCTGTCGATGATCAAGGCGGGCAAGGTGCGCGTGCTGGCCGTGGCCACGCCGCAGCGGCTGTCCATCCTGCCCGATGTGCCCACCATGGCCGAGGCCGGCGTACCCAGCTTCGAGGCCTATGCGTGGCAGGGGTTCGTGGGCCCGGCCCGGATGCCTGCGGCGGTGGTGGAGCGCCTGAACAAGGACCTGGCGGCCGCCCTGCGCCATCCCGAGACGCGCGCCAAGCTCGAAGAGATCGGCATCCAGCCGCTGTCCATGACGCCCCAGCAGTTCACCGACTTCGTGCGCAGCGAACAGAAGCTGTGGGCGGGCGTGATCCGCGCCGCCAACATCCGCCTTGATTGACCGGGCCGATACGACCCCAGATTCCCGACACGAGACACCACGCCATGACCGTTTCCCTGAACCGCCGCCATGCCTGCGCGGCCCTGGCCAGCCTGGCCGCAGGTGCCATGCTGCCCGCCGCCGCCCAGACCGCGGCCTATCCCGGCAAGCCCATTGAACTCATCGTGCCCTTCGCCGCGGGCGGCGGCACCGATGTGCTGGCCCGGGCGCTGGCCGAGGCGGCGCGCAAGCACCTGCCGCAGGACCTGATCGTTCTCAACAAGGCGGGCGCCAGCGGCGCCGTGGGCTGGACCGAGCTGGCCAATGCCCGGCCCGACGGCTACAAGCTGGCCATCATCACGGTGGAGATCACGATGATCCCCCACATGGGCATCACCAGGATCACGGCCGACAGCCTGACCCCCATCGCGCGGCTGAACGCCGACCCGGCCACGCTGGCCGTGCGCGCGGACTCCCCCCTGCGCACCATCGAGGACCTGCTGGCGGCCGCCCGCAAGAACCCGGGCGGCGTGCGCGTGGGCAATGCGGGGCCGGGCTCGCTGGGGCATCTGGCGGCCGCGGCGCTGGAGGACAAGGTGGGCGTGTCGTTCAACCATGCGCCGTACCGCGGTGCCAACCCCGCCGTGCTGGACCTGCTGGGCGGGCACATCGAGGTGGTGGCCGTCACGCCGGTGGAGGTGGCCACCTATGTGGCGGCGGGCAAGATCCGCCCGCTGGCCGTGATGTCCGAGCAGCGCATCGCCGCCGGGTGGGAGGCGGTGCCGACGCTCAAGGAACGCAAGATCGACCTGGTGATCGGGGGCTGGCGCGGTCTGGCCGCGCCCAAGGGCACTCCGCCCGAAGTGGTGGCGGTATTGCGCGCCGCCATCGCCAAGACCCTGCAGGAGCCCGCGCTGCGCGACACCATGGCCCGCCAGAACATGGGGGAGGGCTACCTGGACCAGGCGGACTTCAACGCCCTGATCGCACGGGACAACGCCACGTTCAAGCAACTGGTGGACAGGCTGGGCATCAAGGCCTGAGAAGCCGCCGAACCTGCTGGCCCGCCCTGCGGCGCCCCACGGGGCCGCTGCGGGCGGTTTTCTTTTTTTGGGTGTGCGTCCGCCGGGTCCACGGTGTCCGCCTCGCGGTGGGCATGGCCGCACGGCTTCGCCCGTCCCGGGGGCCGCGGCCCGCGCACGGCCTCATGCCCCGAAGCCGGGGGCAAAGGCCTCGCGCAGCCATTCCACGAACACCGACACCGAACGCGGCACATGGGCCGAGTAGGGACGTATCGCGTGGATCGTCTCGCTGAAGGTGCCCACGGAGCGCCAGTCGGGCAGCACCTGGACGAGCTTGCACGACTGCAGCGCGGCCTGCGCGCTGAAGTCGGGAACCAGCGCGATGCCCAGGCCCGCCAGGGCCGCGTCGCGCAGGGCCTCGCTGTTGCTGGCGGCCAGCGGCCCGGCCACGGGCACGGTCAGTCGGGGGGCGGTGCCCGGCACCACGGGCTCGAAGGTCCAGGCCGGAGCTTCCTGGGTGCGGGGGTAGTGCAGGCAGTCGTGCCCGCGCAGGTCGCCGGGCGTGCGGGGCAGACCGGCGCGGCGCAGGTAGGCGCGGCTGGCCACCAGCACGGACCGCGTGGTGCACAGCAGCCAGGCCACATGGGTGTCGGGGGCCACGGCGGTGTGGCGGATGGCCAGGTCCAGCCCTTCGAGCGTCAGCGAGCGCAGGTTGTCCGACAGGTCCAGCTCCAGCCGCACTTCGGGATAGGCGCGCACGAACGCGGGCAGCCGGGGCACCAGTTGCTGGCGTGCCAGCGCGACGGGGGCGGTCACGCGCAGGCGGCCCTGGGGCACGCCGGCGCGGTCGCGCACGCTCGCAAAGCTCTCGGCGATGCTGTCGAACGCGCCCCGCGTGTCGTCCACCAGCTGCCGCCCCGCCTCGGTCAGGCCCACGCTGCGCGTGGTACGCCGCACCAGCGGCACGCCTGCCGCGCGTTCCAGCTCCGCGATGTGCTGGCTCATGGCCGCCTTGCTCACGCCCAGGCGCGCGGCGGCGCCTGTGTAGCTGCCCTGTTCGCCCAGCACGACGAGCCAGTGCAGGTGCGACCACAGGGCTTCGGGTTTGGGATGGATTGTCGATTTCATGGCTCTATTGTTCATCAATGTGAACAATCAATTCACCGCCACGGTCTTGGCGCGGCGGGTTGTCGCTCCTAGACTGCAGGCCACTTTCCACCGTTCTTTGAAAGAGGTTTGCATGACCACCGCCACCCAGCCGGCCCCCATTGGCCACTATATCCACGGCCAGCGCACCATGGGCACCAGCACACGCAGCCAGGACGTGACCAATCCCGCCACGGGCGCCGTGACGGGCCGCGTGGCGCTGGCCCACCGCGCCGATGTGGATGCGGCCGTGGCCGCCGCGCAGGCCGCCTTTCCCGCCTGGGCGGACACGCCGCCCATCCGCCGCGCCCGCGTGCTGTTCAAGTTCCTGGAGCTGGTCAACCAGCACAAGGATGCGCTGGCCCGCGCCATCACGGCCGAGCATGGCAAGGTGTTCACCGATGCGCAGGGCGAGGTGGCGCGCGGCATCGACATCATCGAGTTCGCCTGCGGCGT
This sequence comes from Acidovorax sp. GW821-FHT09A11, assembly GCF_059418365.1. Classification (NCBI taxonomy): domain Bacteria; kingdom Pseudomonadati; phylum Pseudomonadota; class Betaproteobacteria; order Burkholderiales; family Comamonadaceae; genus Acidovorax; species Acidovorax sp. GW821-FHT09A11. The sequence continues at coordinate 70,243 of NZ_JBWKPS010000011.1, forward strand.
TCCGCAACTGCTCAAGGGCGATTTCACCGACCAGGTGAGCACCGGCATCGACAACTGGACGCTGCGCCAGCCCCTGGGCGTGGTGGCGGGGATCACGCCTTTCAACTTTCCGGTCATGGTGCCCATGTGGATGTTTCCGGTGGCCATCGCGACCGGCAACACCTTCGTGCTCAAGCCCAGCCCCACCGATCCCACGGCCTCGCTGCTCATGGCCGACCTGTTCCGGCAGGCGGGCCTGCCCGACGGCGTCTTCAACGTGGTGCAGGGCGACAAGGAGGCGGTGGATGCGCTCATCGAGCACCCCGATGTCCGGGCGATCAGCTTTGTCGGCTCCACCCCCATCGCCAACTACATCTACGAGACCGGCGCCCGCCACGGCAAGCGTGTGCAGGCCCTGGGCGGCGCCAAGAACCACATGATCGTCATGCCCGATGCCGACATGGACCAGGCCGTGGACGCCCTCATTGGCGCGGGCTACGGATCGGCCGGTGAGCGCTGCATGGCCATCAGCGTGGCCGTGCTGGTGGGAGATGCCGCCGACAAGGTGGTGCCCAAGCTCGTCGAGCGCGCGAAGGCGCTCAAGGTGCTCGACGGCACGAACCTGGCGGCGGAAATGGGCCCCATCGTCACCCGCGCGGCCCACGAGCGCATCTCGGGCTACATCGACCTGGGCGTGAAGGAGGGCGCGCAATTGCTGGTGGATGGCCGCGGCTTTGACGCGGCGCAGGCCGGCGAGGGCTGCGAAGGCGGCTTCTGGATGGGAGGCACCCTGTTCGACCATGTCACGCCGCAGATGCGCATCTACCGGGAGGAGATCTTCGGCCCGGTGCTGGCGGTGGTGCGCGCCAAGGATTTTGGCGAGGCCGTGAAGCTGGTCAACGACCATGAGTTCGGCAACGGCGTGGCCTGCTTCACGCGCGACGGCAACGTGGCCCGCGAGTTCGGCCGCCGCATCCAGGCTGGCATGGTCGGCATCAACGTGCCGATTCCCGTGCCCATGGCCTGGCATGGCTTTGGCGGCTGGAAGCGCAGCCTGTTTGGCGACATGCACGCCTACGGCGAGGAAGGCGTGCGCTTCTACACCAAGCAAAAGAGCATCATGCAGCGCTGGCCTGAAAGCACGCCCAAGGGGGCCGAGTTCGTGATGCCGACGGCCAAGTAGGACCCGGCGCGCGGTCGCTGGAATGGGGCTTTGGCCCCATTTTTTCGTGGCCGCCGCGCGTTGCCGCGGGCCCTTTCTATCCCCGCGCCCAGCGTCCCTGGCGGGTTTGCCGGGCCTCCCGTTCCGGGGGGGACTCCAGCACGCTCTAGAAACGCTGGATGCCGAACTCCTCGAGGCCGATCTCGGGGCTGCGCTGGCCGATCAGGTCCGCCACGGCCCGGGCGCTCCCGCAGGCCAGGGCCCAGCCGCCGGCGCCGTGGCCCGTGTTGAGCCACAGCCCCGGCACCCCGCTGGGGCCCACCACGGGGGCCGCGTCGGGGAGCATGGTGCGCGCGCCGCGCCAAACCTGCAGCCCCGAGGAGAGCTGCGCCCCTCCGGGGAACCAGTCGTTGAGCGTGCGGTACAGGCGCTGCAGGGTGGGCGCATGGTGGTCCGCGTCGGCGCCCGCCAGCTCCGCGCCACCGGCAATGCGCACACGCTGCCCCAGGCGGGTGATGGAGATCTGCTGGGCCATGTCCACCACGCTGGCGCGTGGCGCGTGCGTGGACTCGCGCAAGGGCGTGCTGACCGAATAGCCGTACACGGCGGTCATCGGCAGGCGCAGCCCCAGCGGCGGCAGCAGCGCGGCCGAGGCCATGCCCGCGCACAGCACCACGGCATCGAAGCGGCGCAGCTCGGGCTCGCCGGGCACCGCAATGCCCAGGGGGCTGGTGCCGATGCGTTCGACACGGGTGTTGAACGCGAACTGCACGCCCGAACCCTGCGTGCCCTGGCGCAGCAGTTGCGCGAACAGGCGGCAGTTGCCGGCGCTGGCGTCGGGCAGGTGGATGGCGCAGGCCAGCGGGGCGTCGGGGGACAGCCCGGGCTCGATGTGGCGCGCCGTCGCGGCATCGATCTCGCGTGCCGCCACGCCGCAGTCGCGCAGCACCTGCAGGGCCGGCTGCAGCGCGGCCTGCTCCTGCTCGCTGCGCAGCAGCACCAGGCGTCCGTCACTGGATTCGAAATCCAGCTCGTGCTGGCTGGCGATGGCCTTCAGGCGCTCCTGGCTGTACCGCGCCAGTTGCTCCAGAGCCGGGGCCGGCGCGCTGTTGGCGCGTGCCGCGCGGCGCCAGCGCCACAGCCAGGCCAGATGGTCCTGGCCCAGGCCGGACGCCAGCCGCAGCGTGGCGTGGGCGCCCATGAGCCGCAGCGCCTGGCCGAAGCCGGGCAGGGCCCAGGGGCTGAGCACGTGGGAGCCCAGCAGGCCGGCCGTGGCAAAACTGGCTTCTTCGGCGGCAGCGCTGCGCTGCTCGAACACGGTGACCTCGTGGCCGTCGCTGGCCAGCTCATAGGCAGTGGTGACGCCGACAATGCCGGCGCCCACGATGGCAATCTTCATGAATTTGGGTATTTTTAGCCTCTAGAGCTTGATTATCAAGCGCTTGCAGCTATTGTTTTTGTAGTATTTTTTCGATTTGCAGGCCCGTGTTGAGCACGGTGTCATCCCGCAGGGCCCCGTGCCAGACCATCAGGCCCACCGGGAGTTCCCCCGGTACATGGCAGGGCAGGGACAGCGCGCAGCCGTCCAGTAGATTGACGGCGCTGGTATTGCGCAGCAGCAGGGTGTTGACGCGGAAGAACTCGGCGTCGCGCGCCGCATCCTGCGCGGCGTCCTGGCCGCCGGCCGGGGCCACATCCGCCAGGGCGGGGGCCACGATGGGCACGGTGGGGGACAGCAGGACGTCGTAGCCTTCCATGCACGCGTGCATGCGGGCCATCCAGTGCTGGCGGGCCTGCAGCAGGTCGATGTATTCCCATGCCATCAGCGCCGCACCCTTGTCGATGCGCGCACGCACACGGGGGTCGTAGCGCGTGCCCGCGCGCTGCAGCAGTTCGCGGTGCCAGGCGTAGGCTTCGGGCGCGGAGAAGCCATGCACCGGCTGCTCCTGCATGGGGGGCATGTCGATGGTGTCGATGGTGGCGCCCGCCGCGCGCAGCGCGGACAGGGTGCGCTCGAACGCCCGGGCCACCGTGGCGTCCATGCCGTCCAGGAAGACCGTCGAGGGGACGGCCAGGCGGTATTGCGACAGCGGTGCCAGGCTGCGCGTGACGCTCCGGGCGGCCAGCACCTCGTGCGCCACGATGGCATCGCGCACGCTGCGGGTCATGGCGCAGGCCGTGTCGAGCGTGGTGGACAGCGGGACGGCCCCGGCCGTGGGGACCAGCCGCGCGGTGTTCTTGAAGCCCACGATGCCGTTGAGCGCCGCCGGAATGCGGATCGACCCTCCCGTGTCCGACCCCAGTCCGATGAACGCAGCCCCCGTGGCCACCGACACGGCGGCGCCCGACGACGAGCCGCCGGGAACCCGTGGCGCGCCGGGCAATGCGCCCGACCGGGCATCGAAGGCCGCGGGCGTGCCGAAGTGCGGATTCACCCCCACGCCTGAAAACGCGAACTCCACCATGTTCGTGCGGCCGATGACAACGCCACCCGCGGCACGCAGGCGCGCCACCGCGGGGCTGTCGGCCGCTGCGGCGGGCGCATCCGCCAGCACCGTGGAGCCGGCGGGCGTGGGCTGGCCGGCGATGTCGAACAGGTCCTTGACTGATACCGCCAGGCCGGCCAGGGGCAGGCGGTCCAGGCTGGCTTGCACCGCATTGGTGCGTGCTTCCCCGAACAGCGTGCGCACGAAACTGTGGGTGTTCGCAGGGGATTGGGCGGCTTCGATGCAACGTTCCAGCTCTGCGGGCACGGCGGTGGTGCCGTCCCGCAGGCGGTCGCGGGTGGCGATCAGGTCAGGGAGCATGGGTGTGCTAGAATCTTTGGGTTTTGCTGGGAGCAGTAACGCGGGCAAGGGGCAGTGCAATCCGGTGTGATCGGGCATTGTCGCAATGTGCGTGTGGCGGCTTACGCAGAACCAATCGCAAACCAGCCCTGTCAAGGTGTTGCGTCTTTCGTGAGAAACCACGGCGGCGCAAGTATTGGGGCTGGATTTTAGACCCAACCTTTGGAGTATTTTTATGTCCGTTACCATGCGCGAAATGCTGGAAGCCGGTGTCCACTTCGGTCACCAGACCCGCTTCTGGAACCCCAAGATGGCCCCCTACATCTTCGGCCATCGCAACAAGATCCACATCATCAACCTGGAAAAGTCGCTGCCACTGTTCCAGGAAGCCCAAAAGTTCGCCAAGCAACTGGCTGCCAACCGCGGCACGATCCTGATGGTCGGCACGAAGCGCCAGGCCCGTGAGATCCTGTCCACCGAAGCCCTGCGCGCTGGCGTGCCCTTCGTGGACCAGCGCTGGCTGGGCGGCATGCTGACCAACTTCAAGACGGTCAAGACCTCGATCAAGCGCCTCAAGGACATGAAGGCCCAGCAAGAAGCTGGCCTCGACAGCCTGAGCAAGAAGGAGCAGCTGACGTTCTCCCGCGAGATCGAGAAGCTCGAAAAGGACATCGGCGGCATCCAGGACATGGCTGCGCTGCCCGACGCCATCTTCATCATCGACGTGGGCTTCCACAAGATCGCCGTGGCCGAAGCCAAGAAGCTCGGCATCCCGCTGATCGGTGTGGTCGATACGAACCACTCGCCTGAAGGCATCGACTACGTGATCCCTGGCAACGACGACTCGGCCAAGGCCGTGACGCTGTACGCCCGTGGCATCGCCGACGCGATCATCGAAGGCCGTGCGAACGCCGTGAACGAAGTGGTCAAGGCCGTGACGGCCGAGAGCTCCGATGAGTTCGTGGAAGTGCAAGAAGCCGCCGCCTGATACCCGGCTGCGCGATCCGTCGCGAATGAAAGCGGGGCCCCTGGTGAGCCCCCTTTTTTTTAGGCTGAATCTAATCGATTGAACTGAACACTGAAGGAATAAAGATGGCTGCAATTACCGCAAGCATGGTGGCTGAACTGCGTGGCAAGACCGACGCGCCCATGATGGAATGCAAGAAGGCCCTGACGGAAGCCGACGGCGACATGGCCAAGGCCGAAGAGCTGCTGCGCGTCAAGCTGGGCACCAAGGCGGGCAAGGCTGCATCGCGCATCACGGCCGAAGGCGTGGTGGCGAGCTACATCGACGGCACCACCGGTGCCCTGGTCGAAGTCAACAGCGAAACCGACTTCGTCTCCAAGAACGACAGCTTCATCGCCATGGCCAATGCCGCCGCGAAGCTGGTGGCCGAGCACAACCCCGCCACCGTCGAAGCCCTGGGCGCGCTGCCCTACAGCCAGGACAGCTTCGGCCCCACGCTGGAAGACGTGCGCAAGGGCCTGATCGGCAAGATCGGCGAAAACATGTCGTTCCGCCGCTTCAAGCGCTTCAGCGGCTCCAGCCTGGCAGCCTACCTGCATGGCTCGCGCATTGGCGTGGTCGTCGAGTTCGACGGCGATGCCGCTGCCGCCAAGGACGTGGCCATGCACGTGGCCGCCATGAAGCCCGTGGCCCTGACCAGCGCCGACGTGCCTGCCGACCTGATCGCCAAGGAACGCTCTGTCGCCGAAGGCAAGGCCGACGAAGCCAACAAGGAACTCGTGGCCGCCGGCAAGCCCGCGCAAAGCGCGGAAATCACCGCCAAGCGCATCGACGGCGCCGTGCAGAAGTACCTCAAGGAAGTCTCGCTGGCTGACCAGGTCTTCGTGAAGGCCGCCGACGGCAAGCAGACCGTGGCCCAGATGCTCAAGGCCGCCAACACCAATGTGAAGGGCTTCACGCTCTACGTCGTGGGTGAAGGCATCGAGAAGAAGGTCGACGACTTCGCCGCCGAAGTGGCCGCCCAGGTGGCTGCTGCCAAGGCTGCTGCCTGATCGTTTCCGCAACCCCCCAAGCCCCGCATCTATCACCGGAGAAATTTCCCATGTCCCACGCCGCACCAGCCCACAAGCGCATCCTGCTCAAGCTGTCTGGTGAGGCGCTGATGGGGGATGACGCCTTCGGCATCAACCGCGCCACCATCGTCCGCATGGTGGAGGAGATCGCCGAAGTGACGCGCCTGGGTGTCCAGGTGGCCGTGGTGATCGGTGGGGGCAACATTTTCCGTGGCGTGGCCGGCGGCTCGGTCGGCATGGACCGTGCCACCGCCGACTACATGGGCATGCTGGCCACCGTCATGAACGCGCTGGCCCTGGCGGACGCCATGGACAAGCAGGGCCTGGTGGCCCGTGTGATGTCCGCCATCGCCATCGAGCAGGTCGTCGAGCCCTACGTGCGTCCCAAGGCCCTGCAGTACCTCGAAGAGGGCAAGGTCGTGGTGTTCGCGGCCGGTACGGGCAATCCGTTCTTCACCACCGACACGGCGGCTGCCCTGCGCGGTGCCGAGATCGGCGCCGAGCTGGTGCTCAAGGCCACCAAGGTGGACGGCGTATATACTGCCGACCCCCAGAAGGACCCCACGGCCACGCGCTACACGAAGCTCAGCTTCGACGAGGCCATGTCCCGCAACCTGGGCATCATGGATGCGACCGCCTTCGCGCTGTGCCGCGACCAGAAGCTGCCGGTGCGGGTGTTCTCGATCATCAAGCATGGCGCCTTGAAGCGCGTGGTGATGGGCGAAGACGAAGGTACGCTGGTTTACGCTTGACGACGACGATGATGGCTTGCGGCCTGCACCGGATGCAGGCCGGCCCCGAGGAGAAAACATGACGATTGCCGACATCAAGAAGAATGCAGAGACCAAGATGGACCAGTCCATCGCGGCGTTCAAGAACAACCTGCAGAAGATCCGCACCGGCCGTGCCAACCCCGCCTTGCTCGACACCGTGCAGGTCGAGTATTACGGCTCCTTCGTGCCCCTGAGCCAGGTGGCCAATGTGGCGCTGATCGATTCGCGCACCATCAGCGTCCAGCCCTGGGAAAAGGGCATGGGCGCCAAGATCGAGAAGGCCATCCGCGAAAGCGATCTGGGCCTGAACCCCGCGTCCATGGGCGATCTCATCCGCGTGCCCATGCCGCCCATGAGCGAAGAGCGCCGCAAGGAAATGACCAAGCTGGCCCGCAATGAAGGCGAAAGCGCCAAGATCGCCGTGCGCAACCTGCGCCGCGATGCCAACGAGTCCGTCAAGAAGCTGGTCAAGGACAAGCTGGCGTCCGAAGACGACCAGAAGCGCGCCGAAACCGACGTGCAGAAATTCACCGACAGGCACATCGCCGAGATCGATGCGCTGGTGGCGGCCAAAGAGCAGGAAATCATGGCGGTTTAAGCCTTGAGGGCTTGAACGTTCACATGTCTGTATCTCCGGTGGTGCCGCACCACATCGCCATCGTCATGGATGGCAACGGCCGCTGGGCCACGCGCCGCTTTCTGCCGCGCCTGGCCGGCCACAAGCAGGGGGTTGATTCACTGCGCCGCTGCGCGCGCGCCTGCGTGCAGCGTGGCGTGGGGGTGTTGACCGTCTTCGCGTTCTCGTCCGAAAACTGGAACCGCCCGGCGGATGAGGTCTCTGGCCTCATGGAACTCCTGGCGATGGCGCTGGCACGCGAAGTGCCGCAGCTCAAGAAGGATGGCGTGCGCCTGTATTTCGTGGGTGAGCGTGCCGGCCTGTCGCCCAAGGTGCGCGATGGCCTGGCGCAGGCAGAAGCCGCCACGGCGCAAAACACCCGCCTCGTCCTCAACGTCTGTTTCAACTATGGCGGCCGCTGGGACATCGCCCAGGCCGCCGCATCGCTGGCAGCGCGCGGCGAGCCCATCACCGAGGCCAGCCTGCACGGTGCTATGGGCCTGGCCCATGTGCCCGATCCGGACCTGGTGATCCGCACCGGGGGGGAAATGCGGATCAGCAACTTTCTGCTGTGGCAGGCCGCATACTCCGAGTTCTTCTTCAGCGACCGGCTGTGGCCGGATTTCGACGAGTCGGCGCTGGACGAGGCGATTGCTGCCTTTGGCGGCCGCGAGCGCCGTTTTGGCAAAACCTCCGAACAGATCCTGTCCGCGCATCCCCATCCGATGCCGGGCTGAAAGGCCCCATGCTCAAACAGCGCGTCATTACAGCCCTTGTCCTGCTGGCCATTCTGCTGCCGGCGCTTTTTTATTCATCGTCCACCGTCCCGTTCACCCTGGTGGTGCTGGTGCTCATGGCGGCCGGCGCCTGGGAATGGGGCCGTTTGAGCGGTTTCGGACAGGCGGGCTCCGTGGCGGTGGGGGGCGCGTGCGTCGCCCTGTGCGCTGGGTCGTGGGCCCTGGGCTGGATTGACCGCCCGCTGGCGGGGCTCTGGGTGGCGGGGGGTGGCCTTTGGGTGCTGTCCGCGGCCTGGCTGCTCAGGGCCGGCGTGCCCGGCTGGCCTCGCATTCCGGCGGCGGTGCGCCTGGTGGCCGGGGTGCTGGCCCTCTGGCTTGCGTGGCTGGCGGTCGTGCAGGCGCGCAACGTGGGCGTCAACTTCCTGCTGTCGGTGCTGCTGCTGGTGTGGGTCGCCGACATCTTCGCGTACTTCGCGGGCCGTGCTTTTGGCCTGCGCTTCACCAAGGGCAAGCTGGCCCCTTCCATCAGTCCCGGCAAAAGCTGGGAGGGCGTGTGGGGCGGCCTTGCCGGCGTGCTGGCCATGGCATTCATCTGGGTGGCCGCCGATGCCCACTGGCAGGCGGCCGTTCCCAGCTTCTACAGCCGCATGGCGCAGCAAGGCTGGTGGCTGCTCGTGATCGCGGCCCTGTTCATGGTGGCCATGAGCGTGTCGGGTGACCTGGTGGAGTCCCTCATCAAGCGCAGCGCGGGCGTGAAGGACAGCAGCGGCCTGTTGCCCGGGCACGGTGGCGTGCTCGACCGGGTGGACGCCTTGCTGCCCACCCTGCCGCTGGCCATGATGCTCACGAGCCTGACAACGCAATGATGAAACAACGACTGACTGTCCTGGGTTCCACGGGCTCCATCGGTACCAGCACTCTCGACGTGGTGGCCCGCCATCCCGAGCGCTTCGAGGTGTTCGCGCTCAGTGCTGCGACCCAGGTGGACCTGATGCTGGCGCAGTGCGCGCAGTTCCGCCCCCGCTACGCCGTGATGGCGAGTGCCCCCCATGCGGCCCTGCTGGCTGAAAGGCTGCAGGCAAATGCCCTTCCAACGCATGTCCTTCAAGCGCAAGATGCTCTTGAAATAATAGCATCCCACCCTGACGTGGATGCCGTGATGGCGGCCATCGTGGGCGCTGCCGGCCTGGCGCCGTGCCTGGCTGCAGCGCGCGCGGGCAAGCGGCTGCTCCTGGCCAACAAGGAGGCCCTGGTGGTGGGCGGCGGGTTGTTCATGCAGACCGTGCGCGAGGGCGGCGCGACGCTGCTGCCCATCGACAGCGAGCATTCCGCGATTTTCCAGTGCCTGCCCGAAGATCCGGCGACCTGGGCCGAACGCGTCGACAGCATCCTGCTGACCGCGTCTGGCGGTCCCTTCCGCCAGCGGGATCCGTCCACGCTCTCGCAGATCACGCCCGACCAGGCCTGCGCGCACCCCAATTTCTCGATGGGCCGCAAGATCTCGGTGGATTCGGCCACCATGATGAACAAGGCGCTGGAAGTGATCGAGGCGCGCTGGCTGTTCGACCTGCACCCCGACCAGATCAAGGTGGTGATCCATCCGCAGCAGATCATCCACTCGATGGTGCAGTTCAAGGATGCATCGATCCTCGCCCAGCTCGGCACCCCCGACATGCGCGTGCCGATCGCCTGCGGCCTGGCCTGGCCGGAGCGCATCGCCAGCGGTGCCAGCCGGCTCGACTTCTCTGCCTTGACGGCGCTGGCGTTTGAAGATGCCGACGCGGCCCGTTTTCCCGGGCTGCACCTGTCCTGGCAGGCGCTCAAGGCGGCCGAAGGCACGACCGCAGTATTGAACGCCGCCAACGAGGTCGCGGTCGGGGCCTTCCTGTCGGGGCGGCTGCGTTTCGACCGTATCCATGCCGTGAATCTTGCAACTTTGGACGCGGTTTCTCCCTCCAAGCCAGATTCCCTCGAAGCCCTGCTGGACCTGGATGCCCAGGCACGCAATGCTGCCGAGCACGCCGCGGGCCGCCTGGCGGCCTGAGTTCTCACAGCACCACGGACCCGTACATGCTCCTTACCATCGTTGCCTTCATCGTGGCCCTGGGCCTTCTGATCGCCGTGCACGAATATGGCCACTACCGGGTGGCCGTGGCGTGCGGGGTCAAGGTGCTGCGCTTCTCGGTGGGCTTTGGCAAACCATTGCTGCGCTGGCAGCCCAAGGGGTCGCCCACGGAGTTCGTGCTGGGGGCTTTTCCGCTGGGGGGCTATGTGCGCATGCTGGACGAGCGGGAAGCGCCTGTGGCCGCCGAGGAGCGGCATCTGGCTTTCAATACCCAGCCGCTGCGCTCCCGCGCGGCCATCGTGGCCGCGGGGCCGCTGGCAAACCTGCTGCTGGCGGTGCTGCTGTATTCCATTGTGAACTGGAACGGGGTGGACGAGCCCAAGGCGGTGCTCGCCAGTCCGGTGGCCGGGTCCGTCGCGCAGAGTGCCGGCCTGCGGGGCGGCGAGCTGGTCGCGCAGGCAGCGCTGGGGTCGGACGAGATGGAGCCCGTGCGCTCGTTTGAAGATCTGCGCTGGCTGCTCACGCGCGGTGCGCTGGAGGGTGTGAACGTGCGCCTCGACGTGCAGCCGCAGTCGGGCGCTGTGCACCGGGAAATCCTGCTGGACATGTCGAAGATCGACAGCCGGGAGGCGGACGCCCAGCTGTTTCGCAAGATCGGCATCCTGGGGCCGTGGACACGGCCGGTGCTGGGCGAGGTCATGCCTGACGGGGCCGCAGCCCGCGCTGGATTGCGCCAGGGGGACGTGGTGCTCAGGATCGGTGCCAGCGACGTGGTGGACGGCCAGCAGCTGCGCGAGCTGATCCGCCAGTCGGTGCGGGGAAGCGAGCCATTGGCACAGTCCTGGCGCATTGATCGCTCAGGCCAGGTGCTGAGCGTGGACGTGTTGCCCGAGGCCAAGCCGGAACTGGGCGCCTCCGTCGGCCGCATCGGGGCGTATGTCGGGGCCCCCCCTGAATTCGTGACGGTGGAATATGGCGTGTTCGAGGGGGCCTGGGCCGGCGTGGTCAAGACCTGGGATGTCTCCATCCTCACGCTTCGGATGATGGGACGCATGGTGATCGGCGAGGCATCGCTCAAGAACCTCAGCGGCCCCCTGACGATCGCCGACTACGCAGGGCGCTCCGCCAGCCTGGGACTCTCGCAGTACCTTGTCTTCCTTGCGCTGATCAGCGTGAGCCTGGGCGTGCTCAACCTGCTGCCGCTGCCTGTCTTGGACGGAGGGCACCTGATGTATTATCTTTGGGAGGGTGTCACGGGCAGGGGGGTGTCGGATGCATGGATGGAGCGCCTGCAGCGTGGAGGCGTTGCGGTCCTGCTTCTCATGATGTCCATTGCCCTGTTCAACGATATCACCCGGCTCTTTGGCTAACACTTTTGCCGCGCTTGCCCTGCAACTGCGGCTCCAGCTTCATTCATGAAAAAACACATCAATCGCCTGGGCGTGCGTACCGCATCGGCCGTTGCAGCCATGATTTTTGCCGCCAATGCGGCATGGGCTCTGGAGCCTTTCAAGGTGCAGGACATCCGCGTCGAGGGCCTGCAGCGCGTGGAGCCCGGCACCGTGTTTGCCTCCATGCCGCTGCGGGTTGGTGACGACTACAACGACGAGAAGGGCGCCGCGGCCATCCGCGCTCTTTTCGGACTGGGCCTGTTCAAGGACGTGCGCCTGGAGGCGGCCGGCAACGTGCTGGTGGTGGTGGTGGAAGAGCGGCCCACCGTCGCCGACGTTGACTTCGCCGGCACGCGCGAGTTCGACAAGGACGCGCTCAAGAAGGCCATGCGCGATGTCGGACTCACCGAGGGCCGGCCTTACGACAAGGCGTTGACGGACCGCGCCGAGCAGGAGCTCAAGCGCCAGTACATCAACAAGAGCCTGTACGGCGCCGAGGTCGTCACCACCGTGACGCCGATCGAGCGCAACCGCGTCAACCTGACCTTCACCGTGGTCGAGGGCGAGCCTGCCCGCATCAAGGAAGTGCGCCTCGTCGGCAACAAGGCCTTCAGTGAATCCACGCTCAAAGGCCTGTTCGACCAGGACACCGGGGGCTGGCTCAGCTGGTACACCAAGTCGGACCGCTACTCGCGCGCCAAGCTCAATGCCGATCTGGAGACGCTGCGTTCGTACTACCTGCAGCGCGGGTATCTGGAGTTCCGGGTCGACTCCACGCAGGTCGCCATCTCGCCCGACAAGCAGGACATCTCCATCACCGTCAACGTGACGGAAGGCGAGCGCTACGTGGTCTCGGGCGTCAAGCTGGAGGGCAACTACCTGGACCGCGAAGACGAGTTCAAGTCCCTGGTCACCATCCGCGCGGGCGAGCCCTACAACGCGGACCAGGTCACGGAAACGACCAAGGCGTTTTCAGAGTATTTCTCGCGTTTTGGCTTCGCCTTCGCGCGCGTGGAAGCCGTGCCCGAAATCGATCGCGAAAACAACCGGGTCGCCTTCGTGCTGCAGGCCGAACCTTCGCGCCGCGCCTATGTGCGCCGCATCAACGTGAGCGGCAACAACCGCACGCGCGATGAAGTGATCCGCCGTGAATTCCGCCAGTACGAAGCCTCGTGGTACGACGGCGAGAAGATCCGCCTGTCGCGCGACCGCGTGGACCGCCTGGGCTTCTTCACCGAAGTCAATGTGGAAACCCAGGAAGTGCCGGGTTCCCCCGACCAGGTCGACCTCGTGATCAACGTGGCGGAAAAGCCCACGGGCTCGCTGCAGATGGGGGTGGGTTTCTCCAGCGCCGAAAAGGTGTCGCTGTCGTTCGGCATCAAGCAGGAAAACATCTTTGGTTCCGGCAACTACCTGGGCATCGATGTCAACACCAGCAAGTACCGTCGCACGCTGGTGTTCAGCACCACCAATCCATACTTCACGCCGGAAGGCATCTCGCGCACGCTGGATGTGTACTACCGCACGGACAAGCCCTACGAAGACCAGGGCGGCAACTACGAGTTGGTGACCACCGGAACGTCGGTGCGATTCGGTGTTCCGTTCAGTGAAACTGATACCGTGTTCTTTGGTGGGGGGCTGGAGCAGACCAAGATCAAGGCGGGTACGAACATTCCCGCCACCTACTTGGCCTATGCCGACCAGTTTGGCTACAGCAGCACCTCCATTCCTTTGACGATCGGTTGGTCGCGGGACGACCGCGACAGCGCTCTGGCGCCGAATTCCGGCCGCTATCAGCGCCTCAATTCAGAATGGTCGGTGGCAGGGGATGCCCGTTATGTACGGGCCAACTACCAGTATCAGCAGTACGTGCCGCTGAACAAGCGCTTCACCATCGCCTTCAACGGCGAGGTGGGCATCGGCAAGGGTATGAACGGCAGGCCGTTCCCCGTGTTCAAGAACTTCTATTCGGGGGGGCTGGGATCCGTGCGCGGCTTCGACCAGGGTACGCTGGGGCCGCGTGACGTGACGGGCGCGTCGTTGGGGGGACCCAAGAAGGTCACCTTGAACGCGGAGCTGATCGCACCCTTCCCGGGCGCGGGCAACGACCGGACACTGCGTGTATTCACTTTCTTTGATGTGGGTAATGTGTACGGAGAGAACGAAAAAGTTACTTTCAGTGACATGCGTTCCTCCGTCGGCCTGGGCCTGAGCTGGATTTCCCCGCTGGGTCCGTTGCGCCTGGCCTTTGCGCAACCGGTGCGCAAGTTCGCCGGCGATAGAATCCAGAAACTGCAATTCCAGATTGGAACGTCTTTCTAATGAAATCCTTTTCTCGCCATATCTCTCTGGCCCTGCTGCTTGGCACGCTTGCCATCGCAGCGCCTGCACAAGCGCAAGAGTTCAAAGCCGGGTTTGTCAACACCGACCGCATCTTCCGCGAGGCCAGCACCGCCAAGGCTGCACAGGCCAAGCTGGAGCAGGAATTCTCCCGCCGTGAGAAAGAACTGGTGGACATGGGCAACACCCTGAAGACCGCCACGGAGAAGTTCGAACGCGAAGCTCCCACGATGGCTGAAAGCCAGCGCACCACCCGCCAGCGCCAGCTGGTGGACCAGGACCGTGAATTCCAGCGCAAGCGCCGCGAATTCCAGGAAGACCTGAGCGCCCGCAAGAACGAGGAACTGTCCCAGGTGCTCGAACGTGCGAACAAGGTGGTCAAGCAGGTGGCAGAGGCGGAGAAGTACGACGTGATCCTGCAGGAGGCCGTCTACATCAACCCCAAGCACGACATCACCGACAAGGTGATCAAGGCGCTGAATGCCGCTGCCGGCAAGTAAGCCCCAGCGCTGGACAGGTGGCGCGTGAGCTTGCTTCTCGGGCACATAGTTGATGCGCTCGGTGGCTCGCTGGAAGGAGGTGCGGCACGGGATGCCGTCATTTCCCGCATCGCGCCCCTGGAGGTTGCAGGGCCGGGAGACCTCAGTTTCCTGAGCAACCCCCGCTACCAACAGCAACTGGCCGCCTCCCGGGCGGCCTGTGTCATTGTGGCGCCTGCCATGCGCGATGCCGCCCTGGCCCGTGGCGCCTGCATCGTGGCGGACAACCCCTACGTGTACTTCGCGCGGACCACGCAGCTTTGGCGCCGGCTCAATGCCCCCGCAGTGCAGGGCGGTGTGCACGCGAGCGCGGTGGTGGACCCGTCGGCGCAGGTCGATGCCACCGCCACCATCGGTCCCCTGTGCGTGGTGGAACGCGGTGCGCGCGTTGGCGCAGGAACCGTGCTCAAGTCCCGTGTCACGGTGGGCGAGGGCTGCCGCATCGGCGCGCGCTGCATCGTGCACCCCGGCGTGGTGATCGGCGCCGACGGCTTTGGTTTTGCGCCCGAGAACGGGCAGTGGGTCAAGATCGAGCAACTGGGGGCCGTGCACATTGGCGACGATGTCGAGATCGGCGCCAACACCTGCATCGACCGTGGTGCGCTGCTGGACACCGTCATCGAAGACGGCGTCAAGCTCGACAACCTGATCCAGATCGGGCACAACGTGCGCATCGGCAAGCACTCGGCCCTGGCGGGGTGCGTGGGCGTGGCCGGCAGCGCGACCATTGGCGCGCACTGCACCGTGGGCGGCGGCGCCATCGTGCTGGGCCATCTGGAGATGGCGGACAACGTGCACATCTCTGCCGCCACGGTGGTCACGCGCTCTTTGAGCCAGCCTGGGCAATACACGGGCATGTTTCCCATCGACGACAATGCGCGTTGGGAAAAAAACGCTGCAACACTCAAACAACTGCACAGCTTGCGAGAGCGCATCAAGGCGCTGGAGCAAGCTCTGAAAGCAGCATGAACGGAAGAACAACTCGATGATGGATATCCACGCAATTCTCAAGCAACTGCCCCACCGCTACCCGTTCCTGCTGGTGGACAAAGTGATCGAGCTTGAGAGCAACACCCGCATCAAGGCGATCAAGAACGTGACGTTCAACGAGCCTTATTTCATGGGGCACTTTCCAGGGCGCCCGGTGATGCCGGGTGTGTTGATCCTCGAGGCCCTGGCGCAGGCAGCCGGCCTGCTGGCGTTCGACGCGATGGGCAAGGTGCCTGATGAAAACAACATCTACTACTTCGTCGGCATCGATGGCGCGCGCTTCAAGCGGCCGGTGGAGCCGGGCGATCAGCTGATTCTCTCCATCACGATCGACCGCGTGCGCGGCGGCATCTGGAAGTTCAAGGGCGTGGCCAGCGTGGGCGAGGAAGTGGCCTGCGAGGCCGAACTCATGTGCACCATGCGCAGCGTGGGTTGATCCGCTCAGACTTGCAGATCGTGAGCAATATTCATCCCACGGCCATAGTCGCGCAAGGCGCCAGTCTGGATCCCACGGTCACGGTGGGGCCCTACGCGGTGATTGGTCCCGACGTGGTGATCGGGGCGGGAACCACGGTGGGGCCGCACTGCGTGATCGAAGGGCGCACCACGATCGGGGCCGACAACCGCATTTTCCAGTTCGCATCGCTGGGTGCCGTGCCGCAGGACAAGAAGTACGCGGGCGAGCCGACCGAACTCGTCATCGGCGACCGCAACGTGATCCGCGAGTTCTGCACCTTCAACCTCGGTGTGCCGGGAGCCGGCGGTATCACGCGCGTGGGCAGCGACAACTGGATCATGGCGTACACCCACATCGCGCACGACTGCCGCGTTGACAACCACACCACGCTCTCCAACAACACCACGCTGGCAGGCCATGTGCACCTTGCCGACTGGGTCACCATCGGCGGGCTCACCGGCATTCACCAGTTCGTCTCGATCGGTGCCCATGCCATGGTCGGCTTTGCCAGCGCCGTGTCGCAGGATGTGCCCCCCTTCATGCTGGCCGACGGCAATCCGCTGGCGCTGCGCGGCCTCAACATCGTCGGGCTGCGCCGCCGGGGCTTCTCGGCAGAGCGTGTGGCGGGCATCAAGCAGATGCACCGCCTGCTCTATCGCCAGGGGCTGACACTGGAGGCCGCACGCGCAGGCGTGGCCGAGTTGCCAGCCGCCCATCCGGAGGCTGCGCCCGACATCGCCATGATGCTGGGTTTCCTGGATACCTCCACGCGCGGCATCGCGCGCTGAGGGGCAATGATGAAGGCTTCCCCCCGCGTCGCCATGGTGGCGGGCGAGACCTCCGGCGACCTGCTTGCCGGCCTGCTGATCGACGGCATGCAGGCCCATTGGCCGGGCCTGCAGTCCTGCGGCATTGGTGGCCCGCAGATGCAGCGCCGGGGTTTTGCCGCCTGGTGGCCCAGCGAGAAGCTCGCCGTGCATGGGTACAGCATGGAGGTGCTGCGCCGCCTGCGCGAACTGCTGGGCATTCGCAAGCAACTGCGTGAGCGGCTGCTCAAGGAGCGTCCGGACGTGTTCATCGGCGTGGATGCGCCTGACTTCAACCTGAAGCTGGAGGCCGACCTGCGTGCCGCGGGTGTCAAGACCGTGCACTTCGTGTGCCCGTCGATCTGGGCCTGGCGCGCGGACCGTGTCGAGAAGATACGCCGCAGCGCCGACCACGTGCTGTGCATCTTTCCGTTCGAGCCCGAGCTGTTGGCGCGGCACGGCATTGCGGCGACCTATGTGGGCCACCCGCTTGCCGGCGTGATTCCCATGGTGCCGGACCGCGCCGCCGCCCGCGCCCAGCTCGGCCTGCAGGATGCCGACGAGGTGCTGGCCATTCTGCCGGGCAGCCGCTCCTCGGAGATCGCCTACATCACGCAGCCTTTCTTTGAGGCTGCAGCGCTTGTCCTGAAAGCGCGTCCAGCTATTAAATTGATAGTTCCTGCCGTCCCGGCGCTGCGGGAGCGCATCGTGCAGGCGGCACGGGCCGCGGGTCTGGGTGGGGCGGTGCAGATCGTGTCCGGCCAGTCCCATGCCGTGCTGGCCGCCTGCGACGCCACGCTGATCGCCAGCGGCACCGCGACGCTGGAGGCGGCGCTGTTCAAGCGTCCCATGGTCATCGGCTACCACATGCACCCGTTGAGCTGGTGGCTCATGCGCCGCAAGCAGCTGCAGCCCTGGGTGGGGCTGCCCAATATCCTTTGCGGAGAATTCGTGGTCCCCGAGCTGATCCAGGATGCCGCGACACCCCAGGCGCTCTGCGCGGCAACGCTGCAATGGCTGGATGCGCGCCAGCACAATCCTGAGAAAATCACGGCCCTGGAGCAGCGCTTTACGGCGCTGCACGAAAGCCTGCAACGCAATACCCCCCAACTGGCTGCCGATGCGATCCAGAAAATCCTTCACCCAGCTGCCTGAACAGGCCTGCCTGCCATGGCACCCGCCGGGTCTTGTGTCCGGCGTGGACGAGGCGGGCCGCGGCCCGCTGGCGGGGCCCGTGGTGGCGGCCGCGGTCATTCTGGATGACCTCAATCCGATCGCCGGCCTTGCCGATTCCAAGAAGCTCACGCCTGCCCGGCGCGAGAAACTCTACGACGAAATCCGTGCCAAGGCGCTGTGCTGCAGCATTGCCGAGGCCAGCGTGGAAGAGATCGACCAGCTCAACATCCTGCAGGCCACGCTGCTGGCCATGCGGCGGGCCGTGATGGGGCTGCGCCTGAAGCCCGTCATGGTGCTGGTCGATGGCAACCGCCTGCCCACGCTGGGCATCCAGGCCGAGGCCATCGTCAAGGGCGATGCGCTGGTGCCGGCCATCTCGGCCGCCTCCATCCTGGCCAAGGTGCACCGCGACCGCTGGTGCGTGCAGGTGCATGAAGAGTTTCCGCAGTACGGGTTTGCCGGCCACAAGGGCTATGGCACCGCGGTGCACATGGCCGCCTTGCGCGAGCACGGGGCCTGCGTCCATCACCGGCGTTCCTTTGCGCCCGTGGCGCAGAGCCTGCTTGCCTGACGGAACCTGCTCGCCCCATGACCTCTCCGTCCATCACCGCGATCCATTCGCGGGACAACACCTTCGTGAAGGAACTGCGCCGGCTCGCGCAGGACACCACCGCCTACCGCAAGCAGGGCAGGGTGTGGCTGGAGGGTGACCACCTCTGCCGCGCCGCCCTGGAACGGGGTCAGCGGGCATCGATCGCGGTATTTTCCGAGTCTTTTTGGCCTCAGGCGCAAGTGGAATGGGTGCAGGCAGCTATGAAAACCATAGTGCTCGCCGATGCCCTGTTTGCCGACATCAGCGGTCTGGAGTCGCCTGCCCGCATGGGCTTCATCATCGATCTGCCCGCTGCCGCCGCATTGCGCATGGACGCCGCCACCGTCGTGCTGGACCGGGTGCAGGACGCCGGCAATGTGGGTTCCATCCTGCGCAGCGCGTCGGCATTCGGATTCCGTCAGGTGGTCGCCGTCAAGGGCAGCGCCGCCCTGTGGTCCCCCAAGGTGCTGCGCGCCGGCATGGGCGCGCATTTCGCGCTGGACCTGATCGAAGGCGTGGAGCACGGCGAACTCCAGTCCCTGAAGGTGCCCATGCTGGTGACCAGTTCGCACGC
Source organism: Acidovorax sp. GW821-FHT09A11 (assembly GCF_059418365.1). Classification (NCBI taxonomy): domain Bacteria; kingdom Pseudomonadati; phylum Pseudomonadota; class Betaproteobacteria; order Burkholderiales; family Comamonadaceae; genus Acidovorax; species Acidovorax sp. GW821-FHT09A11. Next base: position 89,266 of record NZ_JBWKPS010000011.1, read on the forward strand.
CGGGGACTGGCTGCACCGGGCCGCGCTGCCCTGGCCCTGCGCATGGGTCATGGGCCATGAAGGGCAGGGCGTCTCCGCCGTGCTGGAGGAGCGGGCTGCGATGCGCATCCGCATCGCGCAGCCCGGCGGCGAGGAGTCGCTGAACGTCGCGGCGGCGGCGGCGATCTGCCTGCATGCGAGCGGCGCCGGGCGCTGAACACCTCCCTTCGCAGCCGGCTCCGGGGGGCCGCGGAAGGCCCGCCTTCTCCCGTTTTTCTAGAGGTTGCGCAGGAACTGGCGCACGAAATCGCCCTGGTTGGGCGCATCCTTCTCGGTGCTGAACAGCACCTGCTGGTTTTCCACGCGGATCTTGAGCTGTGGCGCGAACCTGCACTGCACCTGGCCCAGCCCGGACGCAGTGCTCTTGAAGGCGGGCGTGTTGCGGCACATGGAGTCCAGCTCCGATGCCACCACGCTGCAGAAGCTGCCGATGCTCAGGGTCTGCAGCTTCTCGTCATCGATCGTGCTCCAGTCGACCGTGGTCTTCACCGGCGTGCCGCAGGCCGCGGAGGCTTCCTGGTCGGCCCTGGCCAGCTCGGCCTGCGCTCCCGCGAGGCGCTTGCTGCGGTCAAAGCGGGCCAGCTTTTCCTGCACGCCCTGCTTTTGCTGGCTCTGGTAGCTCGCCTGCAGGTCCGCCAGCTTGAAGGCCTTGCTCTTTTCCTCGCTGAAGGACAGCGGCAGGCCGTCGCGCTTGCCGGGCAGGTACACCACATACTGCTCGCCGTGGCGATAGGCGTGGCTCTGCTTTTGCAGCAGGCCGTAGCTGCGGCCGTCGAGCCGGGTGGCATAGACCTCCCGCGCGGAGCCCTGTTGCTCCAGCTGGCTCAGGAACACGACCTGGTCAATGGGATCGTTGATGCCGCTCACGCGCACCAGGGCCTGTTTGCCATCCGCGCTGGGCGCCAGCACCACTTCCACCCCCTGGGGGGCCACGAAGACCTGGGGGTACCTGGCCAGTTCCAGGGCCTGGGCGGCCACGGCGGCGCACAGGCCGGCCAGGGAAAGGGCAAGAGGGCGGAGAAAAGTGCGCATCGGGAGGGTTCTCTGTGGGAGTGGCGGGAGGCGTCGGCCGAAGTCTAGGCGGACCGTTGTCACCTGAAATGCCTGGAACACTTGCTTACGTAACAAGGTTATGCAAGGCATGCATTTGTGAGTGAATGCGCCGCGATGGGTATAATCGGGAGCTTTTCTCGCAACAGCGTCGCCCGACCGCACCCAAAGCAACAACCCATCTGAGAGCAGCCACCGGCACTTGCGTACCTTTGCGTGCACGAGTGGCCTGCAGGCGCCGGGCGACCGTAACCATCCGGAGAACCCAGTGCTTTTGTCTCTACAGGGAAATTTCCCGCCCGCCATCCTGGCGCTCGCAGACGGCACGGTCTTTATCGGCAATTCGATTGGTGCCACCGGCACCACCGTCGGCGAAGTGGTGTTCAACACCGCGATCACCGGCTACCAGGAAATCCTCACCGACCCCAGCTACTGCCAGCAGATCGTCACGTTGACGTATCCGCACATCGGCAACTACGGCGTCAACGTGGAGGACATCGAAGCCGACAAGGTCCATGCCGCGGGCCTGATCATCAAGGACCTGCCCCTGCTGGCCAGCAACTTCCGCTCCACGGAAACGCTCTCGCAGTACCTCGTGCGCGAGAACACCGTGGCCATCGCCAACATCGATACCCGCAAGCTCACGCGCCTGCTGCGCAGCAAGGGTGCGCAAAACGGCGCCATCATCGGACTGGCCGCCGGGCAGCCGGTCACGCAGGCGCTCATCGACGAAGCCATCGCCAAGGCCAAGGCCGCCCCCAACATGGCCGGACTGGACCTGGCCCAGGTGGTGACCACGGCGTCGCGCTACGAGTGGACGCAGACCGAGTGGAAGCTGGGCTCGGGCTACGGCGAACTCGCGGCGCCGCAGTTCCATGTGGTGGCGTACGACTTCGGCGTGAAGAAGAACATCCTGCGCATGCTGGCCGAGCGCGGCTGCAAGGTCACCGTGGTGCCTGCCAAGACGCCCGCCGCCGATGTGCTGGCACTCAAGCCCGATGGCGTGTTCCTGTCCAACGGCCCCGGCGATCCGGAGCCCTGCGATTACGCCATTGCCGCCACCCGCACCATCGTGGACAGCGGCGTGCCCACGTTCGGCATCTGCCTGGGTCATCAGATCATGGCCCTGGCCGCCGGCGCCAAGACATTCAAGATGACCCACAGCCACCACGGGGCCAATCACCCCGTGAAGGACCTGGACACCGGCCGCGTGAGCATCACGAGCCAGAACCACGGTTTCGCGGTGGACATGGAATCGCTGCCTGCCAACCTGCGCGCCACGCACATCAGCCTGTTCGACGGCACGCTGCAAGGGCTGGTCCACAAGGACAAGCCGGCATTCTGCTTCCAGGGCCACCCTGAGGCTTCCCCCGGGCCGCACGACATCGCCTACCTTTTCGACCGATTCACCGATGCCATGCGCGCGGCGAAAGCCGGTTGAACCCGGGAAGGAATAGCGCCATGAAACTGTTCAGCTTTCCCCTCGCATCGCTGGAAAAGGCGATCCACAAGCGTGTCCTGACCCTGCCATCGCCCCACCGCGAGTGGTTCACGGAACGCTGGGCGCAAAAGCCCTACAAGAAGGCGTTCGTCGAGAACAAGGCCATGCCCCTCGTCACGCTGGTGGCCAAGGGCAAGACCCTGGACGATGCCGCCTTCGCAGAGCTGCTGCAGGAATGGGAAGTGACGTTTTATGACGCGGAAGAAGAGGTCCTGCGCCCGCTGATCCAGGGCGACGGCCTGCTGCAGCTGATGCAGAAGAACCTTCCTCCCGAACGGGCCCAGGCGCTGCTTGCCAAGTTGACCGAGCGGCGCCCGCCATCGGACGCAGCAGCCTCTGCCCCGACCCCCAGCCCCCAGGCAGCCGAACCCACGATCGACTGATCGACGCACCATGCCAAAACGCACAGACATCAAAAGCATTCTCATCATCGGCGCCGGCCCGATCATCATCGGCCAGGCCTGCGAGTTCGACTACTCCGGCGTGCAGGCCTGCAAGGCCCTGCGCGAGGAAGGCTACAAGGTCATCCTGATCAACAGCAACCCCGCGACGATCATGACCGACCCGGCCACGGCCGACGTGACCTACATCGAGCCCATCACCTGGCAGACGGTCGAGAAGATCATCGCCAAGGAGCGCCCCGACGCCATCCTGCCCACCATGGGCGGCCAGACCGCGCTCAACTGCGCGCTGGACCTGTGGCACAACGGCGTGCTCGACAAGTACAAGGTCGAGCTGATCGGCGCCACGCCCGAAGCCATCGACAAGGCCGAGGACCGCCTGAAGTTCAAGGACGCCATGACCAAGATCGGTCTGGGCTCCGCGCGCTCAGGGATCGCCCACAGCATGGACGAAGCCTGGGCCGTCCAGAAGAGCGTGGGCTTCCCCACCGTGATCCGCCCCAGCTTCACGCTCGGCGGCACGGGCGGCGGCATTGCCTACAACCCCGAAGAGTTCGAGACCATCTGCAAGCGCGGCCTGGAAGCCTCGCCCACCAACGAGCTGCTGATCGAGGAGTCGCTGCTCGGCTGGAAGGAGTACGAGATGGAAGTGGTCCGCGACAAGGCGGACAACTGCATCATCATCTGCTCCATCGAGAACCTGGACCCCATGGGCGTGCACACGGGCGACTCCATCACCGTGGCCCCCGCGCAGACGCTGACCGACAAGGAATACCAGATCATGCGCAACGCCAGCCTGGCGGTGCTGCGCGAGATCGGCGTGGACACGGGCGGCTCCAACGTGCAGTTCTCGGTGAACCCGAAGGACGGCCGCATGATCGTCATCGAGATGAACCCCCGCGTGTCGCGTTCGTCGGCCCTCGCGTCCAAGGCCACGGGCTTCCCGATCGCCAAGGTCGCCGCCAAGCTGGCCGTGGGCTACACGCTCGACGAGCTCAAGAACGAGATCACCGGCGGCGCCACGCCCGCGTCGTTCGAGCCCTCCATCGACTACGTGGTCACCAAGATCCCGCGTTTCGCGTTCGAGAAGTTCCCCACGGCCGACAGCCGCCTGACCACGCAGATGAAGTCGGTGGGCGAGGTCATGGCCATGGGTCGCACCTTCCAGGAATCCTTCCAGAAGGCCCTGCGCGGCCTGGAAGTGGGCGTGGACGGCATGAACGAGAAGACCCAGGACCGTGAGGTGCTCGAAAAGGAGCTGGGCGAGCCCGGCCCCGAGCGCATCTGGTACGTGGGCGATGCGTTCGCCATGGGCCTCTCCGTGGACGAGGTGTACGACCTCACCAAGATCGACAAGTGGTTCCTGGTGCAGATCGAAGAGATCGTGAAGATCGAACTGGAGCTGGACCAGCTGGCCGTGGACAAGGGCGATGCGGCACTGGCCAGCCTGGATGCCGGCACGCTGCGCTCGCTCAAGAAGAAGGGCTTCTCGGACCGCCGCCTGGCCAAGCTGCTCAAGACGACGGAAAAAGCCGTGCGCGAAGCCCGCCGCGCGCTGAACGTGCGCCCGGTGTACAAGCGCGTGGACACCTGCGCCGCCGAATTCGCGACCAACACTGCCTACATGTACTCGACCTACGAGGACGAGTGCGAGGCCGAGCCGACCAACAACAAGAAGATCATGGTGCTCGGTGGCGGCCCCAACCGCATCGGCCAGGGCATCGAGTTCGACTACTGCTGCGTGCACGCCGCGCTGGCCATGCGCGAGGACGGCTACGAGACCATCATGGTCAACTGCAACCCCGAAACCGTGTCCACGGACTACGACACCTCGGACCGCCTGTACTTCGAGCCCCTCACGCTCGAAGACGTGCTCGAAATCGTGGACAAGGAAAAGCCCACTGGCGTGATCGTGCAGTACGGCGGCCAGACGCCGCTCAAGCTGGCGCTGGGCCTCGAAGCCGAGGGCGTGCCCATCATCGGCACCAGCCCCGACATGATCGATGCCGCCGAGGACCGTGAGCGCTTCCAGAAGCTGCTGCACGACCTGGGGCTGCGCCAGCCCCCCAATGCCACGGCCCGCACCGAGGCCGAGGCGCTGGAAAAGGCCGCCGCCCTGGGCTACCCGCTGGTGGTGCGCCCCAGCTACGTGCTGGGCGGCCGTGCGATGGAAATCGTGCACGAGCAGCGCGACCTGGAGCGCTACATGCGCGAGGCCGTGAAGGTGAGCAACGACTCGCCCGTGCTGCTGGACCGCTTCCTGAACGATGCCATCGAGTGCGACGTGGACTGCCTGCGCGATCCCGAGGGCAAGACCTTCATCGGTGGCGTGATGGAGCACATCGAACAAGCCGGTGTGCACTCGGGCGACTCCGCCTGCTCGCTGCCGCCGTACTACCTCAAGCAGGCCACGGTCGATGAACTCAAGCGTCAGTCCGCGGCCATGGCCGAAGGCCTGAACGTGGTGGGCCTGATGAACGTGCAGTTCGCCATCCAGGAAGTGGACGGCAAGGACGTGATCTACGTGCTGGAAGTGAACCCCCGCGCCTCGCGCACCGTGCCGTTCGTCTCCAAGGCCACGGGCATCCAGCTGGCCAAGGTGGCCGCGCGCTGCATGGCCGGCCAGACGCTGGCCTCGCAGGGCATCACCAAGGAGGTGACGCCGCCCTACTTCAGCGTGAAGGAGGCCGTGTTCCCGTTCGTCAAGTTCCCCGGCGTGGACACCATCCTCGGCCCCGAGATGAAGTCCACCGGCGAGGTGATGGGCGTGGGCAAGACCTTTGGGGAAGCCTTTGTGAAGAGCCAGCTGGGCGCGGGCACCAAGCTGCCGACGTCGGGCAAGGTGTTCCTCACGGTGAAGAACAATGACAAGCCCCGTGCGGTGGACATTGCCCGCCAGCTGGTGGCGCTGGGCTTTGACCTGGTGGCGACCAAGGGCACCGCTGCGGCCATCGCCGAGGCGGGCGTCCCGGTGGTGGTGGTCAACAAGGTCACGGAAGGCCGTCCGCACATCGTGGACATGATCAAGAACAACGAGATTGTCATGGTCATCAACACGGTGGAAGAGCGCCGCAACGCGATTGCAGACTCGCGTGCGATTCGCACCTCGTCGCTGCTGGCCCGCGTGACCACCTTCACGACCATCTTCGGCGCCGAGGCGGCCGTGGAGGGCATGAAGTACCTGGACAAGCTCGACGTGTACTCGGTGCAGGAGCTGCACGCCCAGCTGGTGGCCTGACCCCCGGCAAAAGCGGCATAATCTTCGCCTGACCAGACACCGCCGCGCGGCAACGTGCGGCGGTTTCCTTTTGTAGACTTGCCATTGACGAAGTCCGGCACAGCCCGGGCGTGACGTGGTGACTGACCGGTGGAAGTGCCTTGGCGCTTTCACCGTTTTGACTTATGGAGACTCGACAGAATGGCCACCATTCCGATTACCAAGCGCGGCGCTGAAAAGCTCAAGGAAGAGTTGCACCGCCTCAAGACCGTGGAACGGCCCGCGGTGATCACGGCGATCGCCGAAGCGCGCGCGCAGGGGGACCTCAGCGAAAACGCCGACTACGACGCCGCCAAGGACCGCCAGGGCTTCATTGAGGGCCGCATCCAGGAGATCGAGGGCAAGCTCTCGGTCGCGCAGGTCATCGATCCCAGCGCCGTCGACGGCGGCGGCAAGGTGGTCTTTGGCGCCACGGTCGAGCTGGAGGATGAAGAGTCTGGCGACACCGTGAAGTACCAGATCGTGGGCGAGGACGAGGCCGACCTGAAGCAGGGCCTGATCAATATCTCCAGCCCCATCGCCCGTGCGCTCATCGGCAAGGAAGAGGGCGATACCGCCGAAGTGCTGGCGCCCGGCGGCGTTCGCCGCTATGAGGTGGTGGCGGTCAGCTACCAGTGAACAGGCGCGGCATGCTCCATCGCCTTCCTGCCCTGGTGGCCGCCCTGTGGTGGGGAAGCCTGACCACCATCGGCTTTCTGGTCGTGCCCATGCTGTTTGCCCACCTCCCGTCGCCGACGGTGGCGGGCAACATGGCGGCCAGGCTGTTTGCGGCACAGACCTGGGTGGCGGTGGCCTGCTGCCTGGTGCTGCTGCTGGTCTCCAGGCCCAGGCAGGCGGTAGCGCAGTACCCATGGGCGCAAGCTGCTATGGTTTTCATACTGGGCGGCATGCTGCTGGCACTGCTCACGCAGTTTGGCGTGGCACCGCGCATCGTGGCGCGGCAGGATCTGCGCGTGTGGCACAGCGTGGGAACAGTGATGTACGCGCTGCAATGGTGCTGTGCGTTGGCCGTGCTGTGGCAAACGCTTCGCCACGACCCTCAGGCGCCCGCCGGGGGCGGCTCCGCCGGAGCCTGAAGCGCATGCACCGCGGCGGCTCGGCCAGCGCCAGCGCCGACGCCGCCTACTCGTGCCAGTGTTCCGCCACCCAGGTGGCGGGGCGAATGTAGCGAAAGCGGCGGTTGCGCCGTCCCGCCAGCGCGTCCGGTGGATTGCACTCCCCGTGAAAGATCACGATGCGCGCACCGGGCGGCACGAACGGCGCGCGCCAGTAGTTGGTGGGCCAGGGCGGTATGCCGTGGTACTTGAAGCTCGGGCACCACGCTGCGGGCCAGTATTGCAGCTTGCCCTGCCGGTGCAGAAAGTCCGACAGGTAGGCCTGTTCGTTGCGGAACTGTGCGCGGATTTCTGCGAAGTGGGCGCGAAAGTGTGCCAGCACGTCAGGGTGCGCTCCCAGTTCGAACCGGTAGACCGATGAATTGCCCGTGACGCGCCAGGGGCGCTTGTAGTCATGGATGATCAGGAATTCGCCCGGCTGGGTAAAAAAATCGTCCAGGCTGCCGGTGATGACCACGTCCACATCCAGGAACAGGGCCGTGCCGCTGAGCCCGTGCAGGTCCTGGCTGAAGGTGGCCAGCTTGGTCCAGCCCCGCTCGGGAATGCCGGGTGGCAGATCGAGCGCGGGGATGGGCAAGCACTGCACCTCGCTGCGGATGCCGGCGCTGTCGTCGGTCAGGCAGACGAAGCGGAAGTCGCCACGCAGGTGCCGCCGAACCATCGCGTACAGCCGATTGACATATTCGGGGCCGTATTTCGTGCCCCACTTCATGCAGAGGATGTGGCGCGCGTGGGCGGCCGTGCCGGCAGGCGCTGCAGAAGCTGCAGGTACTGCAGAGACTGCGGGGGGGCTCATCAGTCTGCCTGGCGCTTCTTGATCGACTTTTGCTTGGGTTTGGCGCGCTTGATCTGGCCGCCCGAGGTCAGGCGCTGGTTGCCCAGCACGCGCAGCTGCTTGATTTCGGGACGCTGGCCGCCGCGCTTGCTGAACTTCAGCACCTTGACGTCGCGCGGGCCCGGCATCCGGTCTTCATCGACCACGCGCTCCTTGACGGGCTGAGGGCGCCAGAGCACCAGCAGTTTGCCGATGTGCTGGATGGGGGCGGCGTTGAGGTCGGCCGTGATCTGCTGGTACATCAGCTCGCGGGCCGCGCGGTCGTCATTGAAAACACGCACCTTGATCAGCCCGTGGGCATTCAGGGCGGCGTCGATCTCCTTCTTGACGGCGGGGGTCAGGCCATCGCCGCCAATCAGGACGACGGGGTCCAGGTGGTGGGCATTGGCGCGTTGTTCCCGGCGCTCGGCGGGAGTCAGTTGAATTTGAGGCATGGGCCGTATTATGTCTGCGGCCCGCCGCGGGGTGCCTTCGCGTCGCCGCGCGAAATGGGCCTTGTGTCCAATCGGCTGTGCCGATTGTCGAGAGACAATGGAGCCGTATGAAAGTCAAAACCCAGAGCAAGAAGGTCAACAAGGCATGGTTGAACGACCACGTCAACGACACCTATGTCAAATTGGCCCAGAAAGAGGGATACCGCGCGCGCGCGGCCTACAAGCTCAAGGAGATCGACGAGCAGCTGGGCCTCATCAAGCCCGGCTACACGGTGGTGGACCTGGGCTCCACGCCCGGCGCATGGAGCCAGTACCTGCGCAGGCGCATGTCGCCCTCGGGTGCGGCTGCGGGGCAGCTCAATGGCACCATCATCGCCTTGGACATCCTGCCCATGGAGCCCATCGAGGGGGTGACCTACCTCAATGGCGATTTTCGCGAGGCGCAGGTGCTCGAGCGCCTGGAGCAGGCGCTCGGCGGCCGCGCGGTGGATGTCGTGGTGTCGGACATGGCGCCCAATCTTTCGGGCATCGGATCGGCCGATGCGGCCCGCATCGCCCACCTGGTGGAGCTGGCGGTGGATTTCGCTTGCAACCATTTGAAACCGGACGGTGCGCTGGTGGTCAAGCTCTTCCACGGCGGCGGGTACAGCGATCTGGTGACGCTGTTCAAGCAGACCTTCAAGGTGGTCAAGCCCTTGAAGCCCAAGGCGTCGCGCGACAAATCTTCGGAGACCTTCCTGGTGGGAATGGGCCTCAAAAAGGCCGCCTGAAAGGTCTTGCCCCAGGTCATGAATCCGTGAAATTCGCCCGTAAAGCCCGTGCTGTTTCCATGGCGGCTAGGGGGAATAGGGATGGCTGGGTGGCTTGAAAGACCTAAAATGGGCCGCACATGCGTGCCATGACGGCAGTGTGTCCGTTTTCTGTTCCCTGCAACTGGAGCCCCGCTTGAACAATCAGTGGTTTTCAAAAATTGCCGTGTGGCTGGTTATCGCCATGGTGCTGTTCACGGTGTTCAAACAGTTTGACACCCGTGCCGGCGCCAGCGCAGGCCACGTCGGCTACTCGGAATTCCTCGAGGAAGTCCGCAGCAACCGCATCAAGAGCGCAACCATCCAGGAAGGCCAGGGCGGCACCGAGATCGTGGCCGTCACCAACGACGACCGAAAGATCCGCACCACCGCGACCTATCTGGACCGCGGCCTCGTGGGCGATCTCATCAACAACAACGTCAAGTTCGACGTCAAGCCCCGCGAAGAAGGCTCCCTGCTCATGACCCTGCTGGTCAGCTGGGGCCCCATGCTGCTGCTGATTGGCGTGTGGGTGTACTTCATGCGCCAGATGCAGGGCGGCGGCAAGGGCGGCGCCTTCAGCTTCGGCAAGAGCAAGGCGCGCATGCTCGACGAGAACAACAACCAGGTCACGTTCGCGGATGTGGCCGGTTGCGACGAGGCCAAGGAAGAAGTCAAGGAAGTCGTGGACTTCCTGAAAGACCCACAGAAGTTCCAGAAGCTGGGCGGCCGCATTCCGCGCGGCCTGCTGCTGGTGGGCCCTCCGGGCACCGGCAAGACCCTGCTGGCCAAGTCCATCGCGGGCGAAGCCAAGGTGCCGTTCTTCAGCATCTCGGGCTCCGATTTCGTGGAAATGTTCGTCGGCGTGGGCGCGGCCCGTGTGCGCGACATGTTCGACAACGCCAAGAAGAACGCCCCCTGCATCATCTTCATCGATGAAATCGACGCCGTGGGCCGCCAGCGTGGCGCGGGCCTGGGCGGTGGCAACGACGAGCGCGAGCAGACCCTGAACCAGATGTTGGTCGAGATGGACGGTTTCGAGACCAACCTGGGCGTGATCGTGGTGGCTGCCACCAACCGCCCCGACATCCTGGACGCGGCCCTGCTGCGCCCCGGCCGCTTCGACCGCCAGGTCTACGTGACGCTGCCCGACATCCGGGGCCGCGAGCAGATCCTGAACGTGCACATGCGCAAGATCCCGATCGGCCAGGACGTGGCCCCCGGCATCATCGCGCGCGGCACGCCCGGCATGAGCGGTGCCGACCTGGCGAACCTGTGCAACGAAGCCGCCCTGATGGCCGCCCGCCGCAATGCGCGCACGGTGGAGATGCAGGACTTCGAGAAGGCCAAGGACAAGATCCTCATGGGCCCCGAGCGCAAGAGCATGGTCATGCCCGAGGAAGAGCGCCGCAACACGGCCTACCACGAGTCCGGCCACGCGCTCATCGGCAAGCTGCTGCCCAAGTGCGACCCGGTGCACAAGGTCACCATCATTCCCCGTGGCCGTGCCCTGGGCGTGACGATGAGCCTGCCCGCACAGGACCGCTACAGCTATGACCGCGAATACATGCTCAACCAGATCAGCATGCTGTTCGGCGGCCGCATCGCCGAGGAAGTGTTCATGAACCAGATGACCACCGGCGCCAGCAACGACTTCGAGCGCGCCACGCACATCGCCCGCGACATGGTCACCCGCTACGGCATGACGGATGCGCTGGGCCCCATGGTCTATGCGGAAAACGAAGGCGAGGTGTTCCTGGGCCGCTCGGTCACCAAGACCACGACCATGAGCGAGCAGACCATGGAAAAGGTCGACATGGAAGTGCGCCGCATCATCGACGAGCAGTACAACCTCGCCCGCCGCCTGATCGAGGAGAACAGCGACAAGATGCACGCCATGGCCAAGGCCCTGCTCGAATGGGAAACCATCGATACCGAGCAATTGGACGACATCATGGCAGGCAAGGAGCCCCGTCCTCCGAAGGACTGGACGCCCCGCACGCCTCCCTCGGGCGGCGACAATTCCAGCGGCGGCACGCCCGCCGTGGCAACGGACACCGCGCCTTCGGCAGCCTGAGGAGCCCGTTGCAGTTCCAGCCGTTCCAACGGGGCCTTGTGCCCCGTTTTTCATGGTCTGTTTGGTCCCCTTGCTGATCCTCGCGGCGGCACCCCTATCTCTTTTCCCCACGGACCATGCTCTGGCAGACCTCCCGCTTTTCCATCGATCTTTCCGAGCCCCGCGTCATGGGGATCGTCAACGCCACGCCGGATTCGTTTTCCGATGGCGGACGCCATGGCTCCACGGCGGGGGCCCTGCGGCATTGTGAACAGCTGCTCAAGGACGGGGCGCACATTCTGGATATCGGGGGGGAGTCCACGCGGCCCGGCAGCCCCGCGGTGCCCCTGGACGAAGAACTCACGCGCGTGGTGCCCCTGGTGCGGGACGCGGTGTCCCTGGGCGCCCCGGTCTCCGTCGATACCTACAAGCCCGAGGTCATGCGGGCGGTGCTGGACCTTGGCGCCGACATCGTCAACGACATCTGGGCGCTGCGCCAGCCAGGCGCGGCGCAGGTTGTGGCATCGCACCCGCAGTGCGGCGTGTGCCTGATGCACATGCACCGTGACCCCCAGACCATGCAAGCGGCCCCCATGCAGGGGGATGTGGTCCGGCAGGTGCTATCGTTCTTGCAGCAGTCAGCGCTTGATCTGCAAGCGCTGGGGGTCAAGAATACCCGGATCGTGCTGGACCCTGGCATTGGATTCGGCAAGACGCCGGAGCAGAATTTTGCGCTGCTGGCCCATCAGCCTGCATTGTTGCGCGCGGGCTACCCCCTCCTGGCGGGCTGGTCGCGCAAGTCGTCCCTGGGGGCCGCGACGGGGCTGGCGGTGGAGCAGCGCATGGTTCCGAGCGTGGTCACGGCCGTGCTGGCCGTGGAGCGCGGGGCTTCCGTGGTGCGCGTGCACGATGTGCGAGAAACCGTGTCGGCACTGGCGGTGTGGAGCGCCATGCAGCGAGAGCGTTGAGGCCGGGCGCTGCAAGGAGGGGGCAGCATGCCGGGCGGCACGCATCCACTTATTAATAAACAACGAGAGATTCACACGAGGAGACACCAGAACATGACGCGCCAATACTTTGGAACCGACGGTATCCGTGGCACCGTCGGGCAACCTCCGATCACCCCGGATTTCGTCTTGCGCCTGGCCCATGCCGTCGGGCGCGTGCTGCGCAGGGCCGAGGACCGGCCCACGGTGCTGATCGGCAAGGACACCCGCATTTCAGGCTACATGCTGGAGAGTGCGCTGGAGTCGGGTTTCAATTCCGCCGGCGTGGACGTGGTGCTGCTGGGCCCCTTGCCGACCCCGGGTGTCGCGTACCTGACCCGTGCCCAGCGCGCGAGCCTGGGGGTCGTCATCAGTGCCAGTCACAACCCTTACCCCGACAACGGCATCAAGTTCTTCAGCGCCCAGGGCACCAAATTGCCCGACGCCTGGGAGCAGGCGGTCGAAGCCGCCCTGGCAGAGCCCCCGGTGTGGGCCGACTCGGCCAGCCTGGGCAAGGCGCGCCGGCTCGATGACGCCGCGGGCCGCTACATCGAGTTCTGCAAGAGCACGTTCCCGCAGGACCTGACCCTCAAGGGCCTCAAGATCGTGGTGGACGCGGCCCATGGCGCGGCGTACCAGGTGGCGCCCAAGGTCTTTCACGAACTCGGTGCCGAGGTGCTGTCGATTGGCTGCTCGCCCGATGGCCTCAACATCAACCACGAGGTGGGCGCCACCCACCCTGACGCGCTCGTGCGCGCCGTGCGCGCCAACCGCGCCGACTACGGCATCGCGCTTGATGGCGATGCCGACCGGCTGCAGATCGTGGATGCCACCGGGCGGCTGTACAACGGCGACGAGCTTCTGTACCTCATGGCGTCGGACCGCATGGGCCGTGACGAGCATGTGCCCGGCGTCGTCGGCACCCTGATGACCAACATGGCGGTGGAGGTGGCGCTGCAGGCCCGGGGCGTGAAGTTTGTGCGCGCCAAGGTGGGTGACCGCTATGTGCTCGAAGAGCTGGCGCGGCACCAGTGGGTGCTGGGCGGCGAGGGGTCGGGCCACCTGCTCGCGCTGGACCGCCACACCACCGGCGACGGCCTGGTGAGCGCGCTGCAGGTGCTGCAGGCCAGCGTGCGCAGCGGGCGCACGCTGGCGCAGCTGCTGGCGGACATCACGCTCTACCCCCAGGTGCTGCTCAATGTGCGCCTGGCGCCCGGGCAGGACTGGAAGTCCAACCGCCGCCTGGAGGAGACCACCCGCGCCGTGGAGCAGGAGCTGGGCGCCACGGGCCGGGTGCTGATCCGCGCGAGCGGCACCGAACCGCTGCTGCGCGTGATGGTCGAGGCGCGCGATGCGCAGCAGGCCAGCGCGTGTGCGCAGAAGCTGGCCGACGCGGCCCGTGCCGGCTGATGGTGGCGCCGCGCGCCATCGCCACTGTGGGGCGCGCCGTGCGATCGACTACGCTGCTGTCTTTGCCGCCAGCCTGGAACCGTTGCTGATGCCTTCCACCACCACCGATGCTCTCACTCCCATCACCGTCCGGCGCGTGGACTATGGCGATGCCCGCCAAGCCCGGGCGTTGGTCGAACTGCTCGACAGCTATGCGAAGGACGTGGCGGGGGGAGGCGCGCCGCTCAGCGCCGAGGTCCTGCGCGGCCTGCCCGAAGCCTTGCGGCGCAGGCCCCAGGCTTTCAGCGTGATCGCATGGGCGGCCGACGCCGCGGCGCCGCACGGCGAGGTGCCCGTGGGGCTGGTCAATTGCCTGGAGGGTTTTTCGACCTTTGCCTGCCGGCCCCTGGTCAACGTGCATGACGTGGTGGTGGCCCCCGGCTGGCGCGGCCACCGCATTGCCCAGCGCATGCTGCAGTCGGTGGAGGCGCTGGCGCGCGAGCGGGGTGCCTGCAAGCTCACGCTGGAAGTGCTTTCGGGCAACCGCAGCGCCCTGCGCGCGTACGAACGGGAAGGCTTCGCCGCCTACACGCTGGACCCCAGCATGGGACAGGCGCAGTTTCTGCAGAAGATGCTGGACGGGGCAGGGCCTGTGCCACCCGCGGTACTCTGAATCACTTTTCCGGGAGACAAGACCGTATGAAGACATCTCTGGGCCAGATCGCCGCGGTGGGCGCCACCGCATTGGCGGCGTTGCTCGCGGCGCCCGCTGCCCATGCGGGCAAGACGCTTGACGGCATCCGGGCGCGCGGGCAGGTGGTGTGCGGCGTCAACACCGGGCTGGCCGGGTTTGCGATCGCGGACTCCAGTGGCCGGTGGTCGGGCCTGGACGTCGACATCTGCCGGGCGCTTGCGGCCGCGGTGCTGGGCGACGGCCAGAAGGTCAAGTACGTGCCGCTGGACGTGCCGCAGCGCTTCACCGCGCTGCAATCCGGCGAGGTGGACGTGCTTTCGCGCAACACCACATTCTCGCTGGCGCGCGACGCATCGCTGGGCCTGCACCAGACGGCCGTGACCTACTACGACGGCCAGGGCTTCATCGTGCCGGCCAGGAGCAAGATCAAGAACCTCCGCCAGCTCAAGGGGCAGACCGTGTGCGTGCAGTCAGGCACCACGACGGAAAAGAACCTGGCCGACTATTCCCGTGCCCACGACCTCGACATCAAGCCCGTGATGTTCGAGAAGGTGGACGCGGCAACGTCGGCCTACCTGTCGGGGCGCTGCTCCGCGTTCACCACCGATGCCTCGGGCCTGGCATCCCTGCGCAGCGGCGTTCCGCAAGGCGCGGCAACGCACACCATCCTGCCCGAGCTCATCTCCAAGGAGCCTCTGGGCCCCATGGTGCGGCGGGGGGACGACGAGTGGTTCGCGGTGGTCAAGTGGGTGATCTACGGCCTCATCGAAGCCGAAGAGCAGGGCGTGACACAGGCCAACGCGGACCAGCTGAAAACCAGCAGCAGCCACCCGGCGGTGCAGCGCATGCTGGGAACCTCGGAAGACACCGGAAAGCTGCTCGGCCTGGACCGCGACTGGCTGCTGCGCGCCGTCAGGACCACCGGCAACTATGGCGAGATCTTCGAGCGCAACGTCGGGCAGAAGTCGGCGTTGGCGCTGCCGCGCGGCCTCAACAACCTGTGGAACAGGCAGGGCCTGATGTACGCCTTTCCGATCCGCTGAGCGTTGCCTGGAGGGATCTGCGCGCGCGGTGCGGACGACAGCTCGGGCATCGCGGCAGTGCAATGCAATACAGTGCATTTGCTATTATATTTATAGCTGCTCGCGCTTATCTATAAAGCGTCAGGGGCTGATTTTATTCAAAATTTCCCCGTGTGGAGGCCTGTTGCCCGGGCGGGTCTGTGAGAGCCGGTCCGGCGGGTCCGGGCCGCGGCACGATCGTGCTGCCGGCCGGCCGGCTCAATGCAGCTGCCGCCGCATGAAGGCTTCCAGCTCCGGTGCCGACAGCGGCATGCTGAAGTGGTAACCCTGCGCCTCGTCGCAGCCCTGCTCACGCAGGTAGGCCAATTGGCCTTCGGTCTCCACGCCTTCGGCCGTGGTGCGCATGCCCAGCGCCTGGGCCATGCGGATGATGGCGCTCACGATGGCGCGGTCGTTGTTGTCGTTGCCCAGGTCGCGCACGAACGACTGGTCGATCTTGAGCTTGAAGATCTGAAATCGCTTGAGCTGGCTCAGCGATGAATAGCCGGTGCCGAAGTCATCCATCGACATGCGCACGCCGCGCGCGTGCAGCTGGTCCATGGTGGCCACCGCGGCATGCGGGTCGTCCACGGCCACGCCTTCGGTCAGCTCCAGCTCCAGGCAATCCGGCGGCAGGTCGAATTCGGCCAGCATGCGGCTTACCAGTTCGGGCAACTGGGGCTGGCGGAACTGGATGGCCGAGAGGTTCACGGCCATCGTCAGGCCCGGGAACCCGCAGGCCCGCCAGGTCTTGAGCTGCGAGAGCGCGGTGCGCAGCACCCATTCGCCGATCTGCAGGATCTGCCCGCTGTCTTCTGCAATGGGAATGAATTCGGCGGGCGACACTCCACCGAGCTGCGGGTGCTGCCAGCGCAGCAGGGCTTCCACGCTGCGCACGGCCCCGGTGGTCAGGCTCATCTGCGGCTGGTAGTGCAAGTGGAACTGGTTGCGCTCCAGCGCCCGGCGCAGGGCGTTTTCGAGCTGCAGCGCGCGCACCGACTGCGCCTGCATTTCCGGGGTGAAGAACTTGAATGTGTTGCGCCCGTCGAGCTTGGCGCGGTACATGGCCACGTCGGCCGACTGCGTCAGGGTGTCGAAGTCCTTGCCGTCCTGGGGGAACAGCGCGATGCCCATGGACGGGGCCATGGTCAGTTCATGGTGGTCGATCTGGTAGTGCTGGCGCGAGGCCTCCTGCAGCTTGCCGGCCACGCGGGCCGCGCCGTGCGCATTGGCGCCGGGCAGCAGCAGGATGAACTCGTCGCCACCCAGGCGCGACACCGTGTCCTTGTCGCGCACCACGGCGCGCAGCCGCTTGGCGATCTCCACCAGCAGTGCATCGCCCACCCGGTGGCCCAGCGAGTCGTTCACGTGCTTGAAGTGATCCAGGTCCAGGAAGATCAGGGCCAGGGGCGTGTTGCCCTCCTGGGCCACGCGGATGGCCTGCTGCGCGCGCTCGGACAGCAGGGCGCGGTTGGGCAGGCCCGTGAGGGCGTCATAGTGGGCGAGCCAGTAGATGCGCTCCTGGTCGGCCTTGCGGTCGTTGATCTCGCGGTGCAGGTTGTCCACGGTCTCGCGCAGTTCGCGGGTGCGGTCCTGCACCTGCCGTTCCAGGTCCTCGTGCGTGCTGGCCAGGACGGCCTGTGCCTGCTTTCGCTCCGTGATGTCCATGGTGATCCAGATGGAGCCCTGCGATGGATCGGCGGGATCTATGGATTTGCTGCGCACCTCGCAGATCACGGGGGTGCCGTCCTTGCGGCACAGTTCCAGCTCGCCTTCGTACGAATGGCCGGCGGCCAGCTGCGGATAGCACCGGCGGCCGACTTCTTCCCACGCGGCGTCGCTGGCATACCAGCGGCGCGACGGGCTGCCCGCCAGTTCCCCCGGCTGGTAGCCCAGCATCTGCTCGAAGTGGTGGTTGCACCGGGTCAGGCGCCGGTCGCGCAGGAACACGATGCCCACCATGGCGCTGTCGAACAGCAGCTGTTTTTCGCGGACCGCGGCGCCCAGCGCGGCCTGCGCGCGCCGTTGCTCGTCGATATCGTCCAGGATCCAGATGGAGCCTTCGGTCGTGTCGTGCGGATTGATGAGCCGCCCCGTCAGGCTGCCCCAGAACAAGGAGCCGTCGCGCCGGCGCAATTGGCGCTCCACGCGGAAGGCCTGGCCCTGGGCGAGCACCGGGTAGGCGGTGCGGCCCAGATCGCGAAAGGCATCGCGCGAAGGGTAGAACGCCTCGGTGTTGAGGCCCACCAGCCCTTCGGCGCTGGCGTAGCCGAAGATCTCGGCGTACCGCTGGTTGCAGCGCACCACGCTGCGCTGGCGCAGGAAAACAATGCCCACGCCCGCACTGTCGAGCAGGGTTTGCTGTTCGCGCAGCGCGCGTTGCAGGGGGGTGTCGGTGGCAACTCCAGGACGCTGCAATTCTGGAGAGCTGTACGGCGCAGACATGGAAACCGGTACGGGCGGGAGGGCCAGGCGGCCTTGGTAATTTGTACCAAAGTGTAGCAGCGCTCCCTTACAAGCCTTTCGGCGGGGCGTCCGGCCCTTTCCCGTGCAGGGTCGGGTCGGCTTCAGTGGTCCCGCTGAGCGCGCAGGTACGCCTCGAACTCCGGCGCGGGCAGGGGGCGGCTGAAGTAGAACCCCTGGCCCTCGTCGCAGCCCTGGGCCTGCAGGAACTCGACCTGGCCGTCGGTTTCCACCCCCTCCGCCGTGGTCTGCATGCCCAGGGCCTGCGCCATGCGGATGATGGCGCTCACGATGGCCCGGTCATTGGCATCGTCTTCCAGATCGCGCACGAACGACTGGTCGATCTTGAGCTTGTAGATCTGGAACCGCTTGAGGTAGCTCAACGAGGAATATCCGGTGCCGAAGTCGTCCATGGACAGGCGCACGCCGCGGTCGTGAAGCTGGTCCATCATGGCGAGCGCGGCGGCGGGGTCGTCCACCGCGGCGCCCTCGGTCAGCTCCAGCTCCAGCCGGCGCGCGGGCAGGCCTGCCTGTTCCAGGCAGCGCGTGACCATCTCGGGTAGCTGGGGATGCCTGAACTGGACGGCGGAGACGTTCACGGACACCGCCCGCAGGGGCAGCTGCAGATCCAGCCAGCGTTTGGCGTCCTTCACCGCGGTGTGGATCACCCATTCCCCGATCGCCACGATCATGCCGCTGCTTTCGGCCACCGGAATGAACTCGGCCGGCGACACCATGCCCAGCTCGGGATGGCGCCAGCGCAGCAGTGCCTCGGCCCCCACCACCTGGCGCGCGGTGAGCGAGACCTGGGGCTGGTAGTGCAGTTCGAACTGGTTGCGCTCCAGCGCGCGGCGCAGGGCGTTCTCGATCAGCAGGGCGCGCGCCGTGCGCGCCTCGAGGTCGGCGGTGAAGAAACCGTACCGGTTGCGTCCGTTCTGCTTGGCACGGTACATGGCGGCATCGGCCCGCTGGTACAGCGTGTCGAACGAGTCGCCATCGGCGGGATACATCGCGATGCCCACCGACAAGGTGGTGGTGAGTTCGTACGGGTCCACCTGAAACGGCTGGGCGATGGCCGCGAGCAGCCGGGTTGCCATGTCGGCCGCGGAGGGTGCCGAGGTGGCGGGCAGCAGCAGCAGAAATTCATCGCCCCCCAGGCGCGAGACGGTGTCCTGAGGCCGCAGCAGGGACTGAAGGCGCTGCGCCACCGCCACGAGCAGGATGTCTCCAATGCGGTGGCCCAGCGAATCGTTGACGTTCTTGAAGTGGTCCAGGTCCAGGAACAGCATGGCCAGGGTGCCGCCTCGCGCCTGCTCGTTGGCAATGAGGTGCTGCGCGCGCTCGGCCAGCAGCGCGCGGTTGGGAAGGTTCGTGAGCGGGTCGAAATGCGCCAGGCGCTGGATGCGGTCCTGGGCCTCGCGCTGCTGCGTGATGTCGCGAAACAGCGTGATGGAGTGCGTGGCGACGCCATTGCCATCGCGCACGCTGCTGACCGACAGCCACTGGGGGTAGGTGGACCCGTCCTTGCGGCGGCCGCAGGCCTCGCCCTCCCAGTGGCCGTCCTGGGACAGCCGTGCGTACACGGCGTCGGCGCTGGCGTTGTCTGCCGGCCGGGCGACCGTGAGCAGGCGCACGGACTGCCCCACGGCCTCGGCTTCCGTGTACCCCGTGATCCGCGTGAAAGCCCGGTTGATGCGCACGATCGTATGGGCCGCGTCGGCGATCACGATGGCTTCGCTGCTCTGGTCGAACACCTGGGCGGTCAGCTGCAGTTGCTCCTGGGACCGCTTGCGCTCCGTGATGTCGCGCGACAGCAGGATGAACCGTGGCTTTGCGCCCGGGGACGTGGCCTTGCGCGCGGCGGACAGCTCAAACCACGTGGTGCCCACCCCGGGCAGGTCGAGCATGATCTGCCGCCCGGAGGACCAGCCCTGCGCCTGGGCATCGCTCAGCACGTCCAGCACCGACAGGGCTGCCAGCGCTGGCAGCACCTCGGTCACGTTGCGTCCCACCAGCGTTTCGGCGGGGCCCATGAGCAATTCGGCGCGCTGGCTGTGCACGCTGCAATAGAACCCGTCCTGGTCGAGTTCGAAGAGAGGGTCCGGGATGGCGTCGATGGTGGCGTGCAGCTGCTGCTGGGTGGCCTGGATTTCCGAGGTGCGCTGGGCCACCTGATAGGCCAGCCCGCGCTCGTGGGCCTTCAGCTCGAAAAGAAGCCGGGCCAGGTAGGTCATCATCAAGGCAAACAGCAGGCCCACCGCGCAGCGCATGAGCAGCACGGCCGGGTCGCCCCAGCCCTTGATGGGGACCAGGCTCAGGGTCCATTGCCCGTTGGGCAGGGTCAGCGACCGGCCCACCGCGTCCGCGCCCGGGGGCGGGTCGGATGCGGCAATGGTCTGTTCCTCGCCCGTGTCGGGCCGGACGCGCCACAGCCGGTAGTGGTAGCCGCGCAGCGTCAGCTGCGGCAGGCGCGCCGCGGCCAGCACTTCGGGCAGGCGGATGGTGACGTAGGTGAACCCCCAGAAGGCGCGGTGCCCCTGGGCATCGTCGAGGTAGACGGGCTGGCGCCCCACCACGCCCAGGCCGCCTTGCACCAGCTCCATGGGGCCGGCCAGGGTCAGCCGGCCCGACTCCCGGGCCCTGGCGGATTCGGGGCCCTGCCGGGGGTCGTTGAGCTGGTCGAACCCGATGGAGTTCTCGTTGCCCTGGCGCGGCACGACCTGTTTGACCACTCCCCCGGGAGAGAGGCCCATGGCCGTGATGCCCGGGTAGAAGGGCAGCATCTGCGTGCCGATCTCCTCGAACTGCGTCACCTCTCCCCGGCCCTGGCGCACCAGCGCCACCAGGGTGTTGTTGGCCGACAGGGCCAGCTCGATGGCGCGTTGCAGCGCCTGGACGTGGTCACCCGCCATGTCCGTCACCTGCGTGCGGTGCTGGGCGCGCTCCTGGCGCTCAAGGGCCCACACCACCACCCCGGCACAGGCCGCCGCCAGAACAAACACGATCAGCGAGCCCGCAAGAGGGCTTCGGGAGCGGGTGGGGGCGGATGCGTGCACGGTGCGGTTTCCTGAACCAATTATGCAGGCCCGTTGGCGTCGATGCGGGGTTCTGCGCGGCGATCCGCTGTCATGGGATTGACATGCGGCCGACATGGCGGCGTCACGCGGCAATTTCACACTCGTGCCCAGGGGAAACGGTTCCCAGCCCATGGTTGGGGCCTCCAGCCGAACCCGTCCTGACACAAGGAGATGTTGCACCATGAATGAGCTGCCCACCTTGACGCCGCCCCTGTCCGCCGAAATCGTTCCCCAGCGGCCGCTTCGCGGCACGGCTGCCATGCCCGGCGCCCTGCAGCCGGTGGCGGCGCGGGGGGCCATCGAGGTGGCATGGGCGCGGCATGAAGATGAGGTGCGCCAGGCGCAGCGGTTGCGGTTCGATGTGTTCGCGGCGGAGATGGGCGCTCGATTGACGACCCCCATCCCCGGCCACGACGTGGACCTGTTCGACGACTATTGCGAGCACCTGCTGGTGCGCGACGCCCAGAGCCAGCAAGTCATTGGGACTTACCGCGTGCTCACTCCCGCACAGGCCCGGCGCGTCGGCGGCACCTACAGCGACACCGAGTTCGACCTGACGCGGCTGCGCTCCCTGCGCCCGCGCATGGTGGAGCTGGGCCGCAGCTGCGTGCACCCCGACCACCGCCACGGCGGCGTGATCATGGCGCTGTGGAGCGCGCTGGCGGACTTCATGGTGCGCAACCAGCTCGACACGATGATCGGCTGCGCCAGCATCCCCATGCTGCACAACGGCGTCGTCAGCGGCGACGCGGCCGCGAGCATCTGGCAGCAGGTGCGCAAGACACACCTGGCTCCCATCGAATACCACGTGCTTCCCCGACTGCCGCTGCCCGTCGAGCAGCTGGACGGCTCGATCACGGTGGATCCCCCGGCGCTCATCAAGGGCTACCTGCGCTTGGGCGCGCGCGTGCTGGGCGCTCCAGCCTGGGACCCGGACTTCAACACCGCGGACCTGCCGATGCTGATGCGCCTGGCGGACCTGCACCCCCGCTATCGCAAGCATTTCCTGGGGGCCTGATGCGCACCGCGTTCGATGCCCTGGGCCCCTGGATGGAACCGTCCGTGGGCCACGAGGACATGGCCGACGACGCACATGCCTTCGCGGCGGGTCATCGCCGGTACCGCGCGGTCTTCATTTCGGATTTGCACCTGGGCACCCCGGGGTGCCAGGCGGTCGCGCTGCTGGACTTTCTCAAGCACCACCCCAGCGACCACCTCTACCTCGTGGGCGACATCGTCGACGGCTGGCAGCTGCGCCGCAAGTGGTTCTGGCCCCAGGCCCACAACGATGTCGTGCAAAAGCTCCTGCGGCGCGCGCGCAAGGGATGCCGGGTGGTCTTCGTGCCTGGCAACCATGACGAGTTTGCACGCGCCTTTGTCGGCCACTCGTTCGGCGGCATCGAAGTGCTGGCCGAGGCGGTGCACACCACGGCGGACGGCCGCAGCCTGTGGGTCACGCACGGAGACCACTTTGACGGAGTGATCCAGTGCGCCAAGTGGCTGGCCTACCTGGGGGACAACCTGTATGAGTTCACGCTGCGGCTCAACCGGCACCTCAACACCTTGCGCGCCCGCATGGGGCTGCCCTACTGGTCGCTGTCGGCCTACCTGAAGGGCAAGGTCAAGAAGGCGCTCAACTACGTGACCGACTTTGAAGTGGCCGTGGCCGCCGAGGCGCGCCGCAGGGGACATGACGGCGTGGTGTGCGGCCATATCCACCGCGCGGAGATGCGGGAGATCGGCGGAACCCTGTATTGCAATGACGGCGACTGGGTGGAAAGCCACACCGCGCTGGTCGAACACCTGGACGGCCGGCTGGAACTGCTCCAGTGGCCCGCTTCTCCCTTCGCCGACACATCGCGGACCGAGGCCGCCGTTGCCCTATGAAAATCGCCTTGCTGACGGATGCCTGGCTTCCCCAGGTCAACGGGGTCGTCACCACGCTGCTGGAGCTGGTGCGGGAGCTGGAAGCCGCCGGGCACGCGGTCCAGGTGCTGCATCCCGGCCAGTTCGCAACGCGCCCGTGCCCTGGCTATGCAGGGATCGATCTGGCCGTGCGGCCCGCGCAGCGCGTGGCAGGGATGCTGGACGCGATGGAGCCCGACGCCATCCACCTGGCCACCGAAGGACCGCTGGGCTGGGCGGGGCGCCGCTACTGCCTGCGCAAGGGCCTGGCATTCACCACGGCATTCCATACCCGTTTCCCGGAAATACTGAACGCGGCCTTGCGGGTGCCGCTTGGATGGGGGTACGCGCTGTTCCGTCATTTCCATCGCCCGTCATCGGGCGTGATGGTGCCGACGCACGGCGTCCTGCAGATGCTGGAGCACCGGGGATTTCGCAACCTGCGCCTGTGGACCCATGGCGTTGACACGCAGGCTTTCGCGTTCCACGGCGCCACCACCCCCAGCCCGCTCATGGGGGCCCTGGCCCATCCCGTGGCCTTGTACGTGGGACGGATCTCGTACGAAAAGAACATCGAGGCCTTCCTCCGGCTGGACATGCCCGGCTCCAAGGTGGTGTGTGGTGTCGGCCCGCTGGAGGCGCGCCTGAAGGCCAGGTACCCGCAGGTCCGCTGGCTGGGCATCCTGGACCGCCCGGCACTGGCACAGGTGTATGCGGCGGCGGATGTTTTTGTGTTTCCCAGCCGTTCTGAAACCTTCGGGCTGGTCATGCTCGAGGCCATGGCCTGCGGAACGCCGGTGGCCGCTTTCCCCGTGGACGGGCCGATGGAAGTGCTGGGTGCACATCCTGGCCAGCCGGCACGGGGGGGCGTGCTGCATGACGATTTGCTGACTGCAAGCCAGGAGGCGCTGGCGATTGCCCGCTCCGACGCCCGGGCGCGTGCGCTCGATTTCACATGGGCCCACGCCGCGCGGCTGTTCGAGCAGTACCTGGTTCCTGCCCGGACACAGGGCGTGGCGCGTGTGACTGTCACGGAGCCTGTCACATCTTTGTCATCTGGGCGTTAAATACTGCAGCCATCCTGCACTCGTCGCGCTTGCGTATCCATGTTGCCCTTGCCCCCCGATGACGCTGTTGCCCTGTCGTGTGACAGGCCCGATGCCACGCCGGCGCCACGCGACGGCGGCGTGGGCCACGCACCGGCAGCCGCGCCCACTGCGGCGCCGCCCCACATGTTCCTGGACAGGGACCACAGCATCCTCGCGTTCAACGAACGGGTGTTCGACTGGGCCGTGAGAACGGATGTGCCGCTGCTGGAGCGGCTGCGCTACCTGTGCATCGTGTCGTCCAACCTGGACGAGTTTTTTGAAGTGCGTGCCGCGCCGCACATCACCGCGGCCCAGAAAGGCGAGACCCAGGGCCTTTATTCGACGGCATCCTTCGAAGCCGTGGCCGCCAAGGTGCACGGGCTGGTGGACCGGCAGTACACGCTGTACAACGAGTCCCTGGTGCCTGCGTTTGCCGCCCATGGCATCCGGATCGTGGGGCATGGGGAGCGTTCGCCCGCCCAGAAGCGCTGGGTCCACGAGTATTTCGTGGGCGAGGTGCGGCCGCTGCTGATCCCGGTGGGGCTGGACCCCGCGCACCCCTTTCCCCAGGTGGCCAACAAGTCCCTGAACTTCATCGTGCGCCTGAAGGGGCACGATGCATTCGGGCGAGAGAACGAGATCGCCATCGTCAAGGTTCCCAGGGCCCTGCCCAGGCTGATCCGCATGCCTGCCCGCGTGGCACCCTCGGAAGCGCTTTTCGTGAGCCTTTCCAGCATCGTGCGGGCACACCTGGACGAGCTCTTTCCGGGGCGCGAGGTGACGGAGTTCTCGCAATTCCGGGTGACGCGCCATTCCGACCTCGCGCTGGACGAGGAGGATGTGCGCAATCTGCGGACAGCCCTGCGCCAGGGCCTGCAGCACAGGCACTATGGGCAGGCCGTCCGGCTGGAAGTGTCCGCGGGATGTTCGCAATTCCTGTCCGACTTTTTGCTGGCGCAGTTTGCCTTGCCCCCCGCCGCCTTGTACCGGGTACCCGGGCCCGTGAACCTGGTGCGCCTGACCCAGCTGGTGGACCTGGTGGATGCGCCCGCCCTGCTGTTTCCGACCTGGAATTCCGCCTGGCCACGGCAATTGCAGGCCGGAGTGTCCATCATGGAGCAGCTGCGCCAGCGCGACGTGCTCATCCACCAGCCGTTCGAGAGCTTCGACGGACTGCTCGCTTTCCTGCGCGAGGCCGTCAACGATCCCGACGTCCTCGTTATCAAGCAGACGATCTACCGCACCGGTGGCGATTCCGAACTCATGGACCTGCTGACCGAGGCCGTGCGCCGGGGCAAGGAGGTCATGGCGGTCGTGGAACTCAAGGCCCGCTTTGACGAGGAAGCCAACATCAACTGGGCCGAGGCGCTGGAGTCGATTGGCGCGCAGGTGGTGTATGGCGTGGTGGGGCTCAAGACACATGCCAAGATGCTGCTGGTCACGCGCAGGGAAGGGCGCCAGCTGAGGCGGTACGGGCACCTGTCCACCGGCAACTACAACGTGCGCACGGCACGGCTCTATACCGATCTGAGCTATCTCACTGCCGACGAGGAAACCACGGCGGACATGGACGGGGTGTTCAACCACCTCGCGAGCCAGAACCGCCCGCCCAAGCTGCGCAAGCTGATGCTGGCGCCGTTCCATCTGCACCGGCGCATGCTGGAGAAGATCGAGCAGGTGGGGCAGGCCGCGAGCCGGGGAGAGGATGCGCGCATCGTGGCCAAGATGAATGCCCTGACCGATGAAGCCTTGATGCGCGCGCTGATTCTGGCCGCCCAGCGCGGAGCGCGCATCGACCTCATCGTGCGCGGGGCCTGCATGCTCGCGGCCCAGGTGCCCGGGGTGACCGACAACATCCGGGTGCGCTCGGTGATCGGCCGCTTCCTCGAGCACACGCGGGTCTTCTACTTCCGCTGCGGCAGCGACGAGGACCTGTACCTTTCCAGTGCCGACTGGATGAACCGCAACATGATGCGGCGCGTGGAACTGGCCTGGCCCGTGACGGACCCGCGCCTGCGGCAGCAGATCGTTGACGAGTGCCTGGTGGCCTACCTGCACGATGACCGGGACGCATGGACGCTGAATGCGCAGGGAGGCTATGACCGGGCACCCCGCCCCGAGGACGGAGTGGGCGCCCAGGACGCCCTGATGGTCCGCTACGGACCGGCCCCTTCCCCGGAGCAACTCGACCAAGGGACAGCATGATGGATCTCATCCTGTGGCGACATGCGGAGGCGGAAGAAGCCGCTGAGGGGGGTGATGACCTGGCGCGGGCCTTGACGCCGCGGGGCGAAAAGCAGGCAGCGCGCATGGCTGCATGGCTGGACCGGCAGCTGCCCGAGGGCCTGCGCGTGCTGGCCAGCCCCTCGCGGCGCACCGAGCAGACGGCCAGCGCCCTGGGGCGCAAGTTCAAGATGCGGGCCGAGCTGCTGCCGGGCGGGACGCCGCAGGAACTGCTGGACCTCGCACAGTGGCCGCGCGCCAAGGGCACGGTGCTGATCGTGGGCCACCAGCCCATGCTGGGGCAGACCATCGCCCAGCTGATGGGACTGCAGGCTTCGGAATGCGCCGTGCGCAAGGGCTCGGTCTGGTGGCTGAGGCAGCGGCAGAGGCTGGACCAAAGCCAGACATTGCTGATCGCCGTTCAGTCGCCCGAGTTTGTTTGATGCCGGTTGCGCCAGGGGCCGTCCCCGGCGCAGACCGGCTCACTTGCGCGTGGCCTTGGCGGCGGTCCTGGCGGCCGGTGCGGCCGCGGCGACGGGGGCTGCGGCCGCTTGGGCCCTGGGGCGTCCCGTCTTGATGGACGGCACGGCCTGCACTGCGGTGCGCAGTGCGCTGTCGGACATCGCCGCCAGCACCTTCAGGCCGGCGCGCAACAGCTCGCTCTTCTTCACGGGCTGCGCGAGCGCCGCAGAGCGCTGCTTCAGTGTCTCGATGACGGCGTATTCATCCTTCGGGATGGTAAAGCTGTCACGCACCAGCTTGGGCTTCTTGGCCTTGGTGTCCGGGGCAGCCTGCGGCGTGGGTGCTTTTGCTTTGGCGGGCTGGGGCGCGGCCGCAGCCTTCTTAGAGCTGGCCCCTTTCGCCTTGGGGGCGGCAGCAGCGGGCTTCGCGCCCGCTTTCCTGGCCTGCTTGGCGGGAGCCGCTGCCTTGGCGGGTGATTTGGCGGCTACCGCGGCAGAGGGCTTGGCAGGTTTTGCGGGCGCTGTGGCTGT
Organism: Acidovorax sp. GW821-FHT09A11; assembly: GCF_059418365.1. Lineage (NCBI taxonomy): Bacteria > Pseudomonadati > Pseudomonadota > Betaproteobacteria > Burkholderiales > Comamonadaceae > Acidovorax > Acidovorax sp. GW821-FHT09A11. The sequence continues at coordinate 116,640 of NZ_JBWKPS010000011.1, forward strand.
GACTGCGGGGGCGGACGGGGCGGGTGGTGTGGCGCTGGTGGTGGTCATGATGAAGGCAGTGGGTCAATAAATAAACGGTATAAACAGTTTATATAGTTTATTGCCAATGCTCAGGGAAGGTCAACCACCAGTTCCCAGGGCGTCTTCTGCCAGGCCTGGACTTCCTCGCGAAGAAGGTGCGCAGACTGCGGAAAGGCCGCAGCCCAGCCGGGGCGGGCGCGCAGGAGAAAACGCGGCCCTTCGGCTTGCAATGAAAGGCCTGCCGTGTCCGGATCGCGGCGCGCATGGCACAGCGCCACGGACAGGCGCAGGCTCAGCAGCTGCAGCACGAAGACAGGATCTTGCAGGTCCGCGCCGAGCTTGCGCACCTTGCCGCGCTGTCCCTGCACCAGCACGCCCAGGCGATGCAGTTCGGGAACGGCAAACCCGGCGGCATCGGTGTTGTCCAGGATGTAGGCGCCGTGGCGGTGGTAGTCGCTGTGGGATATGCGGCAGCCGATCTCGTGCAGCCGCGCCGCCCAGTCAAGCTTGCGCGACGCTCGCTCGCTGTCGCCGGGCGTGGCCTGCTCGAACAGGGCACACGCGGTGCGCGCCACCCGTTCCGCGTGCTCCATGTCCACGCCAAACCGCTGCATGAGTCCATTGACGGTGGTGGTACGCAGGTCGGTGCCGGGTTGCTCTCTGTCCAGCAGGTCGTAGAGGGCGCCCTGGCGCAAGGCGCCCTGTGCCACCTGCATGTGCTCGATGTCCAGCAGGTCGAAGACGGCGCGCAGCACGCTGATTCCCCCGCCGATGACGGCGCGTCGCTCTTCCTTCAGCCCTTCCAGGCGCACGCGGTCGGCAGACTGGGCGCGCAGCAGGCGCTCGTGCAGCCAGCCCAGCCCGTCCCGCGTGATGAGGCCCTGCGGGCCGCCGGCGGCGGCCAGGATGTCACCCACGGCGCCCGCGGTGCCGGAGGAGCCGTAAGACACGTCCCAGGTCTCGGGGCGGAAGGTTTCCAGCGCTTCGTCCAGCACGGCCTTGGCCGCGATCTCGGCGGCCAGGAACGCCTGGGCCGTGAATTCGCCGTTGGCGAAGTAGCGCTGCGACCAGGCCACGCTGCCCACGCGGTACGAGGCCACGGAGTAGGGTGTGAACTGCTGGCCCAGGATGAGCTCCGTGGAACGCCCTCCGATGTCCACGACCAGGCGGCGCTCGTCGGATTGCGGCAGCAGGCGGGCCACCCCCTGGTAGATCAGCCGTGCTTCTTCCGGGCCCGACACCACATCGATCGGATAGCCCAGCACCTCGCTGCCGCGTGACAGGAACTCGTCCCGATTGCGTGCCTCGCGCAGCGTCTGGGTCGCCACGGCACGGACCTGGGCACGGGGAAACCCCGCCAGCCGCTCCCCGAATCGTGCCAGGCAGGCCCAGCCACGCTCCATGGCGTCGCGCGTCAGATTGCGGTCTTCATCGAGGCCGTTGCCCTGGCGCACGGTTTCCTTGAGGTATTCCACCCGCTGGATATGTCCGAACTCATAGCGCCCGATTTCAAGGCGAAAACTATTGGAGCCGAGGTCGACCGCGGCGAGGCGTGTGCCGTTCTGCATGTATTTCTGGTGGGAGCTTCGTTCGGCATCGTACCGCGAGCGTCAGGTGCATCGGTGCGGCACCCGTCGTCTCCCTCATGGAGGCGGGTGCTGATCGCGAGCCGCCCAGTGTCCGTGGACCGTGTGACAGATTCATGACGGTGCGCGCGGCGCTGGATGACCGTGTGGCGGCTCTGTGCGACGGGGTGCCTTGTGTCACCGAATTGTCATCTTGGGGGCCTAGAGTTCGTGCTGTTCCTGTTAACCCTAGCCAAAAGGTACTGAATAATGAAACGCACATTTCTCAAAACCGTCGCTGTCGCACTGGCCACCATGGCTGTGGGCAGTGCCTTTGCGGCGGACATCACCGGTGCAGGCGCGACCTTTCCGTTCCCCATGTACGCCAAGTGGGCCGAGGCCTACAAGAAGGAAACGGGCACGGGCCTGAACTACCAGTCCATCGGATCCTCCGGCGGCATCCGCCAGATCCGCGCCAAGACCGTGGCTTTCGGCGCCACCGATGCGCCCGTGTCCGGCGCCGACCTGGACAAGGACGGCATGGTGCAGTTTCCCGCCATCATCGGCGGCACGGTGCCCGTGATCAACCTGGACGGCTTCAAGCCCGGCGAACTGCGCGTGACGGGCCCCGTGCTGGCGGACATCTTCCTGGGCAAGATCGCCAAGTGGAACGATGCCAAGCTCGCCGCGCTGAATCCTGGCAAGACCCTGCCCGACCAGAACATCACCGTGGTACACCGCGCGGATGGTTCGGGCACCACCTTCAACTGGACCGACTACCTGTCGGCGGTCAGCAAGGAGTGGGCTGATTCCGTGGGCAAGGGCGCGGCCGTGAAGTGGCCTGCCGCGTCGTCCGTAGGCGGCAAGGGCAACGAAGGCGTGGCCGCCAACGTGACCCGCGTGAAGGGCGCTGTCGGCTACGTGGAATACGCCTACGTCAAGAAGAACAACATGAACTTCCTGCAACTGCAGAATGCAGACGGCAAGTACGTGAGCCCTGACGACAAGACTTTTGCGGCCGCCGCCGCCAGCGCCGACTGGTTCAGCGTGCCGGGCATGGGCATCTCGATGGTCAACGCCAAGGGCGCGGACAGCTGGCCCGTCAGCACCGCTTCTTTCATCCTGATGTACAAGGACCCCGCCGACAAGGCGCAGTCGGCCGAAGTGCTGAAGTTCTTCGAGTGGGCGTTCAAGAACGGCAAGGGCATGGCCACGGAACTGGACTATGTTCCGCTGCCCGACAGCCTGACCGCCGAGATCCGCTCCAAGGTCTGGTCGCAGATCAAGAAGTAAGCCAGTTGCCCCAGAATACCCCCCATCGGCCGGCTGGTCTGGCTGATGGGTGCTGGTTTGTGGGGCCTCCAGAAGCCAGATGGGAGTCAACATGAGCGTGGGAACCACCATGAGTTCGCAACCTGTGTCCGTCAAGACGACGGACGCCCCCACAGAGTCCATGGTATCGATTGCCAGGCGGCAGCGCCTGCAGGACATCTTTTTCCATCGCCTGACCCAAAGCCTGTCGCTGCTGGTGCTCGCGGCGCTGCTGGGCATCATCGTTTCCCTTTTTGTCTACGCGTGGCCGACATTCCACAAGTTCGGAGTCCAGTTCATCTGGCGCGTGGAATGGGACATCATCAATGAAGAATTCGGTGCCGCGATTGCCATCGTCGGCACCCTGGCGAGTGCCGGCATCGCGCTGCTGATCGCGGTGCCCCTGGCTTTCGGCATCGCCCTTTTCCTCACGGAAACCTGCCCGGTCTGGCTGCGGCGCCCGCTGGGCACGGCGGTGGAGTTGCTGGCGGCCGTGCCTTCGATCATCTACGGCATGTTCGGCCTGTTCGTGTTCGCCCCGCTGTTTGCCGACTACTTCCAGATGCCGGTGCAGAAGCTGCTGGGCTCGATGCCGCTGGTGGGCTTCCTGTTTGGCGGCAGCACCAACGGTTTCGGCATCCTGGCCGCCGGCATCGTGCTGGCGTTCATGGTGCTGCCCTTCGTGGCGGCCGTGATGCGCGATGTGTTCGAGATCGTCCCGCCCATCCTGCGCGAGTCGGCCTACGGCCTGGGCTGCACGACCTGGGAGGTGGTGCGCCGCGTCGTGCTGCCCTATACGCAAAAGGGCGTGATCGGCGGCGTCATGCTGGGCCTGGGCCGCGCCCTGGGCGAGACCATGGCGGTGACCTTCGTGATCGGCAATGCCAACCGCATGCCCACTTCGCTGTTTTCGCCAGGGACGTCCATTGCCTCCACGCTGGCCAATGAATTTGGCGAGGCGGCGGATTTCCACCTCTCCACGCTGTTTGCCCTCGGTTTCCTGCTGTTCGTGATCACGTTCGTGGTCCTGTCGGCCGCCAAGATCATGATGCTGCGCGCCGAAAAGGCCAAGGGCCTCTGAGCCCGCGCCGCACTGCCCATGAACCTCCTTTGAGACAAGCTCCATGGAATTCAACCAACAACTCTACAAAAAGCGCCAGCGCTCCAACGCCGTCGGCCTGACCCTGTCCCTGGGCGCGATGGTGCTGGGCCTGTTCGTGCTGCTGTGGATACTGAGCGTGCTGCTGGCCAACGGCCTGGCCGCGCTGGACCTGAACATGTTCACCCAGTCCACGCCGGCACCGGGCTCCGAGGGCGGCGGCCTGGCCAACGCCATCGTCGGCAGCCTCATGATGGTGGGCTTCACCGTGCTGGTATCGACGCCGATCGGTGTTCTGGCGGGCGTGTACCTGGCGGAATACGGCGACCAGAGCAAGACGGCCGAACTCACCCGTTTCGTGACCGACATCATGCTGTCGGCCCCGTCCATCGTGCTCGGGCTCTTCGTCTACGCGATTGCCGTGGCCACGGTGGGCAACTTCTCGGGCTGGGCTGGCAGCCTGGCGCTGTCGCTGATCGCCGTGCCCGTGGTGGTGCGCACCACCGAGAACATGCTGCGCCTGGTGCCCGGCAGCCTGCGCGAAGCGGCCTTCGCGCTCGGCGCGCCGCGCTGGAAGGTGTCCACCATGGTCACCCTGCGTGCCGCGCGCAGCGGCGTGATGACCGGCCTGCTGCTGGCGGTGGCCCGCATCAGCGGCGAGACGGCGCCCCTGCTGTTCACCGCGCTCAACAACCAGTTTTTCAGCACCAACATGAGCGCCCCCATGGCCAACCTGCCGGTGGTGATCTTCCAGTTTGCCCTGAGCCCCTATGAGAACTGGGTGCGCCTGGCCTGGGGCGGTGCCTTGCTCATCACGCTGTCGGTGCTGATCCTCAACGTCGTGGCACGGGTCTTCCTGCGCGAGAAGAACCGCGTCTGACCCCACGCCAGCCCTCCCCATTGCAGATACAGACCGCCTCCATTTTCAGGAATTGACAATGAACGCCACCGCTACCGCCACCGCCAGCAAGAATGCGCTGGAACTGCGCAACCTGAGCTTCTTCTACGGCAAGTTCCAAGGGCTGCGCAATGTCAGCCTCAACATCGCGGAACACAAGGTCACCGCCTTCATCGGCCCTTCGGGCTGCGGCAAGTCCACCCTGCTGCGCACGCTCAACCGCATGTACAGCCTGTACCCGGGCCAGCGTGCCGAAGGCTCGATCAACTTCTACGGCCAGGACATCCTGGACCCCAAGCAGGACATCAACCTGCTGCGCGCGCGCATCGGCATGGTGTTCCAGAAGCCCACGCCGTTTCCCATGTCCATCTACGACAACATCGCCTTCGGCGTGAAGCTCTACGAGACGCTGAGCAAGAGCGAGATGGACGACCGCGTGGAATGGGCGCTGTCCAAGGCGGCGCTGTGGACCGAGGTGAAGGACAAGCTGCACCAGAGCGGCCTGTCCCTGTCCGGCGGCCAGCAGCAGCGCCTGTGCATCGCGCGCAGCGTGGCCGTCAAGCCCTCGGTGCTCCTGCTCGACGAGCCCACCTCTGCGCTGGACCCGCTGTCCACCGCCAAGATCGAAGAGCTGATCGACGAGCTCAAGCACGACTACACCATCGCCATCGTGACGCACAACATGCAGCAGGCCGCCCGCTGCAGCGACTACACCGCCTACATGTACCTCGGCGAAATGATCGAGTTCGGTGCCACCGAACAGATCTTCTTCAAGCCCGAGCGCAAGGAAACCGAAGACTACATTACCGGCCGTTTCGGCTAAGGAGACAGCAGATGCCCGATAAACATCTTTCGTCCCAGTTCGACAGCGAACTCAACAGCGTGTCCGCCCGTGTCATGGAGATGGGGGGGCTGGTGGAATCGCAGATCCGGCAGGCGGTCTACGCGCTGTCCCAGTTCAGCCTGGAGGCCGTGGAGACCGTGGCCTCGATGGAGACCCGCATCAATGCGATGGAGGTCGAGATCGACCAGGAGCTGTCCTCCATCATCGCCCGCCGCCAGCCCACCGCGCGCGATTTGCGCCTGCTGCTGGCCTTCTCCAAGGCCACGGCCAACCTCGAGCGCATGGGCGACGAGGCCAACAAGATGGCGCGCATGGTGCGCTCCATCATCGAAGGCGGCGCCCCGCGGTCGCTGCCGTCGAGCGACCTGCGCGTGGCAGCCGAGCTGGCCTCGGGCCAGCTGCGCAAGACGCTGGACGCGTTCGCGCGGCTGGACGTCAAGGCGGCCGTGGCCATCCTCAAGGAGGACGACCTCATCGACAAGGAATTCGACGGCTTCGTGCGCAAGCTCATCACCTACATGATGGAAGACCCGCGCACCATCTCGCCCAGCCTGGACCTGTTGTTCCTGGCCAAGGCCATCGAGCGCATCGGTGACCATTCCAAGAACGTGGCCGAGCTGATCATCTATCTGGTCAAGGGCAAGGATGTGCGCCACACTGCCCTCGACGAGATCGAGTCGGCCGTGCTGTAAGAAAGGGCTTTGGCACACCTATGAGAAAGCTCCCACGCGTCCTCATCGTGGAGGACGAACCCGCGATTGCCGAGCTGATTGCCGTCAATCTGCGCCACAACGGATTCCAGCCCTTCTGGGCGGAAGACGGCGACTCCGCCCAGCGCGAGCTCGACGCCGTGCTGCCGGATGTCATCCTGCTGGACTGGATGCTGCCGGGCCAAAGCGGCCTGTCGCTGGCCCGCAAATGGCGTGCCGACAGCCGTACCAAGCCCATCCCCATCCTCATGCTCACCGCCCGTGGCGACGAGCCCGACAAGGTGGCGGGGCTGGATGCCGGTGCCGACGACTACATCACCAAGCCATTTTCCACGCAGGAGCTGCTGGCCCGCATCCGCGCGGTGCTGCGCCGCCGTGCGCCCGAGCAGGTCAGCGACAGCGTGACCATCGGCGAGCTGGTGCTGGATGCCGGCACCTACCGCGTGACCTTCCAGGGCCAGCCGCTCAAGGTGGGCCCCACCGAGTTCAAGCTGCTGCACTTCCTGATGAAACACGCCGAGCGCGTGCACAGCCGCTCGCAGCTGCTCGACAAGGTGTGGGGCGACCATGTGTTCATCGAGGAGCGCACGGTGGATGTGCATGTCAAGCGGCTGCGTGAAGCGCTGGGTGCCGCATCCGTCATGGTGGAAACCGTGCGCGGGGCAGGCTACCGGCTCACGGCCCAGCCGCAGGTGCAGTTGCAGGCGTGATGGCGCAGGCCTGATGTTTGGATGGGGTGCACGGGTTGCGCCCCTGGCGTTGATAAGAAGGCTGAGCTGACCGCATGCTGTGGCGTATTTCGTATTTCCTGCTCTGGCAGATGGCGGGTGGTGGCCTGGGATGGTGGCAGGGCGGCCCCTGGGGCGCGGCCCTGGGCGCGGCCTTGGCGGGCTGGGCCTGGTTTGTATGGGACCTGCTGCGCGGTGCCCGCGTGCTGCGCTGGCTGCGCACGGGCGACCTGGCGGAAGTGCCTGCCATGCGCGGCATCTGGGGCGAGGCGGCGGACCGCGCTCGGCGCCTTCTGCGCAGGCAGCAGGCGCAGATCCGCGACAGCCAGGACCGGCTGCAGGAAATCCTGGCGGCGCTGCAGGCCACGCCCAACGGCGTGGTCTTGCTGGATGCGCAGGGCCGGATCGAGTGGTGCAACCAGATGGCGGCCAACCAGTTTGGTTTCGATGCCCAGCGCGACGTGATGCAATCGATCGGCAACCTGGTGCGCGACCCCGAGTTCACGGCCTACTTCGCCGCCCAGGACTTCACCCACGATGTGGTGCTGGAAGGGCGCTTCAGCACGCCCTCGCGGCCCGTGCGCATCTCGGTGCACCTGCACCCCTACGGGGACGGGCGCACCTTGCTGCTGTCGCGCGATGTCACTGCGCTGGAGCAGGCCGAGGCCATGCGGCGCGACTTTGTCGCCAACGTGTCCCATGAGATCCGCACGCCCCTGACGGTGCTGGCCGGTTTCGTCGAGACCCTGCAGACCCTGCCGCTGAATGCCGATGAGCGGGCGCGCTACCTGGGCATGATGGCGCAGCAGGCGCTGCGCATGCAAAGCGTGGTGCAGGACCTGCTGACCCTGTCGCGCCTGGAGGGCAGCCCGCCGCCCGGCATGGCGGAGTGGACGCCCGTGCAGGCGCTGATGCAGCGGTGCGAGGAAGAGGGCCGCGCATTGTCCGCCCTGCTCACGCAGAACCAGCCGCGCCAGCATGTGATGATTTTTCCGGCCGTGGACAGCCTGCGTGCCGAAGGCGATATCGCGGGCGTGCCCGCCGAGCTGCAGAGCGCGCTGTCCAACCTCATCAGCAACGCCGTGCGCTACACGCCCGCGGGCGGATCGATCACGGTGGCCTGGCAGCGCAAGGAGGACGGCCGTGCCGTCTTCTCGGTGCAGGACACGGGGCCGGGCATCGCGCCGGAACACCTGCCGCGCCTGACGGAGCGTTTTTACCGCGTGGACCGCAGCCGTTCCCGCGAGACCGGCGGCACGGGCCTGGGACTGGCCATCGTCAAGCATGTGCTGCAGCGGCACGGCGCCACGCTGGACATCTCCAGCACCCTGGGCAAGGGCTCGGTGTTCGCGGTCACCTTCCCGGCGAACCGGTTGCGTGTTTTCTCGCTGCCGGATTGACCGCACGCCAGAGCATCGCCAGGAACAGCGCGGCCGTCGCGACCAGCGCCGCTGCGCTCGCGGCCCAGAAAGGCGTAGGCGATGGCTCAGCGGCCCACGGCCCCAGGCCACGATAGGCCAGCAGGTAGCCGCCCCCCAGGCCGGCGCCCCACAGCAGCACGCAATACACCACCAGCGGCGCCACCGTGATGCGGTAGCAGCGCAGCACGAAGACGCACAGCGTCTGCAGCGCATCGGCCGCGTGGTAGGCGGCCACCCACACCATGACCCCTCCCGTCAGGGCCACCACGCCGGTGTTGCCGGAGTACACGCCCCCAATATGGTCTTTTGCTATTAATAATATAGCTGCCAGCGCAATACCGATAAGCGCTGAGAGCTTGAAACCTATGAAAACCACCTGGCGTGCCCGCGCAGGTTCGCCCGCCCCCAGCCAGTAGCTGACGCGGGCGCTGGTGGCGATCGCCAGCGACAGCGGCACCATGTAGAGCACGGCCGCCACATTGGCCGCAATCTGGTGGGCCGCCGACGCCGTGGTGCCCTGGCGCGCGATGAACAAGGCCATCAGCGTGAACGAGGTCACCTCGACCATGACCGCGAGCCCGGCCGGGATGCCCAGCCGGGCAAAGCCCGCGATGGTGGGCCAGTGAGGGGGTTCCATGCGGCGCCAGATGCGCAGGGGCCCATAGAGATCCTGGGTGCGCAGCAGCCAGACCGCCACCGCGAGCATGCTGCAGTTGACCACCAGCGTGGCCCAGGCGCATCCGACCACGCCCAGCGCGGGCAGCCCGCCGCCGCCGAAGGTGAACCAGACCGACAGGGGCAGCTTCACGAGCAGCGATCCCACCTGCAGCCAGGTCACCAGCTGGGGGCGTCCCAGGGCCTGGTTCAGGGTGCTGTAGATCCGAAAGAGCAGGGCGGGTGGCAGCGCCAGGGCCAGCACGGCCAGGTAGCTCTCCACCTCGGTGCGCAGGGCGGGGGGCACCTCGGTCCAGCGCAGCAGGGGCCCCGGCGACAGCAGGATGGCCATTCCCAGCAGCGATGCCGCGCCGCACAGGTACAGCGCCTGCCGCAGGGAGCGGCCCAGGGCGTCGGTCTGCCGGGCGCCGCGCTGCTCGGCCCATACCGGCAGCAGGGCCTGCAGAATCCCGATCAGCGCCACATACACGCTGATGAAGATGGCCGAACCCACCGACAGCGCGGCCAGCGAGGATTCCGCATGGCGCCCGGCAACGATGGTGTCCGTGACACCAAAGGCCATCACGGCCAGCTGCCCCGCCAGCACCGTCACCGCGTGGCGCGAGATGCCCGACAGTTCGGACATCAGCGCGCAGGCCCTGCGCGGCGAAACACCAGGAGGTGGTCGTTCTTGTCGGTGGGGCGGGGAATGGTGGCCCGGGCTTCCCAGCGCGCCGTGTTGACCATGCGCTCGGAAGGCGGCCAGGACGCGATGTCTGCCACCAGCCAGTCGCACTCGTCCTGCAGTCCCGCCCGCTGCAGCGAAAGGCCGCCGTGGTACTGCAGCGCCGCCACCTGGGCGCGGTTCAATCCCACGGTCTGCACGCAGCCCGGTGCCGGCCCGAGTGCCGCCATCACGCTGCGAACCTGGGGCCGGTAACTGCGGGCGTAGTCCAGAAGCGGCAGCCACAGCGTCATGAGCAGCAGCCAGCCCAGCGCCGCGCCGCCGGCGGGCAGCACCAGGCTTTTCCAGATCGGGGCCCGGTCGCGCGAAGCGCGCCACCAGACCAGGCTGCACCAGCCCACGGTGGCCGCCAGGGCCACGACCAGGGCCAGCGCGGAGAACTCCGGCACGAAGCCGGGGGCCAGCTTGGCCACATTGGCGGCGGGCTTGGCGGGAAACCCCGTCTGCATGGCGATCCAGATGACCCAGATCGCCAACGCCGATACCGTGAAGAACAGCAGCGTGAACCAGTCGATCAGGGCGCCCACGCTGCGGCGCAGCGTGGGCAGTGCGAAGGCCGCCAGCGCGGCCATGGCGGGCAGGCCCAGCAGCAAGGCCCGGTCGGCGGGCTGGGTGGTGGCGGTGGCGGCGACGGATACCGCCACAAACCACAGCGGAAGCAGCAGGTGCCGGTGCCCCTGGCGGCTGACGATCTGCTTGCGCCAGCGCCACAGGGTCCACAAGGCCAGGGGCCAGGCGGGCCATCCAAACCACAGCAGCAGCCGTGCCAGGCTCTGCCACTCCTTGCCCCCGGAGCCGGAGCCCACGATCCGCCAGCGCCACAGGTCCAGGCCCCAGGCCAGCAGCGCCGCCGCCAGCGTGACCGCCGCGAGGGCCAGCGCCCACCGCAGGCGGCGGTCGGAACCGCTGCCGGGCGCATACACCACCACCGCCATGCTGCCCAGCCCGAGCAGGGCCGCGAGCGCGGGAGCCCCGGCCAGCGTCAGGCCAGCCATGCCGGCGACAAGCGCCACGGCGGGCGCGACCGTGCGGTGCGGCATGGCAGCCACCGCGAAGAAGAGCAGCGCCGTGCAACTGAGCTGCGCCAGGTAGCTCGTCACCTCATGCGACAGCTGCGCCAGGCCCAGGCAGGCAATCAGGGCCAGCAGGCCGCCATCGGCGATGGCGCGGGCATAGTCGGGCGGGTTGGCTTCGCCGCCGAAGGCGAAGGCCACGGGCTGGGCCCCCGGGCTGCGCGCGAGGTAGTACACGGCATACCAGGTGGCGGTCAAGGTGATCGCCAGCAGGGCCGCGAAAGGAAGGCGCACGGCCATCTCGGCGGGCACCCACTGCGGCGCCAGCTGGATGGCCCACGCACCCAGCCAATACGGAAGCAGCCCCTCGGTTTCCGGAGGCATGCCCCCGAGCAAGGGGCTGAGCCAGGGAGTGCGCCCCTGTGCCAGCTCCAGCATGTACCCAAATGCCGTGACATCCGCGCTCTTCCAAGGATCGCGCCCGATGAAGCCCGGCACGACGTAGGCGATGCACAGCAGCATCAGCGCCCAGCGTGGAAGGGGGCTGACGGCGTTCTGGGTGACGATGGCGGGGGTCGGTGGATTCACGCGTCAGGGGGCGGCAAAAGCGGAGCCACCGAGAATAAAGGCAAAAGCATAGAAAAAGGCAGCGCGGTTGCCCGGGCTGCCTTTGTGGCGGAGCGCAGAAGGCGAATTACTTCGCTGCGGTCTTGCCGAAACGGTTGCGGAAGCGCTCGACGCGGCCACCCATGTTGTCCACGGACTTTTGCGTGCCGGTGTAGAAGGGGTGCGATTCAGAGGAGGTGTCCAGCTTGAACAGCGGGTATTCCTTGCCTTCGAAGGTTTCCATTTCCTTCGTGTTCACGCACGAACGGGTCACGAACTTGAAACCGTTGGACAGGTCCGAGAACAGGACTTCGCGGTAGTTGGGGTGAATGCCTTCTTTCATGATCAATCCTTGTCAAGTGCGGGAGCCGTGCTGAACCCGGTGCAACCTTTGCGCCGTGGAACATCCAGCGTACTTTCCGCAGAAAAAGCCCTCTATTATGGCACAGGGCGAATACGTGTCTTCTTCAACGTCGCTGCGCATCCGTCACAGCGATGGAAACCGGCGCGGCCCAAGCCCAGTGCCACCGTGGAACTGGCTCTGCCAGGCCACGGGTGGCGTCCCCCTCCGGGGGAAGGCGCCGAAGGCGACTCAGGGGGGGCTTACCCGCCTCGTCGCATCATGTCGAAGAAGTCCACGTTGGTCTTGGTGGCCTTCATGTTCTTGATCATGAGCTCCATGGACTCGATCTCGTCCATGTTGTACATGAACTGGCGCAGGATGCGGGTCTTTTGCAGGATCTCGGGCGCCAGCAGCAGCTCTTCGCGGCGGGTGCCGCTCTTGTTGAGCTCGATGGCCGGGAACACGCGCTTTTCGTACAGGCGGCGGTTCAGGTGGATCTCGCAGTTGCCGGTGCCCTTGAATTCTTCAAAGATCACTTCGTCCATGCGGCTGCCGGTGTCGACCAGCGCGGTGGCGATGATGGTGAGCGAGCCACCTTCCTCGACCTTGCGCGCCGCGCCGAAGAAGCGCTTGGGGCGCTGCAGCGCGGCGGCGTCCACACCACCGGACAACACCTTGCCGCTGGAAGGCACGACGTTGTTGTAGGCGCGGGCCAGGCGGGTGATGGAGTCGAGCAGGATCACCACGTCCTTCTTGAGCTCGACCAGGCGCTTGGCGCGCTCGATCACCATCTCGGCCACGTGCACGTGGCGCGCGGCGGGCTCGTCGAAGGTGGAGGCGATGATCTCGCCCTTCACCGTGCGCTGCATTTCGGTCACTTCCTCAGGGCGCTCGTCCACCAGCAGCACCATCAGGTGCACGTCGGGGTTGTTGGCCGTGATGGCGTGGGCGATGTGCTGCATCATCACCGTCTTGCCGCTCTTGGGCGGGGCGACGATCAGCGCGCGCTGGCCGCGGCCGATGGGCGCGATGATGTCGATGATGCGGCCGGTGATGTTCTCTTCGCTCTTGACGTCGCGCTCCAGGCGCATCTGCTCCTTGGGGAACAGGGGCGTCAGGTTTTCGAACATCACCTTGTGCTTGTTCTGCTCGGGCGGGCCGTCGTTGACCTTGTCCAGCTTGGTCAGGGCAAAGTAGCGCTCGCCGTCCTTCGGGGTGCGCACTTCGCCTTCGATCATGTCGCCGGTGTGCAGGTTGAAGCGGCGCACCTGGCTGGGGGAGATGTAGATGTCGTCCGTGCTCGCCGTGAAGCTCGTGTCCGGGCTGCGCAGGAAGCCGAAGCCGTCCGGCAGGATTTCCAGCACCCCGTCCGCGAACACCTGCTCTCCCGCCTTGGCGCGCTTCTTGATGATGGCAAACATCAGCTCCTGCTTGCGCATCCGGCCCGTGTTTTCGATTTCGAGTTCTTCGGCCTGCTTCAGGACTTCAGACACGTGCAGTGCCTTGAGTTCGTTTAAGTGCATGGAATGACTCCTTGGCGGAGCTGGTATGAATCTTGGGGGAGGAGGGCTGGTGCCGGATGGGCTGCTGTTTGCAGGTCCGGCTTGCCGGGGATCTCGGTCCGGCTGCCAATGCGTGCAGGCCGGTGATCTGGGGGAATTATGACAGGAAAAAAAGCAGGGGATTCACGCGGGCCGGATTCGGTGGGCGCCGGGCTGGCGGCCCGGGCCATGCACCTTCATCAAGAAAGCCCCGCATGCCGGGTGATCGCGTGCGGGGCCGGGGCTGGGCCGTCGGTCAGGCCAGTTGCTGGTCGATGAAGGCGGTCAGCTGTGCCTTGCTCATGGCGCCCACTTTCGTGGCGGCCAGCTGGCCATCCTTGAACAGCATCAGCGTGGGGATGCCGCGGATGCCGAACTTGGCGGGAATCTCGCGGTTCTCGTCCACGTTCATCTTGGCGATCTGCAGCTTGCCCTGGTAGGTGCCCGCGACTTCGTCCAGGATGGGGGCAATCATTTTGCAGGGGCCGCACCATTCGGCCCAGTAGTCCACCAGCACGGCGGTGCCGGGTTTCAGCACGTCGGCTTCAAAGCTGGCGTCAGAGACATGTTTGATGAGTTCGCTGGCCATGGCGGATTCCTTGTTTTTGAGCGGGTTGTGACCGGTGTACGTTTAAAGTCTGGGCATTGTGACAGAAACCAATCCCACGTTCACCGGTGTGGCCGGGCCCTGCGACGCTATGACTGTCATAGCGAAAAGCGATCAGTGCGCAGCCCTGGTGCCCCTGTGGCGGCGCGTGCTGGGACAGGTGGCCGGGCACCTGCGCCAGCAGGGCGCGCATCCCGCGCGCACGGTGGTGCTGGTCCCCTATGCCCAGCTCATGCCGTGGGCGCAGCGCTATTGGGCCCTGTTCCATGCGGACGGTTTTGCTCCCCGGTTTGAAACAACGCGCAACTGGGCACGGCAGCTGGCGGCGTTCGTGCCCATGGGCGACGACCTGGCCGGGGATGTGGCGCGCGACACCTTGACGGCGCGGGCGCTGCTGGACCGCGCGGGCCTTTCGGCCCAGCGCGACGTGCTGGCCGCGCCGCTGCAGGAGGCCGCGGCGCAGCTGGCGACCGTGGTGGCCGCGGTGCCGCCCGCGCAGCGGCCAGCATGGGCCGCGCATGCGCGCGGCCTGCTGCCCGAGGCCGATGGCGCCTCGGCGCTGCGCTTCGAGGCCGTCGTCGCGCGCATTGCGCTCGAATGGGTGCTTGCCTCGCGCCATGCCACCGATGTGCTGTTCGAGGCCGGCGTGCGGGAGTCCGTGGACGCGCTGGTGGTGCTGCACGGGTTCCAGGCAGAGCCCCTGGCGCAGGCCTTGCAGAACCACTGGGGCGACAAGGCCACGGCCCTGGCGCTGCCTCCCGGGCCTGGCGATCCAGGTCCCATGGGGCGGGTCGCGCTGCATGCCGCGCAGGATGCCGAGGACGAAGCCCAGCGGGCCGCCGCCTGCGTGCTGGCGCATGTGGCGGCGGGCCGCACACCGGTGGCGCTGGCGGCCAACGACCGGGCCCTTACGCGCCGCATTGGCGCGCACCTGGCAAGCTCGGGCGTGGCGGTGCGCGACGAAAACGGCTGGACGCTGTCCACCACCCGCGCCGCCGCGCAGCTGATGGCCGCACTCAAGGCCTGCGCATGGGATGCCCGTGCGGATGAAGTGCTCGACTGGCTCAAACACGCCCCCGCCGTGGCGGCGCCAGCGCTCGATGCGCTCGAGCGCGCGCTGCGCAAGGCCCCGGTGGCGAACTGGGCCGGTGCGGCGCCGCGCGACTGGTCCGGCAAGCCGGCCCTGGCGCAGTGCGTGGCGCTCGCGCAGGGCTGGCGTGAGGGCCTGCGCGCGCCCCGCCCGCTGGCGCAGTGGCTGCAGGCCCTGCGCCTGCTGCTGCAGGCCAGCGGCCAGTGGGCGCAACTGGAGGCGGATGACGCGGGCGCCCGCGTGCTGGCCGCGCTGCGCCTGCAGGCGGGGCAGGAGGCCGAGCTCGACGGCTGGGACAGCGCGGGGCGGCCCATGGCGCTCGCCGAATTCACGCGCTGGGCCAGCGAGGTGTGCGAGGCCGCGCGCTACGTGCCGGCCCTCGCGGGCGATGCGCCCGTGGTCGTCCTGCCCCTGCCGCAGCTGCTGGCACGGCCGTTTGCAGCGCTCGTGCTGCCCGGGTGCGACGAAAAACGCCTCCAGTCGTCACCGGAGCCCACGGGCGACTGGACCACGGCCCAGCGCGAGGCCTGGGGCCTGCCCACGCGCGGATCGCTCGAGGCCGCCCAGCGCGCGGCCTGGCACTACGCCCTGCAGACACCCGAGGTGGATGTGCTGTGGCGAACGGGCGACGAAGGTGGCGAGCCCCTGCTGGCCAGCGCGCTGGTGCTGGCGCTGCACCTGGATGGCGCCGCCCGCCCTGGCACCGATGGGCGCCGCGCGCGCACCGTGCCGACCACGCCCACCCCGCGCCCCGGGCCCGACGGGAGTGCCCTGCCTGTCCAGCGCCTGTCGTCCACGGCCTATTCCGACCTGCGGCATTGCCCCTACCGCTTCTTTGCGCTGCGCCAGCTGGGCCTGCAGGAGGCCGACGAGCTGGCCGCCGAGGTGGACAAGCGCGACTTCGGCAACTGGCTGCACGCGGTGCTGCAGCACTTCCATGAGGCGTTGCTGGCCGAGCCGACGGACGACGCGGGCGCGCGCGCGGCGCGCATGGACAGCGCCGCGCAGGCCGTCACGCTGGAGCAGGGCCTGGGGGAGGGCGACTTCCTGCCGTTCGCCGCGGGCTGGCCGCAGGTGCGCGATGGCTACCTGCGCTGGCTTGCGCAGCATGAACAGGCCGGGGGGCACTTCCGGCAGGCCGAGGTGCAGACCCGCCAGCCGCTGGGTGACCTGCAGCTGGTGGGCACCATCGACCGCATCGACGCCGTCTCCTCCACCGGCGAGCCCACGCCATTGGTCATCGACTACAAGACCGAGAACGACACCGTCACGCGCAAGCGCATCGGCGCGGGCGCGGAAGACACCCAGCTCGCGTTCTACGCCGCCTTGCTGAGCCACGACACGCTGCGCGCCGCCTATGTGAACGTGGGCGAGCGGGGCGAGACCCAGATGCACGAACAGGAAGAGGTGGTGCACCTGCGCGACCTGCTGGTGGAGGGCATCCAGCACGACTTTGAGCGCATTGCCGCGGGCGCGCCGATGCCCGCCCTGGGCGAGGGCGCCGTGTGCGACTACTGCGCCGCACGCGGACTGTGCAGAAAAGACTTCTGGACATGAAGAGGAACACCCCCCTGAGCCGCTTCGCGGCTTCCTGCCTCTCCCGGCTGCGCCGGGAGGGGGAACGATGCCAGCGCGGCGGGGCGGCCCTTGCGCGGCATCCCCCGCCTGGACGCGCGCCGGTTTTGCCGATCCCCGGCAGCCAGGGCGCGGTGGATCATGAGAATGACTGAACAAGCCGCCTACGAACACAACGGCCGTCCCGTCTCCCGCGAGGCCTTCTACGCCATCGCCTGCGACCCCGCGCGCAGCGTGGCGGTGGAGGCCTGCGCGGGCGCGGGCAAGACCTGGATGCTGGTGTCGCGCATGCTGCGTGCCTTGCTCGATGGCGCCGCGCCGCACGAGATCCTGGCCATCACCTTCACCAAGAAGGCGGCCGGTGAAATGCGCCAGCGCCTGCAGGAATGGCTCGAAGCCTTTGCCCAGGCTCCCCTGGAAGACCTCACCCGCGAGCTGGTTGCCAGAGGAATCAGCCCCGAGCGCGCTCAGGACAAGCGCGAGGCGTTACAAAATTTATACCGCCAGATGCTGGCCAGCGGCCGCCCCGTGCAGATCCGCACCTTCCACAGCTGGTTTGCCGCGCTGCTGGGCACGGCCCCGCTGGCGCTGCTGCAGGCGCAGGGCCTGCCGGCCAACTTCGAACTGCTCGAAGACGATGCCGAAGCCGTGCGCGAGGTGTGGGCCCCGTTCCTGCACACCGTGGCCACCAGCGCCGGCCTGCGGGCCGACTACGAGGCCGTGGTGGCCCGCCACGGCCGCTCGCAGACCCACAAGGCGCTGGCGGCGGCGCTGGCCAAGCGCGTGGAATTCGACCTGGCCGACGCGGCGGGCGTGCTCGATGCCTCGGTGCCTTCCTTTCAGGCGCACTGCCCGGAACTGGCGGGACTGGATGAGCCCGCCGGCGCGCTGCAGGGCGATGCCTGCCACCAGCGCTGGCTGGCGCGCGCCAGGGCGCTGGGGGCCGAGACCAACAAGACGCCCCAGAAGGCGGCGGACGCCATCGTGGACGCGCTGGCCTGCGGCGACCCGAACCTGCGCCTGGACCTGCTGCGCAAGGCGATGTTCGTGGCCAAGGAAGATAGGCTGTCCAAGAACCTCGAGAAGTTCGCAGCCGCCCAGGAGGCCGAGCCCGAACTGCAGCGCCTGCTGCTGGCGCGGCGCCAGCACGAGGCCTGGCAGCACCAGCAGCGCATGGCCCGCCTGGCACGCTGCCTGATCGGCGAATTTGCCGCCGTGAAGAACCGGCACGGCTGGGTGGACATGAACGACGTGGAGCGCACGGCGCTGGTCATGCTGTCCGATCCCATCCTCTCGGGGTGGGTGCAGGAGCGGCTCGATGCGCGCGTGCGCCACCTGCTGGTCGACGAGTTCCAGGACACCAACCCGCTGCAGTGGCAGGCGCTGCACGCCTGGCTGTCGGGCTATGCGGGTTCGGGCGGCGGCGCCAGCGGCCAGACGCCGCCCAGCGTGTTCATCGTGGGCGACCCCAAGCAGAGCATCTACCGTTTTCGCCGCGCCGAGCCACAGGTGTTCATCGCCGCGCAGGCCTTCGTGCGCCATGGGCTCGCGGGCGACCTGCTCAGCTGCGACCACACGCGCCGCAACGCCACGGGCGTGATCGCCGCCGTGAACCACGTCATGGGCACCGCCCAGGCGCAGCACGAGACCAGCGGCTTTCGCGACCACACCACCGAGTCCAGGGACCCCGGCGTGCTGCTGCGCCTGCCCGCCATCCTGCCGCTGGATGCCGGCAGCGGCGGCGCGGGCGCGGACCCTTTCGCCTGGCGCGACAGCTTGACCGAGCCCCGCCACGAGGCCGAGGAAACCCAGCGCATGCGCGAATGCACACAGGCCGCCGCGTGGGTGGCGGCGCAGATCGCGCAGGGCACGCCGCCCCACGAAGTGCTGGTGCTGGCCCGCAAGCGCGACCGGCTCGCCGCCCTGCAGGAGGCCCTGCGCGCCCTGCACCTGCCCTGCGTGCAGCCCGAGAAGGCCGACCTGTTCGACGCGCCCGAGGTGCAGGACATCGTGGCGCTGCTCGATGCGCTGGTGTCCACCGGGCACGACCTTTCCCTGGCACGGGCACTCCGCTCGCCCCTGTTTGGCTGCGGCGACGAGGCCCTGGTGACCCTGGCGCTGCTGCGCCGCCAGCCGGAACACGCTGCCTGCAGCTGGTTTGATTTGCTACAGAAAAGTGAGCTGCTACCGCTTGAAATGAAAGCGCTGGGGCCCGTTTTGGCTCAATACAGGGCCTGGGTGGATGGCCTGCCCCCGCACGACGCGCTGCACGCCATCTACCAGCACGCCGATGTGCTGGCGCGCTTCGCGGCGGCCGCCCCCGCCGCGCAACGCACCGCGGTGCAGGCCAATCTGCGCGCCTTGCTGTCGGCCGCGCTGCAGCACGACGGCGGCCGCTACCTCACGCCCTACGCCTTTGTGCGTGCCATGAAAAAGGGCGGCGTGCGCGCGCCGGGCCGGGTGGATGCGCAGGCGGTGCGCCTGCTCACCGTGCACGGCGCCAAGGGGCTGGAGGCGCGCTGCGTGCTGCTGCTGGACACCGACACCCGCCCCCAGAAGGCCGAGACCATGGGCGTGCTGGTGGACTGGCCCGGCGAGCAGACCGTGCCCAGGGCCTTCGTCTTCCTGGCCAGCGAATCGAACCCGCCGCCCAGCGCCGTGGAAGTGCTGGCCGCCGAGCAGCAGGCCCGCCAGCGCGAAGAGCTGAACATGCTCTACGTGGCGATGACGCGGGCCAAGCACTGCCTGGCGCTGTCCAGCGTGCAGCCGGCCGCATCCGCGCCGGGCAGCTGGTGGAATCGCCTGGCGCCGCTGGCGGCCGAGATCGCCGTGCAGGAGGGCCCTGGCGCGCCCGGGGGCGAAGCCCTGGCCGGGCCGGGCCGCCATGATCACTTCATGCTGGCGGAGCTGCCGCCGCTGCCGGAGCACCTGCGCGCGGCGCCCGCCGCGGGGCCGGTGGATGCCGACCGGGCCGCCGACCCCGGCGATGCCACGGCTGCCTCCACGCCGCAGTCCCGGCTGGGCGAGGCCATGCACCAGCTGCTGGAGCAGGCGGGCGTGGCGGGGGCCCCGCTGGTGGAGCTGCGCGCCCAGGGCTGGCCGCCCGCGCGGGTGGCACGGCTCGCGCGGGATTTCGACATCACCATCGCGGCCGCGCGGCACGCCGCGCTGACCGCGCAGCGCATCCTGGCGGGCGAAGGCGCCTGGGCCTGGGAGGCGTCGGCCGTGGACACCGCCATCAACGAGGCGCCCTTGCGCTACCAGGGCCTGAGCCTGCGGCTGGACCGCCTGGTGCATTGCCACCAGCCGCCCGAACGCGCCGGGTGGTGGGTGCTGGACTACAAGAGCGCGGCCGAGCCCGAGCGCCAGCCCGCGCTGCTGGCCCAGCTGCGGCGCTACCGCAGCGCCGTGCAGGGGCAGACGCCCGGCGAGCGCGTGCGCGCGGCCTTCCTCACGGGCGACGGGCGCCTCGTGCCCGTGCCCGACGCCGTGCCTGCCGGGCCCGATGCAGTGCAGGGCGCAGAGGCCGCGCTGCGGCATACTCTCGCCCCCGCCGCGCAGGAACCCGGGGCCGTGCCGCCGCCACTGCCCCTGCCGCGGGGACCCGGCCCCGACGATTCGCCCCAGGGTTCCCTGTTCTGACGCTTTTTTTCCCGATTGCCGGCCTCCCATCCAAAGGTTTTCCCCATGAATGTTTCCCTTCCTCCCGCCCCCGACGACGTGGCCGGCCTGCACTGCGACGTCGCCATCGTGGGCGGAGGCCCCGCCGGGCTCATGGCCGCCGAAGTGCTGGCGCAGGCGGGCGTGGCGGTGCATCTGTTCGACGCCATGCCCTCGGTGGGGCGCAAGTTCCTGCTGGCGGGCAAGGGGGGGCTGAACCTCACGCATTCCGAACCCCATGCGCCGTTCGCCGCCCGGTTTGCGGAGCGCCAGCCGCAGGTCGAGCCCTGGCTCACCGCGTGGGGCGGGCCCGAGATCCGCGCCTGGGCGCAGGGGCTGGGGGTGGAGACCTTCGTGGGCACCTCGGGCCGGGTCTTTCCGGCCGACATGAAGGCCGCCCCGCTGCTGCGCGCCTGGCTGCAGCGCCTGCGGGGGCAGGGCGTGGTGTTCCACATGCGCCGCCGCTGGCTGGGCTGGGCGGACGATGGCGCGCTGCGCTTCGCCGCGCCGTCGGGCGAGGAGCGGGTGCAGGCGCGCGCCGTGGTGCTGGCGCTCGGGGGCGGCAGCTGGGCGCGCCTCGGCTCGGACGGCGCCTGGGTGCCCCTGCTGGCCGGGCGTGGGCTTGCCGTGGCGCCGCTGCGCCCCGCCAACTGCGGTTTCGACGTGCTTCGTGGCGATGTGCCTGCGGGCGAGACGCGCCGCGCGTTCCTGCAGGAGCTCATCGGCCGCACATCTGCTCCCGCCACGGGCTGGACGCCCCACTTCGCCGGGCGGTTCGCGGGCCAGCCGTTCAAGACGGTGGCATTGGCGTTCACCGACAGCCAGGGCCGCGCCTTCAGCCGCCGGGGCGAGTTCGTGGCCACGGCCACGGGCGTGGAGGGCAGCCTGGTCTATGCCGCATCGCACCTGCTGCGCGACGAGATCGAGGCCCACGGCCATGCCACTTTTCACCTGGATCTGCTGCCCGACCACACGCCCGAACGCGTGCTGGTGGAGGTGCGCCATCCACGCGGGTCGCGCTCGCTGTCCAGCCATCTCAAGAGCCGCCTGGGGCTGGACGGCATCAAGGCCGGCATCCTGTACGAGCACCTGGGCAAGGACGGGATGAACGACCCCGTGGCGCTGGCCCACGCGATCAAGGCGCTGCCCGTCACGGTGGTCGCCGCGCGGCCGCTGGACGAGGCCATCAGCACCGCGGGCGGCGTGGCTTTTGACGCGCTCGATGCCCGCCTCATGGCCGCCGCCGCGCCCGGCGTGTTCTGCGCGGGGGAGATGCTCGACTGGGAAGCCCCCACCGGCGGCTACCTGCTCACGGCTTGTCTGGCGAGTGGTCGCGTGGCCGGGCACGGCGCGCTGGACTGGATTCGCCAACGCGGGGTGTAGCTTTCGGCGGCTCCTTCATCCAGATGGAAGTTCCCTTCGGCGTTCAAAACTGACACGCCGCCACCGTGGATCCGGCTGCGCCGGTCCACCGGAGGACTCCCCCCGGGGGGCAGACGCCGCAGGCGGCTCAGGGGGCTCAGGGGGGCTCAAAACTTGGCGCGGTAATACAGCATCGGGCCGCCCTTGCGCGCCCGCAGCACCAGGCGCGATCCGCCCTGCAGCTGCACGCCGATGGCGCCAAACTCGGGCACCAGCCCCCGGGTGCGGGAGGAGGCCCATTGCACCTCCACCCGGGTTCCATACATCGGCGGCTGCGACTGCCAGATCATGCCCATCGCGTCCTGGGGCTGGCCTGCCGGGAGAGGACGTGTCCAGGCGGAAATGTCCAGATGGCGCCCGCTGTCCAGGCGGGACCGCCAGCGAACCCCGAGGTCCAGGCTGGCGGGGGGCAGGGCGCCGCCCGCCAGGGGGGCGCCAGCGGCCGAGGGTGCCGGCGCGCTCATGCCCAGCGACAGCCCGAATCGGCCCCCGCTATCGGACGTTTCGGGCGTGAGCCAGCGCGTCACGCCGATGTGCTGCGTGCTGTTGAAGCTGCTGCCCGGCTGGGCCGCCCCCAAGGTGGCCCATGGCGGGGACGTCTCGCCCATGCTGGGCAGCTCGACGCTGTGGACCTCATACGCGGCGGAAAGGCGGGCCGTTTCCTGCTCCAGGCTGGCCCGCGCCTCGTCGGCGAACTGGGAGTCGGCTCCCCAGGCCGCGCCCGCGACGGCCAGGCACAGCCAGCCTACCACCGGGCGCGCCGGCAGCATGCGGGCCAGGGCTTGCGGCCGGCGCGCACGCGCCGGCAAGGCGCGCCGGTAACGGAAGGAAAAAATCACTTGCGCAGTCAGGGGGGTTGACATGGCGGCACCCGATGAAAAGAAAGGATGAAGCGATGCAACAAAGTGTGCGCCTGCCGCCCGGGGCGGCGCAATCCCGAAAGCCGCAAAACAGCGTGGGAAAGGACTGACATGCGCTCGCGCCGCGTGCCTGTGCGCGCTGGAGGCAGCCAGCGCATGCCACGAAGGCGAACGGGGTGGGGGAGGGATGCGCGCCAACACCGCGCCAGGAATGCCGCTCGCGGGCACGCCGCGCAGGCAAGAAAAGAGAAGTTGACGAGCCTTACCCCCGGCACTGATTCCACAGTTAGGGCTGCTTGGTTCCCCACCTGACCCGGTTGGCCGCTTCACCATGCGGGGAGGCCCGTCAGGGTGGGATTCTACCTCCTGAACAGGACGCCATTTTTTTACTCCTCTCGAATGGCCTGCAATTGCAAAGGGCGACGACGCCAGCGCGGCGTTGCCCACGCCAGGGGCGGCCCCTGGGCGGCGTCCCTGGCGTGGGCGCGCGAGCCGGTGCCGGGCGGCGCAGGGCTTTCGCGGATGGCGGGCCGCGGCACCCAGACCCGGTACGCCATGGGCCCTAGAATCACCCCCCATGTCCTATCTCGTGCTCGCCCGCAAGTACCGCCCCCGCAATTTCACCGAAATGGTGGGGCAGGAGCACGTGGTGCAGGCCTTGACCAACGCGCTCACCCAGCAGCGGCTGCACCATGCCTACCTGTTCACCGGGACGCGGGGCGTGGGCAAGACGACGGTGTCGCGCATCCTGGCCAAGTCCCTCAACTGCCAGGGGCCCGATGGGCAGGGCGGCATCACCGCCACGCCGTGTGGCGTGTGCGCGGCCTGCACCGATATCGACAGTGGCCGGTTTCCGGACTACACCGAGCTCGACGCGGCCTCCAACCGGGGCGTGGACGAGGTGCAGAGCCTGCTGGAACAGGCCGTCTACAAGCCGGTGCAGGGCCGCTTCAAGGTCTTCATGATCGACGAAGTGCACATGCTCACGAACACGGCGTTCAACGCCATGCTCAAGACGCTGGAAGAGCCGCCCGAGTACCTCAAGTTCGTGCTCGCCACGACCGACCCGCAGAAGGTGCCGGTCACCGTCCTTTCGCGCTGCCTGCAGTTCAACCTGCGCCCCATGGCGCCGGAGACCGTGCTGTCGCACCTCACGCAGGTGCTGGCGTCGGAGAACGTGCCGGCCGAGCCCCCGGCGCTGCGCCTGCTCTCGCGCGCGGCGCGTGGCTCCATGCGCGATGCGCTGTCGCTCACCGACCAGGCCATCGCCTTTGGCAGCGGCCAGCTGCAGGAGGCCGCCGTGCGCCAGATGCTGGGCGCGGTGGACCGCTCCTACGTGTTTCGCCTCATCGACGCGCTGGCCCGGGGCGATGGCAAGACGGTGGTGGAAACCTCGGACACGCTGCGCCTCAATGGCCTGTCTGCCGCTTCCACGCTGGAAGAGATGAGCGCCGTGCTGCAGCGCATGGCCGTGTTCCAGGCCGTGCCGCAGATGGCGGCTGCCGTGGATGCCGACGACCCCGAGGCGGTGGAAACGGCCCGGCTTGCCGGCCTGATGCCCGCCGACGAAACCCAGCTGCTTTACAGCCTGTGCCTGCACGGGCGCGGCGAACTGGGCCTGGCGCCCGATGAGTATGCGGCGCTGACCATGGTGCTGCTGCGCTTGCTGGCGTTCAAGCCTTCGGGCGAAACGGCTGAAAAAAAAACTCTGACGCGGCCTGAAGCGGCGTCTTCTGGCCCGCCACCGGCGGTTTCCGCGGTGCCCGCGGCGGCGGATGCCGCCATGCCGGCACCCGTGGTTGCCCCGGCCCTGGCCGCCGCGCCACCTCCCCAGGTGCCGGCGGCTTCGCCGGAGCCCGCCGTGGCCCCGGCGTTGGCGCAAGACGCCCCTTCACCAGAATCCGCCGATGCCTCCGAGCCACCTCCCTGGCCGGGCTCGGACGAGCCGGGCGCCGCGGCGCCTGCCCCCTCGGCCGCCACCGCGCTGCCGGTGCGCACGTCCGATCGGTTTGAGCGAAATCGGCCCCCAGCGCAGTCCCCGCAAGCGCAAGGTGCTCCTGAATTCGTAGCGATTCCGGTGCGCGAGACGCCCGAACCCGGGGAGCGGCTGCAACCGCTGCCGCTTTCGGCCCCCGCGCCTGTTTCCGCGCGCTACACGCCCACCGAGGAGGGCGATGTCTGGCATGCCACCGTGCAGCAGATGGTGGCTGCGGAATCGATCACCGCTCTGGTGCGTGAGCTGGCCCTGCAGTCGCAGCTGGTGGCGCGCGACGGTGGCCACTGGCTGCTGCGCGTGGAGCGCGAGTCGCTCAATCAGCCCACCGCCCGCGAGCGCCTGCGCGCCGCGCTGGAGGCCGCGGGGCACGCCACCCAGATCAGTGTGGAGGTGGGCAATGTCATCGACAGCCCGGCCCGCCGCAATGCGGCCGCCGCTGCCGAGCGCCAGCGCCGCGCCGAAGAGATCGTGAACAACGACCCCTATGTGCAATCGCTGATGCGCGACTACGGCGCGAGAATCGTGCCGGGCAGCATCAAGCCTGCGTGAGATGAAGCTCCCCCTGAGTCGCCTTCGGCGCCTTCCCCCTCTCTCGCTTCGCGGGAGGCGGACGCACTCGGTGGCCTGGCACGGCCAGCTCCACGAGTGCACTGGATTGGGGTGTGCCAGTTTCGACGGCCGCTGACATTGCACAGCACAATACCGTGCATCTCGGATACCGAATCTCTGTCCCTTCGTGGGAATCGATCAACCAGAAAGAAGCAAAGGAAACACACCATGTTCAACAAAGGACAACTCGCCGGTCTCATGAAGCAAGCCCAGGCGATGCAGGACAACCTCAAGAAGGCGCAGGACGAGCTGGCCTTCATCGAGGTGGAAGGTGAATCGGGTGCCGGCCTGGTGAAGGTGCTGATGACCTGCAAGCACGACGTCAAGCGCATCACCATCGACCCGAGCCTGCTGGCCGAAGACAAGGACATGCTGGAAGACCTCGTGGCTGCGGCGTTCAATGCGGCGGTGCGCAAGGCGGAGGAGACTTCGGCGGAGAAGATGGGCAAGCTGACGCAAGGCATGCCAGGCCTCCCCGGCGGCATGAAATTCCCCTTCTGAGGCTGGCTGCCGAGCGGGCCATCTGCGTCGTTGGGCGGTGCTCGCAATCCTCACGTACAGGAAGTACGCTGCGGTTCCTGCGCTCCGGCCGCCTGGCAGCTGATCCCGCTCGCTACGCCCTTGAGGGCGGAGTTTTTGAAAACCAATACCTGCATGTCTGCTTCCGATTCCCTTGATGTCTTGATCCAGGCGCTGCGCCGGTTGCCGGGGGTGGGGGTGAAGTCTGCGCAGCGCATGGCGTTCCATCTGCTGCAGCATGACCGGGAGGGGGCGCTGGCGCTGGCGCGGGCGCTGGGCGAGGCGGTGGGCACCGTGCACCATTGCGCGCGCTGCCATACGTTCACCGAGGCCGAGGTGTGCGGCACCTGCCTGGACCCTGCGCGCGACGCCACGCGGCTGTGCGTGGTGGAGACGCCGGCCGACCAGGCGGCGCTGGAGCGCACGGGGGCATTCAAGGGGCTGTACTTCGTGCTCATGGGGCGCCTGAGCCCGCTCGACGGCATCGGCCCCAAGGAGATCGGCCTGCAGAAACTCATGGGCCGCGCCACCGATGGCACGGTGCAGGAGGTCATCCTGGCGACCAATTTCAATGCCGAAGGCGAGGCCACGGCCCATGTGATCAGCGAGGCGCTCAAGAGCCGGGGGCTGCACGTGACGCGGCTGGCGCGCGGCGTGCCCGTGGGCAGCGAACTGGAATATGTGGACCTGGGCACGATTGCGCATGCGCTGGTGGACCGCCGCTAGGCCCTGCGTGGAAAAAGGGCGCCACGGCGGCTAG
This sequence comes from Acidovorax sp. GW821-FHT09A11, assembly GCF_059418365.1. Classification (NCBI taxonomy): domain Bacteria; kingdom Pseudomonadati; phylum Pseudomonadota; class Betaproteobacteria; order Burkholderiales; family Comamonadaceae; genus Acidovorax; species Acidovorax sp. GW821-FHT09A11. The sequence goes on from NZ_JBWKPS010000011.1 coordinate 143,237, forward strand.
AATACTCACAATTTAATAGCTGCCAGCGCTTATCTATAAAGCGCTGGGGCCCGAAAAGGCTTGAAAATGAATACCACCATGCATGTTGCACGGTTCACAGTGGCCTACTGGTGCGTGCTGATCGCGGCACTGCTTCCCATCGCCTGTGCCTGGCTGGCCAAGAGCGGCAGCTTCGGCAAGCCGCGCAAGGACGGGGGTTTCGACAACCGGGACCCCCGCGCCTGGATGGCCCGTCAGACCGACTGGCGGGCCCGCGCCAATGCGGCGCAGGCCAACAGCTTCGAGGCACTGCCGTTCTTCATCGGCGCCGTGATCATTGCGCACCTGCTGGGGGCGGGGCAGACATTGCTGGACATCCTGGCATTTTTGTATGTCATGTTGCGCATCTTCTACATCATGATGTACGTTTCCGACATGCCCACCGTGCGCAGCGCGATCTGGGCCGGGGCGTTTCTGGTCAACATCGCCATCCTGTTCGTCGGCTACCGCTGACCCGCGCCGCGCCTGGCTTGCAAAGGGCCAGGACGGCCGGTTCGCCCGGGGCCGCCGCCCCTGTTTTTCGACCCTGGTAAGTAGAAACCCGCTGGGAATCCCCCTGATGCGGGCTGGCCCGCTCTGCGGCACGATTGTTGCAATGCAGCATCGATACTTTTCCGGATTGCCATGACCCGCCCCTTGCTCACCCGCCGCGCCTTTGGTGCCGTGTCCGCCCTGTCGGCGGCCGCGGTGTTCGCGCCGGCCGCCGTGCGGGCACAGGCTGAAGGCGCGGCACTGGGCAATGTCACGATCGCCGTGGGCGGGCAGGGCGTGCTCTACCACCTGCCGCTGGCGCTCGCTGTCCAGCTGGGCTATTTCCGCGCCGAGGGGCTGGACGTGACGGTGCGCGATTTCTCGGCCGGCGCGCTGGCGCTGCAGGCGGTGCAGGAGGGCGCGGCCGATGTCTGTGCCGGCGCCTTCGAGCACACCATCCGCCAGCAGGTGCGGGGCCAGGCGTTCCGGTCGCTGGTGGTGCAGGGGCGCGCGCCCCAGCTGGCACTGGGGGTCTCGCTGCGGTCGCTGCCGGCCTACAAGGATCTCGGCGACCTGCAGGGGCGGCGCATCGGGGTGTCGTCCGCGGGGTCGTCCACGCACCTGGCGGCCAGCCTGGTGCTGGCGCGCGCGGGCCTGGGCCCGCGCGATGTGGCCTTTGTCGGCGTGGGCTCCGGCACGGCCGCGATGAATGCGCTGCGCTCCGGCCAGGTGCATGCGCTGTGCCATGCCGACCCGATCATGACGCTGCTGGAGCAGAAGGCGGACACCCGCATCACGGCCGACATGCGCTCGCTCAAGGCCGCGCAGGAGATGTTCGGCGGCGCGATGCCCGCCAGCTGCCTCTACGCGCCGCAGGCCTTCCTGCAAAAGAACGCCGCCCAGGCCCAGGCGCTGGCCAACGGCATCGTGCACGCCCTCAAGTGGCTGCAGACCGCGGCCCCTGCCGACCTTGTCAAGGCCGTGCCCGCGGGCTACCTGATGGGCGACCGGGGGCTGTACCTGGCCGCCTTCAGCCGCGTGCGGGAAACCTACTCGCCCAACGGGGTGATGCCCGACGACGGCGCGGCCACGGCGCTGCGCGTGCTGGCGCGCGTGCACCCCGAGCTGGGGGATTTCAAGGTGGAGCTGGCGCGCACCTACACCAACGACTTCGTGCGCAAGGCGCGCCAGAAATTCAGCGTCTGAACGTGCGGCGGCGCCTCTCGGAGGCGCTTTGCGGCGGCCGTTGCCGTGGGGCGGGGCGCTGGAGACATGAAGTGAGGCCGCCCATTCCGTGTGGCGCCTGCGGCATCCGGGTCGGGAAGATGGCTTACATTCGTCGGCGCTCGGTTGGCCGTAGCCTCGGCATACCACTCACCCCTCCACCAAGGATCGCTCCATGACGTTCACCCTCAGCATCGGCCCGCTTGTCTCCCTGATCGCGGGCATCCTCATCCTGGTCATGCCCCGCCTGCTCAGCACCATCGTGGCGCTGTACCTCATCATCATGGGCATCCTGGGGCTGCTGGGCATGCACACGCTGAAGTTCTGAGGCGGGCGCCTCTGTCCGCGCTGCCCTTTCAGGGGCTTTTCAGCGGCGCTTGACCTTGGAGGGCGTGCCGCCCCGGCGCGACGGCGCGGCCGCCGGCCGCTTGGCGGCGGTGCCCGCCCGCGCCACCGTGCCCCGTGCCTGGCTGGCCTGCCGCACCGGCAGATACACCACGACCTGCTGGCCTGCCTTGAAGGCGGCCGTCGCGCGCACATCGTTCCAGTCCGCGACACTGGCCGCCGCGAGCTTGTAGCGGCGGGCGATGCTCGCCACGGTTTCGCCCTTGCCCGCCCGCACGGTGGTGCGGCGGGTGACGATCTCCGGAGAGAAAGCGACCTGCCCGTTGTCCGCCAGGTGGGACGACACGTCCTGGCGGATGGCCGACGAGCGCGGAACCATGAGGGCCGAGCCCGCCTTGATCAGCATGCGGGGCGGTATGTTGTTGACGCTGCGCAGGTCGTTCTCGCTCATGCCCGCGCGCTGCGCCGCTTCGGCCACCGTCATGGTGGAGGGCACGGACCACACGGTCCAGCTCGCGTACTGCCCTTCGCGGCGGGCTTCGAGGTTGCGCTGGAACACCTTGGCGTTGTCCCAGGGCAGCAGGATCTGCGGCGTGCCGGCCGCCAGGATCACCGGCTTGTTGAAGGAGGGGTTCAGCGCCCGGAAGTCCTCCTCGCGCACGCCCGCCAGCGTGGCAACCAGGGCCACGTCGATGTCGTGCGTGATGTCCACCGTCTGGAAGTAGGGGTGGTTCTCGATGAGCGGCAACTCGGTGCGGAAGGCCTCGGGGTGGGCAACGATGTTCTTGACGGCCTGCAGCTTGGGCACGTACATGCGGGTTTCGGCCGGCATGTTGAGGTCGGTGTACGTGGTGCCCAGCCCCTGCTTCTGGTTGCGGGCGATGGCCCGGCCCACGCTGCCTTCGCCCCAGTTGTAGGCGGCCAGGGCCAGGTGCCAGTCGCCAAACATGCCATGGAGCTTTTGCAGGTAGTCGAGCGCGGCGCGCGTGGAGGCGAGCACATCGCGGCGGTCATCGCGGAACGCGTTCTGCTTGAGATCGAAGTAGTTGCCCGTGGCGGGCATGAACTGCCACATGCCAGCCGCCTTGGCGCTGGAGACGGCCTGGGGGTTGAACGCGCTCTCGATGTAGGGCAGCAGGGCCAGCTCGGTGGGCATGCCGCGCCGCTCCAGCTCCTCGACGATGTGGAACAGGTACTTGCTCGAACGCTCGGTCATGCGCTGCATGTAGTCGGGGCGCGTGGCGTACCACTGCTCGCGGTCCTGCACCAGTTCGTGCTGCAGGTCGGGCATCGCGAAGCCCCGGCGGATGCGGTCCCACAGGTCGGCGGGGGTGGAGAGCGATGCGACCTCGCCGCTGGCCGCCTGCGCCGCCGTGATGGGGCGCAGCGGTCCGTTGGGAATGACGGGGGTGTGGGAGGCGGTGCGGGGCGCAGCGCCGGTGGAGGATGAAGGGGCGGTGCCGGCTGCGCTGTCCTGCGATGGCGCGGTGGTGGCGCAGCCCGTGAGCCAGAGCGCGCAGGCCAGGCAGGCGATGTGCAAAATTTTCATCGAAACTCGTTTTTCCATTGGCGCAGCGCGGCCAGTACCGCCACTGCATCGTCTTGATTCACCTGCGCGTCGTAGCCTCGGGCGGCCTGGGCCACCGCGGGCTGGCGCACACGCAGGAAGGGGTTGATGTCTCGCTCCAGGGCCATGTGCGAAGGCAGCGTGGGCTGGTGGCGTGCCCGCAGCGCCTCGCACTGGCTGCTGTAGTGGAGCAGCGCATCGTTGCCGGGTTCCACGGCCCGTGCGAATTTCAGGTTGGACAGGGTGTACTCGTGCGTGCAGCACACGCGGGTGTTGCCGGGCAAGGCCGCCAGCTGGTCCAGGGAGTCCAGCATCTGGGCCGGCGTGCCCTCGAACAGCCGGCCGCAGCCGCCGGAAAAAAGCGTGTCGCCGCAGAACAGCAGGGGCTCACCGTTGATGCGGGGGCAGTAGTAGGCGATGTGGCCGGCGGTGTGGCCCGGAACGTCGATGACCTCGAAGCGCAGCCCCAGCGCGTCCACCGTATCGCCCTGCGCGAGGCGGTGCAGGGGCCCGGGGATCTGCTCCCGCGCGGGGCCATACACCGTGGCGCCGGTGGCGTCGCGCACGGCATCGACGCCACCGACATGATCGGCGTGGTGGTGCGTGACTAGAATGGCCTGCAACTGCAGGTCCAGTTGCTGCAGTGCCTGCAGCACGGGCGCGGAATCCCCCGGGTCGACGACGAGCGCCTGGCGGCCGTTGTGCAGCATCCAGATGTAGTTGTCGGTAAAGGCGGGCAGCGGCAGCAAGTTCATGAGCGATCAAATTATAGGTTTGCACCACTGGTTCGATTCCCCGCCGGGCCGGTACCTGCTGGCGTGGGAGCAGGCGCGCTTCGACGAGGCGGTGGCGGATATTTTTGGATACCACAGCCTGCAGCTTGGCATGCCCCTGCTTGACGGCCTGCGCGCCAACCGCATGCCGCACCAGTGGCTGGCCCTGGGCCAGGAGGGCGTCCAGGGCTCCCTGGGCTTTCTGGAGGCGGGCAGTGGCGTGGACGCACCCCTGCAGTGCCGCATGGTCAACCTGCTCGCCGAGCCCGTGGCCCTGCCGTTCGCGCAGGCCAGCCTGGACCTGCTGGTCCTGCCCCATACGCTGGAGCTGAGTGTCGACCCCCACGCCGCCCTGCGCGAGGTGGAGCGGGTGCTGGTGCCCGAGGGCCGCGTGGTCATCAGCGGGCTGAACCCCACGAGCCTGTGGGGGCTGCGCCAGTGGCGCGCACGCATGTACCAGCGCATGGGCAATGGCACGCTGTACCTGCCCGACGTGGGCGAGTTCATTGGCTACCGGCGGTTGCGCGACTGGCTCAGGCTTTTGAGTTTCGAGGTCGAATCCGCCCGTTTTGGCTGTTATCGTCCAGCGGTGCGCACCACCCGGTGGCTGGAGCGCTTTGGCTTCATGGATGGGCTGGGTGAGAAATGGTGGCCCATTTTTGGCGCCGCCTATTTCATCGTGGCGGTCAAGCGGGTGCATGGCATGCGCTTGCTGGAGCCCGCCTGGCGCACCAGCCGCCAGCGGTCCGCCGCCACGGTGCCCATCGCCAACCGCGCACACGCGGCGGGTACGCCCGCGCGCACCTCCCGGGCCATCACGGCCGCCGAAAGAGACAGGAACACAGTTTGAACCAGGTAGAGATATACACAGATGGCGCCTGCAAGGGCAACCCGGGTCCGGGGGGATGGGGCGCCGTGCTCCGTTCCGGCCCGACGGAGAAGGAGATTTTTGGCGGCGAGCTGGGCACCACCAACAACCGCATGGAGCTGTTGGCCGTGATCGAGGCGCTCTCCGCCTTGAAGCGGCCCTGCGCCGTGACGCTGTACCTGGACAGCGAATATGTGCGCAAGGGCATCACCGAATGGATTCATGGCTGGAAGGCCCGGGGCTGGCGCACCGCCTCCAAGCAGCCCGTCAAGAACGTCGAGCTGTGGCAGCGCCTGGATGCGCTGGTGAGCACAGGCGGGCATCGCATCGAGTGGCGATGGGTGAAGGGGCATTCTGGCGATCCGGGCAACGAGCGCGCGGACGCGCTGGCCAACCGCGGCGTGGACAAGGCCCTGGGCCGCGCGTGACGGCGCTCTTCGCCAGTCAAGGCTCCTTCGGGAGCCTTTTTTGTGCGCGCCTTGTGTAAAGCCTGCGTAAAACTGCCGCAATTGACCTTGGGGTCAAGCCGCGAGTTGCTGCAGGTCAAGACACGCACTGATACATTCTTTGGTTGCGCTTTCCCACTTCACCCGGTTTCATTGATCCATGGCGTCCAAGCACAGATACATCGTTTTCGCCGTCATCGGCATCGCTGCAGCCTCCGGTGCCGCATGGTGGCTGCAGAAGAAATCCGTGCAGGCCCCGCGCACCGAGGCGGCCCTGGCCGGCGGTGGCAATGGCGCACCCGCCCGGGGCGGCGCCCCGGGTGGGGCCGGCCGGCCGGTGGCGGTCGAGGCGGTGGCCGTCCGGCAGATGGCCATGCGCGATGACGCCGAGGCCGTGGGCAGCCTGCGTTCGCGCCAGAGCGTGGTGCTGCGCCCCGAGGTGAGCGGGCGCATCACCCAGCTCAATTTCCGGGACGGCGAGCGCGTGCGGCGCGGGCAGGTGCTGGTGCAGTTCGACGACCAGTTGCCGCGTGCCCAGGTCCAGCAGGGCCAGGCCGAACTGTCGATTGCCCGGGCCAACCACAAGCGCAACCAGGAGCTCGTGGCCCAGGGCTTCATCAGCCAGCGGTCCGTGGACGAAAGCGCCGCGAACCTGGAGGTGGCCCAGGCCAAGCTCTCCCTGGCGCAGGCCACGGCCTCGCGCCTGAAGATCGTGGCGCCGTTCGACGGCATTGCGGGCATCCGGGGCGTGAACGTGGGCGACTACCTCAAGGATGGCGCCGACATCGTCAACGTGGAAGACCTGGATGCCGTGTACGTGGACTTCCGCCTGCCCGAGCGCCTGCAAGGCAAGATCCGCACGGGCCAGACCGCCCAGGTGGCGTTCGACGCGCTGCCGGGCGTGCGCTATGCCGCCGTGGTGCAGGCCATCAACCCCCAGATCGATGCCGACGGCCGGGCCGTGGCGGTGCGCGGATGCATCGACAACCGCCGCCTGCAGCTGCGCCCTGGCATGTTTGCCCGGGTGACGGCGGTGTTTTCGGAGCGCGCCGACGCCCGGGTCATCCCGGAAGAGGCTGTCGTGCCGGACGGCACCAGCCCCTACGTGCTCAGGATCGTCGAGGGCAAGGAGCCCGGCAGCCGGGTCACGCGGCGCACGCCGGTCAAGCTGGGCGTGCGCACGCCGGGGTTTGTGGAAGTGGTGGACGGCCTTGCCACGGGTGACCTGGTGGTGACCGCAGGGCAGCAGCGCATCCAGAAGGACGGCACCGTGGTGCGCGTGGTGGAACTGGGCAAGCCGGCCACCGGCGCGGCGCAGCCCGCTTCGGCGGCGCCCGCGGCGCTGGCCGATGCCCCGGCAC